>CBDHCE010000026.1:0-57658 GCA_965260985.1 Tepidisphaeraceae bacterium | reverse complement strand
CGCAACTGTGGGCGCACGGGCCGACCCCGGCGGCGCAAGTCCCGGCGGCGTCAGGCGTTGCGTCGGGCAGGGGACGGATTGCAGATCCGTTATTTCGTGGGTTCGAATCCCACTCCGGCCTCTTCAGTTTGGGCGGCCATTTCGCCGCCCGCCGCTCATGCACCGCCGCCGGGGTGCCGATGCTACACCAATGGGTCGAATCACCACCGGCGTCGGGCTCGTCAGCGGAATCAACTCCGGGCAGATCATCGACCAGTTGATCAGCCTCGAGGAACTCCCCAAAACCAACATCCAGAAGCGCATCGACGCGGCCAACGTGCAGAAGGACGCCTTCGCCGACCTCGCCACCAAGCTCGGGACGCTCAAGGGGGCGGGGACCGATTTGCGCAAGCCCAGCACGTTCCAGAACGCCAACGCGGTGAGTTCCGACGAGGGGGTGATCGCCGCGACGGCCGGGCGGGCGGCGGCGGCGGGGTCGTACCAGTTCCGCGTGGCGCGGCTCGTCACCACCCAGCAGACGGTCGGCCGGGGGTTCGCGGACGTGGATAAAACGCCGGTCGGGGCGGGGAAGTTGACCGTCGAGCTCGGCGGCGGCGAGCTCGGCACGCAGAACCCGCTGTCGGACCTCAACGCCGGCGCGGGCGTGCGGCGGGGGCAAATCCGCGTGACCGACAAAGCCGGCGGGTCGACCGTCATCGACACCTCCGACGCCGTCACGCTCGACGACGTGCTGCGGAAGTTCAACACGAACCTGGACGTCAACGTCCACGCCGAGACCGACGGCGGCAAGCTCGTCCTCACCGACCGCAGCGGCGGGTCGGCCAAGCTGACCGTGCAGGACGTGGGGGACAACGGCGCGGCGACCGATTTGGGGCTGGTCGGCAGCGCGTCGTCCGGCACCATCACCGGCGGCACCATCTACCGCATCGACCGGGCGACGAGTTTGGAGCAACTGAACGACGGCCGGGGCGTGCGGCTGGGGGGCGGGGCGAACGACTTTTCGGTGAAGGCGGCGGACGGCTCGACGTTCAACGTCTCGCTGAAGGGGGCCAAGACCGTCGGCGACGTGCTGGACAAGTTCAACGCCGCGTCGGGGGGGAAGGTGCGGGCGTCGATCTCGGCGAACGGCGACGGGTTCCGGCTGAGCGACGGCACGCCCCCGCCGCCGCCGCCGAAGAATATCTTCGGCCAGCCGACCGGCCCCGCGCCGGCGCGGACGCTGACCGTGACGGCCGCCAACGGGTCGGACGCGGCGACGGATTTGGGCATCGCCGGCACCACCACCGGCAGCGCGACGGCGGACGGGCGGGCGGTGCTGGCGGGGCTGGGCACGACGCTGGTGTCGTCGCTGTTCGGCGCGTCGGCCGGGCCGCTGGGCACGATCTCGATCAAGAGCCGGTCGGGCGGCGCGGCGAAGACCATCGACTTGGCCGGCTCGAAGGACGTGGCGACGGTGCTGAAGCGGATCAACGATGCCGGCGCGGGCGTGCGGGCGGACTTAAATGCCTCCGGCAACGGGCTGCAGATCACCGACACCAGCGGCGGGACGGGCGACCTGGTGATCGGCGACGTGGGCGGCGGCCTCACCGCCGCCGCCGCGGGGCTGGCGGGCACCTACGGGCCGGACCAGAAAATCGCGCAGGGCGCGAACCTGCAGCGCGCCTGGGTGAACCGCAACACGCTGGTGAAGGATTACAACGGCGGCCGGGGCGTGTCGGCCGGCACGATCCGGCTGACCGACAGCAAGGGCAAGACCTCCGAGGTCAAGCTCACCGGCGAGGAGGTGCGGCTCGGGGACGTGATCGACAAGATCAACGCCGGCGGCATCGGCGTGCGGGCCGGCATCAACGCCAACGGCGACGGGCTGCTGCTGACCGACACCGCCGGCGGCGCGCTCAAACTCACGGCCGAGGATTCCGACGGGTCGGCGGGCAAGGATCTGCGGCTGCTCGGCACGGCCGACGCGGGCAAGTCGATCGACGGCTCGTTCGAGGTCACGCTCGACGTCTCGGCCACCGACACGCTGAAGACCGTGCAGGACCGGTTGGCCGCGCTGAACTTCGGCGTGTTCGCCGGCGTCGTGAACGACGGCACCGGCGACGCGCCGAACCGGCTGAGCCTCACCGCCCGCGACGCCGGCCGGGCGGGCCGGGTGGTGTTCGACGCCGGCAAGACCAATCTCGGCACCCACACGCTGGTGGAGGCGCAGGACGCGGCGGTGTTCATCGGCGACGCCCGCGGCGGGGCCGGGGCGCAGCCGCTGTTGGTGACGTCGCACACGAACCAGATCGAGGGGGCGATCCAGAACGTCAGTTTGCAGCTCAACGGCGTGAGCGACAAGCCGGTGACGGTGAACGTCGCGCGGTCGATCGACAACGTGACGACGGAGGTCGGCACGTTCCTCGACAACTTCAACGGGCTGGTGGACAAGATCGCCGAGCTCACGAAGTTCAACCCCGACACCGGCGAGCGCGGGCCGCTGCTGGGCGACCCGACGGTGCAGCGGGTGCAGTCGAGCTTGTACGACTTGCTGCGGAAGGTGAACCCGGCCGGCGGCAAGTATCGCATCCTGGCGGACGTGGGCTTGAAGGTGGGGGAGGGGGCGAAGTTGACGTTCGACGCCGAGAAGTTCAAGGCCGCCTACGCCGACAATCCCGAGGCCGTCGCCGATTTGTTCACCAACGCGCAGGACGGCTTCGGGCACGAGATCGAGAAGCAGATCACCCGCCTGACCGACCCGGTGGAGGGCGTGCTGACGCGGCAGAACAAGACGATCGACACGCAGAACGACCAGTTCGCCAAGAGCATCAAAACGCTGGACCTGCGGATCGCGGCGAAGCGCGACCGGCTGACGCGGCAGTTCTCGCAGATGGAGTCGGTGCTGAGCGGCCTGCAGAGCCAGCAGACGGCGCTGGGGCAGATCAAGTCGGTCACGGCGTGAGCGGTGGTGGGAGTTGGTGAAGTGACGGCCGCGGCGGGCCGATGGGATGGGTAGGGCCGGCGGCGTTGCCGGGCCGAACGGGACGCGAAAATGGAAGGGTCGATGAGTTCTCCGAACCCAAATGCCGCAGCCAACGCCAACGGCTACCTGCGGGCGAAGGTGCTGACCGCCACGCCCGAGCAGTTGCAACTGATGCTCTACGACGGCGCCATCCGCTTCGCCGAGCAGGGCAAGGCCGCCCTGGGGCGGAGCGATTTCGAGGCCAGTTACGCGCTGCTGGTGAAGAGCCAGAAGATCGTGATCGAGCTGACGTGCGGCCTGAAGCGCGACATGGACGGCGACCTGTGCCGGAAGCTCGCCGGCCTCTACAACTTCGCCTACATGAAGCTAGTCGAGGCCAACATTCACCACGAACCGGCGGCCGTCGACGAGGCGCTGGACGTGCTGAAGTACCAGCGCGAGACGTGGGTGATGCTGCTGGAACAACTGTCGAAGCAGAAGGCGGCGGTGGCGGCGCGGGCGATGGCGATCCCCGCCCCCGACGGCCGGATGGAGGGGGCGCTGCGGCTGAGCGCGTGAGGGGCAAATCGTCCTTCAAATCGGCGGCAGGCCGTAGAACTGCTCGGCGTTGGCGGTGGTGGTGGCGTCGAGTTCCTCGAGCGAGACGCCCCGCACCTCGGCCAGCCGGGCGGCGGTGTGGGCGACGAAGGCGGGCTCGCAAATCTTCACCTTCCGCACCGGCTCGGGCGAGAGGTAGGGGGCATCCGTCTCGATCAGCAGCCGGTCGGCCGGCACGCGGCGGGCGGCGTCGCGGAGGTCGTCGTTCTTCTTGTAGGTGATCGGGCCGGTGAAGCCGATCAGGTAGCCGGCGGCCACGATCCGTCCGGCCTCGGCGGCGGTGCCGGTGAAGCAGTGGAACACCGCCCGCACGCCGGGGAAGTCGGCCAGAATCGCCAGCGTGTCGTCGATCGCCTCGCGGCTGTGGATGACCACGGGCCGATCGCCTCCTTGCGCCACCTGAAGCTGTGCGGTGAAGACGGCCGCCTGATGCGCGCGGTCCACGCGGTCGTGGAAGTAATCCAGCCCGATCTCGCCGATAGCCACCACGCCCGGATCGTCCCGCAGCTTGAAGAGGAGCAGCGCATCCTCCGGCGTGGCATGCTCGGCGTAATTCGGGTGGATGCCGACCGTACAGAGCACGGTCGGATAGAGCCGGTGTGTAAGGTTGACTGCCGCCCGGCTGTCTTCAATGGAGGTGCCGATCGTGACCATCCGCGTCACCCCCGCCGCCGCGGCACGCGCGAGGACGGCGGCAAGTTGGCCGCCGAGTCGCGGGTCGGTGAGGTGGCAGTGGGTGTCGATCATGGAAAAGCTTAATAGCCGGAGGCGGAAGCCCCGGTTTCCTGTAGCGGGTTGACCCATGAAGAACCGGGGCTTCCGCCTCCGGCTATTAAGTCAGCCCTTCTAAGTCACCCCTTCCACCCGAAGTAGGCCTTGTGGTGGCGGATGATCGGCTCGCCGCCGGGCGGGAGGATCACGGCGATCACGTCGAACCGCACCGCCGGCCGCGCCTTGAGTTGCCGGAGGTAGGCCCGCGCCGCTTTGCGGATTTGGCCGCGTTTGCGGCGGTTGACCTGGCGCTCGGGCGGCGGGCGGTCGTCGGTGCGGGCCTTGACCTCGACGAACACGAGGGCGTCGCCGTCGCGGGCCACGAGGTCGATCTCGCCGGCGGGGCACTTGAAGTTCCGCTCGATCAGGCGGAGGCCGGCGCGGCGCAGGTGGTCGGCCGCGACGTCTTCGCCGCGCCGGCCGACGGGGTCGGCCGGCCGCCAGCGGCGGTCGCGCTCCAGCCAGCGGGCGAGTCGCTCGAAGAGCATCGTGGCACGGGCGTCCCGCCCGCGGGGCTGTGCGAAACGATTTAGGATTTAGGACGCGGGCGGGACGCCCGTGCCACGGGCTTACGCCGCGGCGGTGTCGGCGGCCTTGGCGGCCTTTTTCGCCTTGGCGTCCTTCTTGGCCGGGCCGGCCTTGGCGATCTGCTTCTTGTCGGCCAGGCGGGTCGACTTGCCCACGCGGTCGCGCAGGAACGTCAGCCGCGCCCGGCGGACGATGCCGCCGCGGCGGACCTCGACCTTGGCGATCGCCGGCGAGTGGACGGGGAAGATGCGCTCCACGCCCTGGTTGTTGACGATCCGCCGGACGGTGAACATCTCGTTGATGCCGCCGCCGGTCTTGATGATGACGGTGCCGGTGAAGACCTGCACGCGCTGCTTCTCGCCCTCGGTGATGACCGTGTGGACGTCCACCGTGTCGCCGACGACGAACTTCGGGGGCTCGGGCTTCAGGCTGCTCTGCTCGACGTAATTGAGGATTTGCTGGCTCATGGTTGGTCCTTTGTCCGTGGTCCGTTGTCAGTTGCTTTCGTCATCCGGCGTCTACCTGCATCCGTTGGCATAACAAGGGACCAAGGGCACATGACGAAGGACTATGTTGATTCGCTCTCGAACTTCGCCCACAAATCCGGCCGCCGCTGTTTCGTCCGCAGCTCGCGCTGCGCCTGCCGCCACTCGGCGACCGCCCCGTGGTCGCCGCCGGTTAGGATCGCCGGCACCTCCAGCCCGCGATACACCGGCGGGCGGGTGTATTGCGGGAACTCCAGCAGCCCGCCGGCGAACGACTCGTCGACCGGCCCCTGCTCGGCCCCCAGCACCCCCGGCCGCAGGCGGACCACCGCGTCCACCACCACCATCGCCGCCAGCTCGCCCCCGCTCAGCACATAGTCCCCAATGCTCACCTCGACCGGCTCCAGCACGTCACTGATGCGCTGGTCGAACCCCTCATACCGGCCGGCGATCAGCAGCAATCTTTCCCGGCCGGCCAACTCCTCCGCGAACGCCTGATCCAAAACCCGGCCCTGCGGGCTCATCAGCAGCCGCGTCGCGGGCCGGGCATCCTCGGCCTCGACCGACTCAACCGCCCCCACCACCACCGGGGCCGACAGGACCATTCCCGGCCCCCCGCCGAACGGCCGGTCGTCGACCTTGCGGTGCGGCCCCTTGCCGAAGGTCCGCAGGTCCGTCAGCCGGTACTCGACCAACCCCTTCTCCGCCGCCCGGCCGGGAATGCTCGTGGTCAGGAACGGCCCGAACATCTCCGGGAACAGGGTGAGGATGTCGATGCGAAGGCTCACGATTCGGCCGCCCGGCAAGAGGAGGGACGCGGCACGAAAAAGCCGCGCCCGCCTTCGCGGTCGCGGCTCACTTCTTCTTCGGCGCCTCCGCCTTTTTCGGCGTGCCCGGCTTCGGCAGGCGGAGTTGCTTGTGTTCCAACCCGCTCCGCTTCAGCAGCGACGAGACGGTGTGCGACGGGATCGCGCCGCAGTCCAGCCAGTGCTTGCAGCGGTCGAGCTTGACGACGAACTGCTTCTCCGGCTCGGCCAGGGCCGGGTCGTAGTAGCCGAGTTCCTCGATCACCCGGCCGTCGCGCGGGCTGCGCGAGTCGATCGCGCCGAGGCGGTAGAACGGCTTGTGGATGCGGCCCATCCGCTTGAATCGTAGTTTCACTGCCATCGGACGCTTCTCTTTCGTGCTGCAAGCCCTGCCGCACCATGCGGAACCATTCGGGGTCGGGCGGATCGCCAACTATAGGCGCGGCACCAGGGTCCGCAACCGGCCGACGACGGGTCCCAAATGTAGGCCGGGCAACGGCATCGCGTCCACCGCCGGCGGATTTTGGTCCGGTTTGGTATGGTGGCGGGATGGACGAACCGGCGAAAGTGGCCCTCATCACCGGCGGCGCGCGGCGCGTCGGCCGGGCGGTCGCGCTGCACCTCGCCGGCGAGGGTTACGACGTGGCCGTGACGTTTGACCGAAGCGGGGCCGACGCCGCGAGCTTGGCCGAATCAATCGAAAAACTCGGCCGGCGGTGCCCGCTCGTCCAGGCCGACCTGACCGACCTCCCCGCCGCCACCGACCGGATCGCGGCCGCCATCAAATCCCACTTCGGCCGGCTCGACCTGCTCGTCCACAACGCCGGCCTTTACGAACCCTCCGGCCCCGCCGAGGTCGACCTCGCCCAAATGCGGCGGTTCTGGTCGGTCCACCTCGAAGCCCCCCTGCTGCTGACGCGCGGCCTCGCCCCGCTGCTGCGCGCGTCGCGCGGCACCGTCGTGACGATGACCGACGCCGCCACCGACCGGCCGATGCCCGCGTTCGCGGCCTACTTCGCCAGCAAGGCGGGGCTGGAAAATCTCACTAAAAGCCTCGCCCGCGACCTCGCCCCGGACGTGACCGTGAACGCCCTCGCCCCCGGCGTGGTCGAGTGGGCCGACGGCGTGCCGGAGACCGTTCGGGACGCCTATCTGAAGCGCGTGCCGCTCGGCCGGATCGGCTCCGGGCGCGACGTGGCGGAGGCCGTCGCCTTCCTCGCCGGCGCGGGGAAATACCTCACCGGCCAAGTGATCCGCCTCGACGGCGGCCGCTCACTCCGCTGAATCCTTGCCCAACACCTCGTCCACCACCGGCTTGACCGTCTCGTACTCGAACCCCCGTCGCAGCAGCATCCCGTACAGCCGCCGCTTCGCCACCGCCGGCTCGAGCCGCCGCAGGGCCGGGGCTTTTTTCTCCGCCAGTTCGCGGGCGACCGACAGGCTGTCGGCGTCCTCGTACACGGCCTCCACCGCCCGCTCCGCCGTCGCCGCGTCGATGCCGACCTTCCGCAGCTCCACCGCCGCCCGGCGGGGGCCGTGCTTCTTGAACCCCGCCGCGTCGGCGGCCTTGGCGGCGGCGAACTTGGCGTCGTCGACGTACCCCAGCCGCTCCAGGTCGTCCAGCACCCCCTCCACGACCTCCGCCGGATAGTCGCGCCGGCCGATCTTCCGCCGCAGCTCCTCCCGCCCGTGCAGGCGGCTCTCCAGGTACTTCACCGCCCGGTCGAAGCACTCCTGCCGCACCTCCCCCTGCTCGATCGCCGCCACCTCGTCGGCACTCAACACCATGCCGACGCGGAGCCGGAACTTGGCGATCACGTTCACGTTGCACCCGAACGCGAAGCGGCCGTCGAGCGCCACGCTCCGCCGGTTCGGCCGCCGCTTCTGCTCGGTGATGTCGGTGACGGTGGGCACGGGTCGCCGCCTACAGGAAGAGATCCGCCCGGACGTGGAAGTGGTCAGCCAGCGCCCGCACCTCGGCCACCCGCAACTCTCGCCGGCCGGCGAGAAAATCCTGCGCCGCCCTGCCCCCCACCGCCCCGTCTACCTCCGCCGCCGATTCGCCCCGCTGCTCCATCAGAAATCGCAGCATCTCCACCGGCCCGGCGACCGCCGGGTCGATCGCGTGGTGCTCGTACTCATACGCCTCGAACAGGATGCTCAGCGTCTCCAGATACTCCGCCTGCCCCTCGGTCGGCTCCGGCAGCGATGTCAGGCGATCAATCACCTCCTGCGCGTTGGCGTACTCCACCTCGTCGTGGATCGCCCGCGGCGGGTAGAGCCGCACCAGCGCGTCGAACTCCGTCGGTAGCCGTCGGTCGGTGCCAATCACTCGTCCAGATGCTCGCGGCATAGTTGCTCCTTCCACCGTGGCGAATCATACGCCGCGTGCGTCAGCACAAGTTTGACGTAAACCCGCCGATACTCGTAGATGATCCGCGTGACCAGCCGGTACTTATTGCCGCCGATGTTGAACACGGTCACGACCAGCCCGCACGGCAGCTTCACCGCGTCGGCGTGCGGGTAGACCGCCCGCACGTCGCTCAGCTTGGCCCAGTCGGAGGTGATCGCCTGCCGCCACCACGCCGTCAGCGGCACCTCGGCGTCGGGGTAGAACCGCCAGAACTCGCGCAGCCGGGCTTTGCTGATCACGCGCTGGGCGACATCCTACCGCGCCCGCCGCAACTCCCCCAGCGGCACGAACAGGCCCGCCGCGTCGCCGTGCTCCTTCAGCGTCCGGCGAAGGCCCGGCATCGGCCGCGACGCCGGATTCGTCGTCGATGCGCTCGCCGCCACCGCCCGATCCGCACTGTCGGCCGGCGGGGCGTCGACCAACTCCGCCAGCCGCGCCAAATCGGGCATCGCCACCTCCAGCCGGTCGGGCGCGGGCCGGTCCAGCCGCACCAGCACGCCCGAGACCGCGCCGCGCAGGTCGTCCTGCCCCGCCGGCAGCAGGTAGAGGTGCGGGCCGACCTGCACCAGGTCGACCGCCAGCGGGGCCGACGCCGCGCCGCCCGGGGGGCCGCTCGGAGGGCCGGCGAGCGGGTCGGCCAGCGTCAGGGCGTAGCCGAAGTCGCCGGCGCGCGCCAGCGTCCACCGGCTGCGGCCCGACGTCCAAGTGCCCACCAGCGACGGGTCGTACAGCCGGCCCGTGCCCGCCTCCCGCACCGCCGGCCCCGCCGCGCAGCCGCCCGACAAGCCCACGGCGGTCAGAAGCAGTGCCAGTAGCAGGGGGCGGTCGACCATACAGCAACTCCGGGCCGGCGGGACGGCGGAGCGTAAGCGGTCGGGCGGCCGGATGCCAACTCCCGCGCCGTTTCGCACGGTCGCGCCGGTCGGGTAAAGTGGGCCGACGCGGCCGGCGGCGGGAATATCGCCTCAAGTCGCGCCCGATTCCGGTGCCGACGATTAGGACGGTTCACCCCCCGACCCAAAGGCCCGCCATGACTCACTCCTCCCGCCCCACCTTCGCCCTGCTCGCCGCCGCCGTTTTTGCCGCGCCGGCCCTCGCCGCGCCGACCTACCTGCGGCAGACCCGCTACGTCCAGGCCACCCTGCCCGGCCCCGACCAATCCGCCCGCCAGCAGACCGGCGACGCGGAGTTCAACCCCTTCGACGCCGCCGCCACCCTCTCGTACCGCAACCCCTACGGCCCGCCCTACGACGACGGCGGCGCGGCGTCGGCCGTGCAGCGGTCGGTCCTCTCCCCCGACGGCATCGCCTTCCGCGGCACCGTCCGCGCCCAGACCCTCGCCAGCACCGATCCCGAGCAGGCCTCCACCGGCTTCGGCGGCCGGGCCGAGTCCTACCTCCAAGTCGTCTTCGCCCTCGCCGAGCCCCACGCCTACGCCCTCACCGCCGACACCGACGGCGGGACCGACGGCGGCGGCAGTGGCGGCGACCCGGCGAAGATGTGCTGGACCCTCGACCGCCTCGACTTCATCTCCCCCACCCTCACCGGCCTGACCACGCTGGAGGATTCGGGCCTGCCCAACGGCCCCCCCCAGTCCGCCGCCGCCGCCGGCACCCTCGCCCCCGGCACCTACCGCCTGACGACCAAGGCGATGGCCGAAACCGACTTCGCCGCCGCCGACCTCGGCTACCACGTCGAGCTCGCCCTGTCGCCGGAGCAGACCGACCCCCCCGCCCCGCCGGCAATGATCCCCCTCCCCCCCGCCCTCGCCGCCGGCTTGGCGACGCTGGCGGCTGTTGGCCTCGCGGCGCGACGCCGCGTGGCGCGGTAGGGCCGCTCGATTGTCCGAAGCGCGAGCCGCCGGAGACCAAAGCGTTTTGCTATATGAACGCTCGCCCAAACCCGACGCCGTAAGCCGCGAGCGCAGCGAGCGCTTTTCGCCTCCGCGACCCCCAAAGCACTCGCTGCGCTCGCGGCTTACCGGACGCAGTTGTGAACGCGGGCGTTGATCCTGCAAGGTTCCGCAAGTGGCAGACTACCCCGCCGCCGCGTCGGGCGCTGCCGGCCGCTCCGCCCCACACTCAGGGCACAGGCCGGTCGAACCCCGGAGGTCGTAGCCGCAATGCACGCACCGCCCCGACTTGATCAGCCGGCGGCGGCGGGCCCGCCGCCACCAGTCCCAACCGAACGGCCCGACGCCCACCAGCGTGGCAGCGGCGAAGAGAAACCAGTACGGAATCTGCAACTGACGGATCACGCCCGTGTAGCCGAGCCGGTGTACGTTGTAGTAAAAGCCAAGACTCCGCGAGTAGGTCTGCGAGAGCGGTACGCCGAACGGCATCAGCGTCGACGTCCCGTTTGGGGCAAGCAGAAATGTAGACCAAGCGCCGAGCCTGAACGGCGGCCGCATATTCCGTCCCATCACATAAACGCTGGCCGCCCCCGGCGGGAGCGGCGCGCTGACGGCAAGCACGAGGTCGAGGCGCGAGTACGCGGAACTCACCAACACAGTGTACCGCCCGCGGTGCCACCCTGCCATCGTATTCGTCGTCTCATACTCCCAAAGCAAGTGGCTGACGAGAATCGGCGACAGCAGGGCCATCACCGCCAACCCTTGCAAGATCACTCGCAGCGTGTGCCGAGAAAGGCGCATGTAACCTGACGCTTGTTTGGTTATCAGGCTGAAGGGCCTGCGTGACTAGCCTAGATCACAATCACAGTTATTGTGACTGCATCACTTTTGTCAAATGCGGACCAGATTTGCAGCGTGTAGGTTCCTTGCGTTGTGGTGTTGGCAGTCACTTGAATTGCCAACGGGTTGTGGCCCTGGTCATCAGGCTGCAACACGTTCGGGCTGGGTTCGACCAAGTTACCTGGTAAGGGGGGTTGCGGTTTAGTTATAAACTCAGCTTGGAACGTCAATCCGAACTGCGCCTTACCACCACTGAACGCGGCCAAAAGGACTTCGGGTGCGATCGTCCCTTGCTGCGGCCGGGTGATCGTTAATGTATCCGTTGCCGGATCCCACCCCGGATCCTTCCCGTTAACGCGAATGATCAGGGGTCCCTGCGCGATGTTGATCGGCGCGGCAACAGGGCCGGGGGCGGTGTTGTGGGGGCTGGCGAGGGCCGCGAGCGTGACGGTCTCGGTCGACTCGACGTGATCGTCCGCCACCGGCGTCACCACCACGTTGGCCTCGGACAGGGCGGTCCCGTTCGGCACGGCGGGGAGGGTGAGGTGCGCGGGGGTGCCGAACGGGTTGCGGTTCGGCGGGCGGATCGGGTCGCGGACCGGGCCGGCGGACGAGGCCGACGCCGCCATCGGGGCGGCGGAGGTGCCGCCGAGGATGAGGTTGCCGGAGAAGTTGTAGTCCCGGCCCGCCCCCGGCGGCGGGGTGGCGGTGCCGTTGACCTCCAGGTCCACCGTCAGCGGCACGGTCAAATCGCCGCCGGTGCGGCCGACGTTGAAGGTGCCGGTGTCGGCCGGCCCGGACGTGCCATACGGCTCGGCGGCGGTGGGGTCGAGCGTGTCAACGCGGACCACCGGCGGGTCGTCCTTGATCGTCGTGGTTGCCACGGCGGGGTCGGGGCCGATGTTCAGGCTGTCGGTGCCGTCGACGCTGGGCCAGGCGTCGCCGGGGTCGGCGATGGTGTAGCCGGTGCCGGGCTGCAGCGTGACCTTGACCGTCTCGTCACCCTCCACCAGATTGTCGCGCAGGACGCCGAAGTCGATGAAGCCCTCGCCGTAGTACGGGTAGGCATTGGGGTGAACGGTGAGCGTGCCGTCCGTCAGCGTGTGGTCGGCGGGCCCGGTGCCGCCGGGCTTATTCGCGGTGCCGGAGACTTGGTAGGGGATGGTCAACTCGCTGGGGGTCGGGGCGGATTCGTTGCGGGGGATGAAGGCCCAGACGTGGAACTCGCCGCGGTAGGCCGTCAGAGAGCCGGCGGTGTAGCCCTCGGTCGCGGGGTCGGTCTGGGTGATGAACACCGTGGCCGTCAGCAGCCGGCGCGACTCCAGCGGCTCCATCATCGGGCGGCAGTCTTTCGACAAATTACGGGGGGGGGGTGTTAGTGCGTACCATCGGGTTGCTCCACTGGGGGGTCGGGGCGGCGAGGTGAACTTTGATCAGTTTTACGGTTATGACGTCTGGCGTCAAGTGAAAAGCGCGGGCGTGCGCAATCTTAATTTTTCGCGGGCGAAGATGCCGCCGCCGCCCCGTCGCCGAGGCGCACCTCCACCGGCCCCGAACCCTTCGCCAGCGTGGCCTTGACCGTTTCCGACCGGCCCTTCGCGGTGGCGGTGATTGCATAGTCGCCGAGGAAGCCGCGGCAGGCGGCGGTGCCGTCGGGGGCGGTGGTGAGGGCTTCATCGGTCCACCACCGCTTCAGTACCAGTGCTTCATAGGCCTTGGCGTTCGCCCGCGGGGTCCAGTCGACGGCGAAGAGGGCGGCGTCGGGCATCCAGTGGCGCCCCTCCCAAAAGCCCCACATGACGATGCCGTTGACCGCCGGGTGGCTGAAGCAGGCGGTGTAGAAGTCGCGCAGGTAGTCGGCCTTCAGCGCGTCGTCGGGGCTGTTGACGTCGAACTCGGTGATCTCGATCGGCAGGCCGAGGGCGGCGAAGCGGTCGAGGATTTTCAGCACCGTCTCCGGCGGCGTGACGCCCCGGCCGAAGTGGCCCTGCGCGCCGATGCCGTCGAGCGGCGCGCGGCGGGCTTGCAAATCCTTCACGACCGCGAGCATCCGGTCCAGCCCGGAAGGGTCGACGAAGCCGCCGGCGACGGCCTTGTAATCGTTGTAGAACAGTTTGGCCGACGGGTCGGCGGCGCGGGCGGCCCTGTACCAGTCGATGATCGCGTCCGGGCCCAAAACGTCCTGCAGCAGGTGGTTGGCGACGGCCTCGTTCACCACGTCCCACTCGCCCGTCAGCCCGCGCGTGGCGGACACTTCGCCGGCGATGTGGTCGAGGATTTTCCGTTGCAACGCGGCTTTGTCCGCGCCCGAAAGGTTCGGCTTCTGCGCCGCGGCGGCGATGTCGGGCGGCAGGAACTGGGCGGTCGGCCAGACGAGGTTGTGGCCGCGGATGAACAGGCCGCGGTCGTGCAGCCAGTGCAGGGCTTTTACCGTGCGGGCGCGGTGGGCCGGGTCGTTCCACTCCGGCCACTTCAGGTCGTTTTCCATCACCACGCTGTTGAACAGCCGCAGGACGGTTTGGCGGTATTTTTCGGCGTCGGCCGAGTCGGACGTGATGAGTTCGCCCGCGACGGCGGTGCCGAAGTGGAAGGCGTGGCGGGTCATCTTGACGTGAACGGCCGCCCCCGCCACCGGCCGGCCCGAGGCGTCGAGCACCTTTACCGTCAGGTCGGTTTTGCGGAGTTTCTCGATCCGGGCGTCGGCCGCCTTGCGCCACGCGGCGTCGGCGGCGCGGCCGGGGTAGTCCTTGGTGTTGTCCGGCAGGGTGGCGAGGTCCACGTCCGGGCCGTGGTCGATCAGCTCGAAGCCGCCGACCTCGAACGCCTGCTTGCCGAAGCCGCCGCGGAAAATCACGTTCGCGCCGCCCGGCGGATAGTCGGCGGCGGCGCGGAAGGCGATTTGCACCTTCTTCCACTCGCGCCCGGCACCCAGCGGGAGGTCGATCGACTTGTCGTAAGGCTCGCCCGCCTGCTCGACGACGAAGCCGGTGGCCGCCTCGCCGGTCTCGGGGCGGACGCCGGTGCCGCGCAGGTAAAAGGTGGCGGCCAGAGCATCGCCCTTGCGGATGTCGGCGGTGGTGGGCTGGGAGAGCTGAACCGACCACGGGTGCTTGGTTTTGCCGAGGATTTCCAGCCGCACGGCGGTGTCGAAGGGCCGGCCGTCGATGGGAACGACCGACCGCCGGCCGGCGGATTCTTCCGCGCCGGACCGTTGCAGCGCGTCAGTCCCGCCGGCGACCGGCCGGCCCGGCGGCACGTCGGCGGCGCGGGCGACGGTGGCGGTCAGGAGCAGGAGGAAGAGAAATTTCGACATGACCGATGATGCTATCAAATTGGCGTCCGGGGCGGTAGGCGAAGCGTTCGGATTTCCTTGCGAAGCCGCGAGCGGCGGGCGGCGGCTTGTCCCGGCCCCGATTGTCCGGCATACTCTGCGGCTTCCCTCAGAAGCCCCGACCCCCGCAACCCCTCGCCACACGGAGGTGGCCGCCGTGCCGACCGCCCGACCCTGCCGAACCCTCGCGCTGATGAACCAGAAGGGGGGCGTCGGCAAGACGACCACCACCGTCAACCTCGGCGCGGCCCTGGCCGAGGCGGGGAAGCGCGTCTGCCTGGTCGACCTCGACCCGCAGGCGCACCTGACGATCAACTACGGCATCGAGCCCGACGGCGACCACCCGAGCGTCTACGACCTGCTGGTCGACGAGACGCACTTTCTGGAGGCCGTCCACACGCTGCCCGAGGGGGGACCGAACAACAACGTCGCCATCGTCGCCGGCAGCATCGACCTGGCCGGCGCCGAGACGGACCTGATCGACGTGCCGGGCCGGCAGACGCTGCTCAGGAAGCGGCTGGAGGACGCCGAGCACGAGTTCGACTTCATTTTGCTCGACTGCCCGCCGTCGCTGGGGCTGCTGACGGTGAACGCGCTGGCGGTGGCCGACACGGTGCTCATTCCCATGCAGGCCCACTTCCTCGCGCTGCAGGGCTTCGCCAAGCTGCTGGAAACGGTCAAACTGATTCAGGAGCGGCTGAACCCGAAACTTTCCGTCGCCGGCGTCGTGCTGACGATGTTCGACAGCCAGACGAAGCTCAGCGGCGAGGTCGTCGCGGAACTGCAGCGGTTCATGGACGAGGCGAAGGGCAAGCCCCTGCCGTGGGCGGACGCGAAGGTGTTCGACGCGAAGATTCGGCGGAACATCAAGTTGGCCGAGTGCCCGAGCTTCGGGGAGCACATTTTGACGTATGACGGCTCGAGCAACGGGGCGGCGGACTACCGGGCCCTGGCGGCGGAGGTGATCGCCTCGACGGCCGCCCCGTCGGTGAAGGCGAGCGTGAATCGCTCGATCGACCCGTCGAAGTTGAAGGCGGCCGGCGTTCAGGAAGCCGTGGCCTAACGTGGAACGGGCGTCCCGCCCGGATTTCTTTTCCGCGTTTACATTTTTCCAAAAGCAAATCCGGGCGGGACGCCCGTTCCACGAAAATGCCCCGCCGACTCGCCTACACGCTCTACGCCCTGACGGCCCTCTGCTGGGTCGGGGCCTTCACGCTCACGCACCTGCCGCCGGGCGATTTGCCGCCGGAGGTTCACGGGCCGGACAAGGTGCTGCACTTCGTCGGCTACGCGGGATTGGCCGGCACCCTTTACATGACCCTCCGCGCCGCCGGCTACCGGCGGGCGGCGCTCATCGCGGTGCTGATCTGCCTGAACTACGGCATCGTCGACGAATGCACCCAACCGCTGTTCGGCCGCGACCGCGAGTTGTACGACTGGGTCGCCGACGCCTGCGGCACGGTCGCCGGCACGGTCCTCGGCGCGGCGTTCGTCTACTGGCTGCGACGCGGCTACATCGCCTGGCGCGGCCACCATGTGGAACAGCCGGATCCCGCGCCGGACTCAACCCTGGGTGCCACGGATTGAGGTACGCCTCAACCCGTGCCGAGCGACGTCCCGGACTCGGACATTCTTCGACATCGAACACCGTTCGGCACGGGTTGGCGAGTACGCCAATCCGTGGCGCCCAGAATCTGAACCCAGAAGTTCCACCCGTAATCTCGGCTACCATTCGCCCATGCCCGACTACCTGCAAGCGCCGTGGCGGATGGACTACATCCGCTCGCTGGAAAAGCCCGCCGACCCGCAGGACGGGTCCGACGGCTGCTTCCTCTGCCGCGCCGCCGCCGCGGGGGAGGACGCCGCCACGCGCCGCGCGGCCCTGTTGATCTGGTCGACCGAGCACACCCTGTGCGTCATCAACCGCTACCCCTACACCAACGGCCACCTGCTGATCGCCCCGCGCCGGCACCTCGCGGGCGTGGGCGATCTGACCGACGACGAGGCGCTCGATTTGCACCGCCAGACCGTGCGCGCCACCGACCTGCTGACGGCCGCGATGAGCCCGCAGGGCTTCAACCTCGGGGTGAACCTCGGCCGCTGCGCCGGCGCGGGCCTGCCCGGCCACCTGCACCGCCACGTCGTGCCCCGCTGGAGCGGCGACGTGAACTTCATGGCCGTCGTCGGCGAGGTCCGCGTGGTCCCGCAGGCGGTGGAGCGATTATATGACGAGTTGCTGAAGGAATTGACCAATGATCGGGGAATGACCAATGACCAAACCAGAATGACCAAGGAATGACCAAATACCAATGTCCAAGGGAATCCACCTTTTGCCCATTGGGCCTTGGACATTCATTGGTCATTCTGGTTTGGTCATTCGAGCTTTCCCACACCGCCTTGGTCATTCTGGTTTGGTCATTCGGGCTTCCGCCATATACTCCCGCCCATGGACCCCACCCTCCGCACCCAACTGATCCCCGGCGCCCGCGTGCGGGTGACGCAGCAGATCGCCGCCCGGAACAATGCTTGGTCCACGCCGGTCGAGGGGGCGGTGGTCTCTTACGAGCAGAAGCAGACCGGCAGCTGGTACGCCCACAGCCGCGGCGGCCGGCTGTGGCTCGACCGACTGGTCCTCCGCAAGCCCAGCGGCGAGGTCAGCACCCTCAACCTCGACGAGTTCAGCCAGGTCGAAGTCCTGAGCGCCCCCGCCGTCAACGCCGGCCGGCCGGAGAATGCGACGGACTTACCCGTTTGAGGCGGCAGTCGGCAGTAAGAGATTCCTTAAGAGATTCCTTGCCACTTCGGCCTTCGCACTTCGGCCTTCGCACTTTCCTTACCAAGCCGCTACACTGCCGCCCCCGATGACCGCCACCGACCTTCCTGCCTCCGCCCCGCAGATCGAGCGCCCCGCCGCCCCCGAGGCCGTCGTGGCCCTCGCCGGCCTCGCGCTGCCGGGGCTGGGCTACTGGATCGGCGGCGAGCGCGGCCGGGCGGTCGTCGCCGGCGTCACGGTCCTGCTCCTCTACCTCGCCGGCCTCCTCATCGGCGGCGTCCGCGTCATCGACGTGCCCGGCTACGACGACTACGGCGACCACATCCAGGGCCCCAACGGCTGGGTCCTCACCAAGCACCCCATCACCGCCGTGATGAGCAAGCCGTGGTCGGTGCCGCAATCGCTCGTCGGCCCGATCGGGCTGGTCGCGGCCAAGGCGAGCGTCGAACTCGCCGAGCGGAACGTCGCCCCGAGCCACGCCCGCGTCGCGGAGATCGGCGTGCTCTACACCGCCGTCGCGGGGGGGCTGAACCTGCTGGTCATCATCGACGCCGCCAGCCGCGCCGCCGCCCGCCGCGAGGCCGCCCGCGCCGCGGCCGCCGGGGGGGAGGCATGATGGCGTCCATCCTGCTCGACTACGTCCCGTTCGTCACGCCCCTGCCGGTGTGGGACGTCTGGTACCTCACCCTCCTGCCGCTGTGCGTGGCCGTGGCGGTGGTCTACAAAACGGTGAAGTGCCGCACGGTGTCGGACATCCCCAGGGAATCGCTGATCGCCGCCGGCTGGATCCTCCTCGGCCTCATCGCCGCCGCGCTGGCGCTGGTGGGGGTGTTGCGACTGATGGGCGTAGTGTAAATCCTCTGGGTGCCACGGATTGAGGGACTCCTCGACCCGTGCCGGACGGCGCTCGACTTCGGAAAGTCCACCATTTAGCCGCCTCCGCTTGCGGGGCGCGTCGGGCGACGTGACGTAACCCGACGCGCCCCGCAAGCGGAGGCGGCTAAATGGTGAGGTTCACTAGGGAGCAGCACTCTTGGTGACGCGGGACCGTCGCAGTGCCTCCACGCGCAGACTCCACGCCATCCCGAAGTAGACCAGCCCGCCCACACTCATCATCGCGGCCAGTTGCACCGCCGCCCCGGCTTTCGTCGCGCCCGCCGGCCAGCCGGGGAGGAAGCGCAAGGTGTAGATCGCCCCGCCCATCGCCGCCGACGCCGCCAGCATTTTCGCCGCCTCGCCCGCCACGCCGCGCAGGTCGATCCCGCCCACCCGGCGGTCGAGCAGCCAGAGCATCGCCACGGTTTGCACCGAGAACGCCACCAGCGTGCCGACCGCCATGCCCCCCTCGCGCAGCGGCGTCCAGAGCAGCGGCAGTTCGACCGCGACGTTCACCGCCAGATTCCCCACCGCCCACAGCAGCGGCGTCAGCGAGTCGTGCAGCGCGTAGTGCGCCCGGTTGAGGATCTGCTGCAGCGAAAATGCCCACACCGCCGAGGCGTAGATCGCGGTCGACAGCGCCGTCCACCGCGTGTCAAACGGCGTGAACTCGCCGCGCTCGAACAGCACGCGCACCGCCGGCACCGCGACCATCGCCAGCCCCACGCTGGCGGGCAACCCGATGAATAACGCGGCCTCTACGCCTTCTCTTAAAGTCTTCTTGAACAGCGGGTGAGGGATTAGGGATGAGCGGGTGAGTCTCTTTTGCTCATCGCTCGTCCCTTGTCCCTCCTCCCTGCTTAGCGACGCCTCCCGGCTCAACCGCGGGAAGATCGCCGTCGCCAGGGCGATGGCGAAGACGCCCAGCGGGAATTGGTACATGAACTGCGCCCAGTTCAGCCGCGCCGCCGCCCCCTCGGCCAGCGGGTAGGCGACGGTTTTGCCGAACACCGTGAACGTCTGCGCCTCGGCCGACCGCGCCAGCAAAAAACTGAAGCCCCGGTCCAGCAGCACCGACACCTGCAGCACCCCCGCCCCCACCGCCACCGGCAGGCTGAGCTTGAACATCCGCCGCACCCGCGGCGTCCACAGCGGCACGTCGAGCCGGAACCACACCCCCGTCCGCCGCAAATCCGGCAGCAGCATCGCAAATTGCAGCCCCCCCGCGACCACCACCGCCGTCCCCAGCCAGTAGACCGCCGCCGTCCGGCCCGCCTCGCCGGTCAAGTCGAACCGGAAGGCGACGACGACGATGGTGACGATCAGCGCCGCGTTCAGCACCGTGCTCGTCGCGGCGAACGTGGCGAAGCGGTGGTGGACCTGCAGGATGCCGCCGACGAACGCCGCGCCGCAGATGAACATCGCGTAGGGGAGCATGACGGCCGTGAGCTTGACCGCGAGCAGGTCCTTGGGCCGCAGGTCGAGGCCGAGCCACGCGGCGAGCAGCCCCGCCTCGCCGACCGCCGTGACGGCCAGCAGGATCAGGAACAGCGCGTTGAGCGACGCGGCGGCGAAGGCGGCGGAGGAGTCTGCAGTCGGCAGTCGGCGGTCTCCAGTGGCTGACTCTTCACTGGCGACTGACGACTGACGACTGACGACTGCCTCAGAATAGATCGGGATGAACGCCGCCGACAGCGCCCCCTCGCCGAGCAGCTTTCGGAACAGGTTCGGGATCGTGAAGGCGAAGACGAACGCCGACCAGACGGCCCCCGCGCCGAAGTAATTGGCCGCCACCGCCTCGCGCGCGAGGCCGAGGATGCGGCTCAGGAGCGTGATGCCGCCGATCAGCCGCGCCTGCGAGGCGAACGAGCGGGGTTGGCGATTCGGCTTGTGCAGGAGGCGTCCTTCATAGCCGGAGGCGGAAGCCCCGGTCTTGGTTCGGTCGATCAACCAGTGAAGAACCGGGGCTTCCGCCTCCGGCTATTACGGAACCCGTTTCACGAACGCCGCCCGGACCGCCCGCGCCGCCGCCGCCGGGTCGTCCGCGCCGCAGACCGCGGCCGTCACGGCAATCGCCCCAACGCCCGTCGCCGCCACCTCATCGGCATTCTCCGCCGTGATCCCCGCAATCGCCACCGTCGGCACCCCCCCGCCGCTCGCGGCTTCGCAAAGAAACCCAAGCCCCGGAATCACGTCGCGCCGCTTCGTGCCACTCAAGTAAACCGGTCCCACCCCCACATAATCCGCCCCCTCCCGCCGCGCCCGCCGCACCTGCCCGATCTCGTGCGTGCTGACGCCAACGAACTTCTCCGGCCCGACGATCTTCCGCGCCTCAACCGCCGGCAAATCCCCCTGCCCGACGTGAACCCCGTCCGCCCCCGCCAGCAGCGCGACGTCCGGCCGATCGTTGATGATCGAGATCGCCCCCCGCCGCCGGCAGAGGTCGGCCAGCCACCCCGCGCGGTCCAGCAACTCGCCCGCCGCCAGGTCCGGCTCGCGCAACTGAAGGCAGTCCGCCCCGCCGCCGATCGCCGCCGCCGCCACCTCCCGCCACGGCCTCTTGCAAACCGCTTCGGTGATGAGCACGTACAGCCGGACTGCCGCTAATCGCCCCGCCGGCCGCAGCGTCAGGGCGACCGCCCGCTCCACGTCGTAAAACCGATACCGGACCGCCTCGACCCCCCGCGCCGCCGCCGGGTCGACCACCTTCAGGCACTCCTCCAGCACCCGCAGCGCCTCCCCCGCCCGCTTGCCGGCCGCCGTCACCACCTCGTTCAACCCCGGCCGGACCAGCTCGTCCGACATTTTGACGTCCGTCCCGACATCCCCCGCCGTGTCGCGGTGCAGGATCGCGGCGTCAAGCACCCCCGACAGCGCGCCGGCAAGCGCGTGGCGCATCTCCTTCAGGCTGCCGCTGAGAATCGGGTCGTCCAGCGCGAACCGCGCGTAGTCCTCCACCGTCCGCAGCGCCTCGCGGGCGCGGTTCGCGTTGGCGTCGAGCATTCTGAGGACCGGGGGCGGAGGATTCATGCTGACCGTGTGACCCGTCCGATTATAGGACTTCGCGGGCGGAGTGCCCGCGGCCGGTCCCCGAGTTCGCCAGGAAGGATTCCACATGCAGCAGCGCAAGGCCGCCTACCGTCAAGGGTTAGCCCCCCTCCGCCAGCAACTGCCAACCGGCCCGGACAATGGTGCCGTGTCGCGGCGGGGCCGGACCTTGGGGGCCATCCGCCCCAGCCTGTACGATGAGGCCGCGATGCCCGTGCCGAACCAGATCATCCAGGGCGACTGCATCGCCGAGCTCGACAAGGGGCCCGACGGCTGGGTCGACCTCGTCTTCGCCGACCCGCCGTTCAACATCGGCTACCTCTACAGCGGCTACGACGACGAGAAGACCGTCGACGAGTACGTCGACTTCTCGCGCGACTGGATGCGCGCCGTCCACCGCGCGCTCAAGCCCAACGGCAGCTTCTACCTCGCCATCGGCGACGAATATGCCGCCGACCTCGCCGTCGTCGCCCGCCGCGAGCTCGGCTTTCACCTGCGCAACTGGATCGTCTGGCACTACACCTTCGGCCAGCAGCCCAAGCAGAAGTTCGCCCGCAGCCACACGCACATCCTCTACTTCACCAAGGACGCCAAGGACTTCACCTTCAACCCCGACGCGGTGCGCGTAAAATCTGCCCGCCAGACGGTTTACAAGGACAAGCGCGCCAACAGCAAGGGCAAGCTGCCGGACGACACCTGGTTCCTCCGGCCCCAAGAAGCCGCCAAGGAAGGGTTCTTCGCCGACGAGCAGGACGTGTGGCACGAGAGCCGCGTCTGCGGCACCTTCAAGGAGCGCGAGGGGTGGCACGGCTGCCAGATGCCCCTGGGCGTGCTCGACCGCGTGATCCGCGCCAGCAGCAACCCCGGCGACGTGGTGCTCGACCCCTTCAACGGCAGCGGCACCACCGTCGTCAGCGCCGCCATGCTCGGGCGCAAGTACGTCGGCATCGACCAGAGCGCCGAGTACGTCGCGTTCGCCAAGCAGCGCCTCGCCGGCGCGATGGAAAAGCTCGCCGAGGAGTCGGGTGACGGCACGGACGGCACCGCGAGCATTGACCTCGCCGCCGTCGCCCGCGCCGCGGCCGACCCCAAGCGCCGCAGCAAGGTGATGACCGACACCGACGCCTTCGGCCGCCCCCGCGTCGCCCGGAATCGCAAGGCGGTTAAAACCGCTTAGGAAGGGAGGAGGGACAAGGGATGAGCGATGAGCAGGAGCAATCCCCTCACCCGCTCATCCCTAATCCCTCACCCGCTTCTTCAATCCCTCACCCGCTACTTCAACCCCCTCACCCGCTTTTTCAATCCCTCACCCGCTATTAAGAAGCGTATAGTCGGGTCGCCCCATAAAAAGGAGACCCCATGAGCAAGCAAGTTTTGAGCGTCGGCCAGTGCCAGATCGACGGCCCCGCGATCCGCCACCTGCTGGAGGAGCGCTTCGGCGCGTCAGTGACCGGCGCGAAAGATGCCGCCGCCGCCGACGCCGCGCTGGCAGATAAGTCGTTCGATTTGATCCTCGTCAACCGCGAGTTCGACGCCGACGGCGGGTCGGGCCTGGAGTTCATCCGCAAGCTCAAGCAGTCCGGCGAGCAGACCCCGGTGATGCTCGTCAGCGGCCACGACGACGCCCAGAAGCAGGCCGTCGAGTCCGGTGCCCTCCGCGGCTTCGGCAAGTCGGGCATGAAGGAGCAGGGCTCGATGCCCGAGGTCGCCGCCGCCCTGGGCACTTGACCCCAACCCCCCTCCGGGCCGTTAGCTCAGTCGGCCAGAGCGGTCGCCTTACACGCGATTGGTCGCAGGTTCGAGTCCTGCACGGCCCATACACCCTAACCCCCGCCGAAAGCTAGACTTAGCGTTCCGCCCCGCGTGGCCCAAGCGTCGGTCGGAACTTGTCCACGACCACCTCCGACCCGACGCCGGGCACTGGGTGGCGGCGGAACACTCAAGCACCGTGCCGTAGAAGCCGTTTCGGGGCAAGAACTCGGTGCCGTGGTCGAAGCAATAGGTGCGCGCACCAACGCCCGCCGGCCCGCACCACCCGCGTTTTCGGGCCAGAAAAGCGGGTCGGTGCGGGTGGGGAAGGGCGCAAAAGGCGGAGAGGGGGGGATTCGAACCCCCGATACAGTAAACTGTATACAGCATTTCCAGTGCTGCTCCTTCGGCCACTCGGACACCTCTCCGGCGAAGGGGGAGCATCATAGGCAGGGTTCGGTTCGGAGGGATGAGCGGGTGGGGGATGAGCGGGCGAGGGTTCCCCCACCCGCTCATCCCTCACCCGCTCATCCCTCACCCGCTCACCCCCTCCCCGGCTCAGACCTCCACCGCCACGCGCGGCTTGGGTTTGGCGGCGCGGTGGATCGTCACCTCCGGCCGCGGCGGGGTCGGGGGGGTCGGCGACGGCGGGCGCGACAGGCGCGCCTCCGCCTCCGACCGCACCGCCTCCTGCTTCGGGTAGCGCACCTCGCGGTAGCCCGTGACAGGCTCGGGGCAAGATAAGACCTCCACCGCCCGGCGGTAGGCGGCGGGGGTCGACAGGTCCAGCCGGGCGGGCAGGGCGGCGTACCAGTCGCGGAACTCCGCCTCGCGGCGGTGCCAGCCGGGCAGGCGGCGCAGCCATTTTTGCTTCGCCACCAGCTTCAGTTGCCAGTCGGTCGTGGTGAGGCGCAGCCGCAGGCGGCGCTTGCCGATGGGGAACTCGGGGCTGGTGTGGTGGCGGTACTTCAGCGTGTCGCCGTTGGCGCGGTCGACCAGGTATTTGGCGTCGTCCCGCACGCGCTTCTCGTGGCGGGTCAGCAGGTAGGCGACGTAGGGCTCGTCCTTCACCAGCGTCACCTTCGCCAGGTTGGTGAGGAACGCGCGGGTGGCGGCGTATTTCTGGTCAATCGAGTCGCGGCGGTAGAGGTCGCGGACCTGCTCGACGTAGCGCTTGGCGAGGCGGTGGTCGTCGTACTGCAGCAGGTCGTAGATGCGCAGGGCGAGGTCGTACTTCGCCTCGGCCGGCAGGTTCGGCATGGCCTTGATCGCGCCGTTGGTGAGGTTCTCCAGGCGCGTGGCCCACGTCCGGCCGGCGAGGCGGGTTTTGCGGAGGATTTTCGCCTTGTTGACCAGGAGCTGCTCCCACGTGCGCGGTTCGGGCCGCTGGGGCAGGACGGTCGGCTGAAGGGCGAGCTTTCGGCCGATGTTGAACGCCTTGATGTTCCGCCGGCGGTCGCGGCGGATCACGTCCTTGATCGCCCGGCCGATGGCGCTCGCGCTGACCGGCAGCAGGCCGAGTTGGTAGGCGACGCCGAGCATCATGATGTTCACGAACTGGCTGCTGCCCAGGCGGGTCTGGCAGATGTCGGTCAGGTCCTTGGCGTAAGAATGTTCAACGTCGCAGTGGTCCAGAATCCGCGTCTTGAGTTTTTCCGGGTCGAAGTCGTCGGTGCCGAGGAGGGTGTAGACCGTCGGCTGCTTGTGGAGGTTGAGGACGGCGGCGGTGCGCTCGGGCGTGGCGACGCGGAAGGGCTCGCGCGGGTCGACGGCGCGGGCGGCCTCGAGGATGTCGACGCCGAAGACGAGGTCGGCCTTGCCGTAGGGGATTTGGCCGGTGGTCGGAACCCCCGTGGAACGGGCGTCCCGCCCGGATTCTTCTTTTTCATGCGCGGACGCGGGCGGGACGCCCGTGCCACTGTTCACCCAGGTGATCTGCGCGTAGACGCCGCCGTTGCGGATCGCCAGGCCCTTCTTCTCGCTGAAGACCACTCGGAAGCCCTCGCGGTGGCCGGCCTTGACGAGGATGCCGCCGGCGACGCCGATGCCCATCCCGCCGACGCCCGCCATGTGGACGCGCCACGCCTCCCCCGCGCCCGGCCGCCGCACCGGCACCGGGTCGGGGAGCTTCGACAGCCCCATCGGCGGCAGCGTGTAGCGCTTGCGCTTCTTGCGGACCACCGTGACCTGCTCGAAGCTCGGGCAGGGCTTGACGGTGGTGCCGGCCTCGTTGCTCACGCGGACGCGCTCGCACGCGCCGTCGTTCACGCACCACGTCAGGTCGGTGTCGATCTTCGGGCCGTAATCGGTCTCGATCTTCACCAGTCCGGGGCAGGCGGTGGCCTTGGTGCATTCGAGGCAGTTCTCGCACACCTCGGGCGTGACGTTCATGTGCGTCTTTTTCGGCAGGTAGCCGAACTTCTTGGCCGTCTCGCGCTCCTCCTTCCCCTTGCGGCGGTAGAGGGTGATGCCGCACTCCTTGTCGGCGATCAGCACCTTCACGCCGTCGGCGAGGATCGTCTTTTCTAATGTCTTATACCATTTGGTTCGGTCGGCGGGGTCGACCTTTTGCACGGTCAGCCCGCTGGTGCCCTTCATGCCGCGCACGGCCGCCTCGATGTCTTGAATGAAGGACCGGTTTCCCAACAGATCAATCTCGGTGCCGGGGTGCTCCTGGTGGCCGGTCATCGCGGTCGTTTTGTTCTCCAGAATGATGAACGTGATGTCCTGCCCGGCTGCGATGGCGTTGGAGATGCCGATCTGGCCGGAGTGGAAAAACGTGCCGTCGCCGAGGAAAACAATCTGTTTATTAGTGATGAAAGGGTCGACGCCGCTGCCGGTGCCGCCGCCGAGGCCCATGCCGGAGTAGTTGTGCATCAACTGCTCGGTCGGGGCGAACATGAGCATGGTGTAGCAACCGGTGTCGCCGTGCGCCACGAGGTCGACCGGCGGGCGCTTCCACTTGCGCTTCATGTAATCGGCGTCGGCGAGGTTTTTCCGCAGTTCCAGCAGCGTCGAAGAGGAATCGCGGTGCGGGCAGCCGGGGCAGAAGGTGGGGGTGCGCAGGGCGAGCGGCTCGTCGCCGCTTGCGGCTTCGCACGGGGAAGCCGATTTCACGACGCCAATGACTTCAAGCGTCCGCTTGCCGGTGCGCTTGATCAGGTTCATTTCCTCCGTCAGCCGCCCGTTGCGCAGTTCGGCGGGCAAGGCTTCAATGCCCTTGATGAGCGGAATGAGCAACTGCGCAAGGACCGACGGATTCAGCCCCCGCGTGTCGGGGATGCCGGGGCGTGCGTTCTGGTCGGCGTCGGTGCGCGTGGCAGCCCTCGTGGCACGGGCGTCCCGCCCGCGATCTTCGTGCTTTCCGTTCGCGGACGTTCCATTCGCAGACGCGGGCGGGACGCCCGTGCCACGGGGGGTTGCCGCCTGCGGGAACCGCTTGCCGTACAGCCGGCCCGACAATTCCGCCGCCACGTCGTGATCGAACTCTCGGAACAGCCCGTCGCGGATGTTCTTTTCGAGAAAGCTCCGCCGCTCCTCAATCACGATCAAATCGCCGCACGTCTCGGCGAACTCGCGGACCAACCGCACGTCGGCGGGATAGCTCAGGCCGAGGTTGAGGATCGGGAAGACGCCGGCGAGGCCCAGGTCGGCCAGCACCTGCTCCAGGTAGGGGCGGGCCATGCCGGTGGTGATGAAGCCGATCGGGGAAGGGTCCGTTGTCCGTGGTCCGTTGTCCGATGCGGGGAGGATTTGGTTGATGCCGACCTCTCTGGCCGCGTCCATCGTCGCGCGGAAGCGGTCGTCGGTTCTCAGTTCCTGCCGCCAGGTGCGGGGGGGGAGGAGAACCTTGTTCAGGTCGACCTTGGCGGTGTCGAGGTTGATCTTCTCGTTGGCGTTGAGGGCCGGCCAGTGGTTCGGGCGGAGGTCGACCGTACCGCCGCCGTCCGCCTGGGCGGTGGTGACGATGTAGCCGACGTACAGGCCCGCGGCGCGGCTGAGGGCGAAGCTCTTGGCGACCCAATCCTTCAACTCCTGCGGCCCGCCCGGCTCGACGACGGGCATGCGCAGGTGCTCACACAAAAAGCGGCTGTCGGCCGGCACCTGCGTGCTGTCGCACCACGGGTCCTCGCCGCAGATGATGACCGCCCCGCCGTCGGGGTGGGCGCCGGCCATGTTGCCGAGGGCCAGGGCGTCGGCGGCGACGTGGACGCCGACGCTCTTGAAGGTCGCCACGGCGCGGATCGGCATCATCTGGCTGCCGTTGACGGCCGCGACGCTGAGGGCTTCATTATTTGCTTGAAAGGCGCGGACGCCCTTCTCCTGCAGCACGCCGGAGAGGGCGCTGAGGGTGTCGAAAAAGCCCGCGACGGGGCTGCCGGGGTAGCCGGTCATCAGGCCGACGCCGCCGGGGGTCTCCAGGCAGCCCTTGACCAGCAGCTCGTTGCCGCCGAAAACCTCGCGGCCGGCATCGGCCAGAAAGCGCGGATCGCTCGCCATGATTCCATTCCGTTCCCGCGGGAGTTTCCGAAGAAGGGAGGAGGGGTTAGGGACGAGCGGGTGAGTCTTTAGCTCGCCCGCTCGTTCCTAACCCCTCTTCCCTTCCCCGAAGACTTCGGCGTGGCTGGCGTGGAATCGGCCGAGTGATCGACCGCCCGAGCCGCAGGGGACGCCGTTGGGCACCGCGATTGAGGGACTCTTGGCCCGGCCGGGAAGTTGTGGGGCCGGCCGGGCCGATGTTCACAGTCGCCCCGGCAACGCCGGGGTCGCGTGTGCATATTAGCGGCCGGTGAGGGCGGAGGCGAATGGCCCGCCGCCGCCGCTTGCGGCTTCGCAGAATTCGCTGTTTGCAACGGGTTTCTGTGCGAAGCCGCAAGCGGCCGGCAGCTCAGAACGTCAAATCCTCCACGTCCGAAACCATGTCGCGGCCCTTGTCCACGATGGCCGTGTCCTGGCCGTCGCCGCCGAAGATGAGGTCGGTGCCGTAGCCCCGCGCGTTGAAGACATCATTTCCCGACCCGCCGAACAGCAAATTGCGGCCCTCGCCGGCGATGAGGTTATCGTTGCCCGACCCGCCGATGAGCACATCATTGCTGGTGACGTCCAGGAGGCCCGGATCGCCGATGAGTTCATCATCCCCCGCGCCGCCGTCGAGGGTATCGCTGCCGGCCCCGCCGACGAGTTGATTGTCCGCGTCCGAGCCGGTGATGAAGTCGTCACCACTCCCGCCGAAGACATTCTCGATGTCGGCCGAGACCTGATCGCCCTCGCCCGCCTCGCCGTCGTTGGCGCGGCCGTCGAGCGAGACGGTCACGCCGCCGGTCCGCCCGCCGTAATCGACGGTGTCGACCCCCTCGCCGCCGACGAAGACGTCCGCGCCGTCGGGGCCGGGGATCGCCCCGACCGCGCCGCCGCCGGGCTGGCCGAGGCCGCTGAAGCGGGTGGCGACGAAGCGGTCATCGCCTGCCCCGCCGATGAGCAGATCATTGCCCTCCAAGCCATAGAAGGTGTCGTTTCCCCCGTTGCCGACGAGGGTTTCATCGCCCGCGCCGCCGACCAGCACATCGCCCGCCGAGCCGCCGATGACGACCTCGATGTCCGAGCCGACATCGTCGGACTCGACCTCGCCCGGCACGCCAAAATCCTGATACCTCTGGTAGCCGTCGTTCGCCACGCCGTCGAGCGAGACCGACACGGCGAGGGTGCGGGAGGAGTAGTCGATGGTGTCGAGCCCCGCCCCGCCGCGGAAGACGTCGTTCGCGCCGGGGATCTGCCCGCCGTCGCCGGGCACGTTATCGCGGGTGGCAAGGGGATCGGCCACGGTCACGTCGGGGTCGCCCTCGCCCCAGAGGCCGTCGTTTCCACTCCCGCCCTCGAGGGTATCGCTGCCGGCGTTGCCGTAGAGTTTGTCGCGCCCCGCCCCGCCGCTCACCAGATCATTGCCTTTTCCGCCGATGAGCACATCCTTGCCCGACCCGCCGATGAGCACGTCGTCGCCGCCGCCGCCGTAGAGGGTGTCGTTGCCGGCCGCCCCCTCGAGGGTGGCCGGCTGCTTCAGGCCGCCGAGCACGGTGATCTGCGTGTCGCCCTCGTTGAACTGCCGCGCCTCCGGCGCGAGCTTGTCGAGCGCGACCACGTCGCTGTCGGCCAGCGCGTTGATGCTCAGGCGGTCGACGCGGCTGAAGTCGAAATCGCCGAGGGTTTCGCCGTTCACGTCGACGCGCACCAGCAGGTCGCCGAGCGTGGTGAAGGTGCCGACGTCGCTGCCTCGAAAAATGGCCTCGCGGCGAATCTGATACACCTCGATCACGTCCCGCCCCTCCGTGCCCGTCACGGTCAGCAGCCCGTCGGTCAGCACGGCCGTCGCGGCGAGCAGGCGGCGGGTCTCAAGCGTCTCGAACATCGGTCCTCCAATTCAAAGGGTGGCACCGGCGAATGCGGTTCCTACCGATTAGACACGCTCGGGCACCCAAAGGTTAGAGGTTGATCCATGTTTTTCCCGCGCCAGCGGTGAAGCCGCGCAATCTCTAACGCCTGCCCCGGCCGGAATGACGAATGACCAAATCCGAGTGACCAAGGTATGACCAAGGTCCAGTGACCAACAGGGGCGGCCGGTTGGGCATTGGGTTTTGGTCATTCCTTGGTCATTCGGGTTTGGTCATTCGTCATTCGGACCGCCCCCTCGACTTGAAACCGATCTCCTCTACCATCGGGGCCGATGGCCTACACCGTGCTCGCCCGCCGATACCGCAGCCGCACCTTCGACGACGTCGTCGGGCAGGAGCACGTCGCGCAAACCCTCAAGAAGGCGATCACCGCCGGGCGCGTCGCCCACGCCTACCTCTTCTGCGGCACGCGCGGCGTCGGCAAGACGAGTATGGCCCGCATCCTCGCCGCCCAACTCAACTGCCCCGCGACCGACGGCCCCACCGCCGAGCCGTGCCCGGATTCGCCCATGATCGACGCCATCTTCAAGGGCGACGATCTGGACGTCGTGGAGATCGACGCCGCCAGCAACACCGGCGTCGATAACGTCCGCGACCTGATCGAGAACAGCCGCTACCGGCCGGTCCACGGGCGGTTCAAGATCTACATCATCGACGAGGTCCACATGCTCTCCAAGGCGGCGTTCAACGCGCTGCTGAAGGTGATGGAGGAGCCGCCGAGCCACGTGAAGTTCATCCTCGCCACCACCGAGCCGGAGAAGGTGCTGCCGACGATTCTGAGCCGCTGCCAACGGTTCGATTTTCGCAACATCCCGACGAAGGAGATTGCGGCCCACCTGAAGCACGTGGCGTCCGAAGAAGGCATCGACGCGGATGAAGATGCCCTGCTGGCCGTCTCCAAGGCGGGGGCGGGGTCGATGCGCGATGCCCTGTCGCTGCTGGACCGCCTGCTGAGCGTCGGCGACAAGCACCTGACGGCCGAGACGGTCGAACAATTGCTGGGCGTGCCGCGCGGGCAGGTGATGTTCGATCTTTCGGAGACCATCGGCGCCGGCGACGTGAAGGGGACGCTGGAGGGGGCCGACGCGATCATCATGGGCGGGATTTCGCCGGACATTCTGGTCGGCTCGCTGAGCGACCACCTGCGGAACCTGCTGATCCTCAACGCCTGCGGCCCCGCCAGCGAGTTGGTGGAGGTGCCGGGCATGTCGCTCGACGCGCTGGCGGAGCAGGCGGGGAAGTTCGACCCCGCGGCGCTGGCGCAGGACATCGCGGTGCTGGAGGAGTTGCGAAGAAGTTTGCGGACGAGCCAGGCGGGCCGGGCGTTGCTCGACGCGACGCTGGTGCGGCTGGCGCTGGCGGAGCAATTCTCGAGCATCGGCGACTTGGTTGCATCGATGAGCGGCGGCGCGGCGGCGCGGCCCGCTCAAAAAAAAACGGCTGAACTAAGCCGACCGACGCCCCGCCGCGAGGAGCCACCCCGTTTAGCCGCCCCGCTTGCGGGGCGCGTCGAGGGGCGCGATTCAACGGACGACGCGGGACCGCCAGAAAGCGCCCCCGAACGCGCCCCGCAAGCGGGGCGGCTAAACGGAGAAGCGCCCAATTCCACGGACGATTCCGACCCCGCCGCGGTCTGGGGCGCGGTGCTGGCGAAACTGGCCGAGGTCGCCCCGCGGGCGGAGCCGTTCGCGGCGCACGGAACCCTCCACGAAATCGCCGACGGCGTCGCGGTCGTCCGCTACGCCCACGCCCACGCGGCGTCGGCGGAAATGCTCGACCGCAACGGCAAGCGCGAGCAACTCGCCGGCGTCCTGTCCGACGTGCTCGGTGCCCCCACCGGCGTCCGATTCGAGGTCGACCCCGCCCCGCCCCCGCCTGTCGATCCGTCCGCCGCCGACCAGCCGACGGCCCCGTCGCGCCCCGCCCTCTCCGGCATCGGCCGCGGCTCGAGCATCCCCCCCGCCGCCCGACCCGACGGCGCGCCGGGGCCGCGCCCGACGGAGATTCCCACTGAGCAGTTCGAGCAGGAGCCGCTCGTCGCGGCGCTCATCAAGGAGCTGGACGCGAAGATTGTGAAGGTCGAAAAAGAAGAATAGTCAGTGGTCCGTCGTCCGTTGTCCGTTGCAAAGACGGGCAGGCGTATGCTCCTCTGCAACTGACAACGGACGACGGACCACTGACGAAGGACAAAAATGCTCGACCAACTCAAAGGACTCGGCGGCTTGGGCGACCTCGGCGGCCTGATGCAGAAGGCGCAGGAACTGCAGGAGCAGATGCGGCGGATGCAGGAGGAGCTCGCCAAGCGCCGCACCACCGCCGACGCCGGGGCGGGCATCGTCGAGGCGACCGTCAACGGCCGGCTGGAACTCGTCAAACTCCGCATCGACCGCGACCGGCTGGGGACGGGGAACTTCGAGCAGGCGGACGTGGAGATGCTGGAGGATTTGATCGTCGCCGCCGTCGCCGCCGCGCAGAGCAAGGCGGGCGAGGCGGCGAAGGAGGAGATGTCGAAAATGGCCGGCGGCCTCGGCCTGCCGCCGGGGATGCTGCCGGGGTGAGTTCCTTAATAGCCGGAGGCGGAAGCCCCGGTTTTCTGGCGAGCGGGCGATACTGATTATCGGAACGCCCCACGCCCAGGAAACCGGGGCTTCCGCCTCCGGCTATTAAGGGGTAGACTCCCGCCCCAACGGAGCAGCATGAGCAAGACACTGAACTGGGGCATTCTGGGCACCGGCGCCATCGCCAAGACCTTCGCCACCGGCGTAAAGGACAGCGACACCGGCACCCTCGCCGCCGTCGGCAGCCGGCACCAAGAGACGGCCGACAAGTTCGCCGACGAGTTCGACATTCCGAACCGCCACGGGTCTTACGAGGCCCTTCTGGCCGACGCGGGCGTCGATGCGGTGTACGTCTCGACGCCCCACCCGCTGCACGCGGAGTGGGCGATTAAGGCGGCCGAGGCGGGCAAGCACGTTTTGTGCGAGAAGCCGCTGGGCCTGAACGCCGCCGAGGCGATGGCGATGGTCGAGCAAGCCGAGGTCAACCGCGTCGTGCTGATGGAGGCGTTCATGTACCGCTGCCACCCGCAGACGGCCAAGCTCGTCGAACTCGTCCGGGGCGGCGCGGTCGGCGAGGTGCGGCTGATCGACGCGACCTTCAGCTTCCAGACGAACGTGAACCCCAACGGCCGGCTGTTCAAGAACGACCTCGGCGGCGGCGGGATCATGGACGTGGGGTGCTACCCCGTCAGCTTCGCCCGCCTGATCGCCGGGGCGGCGGCGGGCGAGCCGTTCCTGGACCCGACTTCGGTTTCCGGCGCGGCCCACCTCGGCGAGACCGGCATCGACGAGTGGGCGGCCGCCACGCTGAAGTTCGCCAACGGCATCGTCGCGCAGGTCGCCACCGGCGTGCGGCTGAACCAGCAGAACACCGCGACGATCTACGGCAGCGAGGGCCGGATCGTCGTGCCGAACCCGTGGATTCCGGCGAAGGAGGGGGGCAGCGTTTCGTTCACCGTCCACAAGAACGGCAAGGAGCCGGAGACGGTGGAGGTCAGCAGCGGCAAGCACCTTTACGGGCTGGAGGCCGACGCCTTCGCCGCGGCCGTTGCCAACGGCGAGGCGGTCCCGCCCGCGATGACCCCCGCCGACTCGATGGGGAACATGCGGACGCTCGATTCGTGGCGGCAGGCGGTGGGCCTCGCTTACGACCTGGAGACGCCGAAGGGCCTGCCGAAAACGAACGTCGCCAACCGGCCGGTGCAGAAGTCGGCCGACGCGCCGATGCAGTACGGCGAGATTCCGCACGTCGGCCAGCCGGTCAGCCGGTTCATCATCGGGGCCGACAACCAGAACACCCTGCCGCACACCCGCGTGATGCTCGACGACTGGTTCGCGCGCGGCGGCAACGCGATCGACACCGCCTTCATCTACGGCGGCGGCCGGCAGGAACGGCTCGTCGGGCAGTGGATCAATAGCCGCGGCCTGCGCGAGCAGATCGTGCTGATCGTCAAGGGCATTCACACGCCGTACAACAACCCGCAGAGCGTCGGCATCGAGCTCGACATCAGTCTTGGGCGGCTCGGCACCGACTACGCCGACCTCTACATCATGCACCGCGACAACCCTGACTACCCCGTCGGCGAGTTCGTCGAGGCGGTCAACAAGCAGATCAAGGCCGGCAAGGTGAAGGCGTATGGCGGCAGCAACTGGTCGCCGGCGCGCGTCGACGAGGCGGTGCAGTACGCGAAGGACCACGGCCTTCAGCCGATGAGCGTGATCAACAATAATTTTTCGCTCGCCCGCATGGTCAACCCCGTCTGGGGCGGCTGCGTGAGCGCGAGCGACCCGGCCAGCCGCGCGTGGCTTACAAAGACGCAGACGCCGATCCTCTCGTGGAGCAGCCAGGCCCGCGGCTTCTTCGTGCCGGAGCGCAACGCCTCGCCGGAAAATACGTCGGACAAGGAGTTGGTGAACGCCTGGTACAGCGACGACAACTTCGAGCGCCAGCAGCGGTGCTTCGAGCTGGCGGCGGAGAAGGGCGTGGACCCGATCACCATCGCGGCCGCCTACGTGCTGAACCAGCCGTTCCCGACGTTCGCCCTGATCGGCCCGCGGCAGCTCAGCGAGACGCGCACCAGTCTGCCCGCGCTCGGTTTGACGTTGACGGAAGTCGAGCGGAAGTGGTTGAATCTGGAGCAGGATTCGCCCTGAATGCCGTAGCACGGGTTTTCAACCCGTGTTTTCTCTGAACATTGAAACGCAAAACACGGTTTGAAAACCCGTGCTACGAAAAAGGACCACCCATGCAACGCACGAAACGCTTCGTCATCGCCGCCGTCGGCACGCCGTGGCTGAGCGCCCAGACGCCCGCCGGGCCGATCCAGCCGGGCACGCCCGCCGCCGCGCCGGCGTCGATGGACTCGATGGCCTCGATGAAGCCGCTGCAGACGCCGGACATCAGTCTGGCCCAGGCGCAGGCGATCGTCGAGGCGGCGCGGAAGCAGGCCGAGTCGATGGGGATCAAGGAGGACATCGCCGTGGTCGACGCCGGGGGGAACCTCAAGGCGTTCGCCCGCATGGACGGCGCGTGGCTCGGCAGCATCGACATCGCCATCAAAAAGGCCAAAACCGCCCGCTACTTCGACATGCCCACCGGCGACCTCGGCAAGGCCAGCCAGCCCGGCGGGTCGCTCTACATGATCGAGGTCAGCAACGGCGGCCTGGTCAGCTTCCCCGGCGGCATCCCACTCAAAACCGCCGACGGCACCATCATCGGCGCCGTCGGCGCCAGCGGCACCACGGTGGAGAAGGACCACACCATCGCGCAGGCGGGCGTGGAGGCGCTGTCGAAGTGAGCGATCCTTAATAGCCGGAGGCGGAAGCCCCGGTTTCCTGGCCGCGGGGCATTCCGACCATCAGCAGCGCCCGCCCGCCAAGAAACCGGGGCTTCCGCCTCCGGCTATTATAGAACCGCCTTTCGACCATCCGCGCCCGCCCAACTTGCCCCGCTTCACATTTGGACCGCTCGCCGTCAAGCGGAAACTTTTTTTCCCGTTGGCGGCCGCATCGACTCGGGGTAGTCCTATAGCAGTCCGGTTCGGCGTGCTGATACGCCGGGCCGGGCGGCTTATGACCCACCCCACCCGCCTTACCGTCCGCCCCGCCCTCGCCGCCCTCGGGATGCTGCTGCTCGCCGGGTCGGATCGCCCCGCCGCGACGGCTGAAGCGTCGGACGCGCCCGTCGCGGTGGCCCGCATTCATGAGGTTCGGCTGCGAAAACTACACCTCGTCCGGCCGGACCTGATCCCCTACCCGCTCGCGCGGGAAGTGTTCTGCTGATCCACCGTGGAACGGGCGTCCCGCCCGGATTCGGCTACAATACGAAGCTCCGATCTGAACCCGTGCAGTAAGAACGCGGGCGGGACGCCCGTGCCACCGGATCAGGCCTCCGCCTCAACCCGACCGACGCCCGCCCCCTCCCCCAGCGCGATCTCCGCCAGCGCGTCCGTCGCGTACTTCACGTCCATCCGCGAGAGGAACGGCCCAAAGCTCAGCCGCGCCGTCCCGCCGAACGCGGCCGAGCCGACGCGCTGGTGGACCAGCGACGCGCAGTGCATGCCGGCGCGCGAGAGGATGCCGTACTCGCGCTCCAGCCGCGCCGCGAGGTCGCCGGGGGCCACGCCATCGATGTGGATTGAGAAGACGCCGATGCGGTCGCGGACGCCCTGCGGGCCGTAGTACCGCAGCCCCTCGACGCCGATCGCCCCCTCGACGAACGTGCCGACGAGCTCCGCCTGCCGGGCGGCGAGGGCGTCGATTCCCTGCTCCAGCACCCACTCGACGCCCGCATTCAGCCCGGCCAGCCCGACGGCGTTGTGGCTGCCGGCCTCATACTTGTCGGGCATGATGTTCGGGTGCCGCGGCTCGTCGCTCTGGCTGCCGGTGCCCCCCTCCCGCAGCGGCCGCAGCGTCCGCTCGAGGCCCGGCCGGACGTAGAGCACGCCGGTGCCCAACGGCCCCATCAGCGACTTGTGCCCCGGCGCGGCCAGCAGGTCCACGCAATCCGCCTGCACGTCGATCGCCAGTTGGCCGGCGGATTGTGCCGCGTCGAGCATGAACGGCACCGCGTGCTCGCGGCACAACTTGCCGATCGCCCGCGCGTCCTGCACCGCCCCGGTCACGTTGCTGGCGTGCGTCATGGCGACCAGTTTCGTGTCCGGCCGGATCGCCCGTTTGATGTCGTCCGGGTCGATCAGCCCGGCCCCGTCGACGCGGACGCGGGTGAACTCGATCCAGCCGTAATCCGCCATCGCGGTGATCGGGCGGAGGATCGAATTGTGGTCCGTCTCGGTGCAGATGACGTGCCCGCCGGCGCGGGGGTCGACCATCCCCTTGATGGCGGTGTTGAGCGCGTCCGAGCAGTTGGCGGTGAAGATGACGTGCTCGACCCGCTCGCCGTTGAAGACCCGCCGGACGTTCTCGCGGCAGCGCGCGACGATCTCGCCGGACTCGCCCGCCTCGGCATACGCCCCGCGGCCGGCCGACGCGCCGACGCGCAGTGAAAAATCCGCCATCGCCTCGCCCACGCCCTTGGGCTTGGGGAAGCTCGTCGAGGCGTTATCCATGTAGAGGCGGCGCGGCGGCATGGGCGGGGCTCCGGTGAAACGGTCGGTTGCGTGCGGGACTTTAGGGCCGGTCCCCGCCGCTTGCGGCTTCGCAAAGAATCGCCCCACACACCCGCCCCCTCGCCTTCCGCCCCAACGCCGCCCTGTGCTATATTCCTCACTCGCGGATTTGTCCCCACCGAGCGGAGGAGCCATGCGTTCGACCTTACAATTCATCGCCGCCACCGCCTGCGCGACCCTGCTGGCCGCCCCGGCCTTTGCCGAGTTCCGCAGCATTGACGGCACCGGCAATAACCTCGCCCACCCCGACTACGGCCGGGCCGGGTCCGACATGGCCTTCACCGCCCCGCCCGCCTACGCCGACGGCCTTAACGCCCCGGCCCACCCCGACTTCCCCAACCCCCGCGCCGTCAGCAACGCCGTCGTCCAGTCCCACGGCGACAAGCCCGACCCGCGCGGCCTCAGCCAGTTCACCTGGCAGTGGGGCCAATTTATCGACCACGACCTCGCCCTCACCCTGCCCCAGCCGCTAACCGGCGGCGAGCTCGTGCAAATCCCGATCCCCGCGAACGACCCCGTCTACCGCCCCGGCTCGTTCATCCCGATGACCCGCAGCACCTACGACCCCGCCACCGGCGTCGCCTCGCCCCGCCGGCAATCGGGCGTGCTCACGCCGTGGATCGACGCCAGCCAGGTCTACGGCGCGAACGCCAACGAGGCTACTGCGGCCGCCGGACCCGGCATCGCCGCCCGCTCCGACTGGCTCCGCACCCACGCCGGCGGCCGGCTGAAAATGGACGCCTCGCCCGTCGGCGACCTGCTCCCCCGCCGCGGCGCCGACCCCGCCGCCCCCTACATGGACGGCGGCAACGGGGCCGACTTCTTCGTCGCCGGCGACATCCGCGCCGACGAGCAGCCGTCGCTCACGTCGATGCAAACCCTCTTCGCCCGCGAGCACAACCGCCTCGCCGACCGCATCGGCGCCACCGCGACCGACCTGCCGACCGCCCCGGCGGCGCGCGACGAGGCCGTCTTCCAGCGGGCGCGCAAGATCGTCGGCGCGGAGATCCAGTCGATCACCTACAACCAGTGGCTGCCCGCCCTGGGCGTGAACCTCAAGCCCTACGCCGGCTACGACCCGTCGGTGAACCCGGCGATCGCCACCGAGTTCGCCACCGCCGGCTTCCGCGTCGGCCACACGATGATCACCGGCACCATCCCGCTGATCGGCCCCGACGGCAACCCAACCGCCGGCGGCTCGCTCGACCTCTACGGCGCGTTCTTCAACCCCTCGGTCCTCGAAAGCGTCGGCGGCATCGAGCCGATCCTCCGCGGCCTCGCCGGCAGCACGCAGCAGACGGTCGACGTCGAAATCGCCGACCAGTTGCGGAGTTTGCTGTTCATCGGGATGCCGTCGGACGGCCCCGTGACCAACGGCACCGATTTGGCCGCGCTAAACCTCGCCCGCGCCCGCGACCACGGCGTGGCGGATTACAACGCCGTCCGCGCCGCCTACGGCCTCGCCCGGCAATCGAGCTTCGCCGACCTCACGTCCGACCCCGCGTTGCGGGCCGCGCTGGCGAGCGTCTATGCCGATGTCGACCACATGGATTTGTGGATCGGAATGCTGGCCGAGGATCACGCCGCGGGGTCAAGCCTGGGCGAGTTGAACGCGGCGATTCTGGCCGATCAGTTCGAGCGGCTGCGCGACGGCGACCGCTTCTTCTACGCGAACGACCCGGATCTGGCCGCCTGGCTCGCCCCGGACGGCGGCGGGTCGGCGCTCGACTGGCTCGACGGGTTTCAGTTGGGCGATCTGCTGCGGCTGGACGCGGGGCTGACCGTTCAGTCGAACGTCTTCTTCGCCGCCGCGGTGCCGGAGCCGACGGGCTTGCTGCTCGCTGCGGCGGCCGGCGGATTGTTGACGACACGGCGGGGCAGGGGGCGCTGCTCACAAAGGGCGTGGACCGTCAGGGGCCCCCACGGCGAACGCGGCGAACGTGAGGACCGCGGCGGACCGAGCGAAGGTGGCGAAGGTGGCCGCCCTCTTCTCTGAGCGTGTCGCCACGCGCCGGCACGGGCCGGCACGGGCCGCGATCGCCCTGTGCCCGACCGTCGCTGCCACCGAGCTCCCGACCCGGTCGGGCGGCGAGCACTTTCGGTCGCGGCGGACGGACGTGGCTCAACCCGCCACACCGGTTTGTTCCGAGTTTCGCAACATTCACCCCACCGCCACGTCCGCGGCGCGGTGGCGGGTGAGGGACGCGACGTGGATCTCGCGGGCCGGCGCGCGGCCGTCGGCGGCGGGCCAGAGGAGCAGGCGCTGGCGGTCGGGCGAGACGGCCGCGACGGTGCGGGCGTCGGCGGCGAGGGCGCGGAGGCCGCGGTGGGGCGAGGGATAGGCCGTCACGAGCGAGTCGTGGAGGCCGACCGCCTCAAGGCCGCCGGTTTCGGTGGCGAGGAGCAGGCGCGTCGACCCGGCCCACGGCAGCCCGCAGGCGGCGGCGAGCGGGCCGGGGTGGCGGCGGCGGGCGGTCACGGTCAGGCCGCGGTCGAGCAGGAGGAGGCCGCCGTCGCGCCGCACGACGGCGAGGTTTCCGGCGCGGTCGGGGATCAGGTCAATGATGGGGTCGCCGTCATCGGCATCCGGCAGCGGGATTGGTTGGAGCGAGCGGTCTCCCCCGAGCACGAACAACCTTCCACCGCTTGCGGCGGCGAGGGCACTTTGATCCAACCGACCATCGACGTTTCGCCGGGCGATGAGCCATTTAGCCGGCCCGCTTGCGGGGCGCGGGTCGGGCGCGTCGCGCCCCGCAAGCGGGGCGGCTAAACGGGGCGGGGGGGCGTCGTCCGGCCCAGTCCACTGTTGCGGCGGGTCGGCGGGCCGGTCGATCTGCCAGGCGATCAGGCCGAGGGCGCTGTGGGTTGCCCAGAGGAGTTCGCCGGCGCGGACGGCGGCGTTGAAGCCGAGGTCGGAGGCGGCGTCGGGCATCGCGTAGAGCACGGCGGCGGCGGGGTCGGCGGGGTCGAGCCACGCCACGCCGTTGCGGCCGCCGATGAGGAGTTTGCCGGTGCCGTCGGGCCGGACGCTGCGGGCGGGGCCGAGGGCGGGGGGGAGGTCGATGAGGCGCGGCGGCGCGGCGGCGTCGGCCGGGTTGATCTGCAGAAGCAGGTTTCCCGAGACGATGTAGACCATGCCGCCGGCGGACTTGGCCGCCGATTCCCCCGCGGCGGCGGCGTAGACGGCGGGGCGGTCGGCGGGGTCGAGCCGCTCCAGCAGCGCGCCGGGGTCGAGGTCCGGGGCATTCTCCCGCAGCGCGCGGAACTCGGCGGCGGTGTCGGCGGCGCGGCGCAGGCGGGCGGACCGGTCGGCGTCGGCGCGGGCCTGCTCCCGCGCGCGGCGGAGGCCGGGGCTGTCGGTCTCCACGTCGAGCGGCGCGAGCACTTCGACCCCGACGGCGAAGGCCGCGGCGCGGGCGGCGGTGGCGAGGGCGTCGCGCAGGGCGGCGCGGCCGGCGTCGGTTAAAAACGCCTCGGCGGTCAGGCCGGCGGAGGTCGATTCTGCCGCGGCGCGAAGGGCCGCCGCCAGATGGTCGCGCACGTCCGCGGCCGTGGCGACGTCGCGGCCGCTCAAGAATTGCTCGGCGAAGACCCGCCGGTCGCCCTCGCTGTCGGCCAGTCGCAGCGAGGCGGCGAAGGCGGCGGTCGCGCCGTGGCCGTCGGCCGTCGGCAAATCGGCAAAGGCCCAGCGGGCGCGGGCCGCGCCGGGCCGCGCGACCACCCGGCCGGCGGCGGAGCGGGCGAGTTCGTCGGGGGAGGGGGGCACCGTCGGTATCGTATCGCTTTCATAGCCGGAGGCGGAAGCCCCGGTTTCCGTTGCGAAAGTCTTTAAGTCGAAGAACCGGGGCTTCCGCCTCCGGCTAATAACGAGTGGGTCAATCGAACGCCCGCGAGTAGATCAGCACCGCCTCGTCGGGCGTGAGGCCGTTGAGCATGGCGGTTTGGTGGAAGCCGTGCTTGGTGAGGAAGGCGCGCATTCGGACGTGCGACTTCTGGCGGACGGCGGCCCAGACGCGGCGGGGCGGCATCAGACCCGACGCTTCGGCGTAGCAGGCGGCCAGCAACTCGCCCCCGTGGCCGCGGCGCTGGTGGGCGGGGGCGACGCGGAGGTCGAGCAGTTGGAACAGCCCGTCCGCGTCCGGCGGGACGTGCCAGCGGAGGGCGGCGATGGGAACCGGGTCGGCCGCCTCGTCGATAACCGAAATCGTCTGCGTGAAGCCGTCCGCCGGCAGGGTTGACGGGGTGGGCGGGTCGTGGGAGAGGCGGCTCACGCCAGCCCCAGCAGGGCGAGGGTGTCGCGCTCGATGATGCCGCGGAGCGCCTCGCGCGGGACCAGCGGCAGGTTGGTGCCCTGGGCGGTCTGGTTGAGGCGGTAGAGGTTTTCGATGCACTCGCCGGCGCGGACGTAGGGGAAGTCCGAGCCGAAGAGGAGCTTGTCGATCACGCCGCTCTGGTGGGCGTTGACCAGCGCGTTGTACGCCGCCCACGGCCGCGAGAGCAGGCCCGAGACGTCGGCGAAGGCGTTGGGGTGCTTGCCGAGCAGGCAGACGGTTTCGTCGATCCACGGCGCGCCCATCGAGGCGATCACGAACCGGAGTTTCGGGAAGGAGCGGGCGACCTCGTCGAGCAGGTAGGGCCGGCCGTACTCGAGCTTGCTCTGGGCGGTGTATTGGCCGCCTGGGTGGAAGACGATCGGCACGCCGGCGGACTCGGCGCGGTCGTAGACGCGCAGGGCGGCGGTGTCGAGCGGGTGGAAGTTCTGGTTCGGGGGGCTGAGGGTGATGCCGCGCAGGTGCAAATCGTCGAGCGCCTCGGACAGGTCGTCCTCGAGCGAGGCGGCGGCGGGGTCGATGCCGGCGAAGCCGATGAGCTTGTCCGGGTCGCGCTCGACGTAGTGGGCGAGGAAGCGGTTGGGGATGTCGGCCGACAGGTAGCGGCTCTTGAAGCCGAGGACGAAGGCCTTGTCGACCGGACCGGCGGCCTGGGCGTAGTGCTCGTCGGGGTCGGCGGCGGGCACGGCGCGGTAGACGGTTTTGCCGCCCACGCCCGGCACCGGCCGGGCGGCGGGGCGGCTGCGGGCGGTGCGCGGGGTCTCGCCGAGGTCCGCCGTGCCGAGTTGCGCGGGGGACTGCCAGACGTGCGTGTGACAATCGACGATCATGGTGAGGCCGGGGTCGCCGGCGTGGGGGAGTGTAAGCGAACCGGGCCGGGCGTCAAAGGGGCACCGTGGCACGGGCGTCCCGCCCGCGTCTGCGATTGCGATTGCGATTGCGATTTCTAATGCAAGAAGTCGCAGACGCGGGCGGGACGCCCGTGCCACGGGTTACAGCTTCAGCACCATCAGGTCCTGCACGTCGATCAGCCCCACCGGCCGGCCGGCGGCGTCGACGACGGGCAGTTCGTCGATCCGGTGCTGCCGCATGACCGCCAGCGCCTCGCCGGCCAGGGCGTCGGGGGCGATGCGCTTGGGGTGGTGCGTCATCACCTCGCGCACCGGCCGGGCGAGCGGGTTCCCGCCGCCGACGACCAGGCGGCGCAAATCGCCGTCGCTGAACAGGCCGCTCATCACGCCGTCGGCGTCGACCAGCACGACCGCGCCGGGCCGGCGGGCGATGCGGCTGACCTCGCGCAGCACCTCGCCGACGGTCAGGGCGTCGGACACCACCGGCAGGTTCTCGCCGGGGCGGAAGGTCATCGCCTCGCTCACGCGCATCAGCCGCCGGCCGATCTGACCGGCGGGGTGGAAGCGGGCGAAGTCGTCGGCGGTGAAGTGCCGGGCCTTCATCGCCGTCAGCGCCAGCGCGTCGCCCAGGGCGAGCATGGCGGTGGTCGAGCAACTCGGCGCCAGGCCCAGCGGGCACGCCTCGGCGAGCCGGCCCATCGACAGCACGACGTCGGCGAACCGCCCGAGCGAGGTTTCGCGGCCGGCGGTCATGGCGACGGTGGGGTGGTCGAGCTTTTTGAGGAGGGTGAGGAGGCGGAGGATTTCGTCGCTCTCGCCGCTGGCGGAGAGGAGGACCACCACGTCGCCGGGCCGGACGCTGCCGAGGTCGCCGTGGGCGGCGTCGGCGGCGGAGAGGAAGTGGCTGGGCGTGCCGGTGCTGGCGAGGGTGGCCGACAATTTCCGCGCGACGTGCCCGGCCTTGCCGATGCCGCTGGTGAGCACCGCGCCGCGGCAGGCGAGGATCAACTCGACCGCCCGGCCGAAGTCGCCGTCGACGGCCGCCGCCATGCCCGCGACGGCGGCCGCCTCGTGGGCGATCACGTCGCGGGCGAAGGTGGAGAGGTCGTCGGTCACGGCAAGAGGGTAGCGGGTAGCGGGTAGCGGGGGAAGAAAGGCGGGCCGGCCCTCTTCCCCCCGCTACCCACTACCCGCTACTCTCCTCCCGTGTCCTACCGCGTAGACCTCGACAATTTCCACGGGCCGATGGACCTGCTGCTCTACCTCATCAAGCGGGACGAGCTGGACGTCTACGACATCCCGATCGCGCGGATCACCGAGAGTTATCTGGAGACCGTGGGCATTCTGGGCGAGCTGCGGAACGTGGGGGCGGTGGACATCGACACGGCCGGCGAGTTTTTGGTGCTGGCGGCGACGCTGATGGAGATCAAGAGCGCGCTGCTGCTGCCCCGGCCGGAGGCGGCCGCGCCGGCGGGGATCGCGGCGCCGTGGGTCGACCCGCGCAAGGAGTTGGTCGAGCAATTATTGGCCTACAAGCGGAGCAAGCGGTCGGCCGAACTTCTGGCGGAAAAGCAGGCGGAACACGAGCGGCGCGTGGCGCGGGTGCCCGCCGCCCGGCCCGAGGAGGCCGACGAGCCCCCGCCGCTGGACATGGACGAGGTGCAGGTGTGGGACCTGCTCGACGCCTTTACGCGGCTGATGCGCGAGACCGGCCGGCGGGTGAAAAAGGTCCACGAGGTGGTCGACGACGACACGCCGCTGGAGCTGCACGCGGCGGACATTCAGGACCGGCTGCGGCGCGACCCGCGGCTGACGCTGCGGCAGCTCGTGGCGGGGCGGCGGAGCCGGGCGGAGATGATCGGCGTTTTCCTCGCCTTGCTCGAACTGGTCCGGGAGCGGAAGATATGGGCGCGGCAGGACTCGGCCGGGGGCGACATCGAGATCGGCCCGACGCCGGCCGCCGCTTGAGGGGATGGCAACGGGGCAGGGAAGTGGAGGACCGACATGAACGTGCGGGAGAAATTGCGGGAGTTGTGCGTCGCGCTGCCGGCGGTGAGCGGGCCGTTCGGGGCGTACGTGCCGGCCAAGCGGGTGGGGGAGTTGGTGTTCGTCGCCGGGCAGTTGCCGGTCAAGGACGGCGACGTGACGGCCTACGGCGGCGTCGGCACGACCGCCACCCTGCCCGAGGCGCAGGCGGCGGCGAAACTGTGCGTCGTCAACGCCCTGGCGGCGGTCGAGGGCGTGATCGACGGCGGGCTGGGCGTGTTGACCGGCGTGGCGAAGGTGGTGGTCTACGTCCAGTGCGAGGGCCACTTCGTCGACCAGTCGGCCGTGGCGAACGGGGCGAGCGAGTTCCTCCTCGAAGTGTTCGGCGACGCCGGCCGGCACGCGCGGGCGGCGGTGGGCGTCAGCGGCCTGCCGAAGGACGCGGCGGTGGAGGTGGAAATCACCTTCACGACGGGGTGACTTCGTGGCACGAGCGTCCCGCCCGCGTCTGCGCCCGAAAAAATCCTGAAGAACGCGGGCGGGACGCCCGTGCCACGGGGGTCGAAACCCGTGCTACGATTCCCCCCGATGACCACCGTCCGCCCCGCCACCATTCACGACGTGCCGCGCGTCCACGCGATCGTGAACGGCCACGCGGAGTTCGGGCGGATGCTGTTCAAGAATTACGCTCAACTTTATGAGGATTTGCGGGATTACGCCGTCGCGGAGGTCGGCGGTGCGGTGGTGGGGTGCGTGGCGCTGTCGGTCATCTGGTCGGATTTGAGCGAGGTCCGCGCCCTGGCGGTGGACGCCGAGATGATCGGCCGGGGCGTCGGCCGGCGGCTGGTCGAGTGGTGCGTGGACGAGGCCCGCCGGCTGCAGATCCGCCGGCTGATGGCGCTCACCTACGAGCAGCGGTTCTTCGAGAAGCTCGGCTTCGCGGTGGTCGACAAGCAGTCGCTGCCGCTGAAGGTCTGGAGCGACTGCGTGCGGTGCCCGAAGAATCAGAATTGCGACGAAATTGCGATGGTGCGGACGCTGGCCGACGTCCCCATCGTCGGCGGCCCCAGCGCCGCCCCGACGCCGCGCGGCGTGAGCATCCCGGTGCTGGCGGAGTGAGAACGCCCGCCGCTTGCGGCTTCGCAAAGAAGGGCACGTCGCCGAAGTGTTTCTTTGCGAAGCCGCAAGCGGCGGGGGCGTGCCCGGTACAAGCCGCCACCTCGAAAGGTCGCACCCGCCTACCGTATCGACTCGCAACGGACCACAAACAACTGATCACGGACTCCTTCGGATGAACCACGAAAACCTCTCCCAGTCTATCGAGGACCTCTCGGCGCGGATGCTGAACATCCGCGACTCCCTTTGACCTCCCGGCCAAGCAAGCCCGCCTCGCGGAACTCGAAAAACTGATGGCCGCCCCGGACTTCTGGGACGACCAGGAGTCGGCCCAGAAAATCGTCGCCGACCTGAAGCGCAACAAGGCCGCCATCGACCCCGTCGAGGCGATGCTGACCGGCGTCGAGGACGTCCGCGCCCTGCACGAGCTCGCCGTGGAGGCGGACGACGCCGACTCGCTCGCGGAAACCGACCGGATGCTCACCGCGCTCGAGGCGCAGGGCGAGGCCGTCGAGCTGCAGGCGCTGCTGTCGGACAAGAACGACCCGCGCGACGCCTTCGTGGACATCCACGCCGGCGCGGGCGGCACCGAGGCGCAGGACTGGGCGGAAATGCTGCTCCGCATGTACCTCTACTTCTTCGAGAGCCGCGGCTGGAAGGTGGAGGAGGTCGACCGCGTGCTGGGCGAGCAGGCGGGCATCAAGGGCGTGACGCTGCACGTCGTGGGCGATTACGCCTTCGGCTACCTCAAGGCCGAGAGCGGCGTCCACCGCCTCGTCCGCCCCAGCCCGTTCAACAGCCAGGGCAAGCGGCAAACGAGCTTCGCCAGCGTCGACGTCGTGCCGGACTTCGAGGACGAGGACACCTCGATCGTGGTGCCGGAGAAGGACCTGAACTTCGAGTATTTCGCCCGCTCCGCCGGCCCCGGCGGGCAGAACGTGAACAAGGTCGCCACCGCCGTCCGCCTCACGCACCTGCCGACGGGCATGATGGTCACGTGCAGCGTCCACAAGAGCCAGGGCCAGAACAAGCGCATGGCCCTCGGCCTGCTCACCGGCCGGCTCGAGTTCCTCGAGCAGGCCAAGCGCGACGAGGAACTGAAGAAACTCTACGGCGACAAGGGCGCCATCGCCTGGGGCAACCAGATCCGCTCGTATGTGTTGGACGACCGCCGCGTGAAGGACCACCGCACCGGCGTCGAAACCTCGCGGGTCGAGGCCGTGCTCGATTCCGGCGAGCTCGACCCGTTCATCGACGCCGAGCTCCGCCGGCGCAAGGCGGCGAAGAAGTCCGACTAATCCCTACCCGCCGGCCCCGGCATTTGGTAGAATCCCGATTATGAGCAAGACACTCACCCGCCTCGCCGCCGTGCTGCCGGCCCTGCTGATGTCGGGCCTGCTCCTGCCGACCCCCGCGCGCGCCGAGCCCCCGGCGAAAACGTACACCAACCCCGTCATCGACCGCGACTTGCCCGACCCCGGCGTCCTCTGGGCCGACGGCGCCTACTGGATGATCCACACCTCCGGCGGCCCCAAAACCGGCTGGCCCCTCTACAAATCGCCCGACCTCGTCCACTGGACTTACGTCAAGCAACTCCTCGGCGCCCCAGACGCCGGCCCCGACCAGCCCAAGAACATGCCCCCCTTCATGAAGGGCAACTTCTGGGCCCCGGAGATCCACCACGTCGGCCGAAACTTCCTGCTCACCGGCACCAGCACCAACGCCGCCAACGGCCAGCTCAGCGTCGTGCTGGCGATCAGCGGCAAGGTCGACGGGCCCTACCGCGTCGCCCCCGTCCCGGTCGTCAGCCAGCCGGTCGCCGTGCTCGACTCCACCATCTTCCAGGACGATGACGGCAAGGTCTACTTCCTCTGGAAGCGCGATTCCGACGCCCACAGCGGCGTCGGCGGGGCGATCTTCCTCCAGCCCATGAACCGCACCGGCACCGCCCTGCTGCCCGGCTCCAAGCCCACCAAACTCCTCCAGGGCGACCCCAACGACTCCCGCAAGCAGGCCGCCTGGGAGAAGGGCCTGGTCGAGGCGCCGTACCTCATCAAGCGCGACGGCCAGTACTACCTCTTCTACAGCGGCGCGTTCATCGACACGACCTACTCCCTCGGCGTCGCCCGCTCCAAATCCGTCCTCGGCCCCTACGAGCGCGACCCGGACAACCCGATCCTGCACAACAATAAAACGTGGGGCGGCCCCGGCCACGGCGCGCTAATTCAGGACGCCGCCGGCACCTGGTGGCACCTCTACCACGCCCGCCACCAGGACAACCCCGACTTCGGCCGCGTGCAACTCCTCGACCGCGTCGACTGGGACAACGGCTGGCCCACCTTCGGCAACGGCGGCACCCCCTCCACCACCCCCCAGCCGATGCCCGTGCCGGGGCCGCCGAATTCGAAGAGTAGGTAGTGGATAGTAGGTGGTAGGTAGTGAAGAAAGAACAAGTCGCGGAAGCCGACTCGGCCCACTACCCACTACCCCCATGCGAACCCTCCTCCTCATCACCCTCACCCTCGCGGCCCTCGCGGCCGGGTTCGGGGCATTCCTCTGGGCGCAGGGGGGCGTCGGCAGCGGCGTGGGGACGAGCACCGTCGGCGTCGTCGCCGGGCCCGTGCGGGTGCCGGACAACCAATCCGGCGTCGTCGGCGCCAGCCGCGACGGCTGGACCGAAACTTACGACAAGAAGACTGGCCGGCTGGCGATGATGTTCCGCGCCGACCGCTTCGCCCCCGCCGGCGGCCGCACGATGGATGTGGCCCGCCCCACCGCCAAAATCTTCACCGCCGACGGCTACGTCCAACTCGTGGCCGCGAGCGGCAAAATCGACTTCCCCCAGGCCGCCGGCCTCGACAAGTTCCAGTCCTCCGTGCCCGCCGGACTGCCCGAGCGCGGCGAGCTCTTCGACGTGACCCTCGCCCTCTACGAGACCGCCGACGCCGCCCGGCCGGTCCTCACGGCGCGGCTGAACAACGTCACGTTCGACAACGACACCTTCCGCATCGCCACCGCGGCGGCCAACATCGGCGGCCGCGAGGTGCCCGCCGACCAGATCCCCGTCACCGTCCGCGGCCGCGACCTCGACTTCGACGGCCGCGGCCTGGTCCTCCGCTGGAGCGAGGCCGACCGCCGCCTGGCCCTGCTGGAAATCGCCCACGGCGGCACCGCCACCATCAAGAACGCCGCGGCGATGGTCCCGCCCAATCCGCCGCAATCCGCCGCCCCGTCCGCCGCCCTCGCCGCGCCGCTGCCCGACGCCCTCGCCTCGGCCGACCGCCGCGCCCTGCCGCCGCTCGACCCGCCCCAGTCGGCCCCCACGCCCGCCGTCGGCCCCGCCTACCGCTCGACCTTCCTCACCGACGTCCGCATCGCCCAAAACGGCGAGCGCGTCGCGTCGGCCGACCAACTCCTCGTCGACTTCGCCACCGAAAAGCAGGCCGCCCCGACGCCCGAGCCGGCCAAAAAACGCCGCAAAACGGCCGCCACCGAACCGTCGACGAAACCGGCAACCCAGCCCGCGACCCGGCCCGCCGGACCGATCGTCATCGAGTGGACCGGCCCCCTCCGCGTCGTGCCGCTGCCCGCCGACCTGCCCGCCCCCAAATCGGCCGACGACCGCACGATCCACCTCCTCGGCGACCCCGCCGTCGTCCGCCGCGACGGGGCCGACGTCCGCGCCGGCGAGATCGTCTACCGCACCCTCGACGGCACCGGCACGCTCGACGGCGGCGCGTTCGGCGAGGTCGCCGTCGCCCGCCCCGACGCCGATGTCCGCACCGACCGCATCGCCTTCGACCCCGCCGGCGCGACCCTCCTCGGCACCAGCCGCGCGACCCTGCCCGACCCCAAAACCGGCCGGCCCGTCACCGCGCGCTGGACCGACCGCTGCCGCCTCGACTTCCGCGACGGCCCCGGCGGCCCCAAGCAAATCCGGTCCGCCCGAATGGCCGGCGGCGTCGACGTGGCCCTCCCCGAACTCCGCCTCGCCGCCGACCAACTCGACCTCGCCTTCGGCGAATCGGCCCCGCCCGCCACCCGCCCCGCCACAACTCCGGCGACCAGCCGCCCGACCACTTCGCCGACCGACGACGTCCCGCCGCTGCAACGCATCGACGCCCGCGGCTCGGTCCGCTGCGTCGTGACGAACCAAAAGCCCGACGCCCTGGGCGGCCCGCCGCTTGCGGCTTCGCAAAGAATCAACGCCGACGAACTGACCGTTCTCACCAAGCCCGGCCCCGACGGCCGACCCGTGCCCGACACGATCACCGCCCGCGGCAACATCCACGCCCTCGGAGACGGCCAGGAACTCTGGGCCGACGCCCTCGACGCCGCCATCGTGCAAACCGCCGCCCCGACCGCCCCCGGCAAGCCCGGCGATCCGGGGGGGCCGGCCACCTTCGCCCTCGGCGCCGCCACCGCCACCGGCCGCGTCCGCGCCGCCCTTCCCAACGGCGCGGCCGCCACCGCCGACCGCCTGCACGTCGACGCGCCCGATTCCGCCGGCGAGCAGGTCGTGACCCTCACCGGCGCCCCCGACAACCTCGCCACGCTGAGCGACCCGACCAGCCGCCTCGCCGGCCCCGTCATCGTCCTGCGGCCGGTGCGCGGCACGATGCTCGTCGACGGCGCGGGCACGATGCGCGGCCTCTCCAAGCCCGCCGGCGGCGGCGAGCCCAAGGCCGTCGACGTCTCGTGGGCCAAGCGCCTGACCCTCGACGGCCCGGCGAACCGCATCGATTTGCTCGGCGACATCTCCGCCGTCTCGACCGACGCCGACGGCACCGTCAGCACCGCCACCGCCGACGCCGCCGTGCTCACCCTCGCACCGGACCCGACCAAAAAACCCGCCACCCGGCCCGCCGACCCGCGGATCGCCGGCTTCGCCGCTCTGTCCGACAAAACCCTCTCCGCCGGCGCGCTGCAGGGGTCGGTCGAACTGAAGTCCGTGCTGAAGGGGCCGGACGGGGCGGTGCTGCGGCGGACGGCGTTGCAGGCGGCGCGGGCGGAGGTCGACGCGGCCGGCAAGCGGTTCGTCGTCCCCGTGCCAGGCCGGCTGCTGTACGAGGACCACCGCCCGCCCGCAACGCAGGGTGCCGCGGCACAGGCGGCGGGCCAGAATCCCGGCCAGAAGCCGGACGCCCTCGCCGGCTACCGCGGCGCGACGGCCGCGTCGTGGCAGCGGCAGATGAGTTTCGACCAGTCCACCGGCCGCGTGTCGCTGCTCGGCGACGTGCGGATCGCGCGGTCGGACGCGAATCCCGCCGCCAACGGTGCCGCGCCAAACGGCCCCGGCCCGCTGCGGCTGACGGCCGACGCCGTGTCGGCGATTCTCAAGCCCGCCGGCCCACCCAACGGTCAACCCGCCGCCCCCGGTTCGCCCGACAAGTTCGACCTCACGCAAGCCGCCGCCGAGGGGAACGTGGTGATGAAGACGCCGACGGTCGAGTTCCTCGCCACCCGCGCCGCCTACGACGCCGCCACCGGCCGGGTCGTGGCGACCGACGGCGACCTCGCCGCCGGCCTCGGCGCCAGCCGCGGCCGGTTCCGCGAACTCTGGTACAACGCCCGCACCGACCAGATTGACAAACTCACCGGCCTCACCGCCACGGCCAGGCCGGGAAAATAGGAAAAAGAAGGGATGAGGGACAAGCGATGAGCGATGAGCCGGATCCCTCACCTGCTCATCCCTCGCCCGCTCACCCGCTCATCCCTTCCACCTAACGGGGTGACACCCTATACTCCGCCCATGGAGATCGACCACGTCGCCGTCCCGTCGAACGACATCCCCAAGAGCGTCGCGTGGTACCGCGAGCGGTTCGCCGCCGAGGTGCTGTACGAGGACAAAACCTGGGCCTTTCTGCGGATCGGCCAGACCAAGCTCGCGCTGGTCACGCCGACCCAGCACCCCCCGCACGTCGCGGTCCGCGTCGACGAGGCCCAGCTCGGCACCGCCGCCGCCCAGGCGGAACTCGAGGTCGATTCCCACCGCGACGGCACCAAGGGCATCTACCTCCACGACCCCTTCGGCAACGCGGTGGAACTGATCTGCTACCCGGAGGGGAAAACGTCTTACGAGTAGCGGGTAGCGGGAAGCGGGGGGAAAGAAGTTCGTGTTGCCGCGCCCGCTTCCCCCTCTCTCCGCCGCTACCCGCTACCCGCTACCCACTTCCAAACATGCCCGCCCCGGTCATCAACATCTTCGAGTCGCGCGAGTTGCGCCGCGACCTCGCCCGCGCCGTGGAGTTGCTCGACGGCGGCGGGGTGGTCGTGATGCCGACGGAGACGGTCTACGGCGCGGCGGCGCGGATCGACCTGCCGGCGGCGGTGGGGCGGCTCAAGGCGTTCCGCGACGAGCGGGCGGGGGGCACCGCGGGCGGGGCGGCGAAGTCGGCCAAGCCGCTGACCGTCCACCTGCCCGACCCGGCCGACGCCGACGCATTTCTGGGCGAGGTGCCGGAGCTCGGCCGGCGGCTGATGAAAAAGCTATGGCCGGGCCCAGTCGCGCTGACGTTCGACGTGCCCGCCGACCGCCGCGCCGAAGTCGCCGCCCGATTCAACGCCGCCGAGTCGGACCTGTACGACGCCGACGGCACGATCACGCTGCGGTGTCCCGACAGCCTGCTGACGGCCGAGCTGCTCGCCGCCACCGCCGGCCCGTGCGCGGTCACGATGGCCGCCGGCGCCGACCCGGACCTCGCCGCCCTCGCCCGGCAGGCCGGCGACGGCATCGACCTGATCTTCGACGCCGGCCCCACCCGCTACCACAAGCCCAGCACCATGCTCCGGGTGCGGGGCAACCGCTACGACATCACCCGCGCCGGCGTCTTCGACGACCGCATCATCCAGCGGCTGCTCCGCACCACCGTCCTGTTCGTCTGCAGCGGCAACACCTGCCGCAGCCCGATGGCCGAGGGAATTGCCCGGCAGATTCTGGCCGAGAAGTTGGGCGTCGCGCCGGATGACTTGGGGGCGAAGGACATGGCCGTCGCGTCGGCCGGCACCAGCGCGATGAGCGGCGCGCGGGCGACGCCGGCGGCCGTCGAGGCGCTGGCGGAGCTCGGCGTGGACCTCTCGCGGCACCGCAGCCAGCCGGTGAGCGTCGAGGTCATCCACCGCGCCGACGCCGTCTTCACCATGGGCCGGGGCCACGCGATGACCGTGGCCGCCCTGGTGCCGTCGGCGGCCGACAGGGTGCTGCCCCTCGACCCGGACCGCGACATCGAGGACCCCATCGGCGGCGACCTGTCGCTCTACCGCGATTTGGCGGCGAAAATGCGCGGACTGATCGAAACCCGGCTCGCCGAGACGGTGTTAAAGTAGGGGCCGGCGCGGTAGATTGTCGCACCGCCGGCGTCGCGTCGGTGGTCCGTCGGAAGCACTTCGGAGGTCGGCCATGAAAATCGCGCTCGCCTGCGACCACCGCGGCTACGAGGCCAAGCGCCGGCTGCTGCCGGTGCTGGGCAAGCTCGGCCACGCCGTGACGGACTTCGGCTGCGACGGCGCCCCCTCCTGCGACTACCCCGATTACGCCGCCCCCGCCGCCCGCGCTGTGGCGAACGGCGAGCAGGATGCCGCCATCCTGCTCGACGGCAGCGGCATCGGCATGTCGATCGTGGCGAACAAAATCGCCGGCATCCGCGCCGCCCTGGCGCACGATGAAATCACCGCCCGCATCTCGCGCGAGGCGAACCACTGCAACGTGCTCTGCCTCGGCACCGATCTGCTGAGCGAGGCGCAGATGGGGGAGATCGTGCGGGTCTTCCTCGACACCGCCTTCGCCGAGGGCCGCCACGTCCGGCGGATAGAGAAGATCAAGCAGTTGGAACTCGCCGAAGCCGTGCCGGTGGCGACCCGCCCGAACTCGTCGGCCGGCTAACCCGTGGCATGGGCGGGGTGGCCGGGCGGTCCAACGTCCACCCGAGCACGACCCGGCGGCGAGGGCGACAGGCCGCCGCCGGGCAGCACGCCCCCGCCGGGGCCGGGGCACCGGCACCAATAAGTGCCGGTCGCTTGCGAGCAACTGCGGCCCGACCTCCGGGCCCGCCGCCTACAGGCTGGATGCCCTTTTGTGGCCGGAGGCGAAGTGCGAAACGAAGTGTGACAGGATGCGTTGCATGATGCACCTACCTTTTTCTCTACTCACTCCCAAGATCACTACCTTACCGTTCCCTCCGCTCGGAGGAATCCGAGGCAGCAGATCAGAAATGTTGCATGTTATTTCTCGCCGCTCTCACCCTTTCAATTTGCTGAATCTACCGGCGTCAGCACGACATTGATCGCGGTGTAAAAGAGCGAGGTGATTCCCTCGAATCCCGAATCGGTCCCTACGGTAAGCCACAGGTTGCCGTTGCTGTCGGTTGGGATGAACTCGCCGTCGTCATTGTATCGGGTGGGCGGACGGTTCGGGTGGATTCCCTCATGTGATACCAACTGATATTCACTACCCAACTGCGGCGGGCCGCCATTTGCAATGTTGCCGATGACCGAAGCCTCCGGGCCACCGAATGCTTGGTCGCCTTTCTCCAAATCGACGGTATAGAAATTGTTCGCATTCGGTGCCACGTTCGGCACGCGCGGTGCTCCGCCTGCTTTAAGAAATACGGCTTCGGCAGGAGCGCCACCTCCACCGATTAGGCCGGCCGGCGTGTCGGACGCGAAATGCACGCGGAACGAGAGCTTGTACCGCGCCCCCGGCACCAGCCCGTCGGCCGCCGTCAGACCCTTCGACAGGAACATGAACAAATTGTCAGACCCGTTCGACCCGGAGAGCAGGAACCCGGTGCCATCGATCCGCAGCTCCGCCGGGAGCGGTCGCAGGCCCGACCGCAGTTTCAGCGCATCCGTGCTGACAACGTTGCCGTTCCCGTCGAGGATTTCCGTGTTCGCCTTCGAGTAATCCGAGAACCCCGCCTCCCACCCCTGCGCCCCGTCCGTAAAGTCCCACCCCAGCACGATTTCGCGGTCCACCGCGTCGCCCGGCTCGCCGCCGGCGTTGATCGGGCCGGCGGCGCGGAACACCGTACCGCGCACCTTCACCGCGTCCGACCCGCCCGCCGTCAGCACGTCGGCATCGCTCTTGAACGTGCTGGCGTCGATCACCAGCCGGTCCACGGAGTTGCCCGTGCGCACGTGCGACCGGCCGTCCACCGACACGCGGCCGAAGGCGGCGGTGGTGGGGGCGGCGGTGTCGACCAGGCCCAGCGAGCCGCGCACCCGCTGGTCGGCCAGGGCGTAGTCGTCGCGCCCCAGCCCGCCGTCGAGGCGCAGGTCGGCGTAGACCTCGCCCGCGCGGACGGCCAGGCGGTCGGCCCCCTCCCCGCCGGAGAGGAAGACCCCGCCGGTGACGCGGCTGTTGCGGACCAGCAGGCGGTCGGCCCCCGCGCCGCCGGACAGCTTCACATCGCCCCCGCCGCCGAGGAGCAGGCCCGTGAGGGTCAGGTCGTCGTCGCCGGCGCCCAGGTCCGCCAGCACGCCGTTGAAGATGCCCCCCAGCGCCAGCGGCGCGGACGACCCGTTGACCGTCGTGCCGGCGGCGGGGGAGACCAGCACGCGCGAGCGGTCGCCCGACGCGGCGGGGTCGCGGCTGACGACCAGCGCGTTGTCCGCCGCATCCCCGCGCAGCACCAGCCGACCGTGCGCGACCGACGCGAGCACGTCGCCGGCGAGCAGGGCGCGCGGCTCGAGCGCCTCGAACACCACCGGCGAGCGGCGGGCGGGGCGGGAAAAGCGGGAGGGGGAGGACTGGAGGTTCGACTTTTTCATGTTTACTCAATCGGACGCCGCCGGCATTGGGGGCCAGCCTCGGCGGTGCTGATGGGGTCAATTATGCCGGGGCGGATTTTCGGAAAATGGCACAATCCGACTGTTTTCCCGGCACAAAACAACCTTTTCATCAAGGTCGCGTTACCGTCCGCCGCGCGTCGCCCGGCGGTGGGCGGCGGGGCTGCACCCGAGCGCCGTGTGGAACCGCCGACCCAGGTGGCTGTCGCTGCTGAACCCGCACCGCACCGCGACCGTCAGGACCGTCAGGTCGGGGTGGGCCACGAGCAGGTTTTTGGCCCGGTCGAGCTGCAGCGCCATCAGGTGCCGGTGCGGCGCGTGCCCGGTCGAGCAGGCGGTGGGCGAGGGCCTCAGGAGCCCATCAGCATCACGGCCCGCGGGTGGTCGGTGTCGCCGAGGCATGCCCGCAGTTCCGGCGGCAGACCGTGGGGCGACCGGCGGCTTCGGCACGGCACGACTTTTCCGCCAATGGTGGCCGCTCGTCCTCGAGGGGCGAATGATCGAAGCACGAACCGTGGCAGGGCGAAATGCTTCCACGGACCGCCGAGGACCGCCGAGGACCGCCGAGGACCGCCGAGGACCGCCGAAATCCAAGTGCCGGCGTGGGCACATCCGGGGTGGTGCATCGTGTGACTGATGGAGAAGGTGGTCGACCATGGCTCATGTGCCTCCGGAATTGCAGAAGGTCAAGGAGGACGTCGAGGAGGACCAGCCGCCGATCATCTCGGTGCGTCAACTCCTGCAGTGGTTCGGGTCGCACCGGCGGGGCCGGCATGTGGTCAGCAGCATCCGCTCGGCGCTGCGGCAGGTCGAGCTGACGACGGAGCCGGATTTCGATTCGGTATGGATCGACGGCTCGGTCACGTTCCGCGCGCGGAACCGGCCGACGCCGATCCGCCCGGAGCGGGAAGACGCCGCGGCGGACCAACCCGTGGCGATCGACCCGACGGCGGGCGGAGAGGGGCCGCCGGCCCAAGCGATGGATGAAAGGCCGTCGACTCGGGCCGTCGATCCCCCGGCGGCCCCGGCGGTGCCCGTTCGGACGCTGGAGCCGCAGGATCACTCGCACAGCGTTCGCAAGCTGGATGCGGCCAACAGGGAGGTCACTTCGGTCACTCCGAACACGCTGATCAATGAGGCCGTCACGGTCATGATGCTCAAGGATTATTCGCAGTTGCCGGTAATGCAGGGCGAGCGGTCGGTGAAGGGCATGTTCAGTTGGGAATCCCTGGGCAGCCGTCGGATGCTCGCAGGCGAATGCCAGACCGTCGGTGAGGCGATGGGGCCGCCGCCGAAGATGGTCAGCGTGGAGGCTTCGATCTTCCAGGTCGCCGACTTGCTGAAGACGGAGGGGGCCGTGCTCGTCCACGCATCGGCGACGGACCTGCGGATCGTCGGCATCGTCACGACCGCCGACATGACCGCCCAGTTCGCCGTTCTGGGCGAGCCGTTCCTCCTGATCGGCGAGATTGAGAATCGCGTGCGGGCATTGATCGACGGGTGCTTCAGCCCCGAAGAGCTGGTCGCGGCGAAGAACCCGTGGGACGCCGACCGCGTGGTGGAAGGGGCGGCCGACCTGACGTTCGGGGAGTATGTGCGCCTCCTGCAGAACGCCCCCTCCTGGAAGAAGTGCGGCCTGCCGTTCGATCACCGCACGTTCATCAAGCACCTTGAGGAGGTGCGGGACGTGCGAAATGACGTCATGCACTTTGAGCCGGACGGGATTGGGCCGGACGCAATCGGAAGCTTGAGGCGGTTCGCAACGTCTCTGAGCCGCGTGTCAACCGCGAGGGAGTGAGTAGCCACCGAGGATTAAAGCCTCGCAACCATAACGGGCATTGTGGGTTGAACACTTACCACCCGTACCGGGCGGCACCTCATTTCGTCAAGCACAGGTTGGTGGATACGCCAATCCGTGGCACAGATGTTCGAATGCCAAGTTAGCAACCGGCGGCGGGCTGCTTGAAGAAGAACGCCGCCACGCACGCCGCCGTACCCGCCGCCCACGCCCACGCACACGCCCCCCGCGCCGCCCGGTTGCCCGGCGTGCCCCGGCGTGCCCCGGCGAAGAGCAATACCAGCGCGACGGTGCCGAGGAAGATCGACGCCGCATCGGGCCGCGCCTCGGTGAACACCTCCCGCGCCCGCGAGAAGTTCAGCGCCGGCAGCCCGAAGGCCCCGCATCGGGCATGGCGTCAATTCCCCCGCCGCGGACGGTGCGGGTGGCGTCGACCACGATCAGCGACTCCCACGGGCGGAGCGGGTAGGGCGCCAGCATCCGCTGCCGGAAGACCGCCCCCACGCCGGGCAGCGCCCTCGCCAGCCCCAGCAGCACGGGAAGGGCCAGCCAGACGGCGCGGCTGATCGGGCGGGGGCGGGATCAGCCGAACGACTCGCACCGCCCGCACATGTCCACTGCCGCCCCGAAGCGCAAGCACGGGCTTCGCGAGCTGTTCAACGGCCTGCGGTACGCCGTGCGGATCGGCTGCCCGTGGCGGCACCTGCCCGGCGACCTGCCGCCGTGGCAGGCCGCCCACCAGCAGGCCCGGCGGCGGATGCGGGCCGGCGCCTTCCCCGCCATATCCGTGAACCTGCGGGCGCTGCACGGCCGGGGGGAGGGTCCGACGGCGTCCCGCATCGACAGCCGCACGACCCAGGGCGCGTCCGAGGGCGGCCCGCGGAGCAGGCACGACGGCCTCCACTGCCTCCGTCTACTTCCCCCCGCGCCGCGAGCCGTTTCCGCGCCGCCCGCCCCGCCCTTCGCACCCCCTCGCCATGCCCCACCGACCCGCCTAGGCCGTTCCCGCGATCGTGCTCCTCGCCGCCGCGCTGCTGTTGTTGGTCGGGGCCGCGCCGGCCATCGCGCCGCTCCGCGTGGTCCACTACCAGGCAGCGCGGACATTCAGATGCCCCTCATGACGATTA
>CBDHCE010000025.1:0-78800 GCA_965260985.1 Tepidisphaeraceae bacterium | reverse complement strand
CGGCACTCGCATTGTAATTCTCCAGCACAAGATAACCGCCGGGCGGGATGACTGTCGGCGGGGTGAATGCCGCCCCGCCGTCAAGGTTCGATATCGCGGTCGAGAGCACGATGGGCGTCGGCGCGGCAGACCCCTGCACCAGCGGCATGTCCGGGTAGGGCGACGTCGCAGTGCGGTCGAGCAGGTCGAGCTCGCACTCGGCGATGTCGATGGCGAACGGGTAGGGATTGTGCAATTCAATCGCCACATAACCATTCGGATTGGGGGTGGCTACGCCTGGATAATTAGGAATCGTCTGCACATCCGTGTTGCCATACACCTCCGTGATGAACGGCTGCGGCTCCTGCCCGAAGACCGCTACGGACATCGCCGGTACGTCGGCCGTTACCTCTTGATCGTTTAACGTCAGGTCCACGCGCATCGTGGTCACGTCATAATCCGTGTCGCGCCAGTCCACCGCGTTCACCGCGCCAGGGCCGACCGCACCAGCACCATCCCACGCGGCAGAATCCGCGGCGCGCCGGCCTTGATCGGCGTGCCCGGCGTCTTGTTCACCGCCCGCAGCGGCGAGCGGAACATTCGATCCGGGTGATACTCCGCCGTCTGCGGCACCAGCGGCTTCGGAACCTGCGTCGACGTCGGCAGCGCTGCGGAAAACCCGTCCGGCCCCGTGATCGCCCCGGCCCCCGGATCGACGAACCGCCCGCCCAGATACGGGTCGTTCAACGTCGTCGGGTCGCTGCTCGCCTCATACACCTGCCGAACCTGCCAGAACGGCGCGTCCGGCTGGCTGGTGGTGGTGTTGAACTCGGTCATCGCGTTCCAGTACGCCCACCACAGCTTGCTCTTGTCCGCCACGCTTCGCCGACAGGCGCGGCGTCTGGCCGGGAGTCTGGAAGAACATCGCGTCCACCACCGGCACGGCGGTCGTGATCGCCTGGCGAATCTGGTTCGGAACGCTCGGCGTCGGGCGGCTGATTCGCCGGGAAAGCGTAATGCACTGGCGTCAGGTTCGACTCGCCGCTGTTGCCCGTCAGCAGCGTGCGCACCGGCCGGTACGTTGCCGGCACCGGCGGGTTGCCGGCGTTGCCGTGATCCTCTTGGTTAAAGTTGAAGCTCGTGTCGAACCAACGGTTCACGTCGTTCGCCATGAACGGCCCACGCTGCGGAGAGGTCGGGTTGGCGGCCGTGCCCGCCACCACGAGATTGTTCGCCGACGTGTCCAGCGACCGGTAGATGGCGGTCGACAGCGGCGAGGTGGTGCCCGCCCCGCCGCCGGTCAGGCCGAACGGGTAGATCAGCGCCATCCACTCGGAGTCGGCGAAGGGCTGGTAGAGCTTCGCCGTGGTGTTGTAGCCGGGGTTTTCCAGCCGCCGGCCGAGTTGCATCTGCAGTGCATCGCCGAGGGTGAGGAAGTTGAACGTCGCGTCCGGGTTAAGCGACGAGTCGTCGTGGATCGGGTTCATCCCGACCGTCGCCGGCGCGCCGAGCACGCCGGCGGCGCGGGCGTTGGCCTGGTTCATTCGCAGCGCGTCGAGGTTGAACAGCTCGTTTCCCACCGCGTCATGGTTTATTGACGCGTAATTCCCCGACGTAGCGGCAGTGAAAACATTGGCGGCGTTGTACGTCTGTAGCATCTCGATCAGGCCGAGGTTTGAGGCGAAAAAGCCCGTGATCGGCGTGCCGGTCCCGTCGCCGGCGAAGTCCATGCTCCGGCTGCCCGCGGTGTTCACGTTGATGGCCGAGCCGTTGTCGATCACCCGCACCACCGCGTAGTACGTCAGCCCCGCAATCCGGCCGACAGGAATCTTCACCAGCCCGCCGTCGGCGATCCCGTCGCCGTCGGCGTCGCCCGCGACGTAACTCAGCGAGCCATTGCCCGGCGTGCGCAGCGTCGGCAGCCAGCGTGCCGTCCGCCGCCATAAAGCTGCCGCGGACGCAAGGAACAGCCGGTTCGAGTACGTCAGGTCCGACGCTGGAGCGTTGAGTTGGATCGGCGACTCGAATCGGGCCGTCAGCACTGGCCCGCTGACGGCCGGCCACGTCGGCTCATCCGTCCCCGATAGAAGGTTGCCCGGCAGCGGGTTTCCAAGCGTCGGCACCCGCGACGCCAGCAGCGCGTTGCCGGCCGGCACATCGACCGGCGGTGTGGCGGCGGCATTGTCCAGCGGTGAGAAGTCGATCCCCGTCCCGTCGCGGTAGTCCGCCATGCCGACCGGCCGGTAGAGCCCATCGGCCCGCACGCCCGAGAGCAGTTCGGCCTCCACCGCGTTTTGCACGCCGTCGACGAGGAGGTCGACCTCGGTGTTGTAGCCGTTCTGCTGGGTGGCGTAGCGGTCGGTGCGGGTGGTGGAGATGTAGGCCGTGCCGATCACCGCCAGCAGCACCAGCAGGGCCACCACGAAGATCAGGATCGACCCGCGGCGGCTCACCCCCAGGCCCCGCCCGCCCCGGCCGCCGCGCCCGCGCCGCCCCCGCGCGGGGCGAGGCGTCGGCGGCGCGGGGGGGCCGGCGGAGGGCGAGCAGCGGGCGGGCGACGGGGAGTAGGCTGGGGTTCATGGTGTAAAATCCTCCTGCGGGCCGGCCGCGTGCGCCGGGCGGGGGCGGTCGCCCGCGACGCACGCTCGTGCCACCCTTCATTGTTCGCAATGTCCGCCCCCCCGGCCCGCCGCGGCCGTTGTGAAACGGCTTAGGGGAGCTTGTAGACAAATTGGTAGGTCTGCCCGTTCGGAACGCTGCCGTTAGGATCTACTAGCGTGATTGTGATGCGCATCATCGCCGGCCTCGGGCAACCCAAGTCATCGGGGCCCCACGCGCAAATGTATCGCGCATCAGTGGGTAGTGCCCCAGATGCCGCATAATCGGCTTTCGGAGGCATTTTTGTATCTTGCCCGACCAAGAACTTCTCGAACGGAGCCCCATCTTTGGCAGAAGGGTTTGGGAGGGAACCAAGCGTCAACATCACATCCCGGAGTGGTACAACGTCTACTAGATCGCGCGCTCGGGTACCAGGCGTCCAGCCGACTATGACGCCATCCCCGTTGTCATCGCGAGGGAAGCCGTACCACCTTATACGCTTAGTGTTATTCGTTGGATCAACGGTGAAGTCGATCAGCCCATCCGTTCCAGCGCCATTGATCGCTGGGTGAAACTTGGTCGGAAGATAGGTTTGCGGCAGTCCGCTGGAGTTGGCGTTGGTACGCTCGATGTAAATTGATGCGTCCGTTAACTCTCCGTAATCATTATCCGTCGGATCGTTGTTTTGGGCGACGAAGTCACCGGCGTACTCAACAATAAATTGGCTAACGCCTTTCAGGAAAATCGGGTGCGTGCGAGCGACTGCCGCAGAAGTAAGTGGCCGCGCCGGAAATGGGTACGCATCTAGCGGAAAATTAAATCCGCCCCTTTGCCACCACTCTGTATCGGTATTGTACATGTAATTTCCTGATTTCCCCCCCAACGCCCTGAGCCGCAAAGTCTTAAGAAAGTCCGAAATGCTAGTTTGCGCAACGTCGTAGCGGTTGGTTTGAATCCAGCTAAACTGCCCGCCATTGTCGTTGGCCGCGCTGTTGACGTAAAGAGGCTTGACGGGTGCGTAATTTCCTCCTTCACCGCCCGCCGAGGGGTAGAAGAATGAAGAGGTCGGCGGATTGTTCAGCAGAAGGATAGACGACCTGGCGAGAACCCAATCAGCCGCGAATTCGTTGTTCGGACCAACGCCCGGATCAACGAAACCCGTTCCAGTTGCGGCCGGCTGTCGGGCGATCTGATACTTGACCAATTCCTCGCCCGAGGTAGTACCGGAAATAAATGTTCCGTCAGGTCCTGTCTGGCTCTTGAAATTGCCACGCGAGAAGAGAGCAACTCTGTCTAGACGGTGATTTCTTCCGTTCACTGATCCTCGAGAGACCACCTCTCCCGGAACGGTTGCGACCCCTTCTTTCCCGTCTCCGTCAATATCGAGAGTCATTGGATCTCCGTCTCGATCAGACTTTTGATCTTTCGCATTTGTGAATTTACCAATGCGAGAGGAATCAATCAGAATGAAAGGCCCGTTCCTAGCCGCGCCTTGAAAGTCCTGCGCGAACACCGCCTGCGCCGCCCGCGCGTCGCGGTTCATCGCGCCCGAGGCTTGGCCGGCGCCGATGGTGTCGCCGGTGATGCGGAAGACGGTGGCGACGCCGGTCATCAGCACCACGACGATGGCGATGCTCACCAGCAGTTCCACCAGCGTGAAGGCGGCGGCCACGGGGGCGTTGCGGGTTGGGGGGGTGGGGTGGCGCATGGGGCGGTCCGGGGTGAACGGCTGGGCGGGGGGTGGGCGGTTATTGGGCGGCGACGAAGGTGGTGTAGACGGCCACGTCTTGGGGGTAGCCCTCGTAGCGGTTGTCGGTGGCATTGTAGGGGGCGGCGGGGTTCTTCAGGCCGCGGCCGACGAGGAAGGCGGTGGCGTTGTTGGCCGCCGGCAGGTTCTCGGCGTCGGCGGCCATGTCGTAGCCGGGGGCGAGGTCGTAGACGCCGGGGCCGACCTCCGGGTGCGCCACGCCCAGGCGGTAGATGCGGCCGTTGGACGAGCCGGCCTCGTTCTCCAGCGTGGTCGGGTCGTCGGTCTTGCCATCGTCGGAGATCACGATAAACGCGCCCTCGGCGGCGGCCTGGAGGGCGTACTGCGACTGGGCCGCCAGCGGGCCGCCGGCGACCGCCAACGTCACGCGGTCCACGCCCGTGCCGCCGCCGTCGTTGGTCAGGGTGACCTGCACGGGGATCGGCTCGAGCGTGGCGGGGAGCGTGCCGGCGTCGGCGGCGCCGCCGCGGCGGGTCTCGGCGCCGGGGGTGGTGTCGTACAGCGTGCGGTTGCGGACCTGCACGGGGATCACGATGAGCTGGGCGGCGGGGTCGCGCGTGACCTTCACGGCCGCGTCGGTGTAGGGGTGGGCCGCGGCAAGGTCGGTGTTGCGGTAGGACGCGCCGCGGCGGTAGAGCAGGACGTAGGCCGAGCGGGGGTCGGTGGGGTTGATGAGGTTCCCCTCGACCAGCGGCCACAGGACGTTGGTGAAGTCGGTTCGCAGGCGCGGGTCGCGGAAGCTGAGGACCTTGCCGCGCTCGCTGACGGTGGTGTCGGCCGGCACGGTGAGGCCGAGGGGGTTGACGGCGTAGTTGCCATCGACCAGATCGGTCGGCGGGAGGCCGACGGGGCTGAGCAGCGGGTTGGGGGGGGTGGCGTTGGCGTTGGCGGCCTTTTCGCCGGCGGTGAAGCCGGGGACCAGTTGCTGCACGACGGCGGACGCGCTGCGGCCGTCGGCGGCGGCGATGGTCTCGTCGCCGGTCAGGCGGCTCTGGCGGATCGCCACGGGGAAGATGCCCGCGACCATGATGAAGCCGATGCCGAGGATGATGACCGCGAACAGCAGCTCGACGAAGCTGAAGCCGGGGCGGGAGGCGTGGCGCGTGGCGCGTGGTGCGTGGGGGTGGGCGTGGGTCATGGGTTATTCCCCCTTCACGAGCGTGCCGTTGTAGCGGTTGACGAGGAGGATCAGGGCGTTTTCGTCGATCCACTGCTCCTTGAGGTCTTCGAGATCGCCTGATACCACAGCCCCTCCGTTCGGAATCTCAGCGTCGTTATACTTGTTGCCTGAATACTTCGATTCGTAAGTCGGCCCGTCGAGCAGGACCAAGCCGATCGAACTCTTCATCACGGGCACCATGCCTCTTGCAGCCGGTACCAAAGCGATCATGGTGCCGGGCGTGTTGCCTTGCCCGAAGAAGAGTTGACCCAAGGGGCTTTCAACTAGTGCGTTATCCCGCGTTTGGTACGCGAAAAGCCGGCTCACGATCTGGCCGCTTCCGTCGAACAAGATGCACCCGCCCCAGAGGGACTCAAGCGGTGCCGGCGTGGGACTCAAGGCCCCTACATTCGTACCTGCGAGGTACTGCGTATTAAAGCCGACGTAGCGATCAGTATTGTCGGCCCCGAACTTCGGATCATCGACCACCTGAACTGTGACGCCAGCCGGGAGAGAAAGGAAATCCGCCGGATTGTCTTGATCCAGGTCGAGGAGGACCACGTTGCCCGTGTTATTGATTTGGCCGACGCTGACTTCCCGCACCATCGCAGCGGTCGCGCGGTTGGTGGCCTTGTCGAGGAAGAACATGACGCCGACGGGCTTTTGCAGGCCGATGGCGCGGTTGCGGGCGCGGGCGAGGAAGGCGGAGAGTTGGTTCTGGGCGCCCTCGACGCTGCGGCTGCCGCGGATGAGGTTGAACGCCGGCAGGGCCAAGCCGAGCAGCAGCACGATGATCGCCATCACCACCATCAGCTCGATGAGGGTGAAGCCGCGGCGGGGGCGGTGCGCGGGCTGATGCGCACGGCGGCGGGTGGGGCTGGGGGCGGTGGGGGGCATGGCGTTAATTGGAGAACGAGTAGATGTTGTCGTCGCCGGTGGCGAAGTTGCCGTCGGCGCCGGCGGAGGCGAAGAACGGGCGGCTGCCGGCGGGCGGGGCGGCGGTGGTGGCAACCACGCCGCGGGTGGTGATGCGCATGAACGGCGCGTTAGGATCTTTGTCTTTACCGAATGCCACGCCGACGAGGCCGCCGGCCGGGACGTAGAGGATGGGATTCTTATATGAATCGAGCAGCACTGGGGGCTTGAAGACGCCGCCATCCAAATCAAGTGAAGTTGTCGTGCCGGTCGGCTCGAGCAGCGCGTCGGCCGGCAGGGAGGTGATGGCTTTACGATTGGCGGGCACGGCCAAGAGCCGGCCCATGACAATCTGGGAGCGACGGACCGCCGTGTTGGCGGCACCAGCGTACCGGTCGCCCCCGCCGTCGGGCGTGACCAAACCGGGTGCCGTTTCTTGGTAGTAGAATGGGCCGTTGCCGGACGGAAGTTGGACACGCTCGAAATCGGTCGGCGGCCCGTCCGTCTTGTTTCCGTTGTTATTCAAGTCAGAATCAAGGTCGCTCAGTTTCTGGGTCAACTCGTACTCGGCCAGCAGGCTCTTGGCGTTGCCGAGTCTTACGCCGGTGGCCTGGCCGCCGGCGGTGCCGCTGATGCCCTTGAAGGCGACGAACACGAGGCCGGTGAGGATGCCGAGAATGACGCAGACCGTCAGCACCTCGATCAGCGTGAAGCCGCTGGCGGCGCGTCGGCGGGGATGAAGTCTGTTTCGCTGCACGGGGGATTGTTCGGGGTGTCCAGCGTTCGGAAATGACGAATGACCAAGCCCGAATGACCAAGGAATGCCCAATGTCCAAATCCCACATTGGTCATTCGGAATTGGACATTCTTTGGTCATTCTGGTTTGGTCATTGGACATTCCTACGGCGGCGGCAAGGTGACGGGGCTCGACTCGTAACTGTAGAGGTTGTCGGCCCGCGTGAGGTAGTTTCGGTCGGGGCCGGCGCTGAAGACGAAGGGGCGGTCGCCGGGGGCGAAGCCGACGGCGGGGTGGCGGGCGGACATGAAGACCAGGGGCATGCCCCAGGCGTCGCGGAGCTCGCGTTCGTCGTAGAGGGAGGTGGGCAGGTCGGCGAAGGGGCCGCGGCGGGCGAAGGTGGAGCGGTCGGCGGTGGCGGGCCGGGGCTTGCCGGAGGGGTCGGGCGGGTCGGTCGCGCCGGCGTCGATGAAGTCGGCGCGGAGGCTTTTGACGAACGCGCGGTTGTTGGGCCCGGCGGCGGTTTCGACGGTCGGCTCGTCGAGCGCGGGGGCCTTGCCGGTGGGGCCGATGGGGCCGAGCGGGACGGCGGGCGGGATGCCCGGCGGCACGCCGTGCTGGGCGACGTACTGGGCGAGCAGGCGGTCGAGGTCGGTCAGCAGGTCGCGGGTGAGGGCGTCGGCGGAGCGGGCGCGGACGTAGCGGGCGAGGCTGATCATCGTCCCGAGGAGGATGACCAGGCCGGCGATGAGGGCGGCGGTCTCGAGCAGCGTGAGGCGGGTGGGCCGGGCGGCTAGAGGGGCGGCTGGGGCGGCGGCCGGGGCGGCGGCCGGGGCGGCGGCCGGGGCGGCGGCCGGGTCGCTCACCGGAAGTTGGTCACGTCGTCGCACTTGGAGACATCGCTGGAGGAGGGGGCGGCGGCTTTGGGGCCGTAGCGCGCGTCGAAGCCGGCCGACCAGAGGAGGTAGGGGGCGGTCACGGCGGTTTCGCCGGCGTCGATCTGGCCGTTGGAATTGGCGTCGCCGAGCATGACGCGGATTTTCGTCTGGGCCGTCAGGACGGTGGGGTCGAACGGCACGGAATTGTCCAGCACGTTGTAGCGCGGCACGACCAGGGCATTGGGCGTGCGATTCTCCTGGGCGACGTAGCCGTTGGCGAGGTTGACGTTGGGGCGGGCGAGGGAGGCGGGGAAGTAGAGGATGGGGCTGCCGTCGGCGTCGATAATGTCCATGCCGCGGGTTTTGACCTTGCCCTCGGCCATGTAGGGCTGCCGGACGCGGCCGCCGGCGCGGGCCTTGAAGCCGGGGCCGGCGTAGCCGTCTAGGGTGGGGAAGGGGGTCCAGTAGGCGGCGTCCGTGACGGCCTTGCCATTGCTCTTTAGGATGGAGACGAAGGTGGCGGTGCCGTTGGTGACGACGTCGCCAGGGTTGTAGGTGGTGGCGGCGTTGTAAGTCGGCAGGTCGGTGACGGGTCCGCCGTAGGGGCCGATGAGGGCGAGTCCGAGGGTGGCCGCGCCGGCCTGGTTGGCGCCGACGCGGGGGTAGTCGCCGAAGTCGGCCTTGTAGGCGTCGAGGGCGACGCTGATGGACTGGAGGTCGGCGGCGGTGCGGGCGCGTCGGCCCTTGGCGTAGGCCTTGAGGGCCATGGGGATCACGATCGCCGCGAGCAGCACGATGATGCCGATCACCACGAGCAGCTCGGTGAGCGTGAACCCGGCCGACCGCCCCACAGACCCAGAGGCCCGCTTACTGGGCAGCCTACTGGGCGACTTGGCCGAAGTTGGTGATGTCGTCTGCGGTGCCATAGATGCGGTCCCTTCCGGCGCTGATGAGGATGTACCCATCCTTCTGCCGGGCGGTGGGCTGGGTGTTGGTGGACTGGGGGTTCTTGAAGTAGGGGTAGGCGTTGTAGGGCTGCTGGGTGGCGTCGAGGGTTTTGTTGGGGTCGGGGGCGGCGGCGAGGCCTTGCTTGAAGTCGGCCGCGCCCGGCGGCTTGGTTCGGCCGATGCCGATGTCCGCGCCGGTGTAGCCGACGATGGAGTTGAGGTCGTACTGCGGGCTGGCAGTGCCGAGGGTAACAACGGGATTGTCGGTCTGAGAGTTGGTCAGGCCGTTGCCGGTGGCCCCAACGTTGGCGCGGAGGTAGAGGATGGGGAGGGGGTCGGTGAACTGGTCGACGAACTCGGGGATGATCGAGTCGTTCGCCATGGTGCCGCCGTCGGAGTAGCGGCCGGTTTTATTGGCCCCCTCCTGACGCAAGGAGAGGTACTTGCTGCCGTCGACGTAGGGCTGGTATCGCTTGGGGTTGCGGCTGTTGAGGCTGTTGGGGCCGGTGCCGACGAACGAGGGGTCGTACTGGATGGCACCGTTGCCGGCGGAGCTGTACTTCAGCCCGCCGAGCACGCCGAGGACAAGGTTTTCGCAGCCGGTAACATTGGACAGGGCGGTGGTGTCATAGCTTCCCGACGAGGCATTGACCACGGGCAGGACTGTTCCGGTGGGCATGGGGCCGAGCTGGTTATTGGCGAGCGGGCCGGGGTAGCTGTTGAAGGCGAGCTGGTAATTCTCGCAGGCGGCCTCGAGCTGGTTGAGGAAGTTTTTGGTCGACGCCTCCTGGGCGGAGATTCGGACGCGGGCGACGACCGGCACGAGCAGGCCGATGAGCACGACGATGATGCCGATGGTCACGAGCAGCTCCACGAGGGTGAAGCCGTGGCGGCGGGGGTCGGCGGTGCCGGCGGGCAGGTGGACTCGGTTCGTGCTCATGATTTCGCTGCCTTCCGTTCGACCGCCGGTTCAACCACCCCGACTCACTCCCATGCCTGCGATCAGCCCTGGGGGCCCGAGACGCTCTCGATGAGGCTGACCATCGGGGCGAAGAGTGCCACGACGATGAAGCCGACGATCAGGCCGAGCACCACGACCATGACGGGCTCGAGGATGCTGATGAGGGAGCCGACGAGGACGTCGACGTCGTTGTCGTAATTGTCGGCGATTTTGGTGAGCATTTTGTCGAGGTCGCCGGTCTCCTCGCCGACGTCGACCATGTTGACGACGATGGTGTCGCAGACGCGGGTGGCGCGGAGGGGGTCGGCCATGGACTCTCCCTCGCGGATGGCATCGTGGACCTTGAGGAGGGCGCGGCTGTAGACCTCGTTGCCGCAGGTTTCGCGGGTGATGTTGATGGCGTCGAGGATGGGCACGCCCGCGCTGATGAGGGTGCCGAGGGTTCGGGTGAAGCGGGCGATGGCGGTTTTGGAGAGGATGGAGCCGAGGATGGGGATCTTGAGCTTCATCAGGTCGGTGAAGTACTTCCCGCCCTCGCCGATGCGGATGAGTTTGTAGATGAGGTAGAAGGCGATGGGGCTGAACAGGACGTAGGCCCAGCCGAAGTCGTTGGCGAACCATCGGCTGACGGCGAGGAGGTAGCGGGTGACGGCGGGGAGCTCGACGCCGAAGTCCTTGAAGATGGTCTCGAACTTGGGGATCACGAAGATCATGATCATCGAGACGATGCCGACGGCGATGCTGATGACCACCGTGGGGTAGATCATGGCACCGATGACCTTCTTCTTGAGTTTGGCGGCCTTTTCCATGAAGTCGGCGAGGCGGGAGAGGATGATGTCGAGCACGCCGCCGGCCTCGCCGGCGTTGATCATGTTGACGTAAAGTTTGTCAAACGCCTTGGGGTATTGGGCCATGGCCTCGGAGAGGGAGCCGCCGCCCTCGACCTCGTCGCCGACGCCGCCGACGATCGACTTGAGCAGGCCGGGCCGCTGCTGCTCCTCGAGGATTTGCAGCGAGCGCAGGATGGGCAGGCCGGCATCTTGGAGGGTGGAGAGTTGGCGGGTGAAGCTGACGAGTTGCTTCTGCGGCACGCCGCCGATGCTGATGGGCATCTTGCGGGTGCTGACCGGGCCGGCGTCGGCCTTTTTCTTGGCGACCTTTTTCTTGGCCGCCTTTTCCTTCACCTTGGTGGGGAAGTAGCCCTTGCCGCGGATCTTGCTGATGGCCTCCTCGGAGGAGTCGGCCTCGATCTCGTCCTTGACCTCCTGGCCGGAGGAGTTCATCGCTTGGAAGGCGTAGGTGGGCATGGGCGGGGTCTCCTTGGTGGCCCAGGGGTAACTCGGGGCGTCGGGGCAATTCTACGCGGTGTCCAGCGGGGCGGGAACGGCCGGTATGGCCCCGTGGAACGGGCGTCCCGCCCGGATTCTTCGCCTCTCGCGGCATTGAGTAGCGCGAGCGGAAAGAAGAATCCGGGCGGGACGCCCGTTCCACGGGGCGGGCCGTTACCCCTCCTCGCTGATGGTCTCGCGGGCGACCTCTTCGATGGTGGTCACGCCGTCGTAGATCGCCATCAGGCCGCTCTCGCGGAGGGTCCGCATGCCGCGCTTTTTCGACTCGACGCGCAGGACCTGGGTGCTGGCGTGCTGGACGATCTTGTCGCGCATGTCGTCGTCGAGCAGCATGATCTCGTAAATGCCCATTCGGCCCTTGTAGCCGGTGTTGTTGCACTCCTCGCACCCCTTGCCGTAGTAGAAGGTGCGGCCCTCGACGTCCTCGTGCTTCAGCTCGAGTTCCATGAGTTGCTCGAGGGCGGGCTCGTACTCGGTCTTGCAGTTCTTGCAGATGCGGCGGACGAGTCGCTGGGCGACGACGCCCTCGAGGGTGGCGGTCACGAGGAAGGGTTCGAGGCCGAGGTCGAGCAGGCGGGCGATGCTGCTGGGGGCGTCGTTGGTGTGGAGGGTGCTGAAGACCAAGTGGCCGGTGAGCGAGGCCTGCACGGCGATCTCGGCGGTCTCGCGGTCCCGAATCTCGCCGACGAGGATGGTGTCGGGGTCCTGGCGGAGCATGGCGCGGAGGATTCGGCCGAAGGTGAGCTCGATGTCGGGCTTGATCTGGCACTGGATCAGGCCGTCGATGTCGTATTCGACGGGGTCCTCGGCGGTGATGATCTTGCTCTCGGGGTCGTTGAGTTCGTTGAGGGCGGAGTAGAGCGTGGTGGTCTTGCCGCTGCCGGTGGGTCCGGTGACGATGACGATGCCGTTGGGCTTGTTGATGAGTTGGCGGAGGGTCCGCAGGTCATCGTCGCGGAGGCCGATCTTGTCGAGGTCGAGGTTGACGTTCGAGCGGTCGAGGACGCGCATGACGACCGACTCGCCGAACATGGTGGGCAGGACGCTGACGCGGAGGTCGATCGGCTGGTTGTTGACGTTGAGTTCGATGCGGCCGTCTTGGGGCATGCGGCGCTCGGCGATGTCGAGGCCGGCCATGACCTTGATGCGGCTGCTGATGGCGCTGGCGATGTGGGCGGGCGGGGGCATCATCTCGTAGAGGACGCCGTCGATGCGGTAGCGCATCTTGAACTCCTCCTCGAACGGCTCGAAGTGGATGTCTGACGCCTTGTCCTTGATCGCCTGCAGCAGCACGAGGTTGATGAGTTTGCGGACGGGGTTGGAGTCGGCGGCGTCCTTGAGGCTGTCGAGGTCGATGCTCTCGCCGCGGTTCTTGAGGTCCTTCAGCGACGAGTCGCCCTCGAGTTCGCCGAGGAGGTCGCCCATGCTTTCGGCGGCGGCGTTGTAGTGCTTGGCGATGAGCTTGTCGATCTGCTCGGCGTCGCCGATCTTGGCCGTCACGGTGTAGCCCATGAGTTGGCGGAGGTCGTCGAGGGCGCGGAAGTTCTCCTGGTTCGCCATGACGACGGTGAGCTTTTTCTTCTCCTTGTCGAAGGCGATGGGCAGGACCTTGCTGGTGGTGGCGATCTGGGCGGGCACGGCGGCGACGGTGGCGGGGTCGATCTTCAGGCCCGACAGGTCGATGAGCTCGTACCCCTTCTGGGCGGCGAGGGCGACGTTGAGCACGCCCTCCTCGAGGTAGCCGAGGTCGATGAGGATGCGGCCGAGCGGCGTGCCGCGGCCGGACTTCTTCTGCACCGTCAGGCCCTCGACGACCTGCTCGCGGGTGCACTTGCCCATCTTCGTGAGCACCCGGCCGAGCTGGCGGCCCTTGAGCTGCTCGATGGGGGGCATGTCCGGCGCCGAGGTGCCGTCGGCGGTGCGGTCGGCGGTGCGGTCGGCGGTGCGGTCGGCGGTGCGGTCGGCGACCTGCCCCTTGCCGTTGGGGGGGCTGCCGGCGCCGACCTCCGGCGCGCGCGGCGTCGGCCCCATGCCGGGCCGGCGCGCCGGGTCGCCGGGCTTGGCCGACCCGTTGCCGTTCGAGCCGTTGGATCCGGTCGCCCCGTTCAACCCGTTGGCCGACTTGCCGTGCTTGCGGTCTTCGGGGTCGCCGGGGCTGGCGGCGGGACTGCTGGTGGTGGTGCGGGACATAACTGCTACCTTCTTTTCTCGACCTACGACCTACTCACTACAACCTGCTACCTACGGCCGACTCACTTCTTCGCCATCCGCTGCATCCGCTCGCGGTTGGCGGCGATCTGTGCGGCCTTTTCCTTGTCGTTCTCGCCCGAGCCGTTGCCGGGCTTACTAGCCGATTTGGGCTCCTCCTCGGCGGCGACTTCGGCGACCAGGGCGTCGTCCTCGTCCTCGATGATCTCGCCCGCCTTCTGCATCCGCTCGACCATGCCGCCGGGGTTCTTGCTCTTGTCGATCGCCTCCTCGCGGCTGATCTTCCCGGCGTTGTAATTCATCCACAGGTTGTCATCCAGCAGTTGCATGCCGAACCGCTTGCCGGTCTGGATGTCCGAGTCGATGCGGAAGCTCTTGTTATCGCGGATGAGGTTCTGGATCGAGGGCGTGACGTACATGAACTCGTAGGCGGCGAGCATGCCGTCGGTGTCGACGCGCGGGCACAGGGCCTGGCTGAGCACGGCGATGAGGTTGCCGGCGAGCTGGACGCGGACCTGCTCCTGCTGGTCGGTGGGGAAGGCGTCGATGATGCGGTTGATCGTGCTGGCCGCCCCGGAGGTGTGGAGCGTGCCGAAGACCAGGTGGCCGGTCTCGGCGGCGGTGATGGCCGACGAGATGGTGGCGAGGTCGCGCATCTCGCCGACGAGCATGACGTCGGGGTCCTGCCGCAGGGCGCGGCGGAGGGCCTCGGAGAAGTTCGGCACGTCCACGCCCACCTCGCGCTGCACGACGATGCTCTTCTTGTGCGGGTGGTAGTACTCGATCGGGTCCTCCATCGTGATGATGTGCCGGTCGAAGTTCTCGTTGATGTAGTTGATCATGCAGGCCAGCGTCGTCGTCTTTCCCGAGCCGGTCGGCCCGGTGACGAGGAAAATGCCGCGCGGCCGGCGGCAGATCTGCTCGGCCATCTTGGGCAGGCCGATCTGCTCGAACGTCAGGATCGTGTTGGGGATGCGGCGGAGCACCAGCGAGCAGACGCCCTTCTGCTTGAAGATGGCGACGCGGAAGCGGGCCTCCTCGCCGTAGGCGAAGCCGAAGTCGCCCGAGCCGGTCTCCTCGAACTCCTGCTGGATGCGCTCGGGGGTGATGGCCTTCATCAGGCTCATCGTGTCCTCGGCCTCGAGGGTCTTGGTCTGCAGCTCGCGCATGTGGCCGTGGAGCCGCAGGGTCGGCGGCTTGCCGACGGCGAGGTGCAGGTCCGAGGCCTTGCGCTTGACGGTGGTCTCGAGCAGTCGGTCGATTTGGATGGTTGCCATTGGGTTGGTCCTTGGTCACTGGTCCCTGGTCACTTGTTTTGGACTGCGGGGACCGATTGAGTTCAAGTACGCGTTTAGTCTTGGACCTAGTTCTTCCACGATCGGGCGGATCACTCGGATTTGCTCCTCGCCGATCAACTTTCTGGCGTGCGCCCGGCGGAGCCAAAACCTCGTCTCATTCAGCGAGCCGCGCGCGATCTTCACAAATCTCTGGTTGTCCTTAAAGCTCCCACGCCCAGCCCCCTCAGCGATATTCGCGCCAATGCTGTCGGCCGACCGGACGACCTGCTTGCCGATCGTGTCGCGCGGCAAGTTCTCCCAGCACTCCACAGTAGCCCACACCGCGTCCGCAAGCCTCTCGGCCAGCCGAAACACCTCTAGCTCGGTAAAGTCTCGGCTTGCCATAACAAATGACAAAGGACCAAGGACAACGGACATTCAGTGCCCCGCCACCACCCCCTCCACCTGGGCGACCTTGACGATCTCCTCCGCCGTCGTCAGGCCCGCCAGCACCTTCACCTTGCCGTCCATCAGCAGGGTCTTCATCCCCCCGGCGATGGCGGCCTTGCGGATCTTGTTCGTCGCGGCGCGGTCGAACGCCAGGGTGCGGACCTCGTTGGTCATCACCATCATCTCGAAGATCGCCAGCCGCCCGCGGAAGCCGGTGCCGCTGCAGTTGTCGCAGCCCCGGCCCTTGTAGAGCGTCCGGTCGCGCAGGTCGGCGGGGGCGATGCCCGCGAGCTTCAGCCACATCTCGTCCGGCTCGCGGTCGGGCACCTTGCACTTGGGGCACAGCACCCGCACCAGCCGCTGGGCCATGATCGCCTGGATCGCCGACGCCACGAGGAACGGCTTGACGCCCATGTCGATCAGCCGCGTGATCGCCCCCGGCGCGTCGTTCGTGTGCAGCGTACTGAAGACCAAGTGGCCCGTCAGCGCGGCCTGGATGGCGACCTCGGCCACCTCGATGTCCCGAATCTCGCCGACCAGGATGATGTTCGGCGCCTGGCGGAGCATCGCCCGCAGGATTTTGGCGAAGCTCAGGCCGATCGCCTCGCGCACCTGGCACTGGTTGATGCCGGGGAAGTTGTATTCCACCGGATCTTCGGCCGTGATGATCTTGCGGTCCGGGCGGTTGAGCTCGCCGAGCGCGCCGTACAGCGTGGTGGTCTTGCCGCTGCCGGTCGGGCCGGTGACGAGGAAGATGCCGTTGGGGCGGGTGATGATCTTCTTGAACTCTTTGTAATCCTCCTCCTCGAAGCCCATCTTCTCCAGGCCCAGCCGGACGTTGTCCGGCCGCAGAATACGCAGCACCACGCTCTCGCCGTGGTAGGCCGGCAGCGAGCTGACGCGGAAGTCGATCTGCTGCTTGTCGACCATCAGCTTGATGCGGCCGTCCTGCGGCAGGCGCTTCTCGGCGATGTCGATGCCCGCCATGATCTTGATGCGGCTGATTAGCGGGCCCTTCATGCGGCTCGGAATCTTGTCGCGCTCCACGCACTCGCCGTCGATGCGGTACCGCACCCGCACGCGGTCCTTCATCGGCTCGATGTGGATGTCCGACGCCCGGCTCCGCACGGCCTCGGCGATCATCGCCTGCACCAGCTTGATGATCGGCGCCTGCGTCGCGTCCGCCGCCGCGTCCTCCCCGAGGCTCCCCAGGTCGATCGACTTGTCAATGGATTTATCGATCGACTTGTCGATGCTGCGGTCGATCGACTTGTCCAGCGACCGGTCGATCGTGCTGCCCAGCCGGTCGATCGTCCGGTCCATCGACTGGTCGATCGTGTTGGCCGCGCTGGCGTTGAACAGCTCGTCGATGACGGCCTTGATCCGCCCCCGCGGCGCCAGCACCGTCCGAATGTCGGTGTTCAGCCGGAACCGCAGGATATCGAGCATTTCCAGGTCGAGCGGGTCGTGGATCGCCACGCGGAGCTTCCCCTTCTCCTTGCCCAGCGGCAGGATCAGGTACTTGCGCATCAACTCGTCGGGAATCGCGTTGACGGTCTCGGGCGGCACGCTGGAGCGGTCGAGGTCGACGTACTCCATGTTGAACTGGCTCGCCAGGGCCTTGTAGACGTTCTTCTCCGACGCGATCTTGAGGTCGACCAGCGCCTCGCCGATGCGCTGGCCCTGTTTTTTGGCGTGCTCGAGGGCCTTGTCGATGTCCTTGGGCTGGATGACGCCCCACTCGACCAGGATTTCGCCTAACTTCTTCTGCTGCCGTGCCATGGGCCGTCCTTGGGTTAGCGGGCGTGTCGGACCTCTCTTGTGGTGCGCCGGGTGCGACAGTCTAACCGGATTCGGGGCCGACGCAAAGGATAATACGCCGGCGCGTGGCGGGCGGGTCGCGCGGGGGCATAACGTCGGCATCGCTTCGACCCTCAAAACCGAGCGGGGGTTCTCCCTCGTCGAACTGCTGGTGGTGATCGGCATCATCGCCGCGCTGATCGGCCTGCTCCTGCCGGCCCTCGGGCGGGCGCGCGAGCAGGCGAAGAAGACCGCCTGCAAGGCCCACCTCCACGACCTCGGGGCGGCCGTGCAGATGTACCTGAACCAGAGCGGCGGCAAGTATCCGCCCGCCCGCTACTTCGCCAGCTACACCCCGCCCTTCACACCGCCCGCCGGGCCGATGCCCCTCATCAGCGACTTCCTCGCCCCCTACGTCGCCTCCCCCGGCAGCCTCAGGCCCGGCGAGCACCACCCCGTCTTCACCTGCCCCGGCGACGAAACCTACGCCAAGCAGTGGGGCATCTCCTACAGCTACTACCAGGAACTCGGGGTCAACCGCCTGTCCGACACCTTCTTCTGGAAGGTCCTCAAGAGCAGCAGCGAGGTGCCGGTGATGTGGGACGCGGAGAACTTCCACGGCGGCGGCGTGCCGTTCAACTGGCTGATGGCCGACGGCCACGTCGAGAACTTCCTCCGCGACGTGCCCCTCACCGGCCCCCTGCCCGACGCCGACGACGCGGCACGGTCTTAATGATGACCACCACTCTCCCCACCGCCGCCCGCCGAACCCCCGCCCGCCTGTGGCGCCGCGCGACCCTCGCCCTGTTCGCCGTGGTCGCCCTGGCCGCCGCCGGCTACGGCCTCTACCGCTACGCCACCTACCCCGCCGCCCCGGACGCCGCCACCGCCGACGCCGCCACGCTGAAGGCCTACCTCGCCTCCGACGACTTCAGCCGCCTGACCGAATCCGACAAGCAAAAACTCGCCCTCGCCTACGTCGACCGCCTGCGCGGCAAACCCTTCCCCGCGCTGTTCAAGATGATGCTCGCCCCCGACCCGCTGCGCAAGCGAATGGCCGCCAACATCCGCCGCATGGCCGGCCGCGAGGCGGTCGGCGCCGCGTTCCTCTCGATGTTCCTCGACCGCTTCGACGCCCTGACCGGCGCCGAGCGGTCGGCCGTCCTGACGATGATGGCCCTCGCCCAGCAGGGGGCGATCCAGACCCGCGCCGAGGCCTTCGGCCTGCCGTCGCCGGACAAGTTCAAGCGCGACCTCGGCCGTTTCCTCGCCCACCAGCCCCCCCGCGTGCAGGGGCAGATGGGCCAAATGCTCATCGAGCTCAAGCAGCAACGCGAGTTTTTGCACCTGCCCGAGCCGTTCTGACGCGCCTCCGGCCGCTCGCGGCTTCGCAAAGAAATCCTTTTCCGACCCCCGTTTCTTTGCGAAGCCGCGAGCGGCTGAAGGCGCACCCCGGCAAATCTATACTCCCCCCATGCCCGACCCGCGACGCATCCTGATCGTCCAGCCGTCGTGGGTCGGCGACGCGGCGATGGCGACGCCGATGCTCCGCGCCGTCCGACGCCGCTTCCCCGCCGCCAACATCTCCTACCTGCTCCGCCGCTACCTCAAGCCCCTCTACGCCGGCGTGCCCTGGGCCGACCGACTGCTCACCCACCGGCCCAAGCCGCGCGTCACGCACCTCGCCCGCCTGGTCCGCTCCGGCGGCTTCGACCTGGCGATCCTCCTGCCCAACGCCTTCCGCGCCGCCCTCCTCGCCCGCACCGCCAAAATCCCCCGCATCCTCGGCTACGACCGCGACGGCCGGGGCTTCCTCCTGACCGACAAACTCCTGCCCCCCCGCGTCCGCGGCCGCTTCGCCCCGACCCCCACCCTCCGCTACTACCTCGGCCTGGCGAACTACCTCGGCGCGCGGGCCGACACCCCGGCCGACCGGCGGATGGAACTCTTCGTCACGCCCGCCCAGCGCGCCGCCACCGACAAATTATTCGACCGCGCCGGCGTCGCGCCCGACGGCGGCCCGCTGGTGATCCTCAACCCCGGCGCGAAGTACGGCGCCGCCAAACTCTGGCCCGCCGAGGGCTTCGCCGCCGTCGCCGACCGCCTCGCCGACGAGCGGGGCGCGCGGATCCTGGTCGCCGGCAGCCCCGCCGAGCGGCGGATCGTCTCGGACGTCATCGACCGCATGCGCCGCCCCGCCGTCGATTTGCCCGCCGCCGGCCTGGGCCTCGGCACGCTCAAGGAGGTCGTCCGCCGGTGCGATTTGATGGTCACCAACGACACCGGCCCCCGCCACCTCGCCGCCGCCTTCGGCGTGCCGGTCGTCACGCTCTTCGGCCCCACCGACCCCGCCTGGACCGTCATCGACTTCCCCCGCGAAACCCAGGTCATGGAAAAGGTCTTCTGCGGCCCGTGCCAACTGAAAACCTGCCCGCTCGACCACCGCTGCATGACCCGCATCTCGCCCGCCCGCGTGACCCGCGAGGCCACGCATCTGCTTGACGACCAACCAGTTAGCGACGCGGCGAAGGGGCCGGCGTGAGCGGCATCGCCCCACCCACCGCCGCCCGCTACACCGCCGAGGCGGCCTATGCCGATCTGCTGCGCGAGGTCGGGTTGCCCGACGGCGAAAGCGTGTTCGAGCACCCCGGCATCGTGCCGTGGCGGCAGGTCCGCGAGCGCGAGAATTGCACGCTCGACGCCACAACCGCCGACGGCCGCTCGGTCCGCCTGCACGTCAAGCGGCACCACCCCGCCGGCGGCCGACGCCGGCCGCCCGCGCTCGACGAGGCCGAGGGCATCCGCCTGCTGCGCGATGCGGGCATCCCGACGGTGCCCCTCGCGGCCGTCGGCGTGATGCCCGACGGGCGGAGCTTCGTCATCACCGAGGACCTCTACGGCCTGTCCGCCGCCGACGGCCTGCTGCGGTCCGGCGCGGTGCCGTTCGCCGACCTGCTCGGCCCGACGGCGGCGGTGGCGGCGGCACTCCACGCCGCCGGCCTGCACCACCGCGACCTCTACCCGTGCCACTTCTTCGCCGACCCCGCGACCCCCTCGGACGTGCGGCTGATCGACGCCGGCCGCGTCCGCCGCCTGCCGCGCATCCTCTTCCCCCGGCGGTGGGTCGTGAAGGATTTGGCCCAATTCCACTACGGCGCGACCCGCGCCGGCGTGGCCTCGGACGCCCTGGACGAGTGGCTGACCCGCTACGCCGCCGCCCGGTCGATCAACGCCACCCCCCTCCGCCCCGCCGTGGCCGCCAAGGTGAAGTCGATCGCCCGCCACGACGAAGCCCTCCGCCGCGACCGCCCGGAGCGCGACGTGACCATCCCCGCGTGAGGCCCTCCCGTGGAATGGGCGTCCCGCCCATCTTCCGTCCAAGGGCCTCCCGCCCGTGCCGCGGCAGAGTCCATTTGCGGTCGGCGCGGATCGGGTATATCGTGTGGCGTCCGACCCGTGGTCCAGCCGGAGCCCCCACCATGAGCCAATCCGACCCGCCGGAGACCGTGCCCGACAATTTGCCGCCCGAGCGGCCGGAGGAGCCCGAGGGCACCCGCCACGTCCCGCTCTCGCGGCGGCCGTGGTTCCAGTCGGTCGTGCCGTTCGCCACCAGCCTAGTGTTCCACGTCGGCATCATCGTGTTCGCGCTGCTGGTGGCCGCCAGCGTGCCGGCGGTGCGGCGGGCGCTGACGCAGGAGCAGGTGATCGTGCCGGACGCGACGATCGTCGACGGCGAGGAGGTCGGCGGCATCCCCAACCCCGGCCTCGCCGGCGACCCCAACCGCTCGGCGGCGCAGGACTTCGACCAGAGCGTGCAGGTCAGCGACTCGTGGGCCGAGCGGCCGAGCGAGACCCTCAGCGACAGCCTGATGAAGGGCAACCCCGCCGAGGGCGGCGGCAGCCTGGCCCTCGGCCCCAACGCCGACGTCGGCAAGGGGCTGGGCCAGGGCGCGGGCGGCGGCGGCGGGAAGTTGGCCCCCTTCGGCCTGCCCGGCGGCGGCGGCGGCATCGGCCCCAAGGCCCCGTTCATGGGCCGCAGCGGAAACGCCACAAAGGTCGTCTACCTCTGCGACGCCACCGGCAGCATGAACGACAAGAAGAGCACCCTCTACTTCGAGATCAAAAAGGCCGTCAGCAAGCTCCAGCCGGTGCAGTTCTACAACGTCGTCTTCTTCCAGGCCGGCGAGGCCGTGGCCCTCAGCAAGGGCGGCTTACAGCCGGCCAACGCCAAGAGCAAGGAGGACCTCGCCCGCTTCCTCGTCAACGACGTGAGCTTTCGGGGCAACTCCGACCCCCTGCCCGGCCTGCGGCTCGCCTTTAAGCAGAACCCGCAACTGATCTACATGCTCACCGACGGCGACTTCTACGCCGCCGGCATCAAGGACGACCAGGTGCTCGGCGAGATCAAGAAACTCAACCCCGACGGCAAGGTGAAGATCAACACGATCTTCTTCGCCAACAGCGAGGACCAGCGCAGCGACCCCGGCGGAAAGCTGCTCAAGCAGATCGCCGACGACAACGGCGGGAACTTCGCGTTCGTCACGCAGAGCGATCTGCGGTAAACTGCCAGGCCGCCCCGCCCGCGACCGCCGTTCAATCCAGCAAGGCCCCCAGAAGGTAACGCACCATGCCCACCCCGCCCGCCTCGACCCGCACCCCGTGGAACGGGCGTCCCGCCCGGATTCTCTTCATCTTTGCGACCGCAGAAAGGAATCCGGGCGGGACGCCCGTTCCACGGCCCGCCCGGCTGCTGCTCCCGCTGGCGGCCCTGCTGCTGGCTATCGGCCTTCTCGCCAGCGGTGCCCACGCCCAGGCGACCCCCGCCGCGACCCCCGCCGCGCCCGCCGCCGCGGCTGCCGGGGCCAACGGTGCCGCGCCGGCCACCGAGGACGTGCCGGGCAACGTCGTCAGCCTGATGATCAAGAACATCGACCCGATCTCGATCATCATCCTGCTGCTGTCGGTGCTCGCCATCACGCTGATCATCCAGGCCTTCCTCCGCGTCCGCCGCAGCGTGATCCTGCCCGAGGACAGCACCGCGACCATCGAGGAGATGATCCAGAACCGCAAGTTCAAGGATTTGATCCAGTTCACCGAGGAGGACGACAGCTTCGTGTCGGCCAGCCTCAACCCCGCCCTCAAGCAGGCCCCGAACTTCGCGGGCATGAAGGAGGCGATGGAGACCGCCGTCGGCGAGCGCATGGCCGAGGAGTTCCGCAAGCTCGAGGTCATCAACATCCTCGCCAACGTCGGCCCGCTGCTGGGGCTGCTCGGCACGGTGCTCGGCATCATGCAGGCGTTCCTCAAGATGCAGCAGGGGGGCGGCGCGGCGAACCCCGCCAGCCTCGCCGGCGGCATCTCCACCGCCCTGGGCACCACCCTGCTGGGCCTCTGCCTCGCCATCCCCTGCCTGGTCGCCTACGGCATCCTGCGGACCAAGGCCGACCGCCTGACCAACGAAGGGGCGCTGCAGGCCGAGGAGTTCCTGCAGATGATGAAGCCCGAGGGGGGCAAGTCGCGCCCGTCGAGTTCGTCTAGCACCGCCGCAAGTTCCGCGGCGAGTTCGTCCCGCGCGTCGGCCCCCGCCCCCGGCGCGGCCCGCGCCGCCTCGCCCGCCCCCAAGCCCTCCAAGGCCGCCGTGCCGGCGCAGTAACCGAAATCCGTTTTCGTTGCGAAGCCGCCAGCGGCCGAACCCACGCACCACGCATCACGCACCACCAGCATGGCCCGCAAACGCGTAGTCCCGACTTCCCCGCTCGTCGTGAACATCACGTCCCTCAGCGACGTCATGCTCTCGCTGCTGATCTTCTTCATGCTCGTCAGCAAGAAGGGCGTGGAGACCGGCGCCGACAAGAAGATGGCCTTGCCCGTGGCGTTCCAGGGCAGCGAGATCGCCGACTTCGGCAACACCGTGACCCTCAACGTCTACGAGGGCCTCAGCGGCGAGCCGTCGGTCACCAGCCTCGACCCCGCCAACGGCAAGCAGGTCACCCTGCCGATCAGCACCGACGCCGGCAAGCGGCCGCTGCAGGAGTTCCTCGTCGTGCTCCGCAAGCACAACCCGGACCTGAAGGTCATCATCCGCGCCGACGGCGATTTGGAGACCCGCTTCCTCGAGCCGGTCCTGCTCACCGTCGCGTCCGCCAAGGTCGGCGAGATCAACTACGCCACGGCAAAGCCCGAGTAACACAGAACCATGAAGATCCGCCGCCCCCCCGGAGTCACCGACAACCAGCCGAACCTGATGCCCGTGGTGAACGTGGCGATGGTCGTGCTGATCGTGTTCATGATCGGCGCGAGCTTCGCCGGCCCGGAGAGTTACCTCAAGAGCAACCTGCCGTTCAAGCCCACCGGCGGGGGCGGGGCGGCGCTGCCCAAGGACTGGGTGCCCGACCAGCCGCTGGACGTGTTCATCGACAGCCCCACCCCCGATCGCTTCACCGCCACCGTCGGCAACCAGAAGGTCGAGGACGAGACCGCCCTCGCCGGCCTGCTGGCGGCCAAGCGCCAGCAGCTCGCCGCCGCCGGCTCGGGCGTGGGCGACGTCACGGTGCAGATCAGCCCCGGCCGGACCGTCCACTACCGCTACCTGATCAAGGCCCAGGAGGCGGCGCAACTGGCGGGCTTCAAGAAGATCACCTTCACGACCGCCCGCTAAACCCCACCGCCGCCACGACTTGCCGGCTGGCGACGCCCCTCACTTCGGGTAAACCGCCGTGGGGTGGTCGGTGCCGCCGTCGGGGCACGGGGCGTTGTAAACCGTCGCCCCCTCCTGGGTTCGGACGCTGACCCACCGCCCGCCGCCGGGCGCCTTGACCAGCAGGCCGTCGTGGGCGATCGACATCGTCGTGCGCGGGTTGGCATCCCCTTTGGCGGCCAACTCCTCGAGCTGCCGGCTGGCCTCGGGCGTGTACTTCTCCAGGTGGCCGACGAACTCCTTGCCGCCGCACTCGTACACGCGCGCGATCACCGCCGGCTTCCCCTCGTGGTCGAACGGCACGACCTTGTTCGCCTCGTCGGGGAAGTGGGTGGCCCCATCATCGGTGGTGTAGAACCACTGCTTCGCCGCCGGCGACGGGGCCGAGCCCCCGCCCGAGGGCCAGAGTTGGATGATGATCAGCACCAGCGCGAGGAAGATGATGCCCGCCGTCACGCCGGTCACGATCATCGGCTTCTCGTTCATCGTCTCGCGGATGCCCATCGCACTGCTCCTGTTGGTTGTGAAGGTGAGGTGAAGGGGCGGAATCTAGCACATCGTCCGGCCGGCCGCAATTTCGGGGCTGGCACTTCCCGCCGAACCCCTTACGATGCCCCTCACGCGACCCAACGAAGGATCCTCACATGGCCCCCCACTCCCCCGACTCCCCCGACGACTTCACCCCCCCGCCGACCCCGACCCCCGGCCCGGCCGAGCAGGTCAGGGGCGACGCCGAAGACCTCAAGCAAGACCTCCGCGAGATGGGCACCCACCTCAAGGAGGCCGCCACCGAGAAGTACCAGCAGCTCCGCGGCCAGGCGAAGGAGCGGTATGAGCAGTATCGCGGCCAGGCGCAGGACCGGGCCAAGCAGTACGCCAAGCAGTACGTCGGCCAGTCGCTCAACGAGGCCAAGGAGCGGGTGAAGGCGCGGGTGAAGGACCGCGTGGTCGGCCAGGCCGGCGAGGTGTACGACGAGTACGCCGCCAGGGGCCAGCAGGGGTTGGACAAGGTCGAGCAGTACGTCCGCGAGAAGCCGGTGAAGAGCCTGCTGATCGCCGCCGGCGTCGGCATGGTGCTGGGCGCGCTGTACAAGCGGAGCTAGCGGGCAGTGGGCAGTGGGCGGTCAGCAGTGCGGATTTGGGGCGGGCGAAGGGACGGGTGGCTGATGACGGTTTACGGCAATGGATCGGCCCCGCCGCTGGAACGGGAGAAGGGCCCGGCCGCCGGCCGCGCGGCGGTCGAGCCGGGCGCGGAGCCCGTGTCGGACGCGGGGGCACCCGACGACCACTCCGACGGGGACTCCGCCACCGCCGCGGCGCGGGAGGCGGCGGGCCTGGCGGCCGAACAGTTCAAGGCGGCCGCGGCGGCGCTGGCGGAAATCAAGGCCTACGCCGCCCAGTGGGCGTCGGCCACCGCCTCCAGCTACGTCGCCCTCGCCCGAAACCTCGTCCTGCTGGCCGCGCTGGGCGCGATATTGGCCGTCGCCGGCGTCGCGGCGGTGGCGACGGCGGCGGTGCTGGCGACCGTCGGGCTGGCCGAACTGCTCAGCCGCGAGGTCTTCCACGGCCGCACCTGGGCCGGCAACCTCGTCGTCGGCGTCGGCCTGCTGCTGCTGATCGTCGGCGGCGGCTACCTGACGATCACCCTCCTCAGCGGCGGCTCCAAACGAAAGGCCGCCAAGGCCTACCAGACAAGGCTCGACCGCCAGCGCGACGCCCACAAAGGCTGGGATGCCGAACGCCGCGCCGAATAAACCATGGCCGACCGAGCCGACTGATCTCACCCGCTCATCCCTCAACCCTCACCCGTAAGACGATGCCCTCCGACCCGATCCAAACCCGCAAGGGCCACGCCTATCCCGCCCCGGACGACCGGCCGACGCCGCAGACCGAGCGGCAGCAGTTCGCCCGCGAGGCCGCGGACGCGCGGCTGGCGGTGCGTGGCGCGCTCGCCGCCGCCGCCGGGCACGCGAAAAGCGGCACGGCCCTGCTGAAGGGGGCGGCCGACCCGCGGCTGCTGACCGAGGCCCGGCCGTGGATCGCCGTCGGCTCCGCCGCAGCCGCCGGACTGGTCGCCGGCCTGATCGCGGTGCCGAGCAAGCGCCAGGGCGTGAAAAAGCGGCTTCGGACGCTGCGGCGGATCGTCGAGTTGGAGGCCGCCGCCGCCGGCAAATCCGTCAAGCCGCCGCCGGATGTTAAGCGGCGGTCGTGGGCGAAAAAGGGCGCGCTGCTCGCCTTCCGCCTCGCCCGCCCGACGATCGTCAGCGCCCTTACCGCCGGCCTGACCGCCAAGGCCGCGGCGGACGACGGCCCGCACGACGGCCCGTAACAAGCCTGCGGGGGCCTCGTGGCACGGGCGTCCCGCCCGGATTCGGCGCGGCGAACCACGCGGCGAGCGGCGGGCCAAGCGAATCCGGGCGGGACGCCCGTGCCACGGCGGCCGCGAATGCCGCCGTTCGTGCAAACTCATCAGTGGCATCCAGAACTGTGGCTCAACCGCGCTAGAAAACGTAAGTCACCGACGCCGGCGCGATCGTGCCGCTGAACAGGATCATCCCCAGCAGCAGGAACAGCAGCGCCAGCAGCAGGTTCACTCCCTCGGCGTGGTAGCGGTCGAACTGCTCCCGCGCCGCGTTTGCCGCGTCCGGGTCGTCGGCGAGGCGCAGGAACTCGGCCCGGTGCTGGCGGGTGCGGGGGCGGACGACCCGCCAGTCGTACAGCACGACGCCCGCCGCCGCCACGAGCAGGCCGCTCCGCAGCGCGACGGCCACCAGCGCCCCGCCGGTGCGGTCGGCGACGAACCACTGGGCCAGCACCGCCAGCCCCGCCACCGCCGCGCAGGCGAGTTCGGCCCGCACCAGCACGTCGAGCAAACTGTCGACGATGTCGCCGGCGAGCAGGGTTGCGTCCTCGCCGTCGAGCGCCGCGCCGGGCAGGGTGGGGTCGCTGGCGCGGACGGTGCGGAAGATCACCGGCGCCGCCGCCGCGACGAACAGCACGCCCCCGAACCACGTCGAGAGGGCGAGCCAGTAGGCGATCTGCACGGCTTGGAACATGGCCGATGGTAGGGGCGGAGAAGAATTAACCACGGAGAACACGGAGGGACACGGAGAAAGCCACGGAGGAAAAACCAAAATGTGTCTCTGTGGCTTTCTCCGTGTCCCTCCGTGTTCTCCGTGGTTAATTCTTCTCCGCACGCGCCGCGTCCAGCCGCGCCAGCTCGCGCTCGTAGGCGACCTGCGCCACCCGCTGCCAGCCGCGGTCGAGGCGGTTGGGCCACAGGTAGAGCACCGGCACGACCGCGTAGATCACCAGGCTCGCCCGCGGGCTGAGGAAGGCCACCGCGATCGACACCAGACTCACCGCCGGCACCAGCAGCACCGCCACCGTGCCGGCCCCGAAGGTCGACCGGGCGGCGCGGGTCGTCAGTTCCCTTTTGATGACGTAGGCCAGCAGCGCCTCCAGCACCAGCCCCGTCAGCAGCAGCGTCAGCCCGTAGGCGACCAGCACCGACGGGTAGTGCCAGTATTTCCCCAGCAGCGCCGCGCTGAACGGGATGAACGACGCGAACATCAGGAACAGCAGGTTCAGCCACAGCAGCGTCCGGTCGCTCCGGCGGACGTGGTGGAAGATGTTGTGGTGCGCGATCCAGTAGATGCCGATCACCACGAAACTCAGGACGTAGCTGAGGTAGCTCGGCCACATCCCGAGGATCGCGTGCCGCAGCGCGTCCGGGTCGGGGGCGTCGCCGAGGTCGGGGATGCGGATGTTGACCGCCAGGATGGTGATGGCGATGGCGAACACGCCGTCGGACAGGCTCATGATCCGCGGCAGGCTCATGCCGTTGGCGGTCCAACTCGGGGCGATCGACGGGTCGGTGAGTTCGGGGTCGTCGAAGGCGTCGCGGAGGTCGGGTCGGCTCATGCCCCATCATTGGCGGACCGGCCCCAGTCCGTTTCGACCCACGACGTGCCGCCGTCGGCCCAGACCTCCCGCTTCCAGACCGCGACCTCGGCCTTGAGCGTGTCGATCAGCCACCGGCAGCACTCGAACGCCGCGGCGCGGTGTGGCGTCGAGACGGCGATCAGCACCGACGCCTCCCCCAGCCCCACCCGGCCGGTGCGGTGCAGGATCGTCAGGTTCACGACCGGCCACGTCTCGCGCGCCCGCGCGGCGAGGTCGCGTAACTGCCCCGCCGCCATCTCGGCGTAGGCCTCGTAATCGAGGGCCACCAACTGCCGCCCGTCCGCGTGCGTCTCGGCCCGCGTGGTGCCGAGGAAGACCGCGATCCCCCCCGCCGCGGGGTCCGCCACGTCTGCGTCGGCGAGGGTGATCGGCTCGGGCGTGAGGGCAAGGCGGTCGGCCATGCCGCGATGTTATGCGCGGCGCGAGAAACTAGCCGGGAGCGGAAGCCCCGGTTTCGTCTGGTAAATCGCGCGAAGAAGACCGGGGCTTCCGCTCCCGGCTACTTGGGGGGCACCTTCGGGGGCGGGCCGGCGATCACGTCGAACCCGCGCCGTGTCGCGTCGGTCGGGCGGGCGGAGCGGACGATCCCGAGGAGGAGGAAAATCGCCCCGCCGAGGCACAGGGCCAGCAGGGTTTGGGCGTGGTCGCTGACGACGTTTCGGAGAAGGTCCGGGTTGCCCTCGCCGACGAGCAGGGCGACCGTCAGCACCGCCACGCCGAGCACCCGCGCGAAGGCCGCCGCCCCGCGCTTGCGGCGGGCGAGGATCGAGGGCCTGCGGGGCGGGTTGGAAGCGGCGCGGCGCGTCATCGGATCACTGTAGCGCGTCGGGGCGAGCGGGCGGATTCGGTTTCTTTGCGAAGCCGCAAGCGGCGAGGCGTCGGGCCGCTTGCGGCTTCGCAAAGAAACGCGACGGCGATAAGTGCCTTCAACTTCAAAGTTGCATCCAAAAGTAGCCGGGAGCGGAAGCCCCGGTCTTCATCCTGGGAGTCACCGAACGAACACCGGGGCTTCCGCTCCCGGCTACTTCGGCGGACCTTTCGGCGGGGAATCGGGGATTACCTCGAAGCCGCGGCGGGTGGCCGTGCCGTGTGCGTCGGAGGCGTAGGTCAGGGCCCACGCCACTAGGGCCGTTGCCGCGGTCGCGACGACCGCGCAGATCATCGTCGCTTCATCTCTCATCCGAGGCGTGAGCCATCCCACGAGGACGATTGTGGCCACCCCGGCCAGCAGGCCGACACCGACGACGAAGGCGGCCTGCCGCGCTGGGGTGCAAAGGTCGAGCCGCATGGCGGCACCCTATCGGCGCGTCAGGCGGCGGTCAATCGCCGCACTACGCTCACCCCCCGCTCACCGGCGGCAGGACGGCGAGTTCGTCGCCGTCGGCCAGCGCGTCGCCGGGGCGGGCATAGGACCGGTTCACCGCGAACGCGACCGTCGGCAGCAGATCGGCGGCGGCGGGGTGCTGCTCGGCCAGGGCCCGCCGCGCCGCCGCGACGGTCGCGCCGTCGGCGAGGGTCAGCGTCCGCCCGTCGGCGCCGAAGCGGTCGCGGGCGAGGGCGAAGAATCGGACGCGGATGGTCACGGCGGGAGTGTAGCGTCGCGGCGCGGAACCGTCCGACGTTTAGCCGCCCCGCTTGCGGGGCGCGTCGGACGCCCTACCGCTCGACGCGCCCCGCAAGCGGGGCGGCTAAACGGCGGGTCGCACTCTTTTTTTGCGGGGCAGCTGCGAACCAACGGGTCGCAGTCTTCGGCGTCCCGAGAAACTTGAGCACGCTGTAGCGGCCTTTTCTTTGCGAAGCCGCAAGCGGCTCGGCCGCCGCTTGCGGCTTCGCACAGAAAGACCCGTGAGTCGCGCCTCACGCCCGCCCCACCACCGCGACGCCCAGACGGTCGGCGGCGGCGAGCACCTTTTGCTTTTCCAGCAGGATCGTCTTGCCCGCCTCCAGCACCAGGCAGCGGCCGCCGGCGGCGTGGAGCTTCTCGACCGTCTGCACGCCCACGCTCGGCACGTCGAACCGCATGTCAGCCCGCGCGTTGGCGACCTTCAGCAGCGTCCAGCCCTTCGTGCGGCACAGTTCGCCGGCGCGGCGGATCATCGCGTCGGTCCCCTCCACCGCCTCCACCGCGATCACGTCCCGGTCGACCACCGCCAGCGACTGGCCGATGTCCATGCGGCTCACGGTGCGGCACAACTCCCAGCCGAAGGCGATGTCGGCGAGCTGCCGGGGCGTGGGGCGGCGGCGGGTCATCACGCCCTCGGTGGCGAGGTGGTCGGGGGCGTAGCGGGTGGAGTCGATCAAGGTAATGCCGCTGGTGGCGAGGTCGTCGGCGAGGGCGCCGAGCAGGGCGAAGGTCCGCTTGTCCCGGCGGACGTGCCGCAGGTAGAGGGCGACGGTCCGCAGGTCCGGGCGGTACTGCATCCACCGGCGGAAGCGGCCGCCGCGGTAGAGGTCGGCCTTCTTCACGCGGCCGACCATGACCGCCTCGCGCACGCCGTGGGCCTTCAGAAACCGCGCCCACTGCCCTAGCCGCAGCACGCCGACGGGGCGGAACAAATCGACCTCCGCCTCGACGCCCGGCCAGACGCAGCCGGCGAGCCCCGCGCAGATCACCCGCCGCCCCGCCGCCCGCGCGCCGCGCGCGACGAGGAGCGGGAAGATGCCCTCCCCGGCGATCAGGCCGAGCGGCTCCATAGGTCACTCCACTTCCCGCGTAGTTGGCCGGGTCGCGGGGCCGGGGGTGGGCATCGGCTGGGGGCCGGCATCCCTCGAGACGACGGAGATCTTGCCGTCGGGGTCGAAGTGGACCCGCAGCAGGCCCGCCCGCTCTCGGAAGGGGGCGGCGGCATCGTTGCCGAAGTAGGTGCTCCACCACTGGCCGTCCTTGTCCTTGAAGAACGTGTTGTGCCCGCCGGTGGTGCTGGCGATATAGCGCGGGCCGTAGGGGCCGAGAAGATGGTCGGACGAGGCGACCATGCAGTCGTAGCGATTTTCGGGGCGGGCGGGGTTGAACTCGGCGCACGAGAGGTAGTACCGCCCGTGGGCCTTGAAGACCTGCGCCGCCTCGAAGCCCACGTGCACGAAGTTGCTCGGGGCGAGGATGTATTCCGGCCCCGCCAGGCCGCTCATGTCCGGCTTCATCGGGGCGATGCGGCCGTCCTGCCAGACGAAGTAGACGGTGCCGTCGTCGTCCTCGAAGAGCGAGGCGTCGATGCCGCTGGTCATCGGGCCGTCCTTCTTGACGTCCTCGTACGGCCCCTCGGGCTTGCCGGTGGTGCTCTTGAGCAACCCGGTGCCGGCGGTGTCGTAGTTCAGGCTGTAGGCGATCCAGAACGTGCCGTGGGTGTGGAAAATCTCCGGCGCCCAGAGTGCGCGGCGGCCGGCGGAGTCGAAGCGCTTCTGCCAAGTGGCGTCGCGGTCGAACGTCCAGACGAAGCCGAGGGGTTCCCAGGCTTTGAGGTCACGGCTGCGCCACAGGCGGATGCCCTCATTGGTGGTCCACCAGGTCGGGGCGCCGGTGGTGCCGGTGAGGTAGTAGTAGCCGTCGGGCGCGAGGGTCACGCTGGTGTCGCGCATCGGGAGGTCCAGCAGCGGCTTGACGGCGGGGATCGCGGGCACCTCGACGTTGCCGGTGTCGGTGGGCACCGTCGGCTCCTCGGCGAAGGTGGGCGCGGCGAGGGCGAGCGTCGCGGCGAGGGCGAGCAGGGGTTTGAGCGATTTCATCGCACCACTCTACCTGTCCGGGCCTCGGGAATCTGCGCGTGACGGACCGGATTTCATTGCGAAGCCGCAAGCGGCGGGCGGGCGGCCGCTTGCGGCTTCGCAAAGAACCGCCCGCCGATCACGCCCCCCGCCCGAACAACCCCCTCCGCGGCGGCGGCGGCGGGGCGATCGCGTTCGGGCGCGACGGGTCGAGCACCGCGCCGGCGCCGGCCTCGCCCAGTTTGTCCAGCAGCGGCTCAAGGCCCTCCCGCAGCTTGAAGTTCAACTCCTCGGCGTACAGCGGGTAGAGGGCGAAGAAGTTGATCTTCCGGCTCGGCGTCTCGAGTTGGTAAGAGGACTCGTCCATCTCGATCGACGGCAGCAGCAGCGCGGCGGAGAGGGCGGTGTTGGGGGCGTAGGGCTCCGGGGGGTCGCCGTTGCCCATCGTGTGGCCGTAGCCCAGCCAAGTGTCGTGTTCGTGGGGGAAGCGGGCGAGGGTTTTGAGCAGGCGGATGGGCCAGTAATTCGCCTCGTCCTTCCACGCCGAGGGCGACTGATACATCTCGCGGCCGTCGAGGCCGGGCCAGTCGGGCGGGAGGTGGATCAGCAGCTCGGCGTAGGCGACGTCGACGGGGTCGATCTCCGGGTGAAGCGGCACCGCCATCGGCCGCTCGCTCATGCCGCTGGTGACCAGCGTGTAACACGGCCGGTCGGCGGTGGGGCCGGCGACGTGGACGTCGAGGTGGACCAGGTCGCTGACGATCTCGTGGAAGACCCAGTGATCTGCGCCGCCCTCGCCTCGGGGCAGGTGGCGGTCGATCCACCCCTCGACGTCGGCGATGGTGCCGCCGTCGCCGCGGGCGGGGGTGAAGGGCTTGTCGCGCGGCCCGTAGCGGTAGCTGGGGGTGCCCGAGGGGTTCCGCTGTTCGTCTTCGACCGGCATTTTGCCTCCTGCGCCAAACTTGCACCGCCCGCGCCGCGGACCTAGGTTATCGCTCCACACTCACCTAACGCAAGAGGGATTCGCCATGCCGCAGTACCAGAACGTGACCGTGCCGACCGCCGGCGAGAAGATCACCATTTCCGACGGGAAGTTGACCGTGCCCGACCGGCCGATCCTGCCGTTCATCGAGGGCGACGGCACCGGCCCGGACATCTGGGCCGCCAGCGTCCGCGTCATCGACGCCGCGGTCGACAAGGCGTTCGGCGGCAAGCGGAAGATCGAGTGGATGGAGGTCTACGCCGGCCAAAAAGCGTTCGACCAGTTCGGCACCTGGCTCCCGGACGACACCGTCGCGGCGTTCGACGAGTTCCTCGTCGGCATCAAGGGGCCGCTCACCACCCCCGTCGGCGGCGGCATCCGCTCGCTCAACGTCGCGCTGCGGCAGATGCTGGATTTGTACGTCTGCCTCCGGCCGGTGCGGTACTTCACCGGCACCCCCAGCCCCGTGAAGCGGCCCGAGGCGGTGGACATGGTGATCTTCCGCGAGAACACCGAGGACATCTACGCCGGCATCGAATACGCCGGCGGCACGCCCGAGGCGCAGAAACTGCTCGATTTCCTCAAGGAAAACGACCCGAAAAACTTCGAGAAAATCCGCTTCGGCACGCGGCAGAAGGGCACGGACTTCGCAATGGCCGCCATGCCCGAGCACATCGAGCCGGGCGACGACGACGTGATGGTGGGGCTGGGCATCAAGCCCGTCAGCCGCACCGGTACGCAGCGGCTGGTGTACGCGGCGATCGAGTACGCGATCAAGCACGGCCGCAAGTCGGTCACGCTGGTCCACAAGGGCAACATCATGAAGTTCACGGAGGGCGCCTTCCGCGACTGGGGCTATGAGCTGGCGAAGGACGCCTTCGGCGCGGAAGAGATCGACGGCGGCCCGTGGTGCCAGATTCCGCAGGGCAAACCGGGCGCCGGCATTGTGATCAAGGACGCCATCGCCGACATCACGCTGCAGCAGGTGCTGACGCGCCCCGACGACTTCGACGTGATCGCCACGCTGAACCTCAACGGCGATTATCTGAGCGATGCCCTGGCGGCGCAGGTCGGCGGCATCGGCATCGCCCCCGGCGGGAACATCAATTACATCACCGGCCACGCCATCTTCGAGGCCACCCACGGCACCGCCCCGAAGTACGCCGGCAAGGACCAGGTCAACCCCGGCAGCGTGATCCTCAGCGGCGTGATGATGCTGGAATACCTCGGCTGGCAGCCGGCGGCGGACCTGATCGTCAGCGGCCTGGAGAAGAGCATCGCGGCGAAGCGCGTGACGTATGACTTCGAGCGCCTGATGGACGGGGCGACGAAGCTGAAGTGCTCGGAGTTCGGGGACGAGATCATCAAGAATATGGGGTAACTTATCGATCGTTCACGCAATTCATGTGTCGTTTTCTAAGCATTGGGTGGAACAGTGATACAGCACATCACCATCCGCAACTTCAAGAGCATTGGCGAGGTCTCCGTAGATCTTTCGCCAACAACTGTACTAATCGGACGCAGCGGCGTCGGCAAATCCAACTTCTTGCGGGCCATCCGATTTCTAAGGAATTTCCTTCTGCAACCCGACGTGGCTGTTCAATTGGAGGGCGGCTGGGAGCGGATTTGGCCGTTCAAGGTTCCCGCGCCGCTTAGCTTTTCCGTGCGCTTTCAAATCCCGGGGTACACTGAGGCTTTCGAGTACGATCTAGCTTGGCAATCGCCAGTCAGGAACGGGCCCGGAAACCTGCTGAGTGTGGAGCGGCTTGCACTGGGCGGAGAAGCAATCTTCGCGCGCAGCGAGAAGAACTGGATTGAATGGCCCGGAGAAGGTGCCGCTCCGGCCGCCAAGTCTCAATCTTATTTGAATGCCTTCCCCACCCTCACCGAAGCCGTCTTGGCATTTACGGCGTGGACGAGCGGAATCGGATGGTACGACTTTCCCGCCACCGTCTTCACGACGGCTAAGACACAGGGCGGCGGACCGTTCGGAAATGCCGAGATGAGGGTCAGCGGCTTGGACGATAACGCGAGCAATTACTTGGGCGTGATCCGCGACATTACCCAAGACCTTCGCGATCAGCGGTCGCGGAGGCAGATGCTTGCGCGCATCAAGCAAATCAACCCGACCGTCGGCTCTTTGGAACTCGACTCTATCGTTGCAACTCAGGGCGTCGTCGTGTCTCACCAAGTAGGCGATCACCGGATCGGCTTGAGTTTGGCGCAAGAGTCCGACGGATTCCGGCGGTATTACGCCCACCTCTTGGCACTCTACCAGACGCCGCCGAAGCAGGTCCTAATGTTCGAAGAGCCCGAGAACGGAGTCTACCCGGGTGCGTTGAGCAACCTTGCGGAGGAGTTCAACGCCGCTCCGAACGCCGGGCGGGGGCAGGTGCTGCTGACCACGCAAAGCCCCAACCTGCTTGACGGGTTCCAACCCGAGCAACTGCGTGTCGTTGAACTCGACGAGCAGCAACGGACGATCATCAACCCGCTCGATGCCGACCAGGTGGATGCCGTGCGGGAGCAACTGCTGGAGACGGGCGAACTGCTCACGCTCGACACAGCACGCGGCATGAAGGTTCCGGCCTAAACGGGAGTGAGTGTGGGTCCGCGTCGACTCGTTCTTTTCGTGGAGGGGAAGGGGGATATCGCCGCCGTGCCAACCTTGGCGCGCCGCGTCATTTCGAGCATTGGTGCCCACGACGCGCTGTTTGTTGACGGTGCCGAGCCGTTCCGGGTGAGCGGGATCGGTCCGCTGGTGAAGGACAACTGCGCGAATTGGCATCGCTGGCTCGCCACCGCAGGAAAGACACGAAAGGACGTTGGGGCGGTGCTCTTGGTCCTCGACGCAGACGCCAATCGCGTCCCTGGCAACTGGGCCTCCTACACGACAAAGTATAAGTCTACCGATTTCTGCCCCTATCGCGTGGCTGCAATGCTCGCGCACGAGGCACGCGCATCACGCGCGGGAGAAGCTTTCTCACTGGCGGCCGTCTTCGCCGTCCAAGAGTTCGAGGCGTGGCTGGTCGCGGGGATCGAGAGTCTTCGCGGCATCACGCTGGCGGAACGGCGGGGGATCGTCCCGGCCGGTGCGGCCGTTCCTCCCATCGACATTGAGAGCAAGCGCGACGCGAAGGGCCTCTTGGAAAGCATCGTCCGGGGCTACAACCCGTCGCTTGACCAAGCAATTCTTGCCGCCAAAGTCGATTTGTCCGCCGTCGCCGCCCGCAGTCGGTCTTTCAGACGGCTCCAGTCTGCGCTTTCGCAGTTGGCAGATGCCGTTCGGGCGGGCAAGGCGATTGTCAGTCCCACTGACTGACTCATCGCGCTACGGTTGCTTATGAGAAACTTCACCCGCACGATTGGTTCCGCACTCGCCAGTGCCGTCGCAATATTCGCGGCCGGCGGAGTGAACGCCGCCGCCCTCAACATCGCCACCTTCAACATCCACGGCCCCGCCTTTACGGCCGACCAGATCGGGCCTACCGTCGCGGCCGTCCGGGCGTCGGGGGCGGACGTCGTCGGCCTTCAGGAGAGCAGCGGCAACGCCCCGGCCCTCGCGGCGGCGCTGGGGTGGAACTTCCGCCAGTTCGCCAGCGACAACGGCGACGAGGCGAAGAACGCCGATGGCGCCATCCTCTCCCGATTTCCCATCACCCAGACGCTGCGGGGCGGCGTGCGGATCGAGGTCGCCGATGGGCGGGAGGTCTACGTCTTCGACGAGCACGCGCCGGCCTACCCGTACCAGCCGTATGACCTGCGCGACGGCAAGCTCAAGGCCCCCGCCGACGCCGTGGCGGCGGCGGAGGCGGCGCGCGGGGCGCAGATCGACGCGCTGGCGGCGCAACTCGCGCCCTACCTCGGCGCGAAGCGGGCGGTGTTCGTCACCGGCGACTTCAACGAGCCGTCGCACCTCGACTGGACGGCCGCCGCCGTCGCGGCGGGGCTTCGCCCGATGGCGGTCGCCTACCCCGCCTCCGCCAAGCTCGCCGCCGCGGGGCTGGCCGATTCGTACCGCACGATTCACCCCGACGCGGTGGCCCACCCCGGCCTCACCTGGACGCCCGAGCCGGGGCCGGGCGAGGTGTTCGACCGCATCGACTTCGTCTACGCCGCCAACGCCGCGCCCACCGCCAGCGTGGTCGTCGGCGAAAATGCGGCCCACGCCGACGTGGTGTCGGCCCCCTTCCGCTCCGACCACCGGCTGGTCGTCAGCGCCTTCGACGTGCCCGACGCCGCCGCCGCGCCGGTGCGACTCGGCGTCAACCTCCTCTCCAACGGCAGTGCCGAGGCAAACTTTGGCACCGCCGGCGGGGCCGCTCGAACGCTGACGGACTGGGAAACCGCCGGCGACGCCGACACCGCCGCGACGGCCCAACTGTACGGCGTCAAGGGCTACGCCCCGCGGCCGGGCGGCGCGGGAAAAGCCTACTTCTACGGCGGCCAAACGGGGGAGGGGGCCGAGTCGCACGCGGTCGGCCAGACGGTCAACCTCGCCGACCTGGGCGGACTGATCGACGCCGGCCACGCCCGTTACCAACTCTCGGGCACCTTCGGCGGCCACCTCGACCAGGCCGACGCCGCCTCACTCACCGCCGCCTTCCTCGACCCGTCGGGCGGGGTGTTGAAAACCGTCACCATCGGCGGCGTGACGCCGGCCGACCGCCACGGCCTCACGCAACTGCTCGCCCGGCAGGCGAAGGGCACGCTGCCGGCCGGCGCGCGGAGCGTCCACTTCACGCTGACCTTCACCAAATCCGCCGGCGGCACCTTCAACGACGGCTCGGCCGACGAACTCTCCTTCGTCGTGACCGATCAAGGTGATGAAGGCCACCCCAAGTAGCCGGGAGCGGCCCCCGGCTACTTGAATTTCTTCCCGCTCCCCGGCCGGCTCACGTCGGCGCCTTTGACGACCTGCTTCTTCGTCGGGTTCGGCTGCGGCGGATGGGTTCGGGCGGTGCGGCCCTTGGGCTTTTTTCCGTCGGCGGGCGTGGGGTTCTTGTCCGACTGGTTGCCTTCGGGAACGGTTTTCGGCGGGAGGGCCATGCGAATCCTTCGGTTGGGGTGAAGAACTCAGTTTACCGGCCGGGATGCGGGGCGGAACCCCCGAATATCCGCGCCCGGCACGCCGCGTGCTGTCCGCCGGGCATGGATGCCGTCGCAAGCCTCTTCGACGAGCCGCCCGACCCGCCCGCCGACGCAATGCGCGAGAAGGCGATGGAGGTCCACCGCCGGCTGTGCAAAGCATACCGCTGCCCCATCGCCTACTTTCACGACCTCGACCCGCTCGCCGAGCTCGTCAGCAGCTCGCTCGGCCACCGCACGCGCAACGCCGACAGCGGCCGGGCGTTCGCCGAGTTGCGGCGGCGGTTCCCGGCGTGGCAGGACGTGATCGACGCCCCGACGGCCGACGTGCAAACCGCCATCGCCGCCTGCACCTGGCCGGAACTCAAGGCCCCGCGCCTGCAGGCGATCCTGGCGGCGGTCAAGGCGGACCGCGGCGACCTCTCGCTCGACTTCCTGGCCGACCTGCCGATCCCCGCGGCGCGGGCGTGGCTGCGGCGGCTGCCGGGTGTGGGGCCCAAAACGTCGGCGGCGGTCCTCTCCTTCAGCACGCTGCGACGGGCGGCGCTGCCGGTCGACTCGCACCACCACCGCGTCGCCCAGCGGCTTGGGCTGATCGGACCGACCGTCGGCGTCGGGCCGAGCCACGCCGTCCTCGCCGCCCAACTGCCGGCCGATTGGGACGCCCAGCAGGTCTATGACAACCACGAGGTGCTGATGCTCCACGGCCAGCGGTGCTGCTTCTGGCGGAATCCCGCGTGCGGCCGGTGCGCGCTGCTGGACCTCTGCCCCGACGGCCAACGGCGTACGGCCGGGCCGGCAGTTCCCACAAGGGGGCCGGGCGGGTAGGGTGTCGCTTTGTGCCGCCGATTTTGGCCCGACCCCGAGGAGGCCCCGCTTGCCCGTCCGCCTGCACACCTTCGCCCGCTACTACGCCCTGGCCGCCGCGGCCTTCCTGCTGCTGTTCGGCTTTCTGGGCTTCTACGGGCCGAAAACGCCGATCCCCTACGAATTCCTGATCTTCACCCGCTCGTCCGGCTACCTGTTCGGCGCGTTCCCGGTGAACCTGCTGACGAACGTGCAGTACCTGATCTGGGCCGGCCTGGGCTTCGCCGCCTTCGCCTGGGTCGACTTCGCCGGCCCCCGCATTTACGCCCGCGGCGTGGCGATCTGGTACGGCCTGCTGGCGGTCGGCGGGCTGATCCCGGTGGTCAACAGCGTCTACGGCCTGATGCCGTTCTGGGGCTGGGGCATGGCGGTCCACTTCTCGCTCGCCATCAGCGCCGCGTTCGCCGGCTACTGGCCGTTCTGGGTGCCGAACGAGGCCTACGACGAGGGCGACGCCGACGAGAGCGGCCGGCCGGGCGTGCCCAAACGCCGGGGCATCCCCAACCGCCCGACCGGCCCGGCCGAGCCGCGCCCCGCCGCCGGCCGTGCCGCGCCGGGCAGCCCCGACTACGTCCCGCCGAAGTACGACGCCCGCGGCAACCCGAGGGCGTGAGGCATCCCCATTGGATGGAGACCCGGTAGCTGCGAACCAACGGTCCGCAGTCTTCTCGCGCCGGGGCGTCCCGAACTTGGGAATCCCCTGCGAACCTTTGGTTCGCAGCTACCGCTCACTCTCGAGCATCAGGTCGATGTACGACCCCCCCACCGCGTCCGCCGGGCCGATGCCCAACGCCGCCGCGGCAGTTTCAAGATTCTCGCGCGACGCCGCATCGCCCACGTCGGCCGACACCACGGCCTCGAACTCCACGAACGTGCCGAGCGACGCCACCGCGTCGAGGTGGATGCGGACGTTGCGCCACAGCAGCACCTCACGCCGCTTGCGGACCACGCCGCGGAGGCCGACGGTTTCGGCTAAAGCGGCTGCCAGCGCCGGGGCGTCGGGCACGGGCACGACGCGGTACTCGCTCGCCCGCGCCGCCGTCGCGTCGGGCCGGGCGTAGGCGATGAGTTCGGCGGCCGCCCCGGCGTCGCGGGCGATCTCGCGCAGCTTCAGCCGGCCGGCGGCGGCGCGGAAGTAAGTGTCGGTCTGCACCATCCGGTCGGCCGGCGTCGCGCCGAGATCGACCGCGGCCGACCGGGCGGCGGCGAGGTCGGCGCAGCGGGCTTTGAGTTCGATATTCCGGGCGGCGGGCGGGGCGGAATCGTTCATAAGTCCCTACCGTTCCTCATCTTGCCGCTTGCGGCTTCGCAAAGAAACGGGCTGTAGAAAGAGTTTCTTTGCGAAGCCGCAAGCGGCAAATACTTCACGACTTCAGCGCCCCCGCGAGCCACGCCCGCACCGCGGCCTCATCCCCCGACTCCAGCGCGTCGGCCAAAGACACCAAGTCCGACGCCAGCGCCCTCACCGCCGGCGACACCTCGTCGCGGTTGTCCATGAAAATATCCGCCCACAGCGACGGGTCGGCCGCGGCGATTCGAGTCGCGTCCCGATACCCCCGGCCGGCGGTTTGGAGGGAGTCGGGGGTTTGGGCGCGAACCAGCGCCGCCGCCGTCGCGTGCGGCAGGTGGCTGGCGGCGGCCACCCGGCGGTCGTGGTCGGCGGGCGTCAGCCGGAGCGTCGCCGACCCCAGGGCGCGCCAGAAGTCGGCCACCCGCGCCACGACGGCCGGGGCGGCGTCGGGCGCGGGGGTGAGCACGCACGTCGCGCCGTCGAACAAATCCGACCGCGCCGCCCCGAGGCCCTGCCGCTCGCCGCCGGCCATCGGGTGGCTGCCGACGAATCGGCCGGGCAGGGCCGCCTCGCCGGCGGCGCAGATCGACCGCTTCGTGCTGCCGACGTCGGTCACGACCGCATCCGGCGGCAGGTGCGGGGCGATGTCGGCCAGCAGTTTGACGATCTGCCCGACCGGCGCGGCGAGCAGCACGAGGTCGGCCCCCCGCACGGCGGCGGCGGGGGTGGGGGCGTCGGCGTCAAGGGTGCCGGCCCGCACGGCGGCGGCCGTGACCGCCGGGTCGACGTCGTAACCGGTGAGGGTCCAGCGGTCGGGCAGGCGGCGGACGGCGAGGGCGGTCGAGCCGCCGAGCAGGCCGAGGCCGAGGATGCTCAGGCGTCGGCCGGGCACGGGCGGATCATCGGCGGGCGGGCCGGCGTTTTCAATGGGCGACCGCGGCGGGTGCATGGTTTCCGACACGGCTTGAACGCGCGGGGCGGTGCCACTAAAGTTTCGGCCGACGGTTCGCGGCGGGTGAGCGCGGGATGAGCGACGGCGCGCCCGACCGACTCCTTGTGGTACAATCAGCCTCCCGGCCCCGGCAGTTTCCACGCGCCCGCGGCCCCACCACCATGACGACACTCTCCCCGACGGCCGCCGACCCGACCGAAACCGCCGACCTCGCCAAGCGGCCCGTGCAGCGCACCCTGCGGTCCGCCGACGCGCTGCGGCACGTCCTGCCGTTCGAGAAGCCGCTGGCCGCGCTGGAGCAGCAGATCCACGCCCTGGAGGACTCCGACGCCGGCCGCGACGCCGACTGCTCGCGCGAGCTGCGGCTGCTGCGGGCGAACTACACCGCCCTGCTCCGCAAGACGTACGAAAAGCTCGGCGCGTGGCAGACCGTGCAGGTCGCCCGGCACCCCAAGCGGCCGCTGTTCCTCGATTATGTGGACATGATCTGCCGCGAGTTCCGCGAGATCCACGGCGACCGGCGGTACGGCGACGACCCGGCGATCAAGTGCGGCCTGGCCCGAATGGCGGGCCAAAAGGTCATGCTCATCGGCCACCACAAGGGCCGCGACACGAAGGAGAAGGTCGCCTGCTGCTTCGGCCTCGCCCACCCCGAGGGCTACCGCAAAGCCTTGCGGGCGATGAAGTTGGCGGAAAAGTTCGGCTTGCCGGTGGTGACGCTGATCGACACGCCCGGGGCGTACCCCGGCGTGGGGGCCGAGGAGCGCGGGCAGGCCGAGAGCATCGCGGTGAACCTGATGGAGATGAGCCGGCTGCGGACGCCGATCCTGAGCATCGTGACGGGCGAGGGGGGCAGCGGCGGCGCGCTGGGCATCGGCGTGGCCGACCGCGTGGCGATGCTGCAGTACGCCTGGTACAGCGTCATCAGCCCCGAGGCGTGCAGCGCGATCCTGTTCAAGGGAAACGAGGGGGCCGAGCAACTGGCGAACAGCCTGAACCTCACCAGCCGCGACCTCACCCGCCTGGGCGTGATCGACGCCGTGGTGCCCGAGCCCCTGGGCGGCGCCCACCGCGACCCGCACACGGCCGGCCACAATCTGGAGCAGTTCATCGCCAAGCAGTTGCGGTCGCTGCGCGCGACGAAGTTGGAGAACCTGCTGGAGCGGCGCTACGAGAAGTTCCGCCGGCTGGGCGAGTACGTCGACCCGTCGCGCGAGTCGGGCAAACGGTCGGCGGCGAAGGCGGGTTGAGCCGCCGGCCGCTTGCGGCTTGTTGATCCAACCTATCTTGTTGAGCGAATGCTCGAAGAGTAAGGTTGCGGCCCATGCGATTTTCGATCAGGAAGAGCTCCCGTGCCGACTTGCACCTCTACTGGGCGATGGGCATCCTGTTCGTGATCAGCCTCGCGCTGCGGCTGCTGTTCGTCAATGCGACGCTGCGCGCCAATACGACGGCGGGGGTGTGGGACATCAACCGCGACACCCGAAGCTACCGGCACCTGGCGCACAACCTCCGCGACACCGGGCGGTACGCGAAAGACGACGAGGCCTCCCGCTACACCGCGCTCATCCGCCCGCCGCTCTACCCCCTGCTGCTGGTCGGCCTGGAACCGTCCGACGGCCTGCCGAACGTGGTGCTTTGGGTTCAAGCGGTCATCGGCGCGGCGGTGCCCGCCGGGGTCGCGTGGCTGGCGTGGGTCTTCTACCAGGAACGGTGGGCGGTGTGGGCCGCCGGGCTGGTCGCGACCGTCTCGCCGACCGGCGTCGCCATCTGCGCGGTGGCACTGCCGGACCTCCTGTTTGCCGCCCTCTTTATCGGGGGGGTTGCCGGCGCTATTTTTGCCATTCGGAATGGGGGGGGGGCGCAAGCGGATCGGCTTCGCTGCTGCGGTTCTGGCCGGTTTGTTGTTCGGCGCGGCTGCCCTGACTAAACCGGCCCTCACCTTTTGGCCGGCTACCCTCATCCCCGTCTGGTGGCTGTCGGCTAGGGCGCTCGGCGGGCGCACCCACTGGGGCCGTCTTGTTGCGTGCCTCGCCGTGCAGGGGGCAATGATGCTGGGGTGGTGCTCCCGCAACTATTCGGCGGAGGGCATCTTCATCTTCTCCGCCATGCCGTCCCAGAACCTGCGCAACATGATCGTCTCGCGGATGAAGGCGTGGGAGCGACTGGGGCGGGTGCCGACGGTCGCCGAGTCGCAGCACCTCTACAGCACCAGCGGGCGCCAGAGCCGAAGGTTCATCCGCCAAGGCCAACACACGGCCGCCGAACTGGTGGAAGAGCAAATGTCGGACGGCATCGACATCGTTCGGGATCAGCCGTTGCTGGCGTTCCGCGTCTACCTGCTCGACGTGCTCGAGCAGATCCCCGCGCGCTGGGACGTGTACGACCGACAGTTGCGTGACGTGCCCAACGGCGGGACGATCAACCCGTGGGAGCGCGAGGTGTTCGACGTGCCGCGCTCGACCGCCGAGCCGAAGGAGGAGGGGCCGCGGTGGGTGCCGTTCGGCCTCGCGTCGGCCGGCCTGATCCTTCCTTGGTGCTTCCCGCGCCAGCGGCGGGACCGGCAGTGGCGGCGGGCGGTGCTGGTCGGCTGGGCACTGGGGCTGACGTACCTCTACTTCCTCGGCCTGGCCGGCACGACCTATGGGCAGGGCACCCGCGTGATGTACCCCGCGCAGTTCGCCGGCACGCTGCTGATGGTGTCGGCGGTCGCGTCCATCGTCGGACCGTCTAAGGGGGTGGGCACCCGCGCGGCAAGCCTAGTCGTGGCGTGGAAGCGGGACGCGCGCGGGACGCGCGCCGGCCGCTTGCGGCTTCGCAAAGACACATTTGAGACTGAGGGTTTCTTTGCGAAGCCGCAAGCGGCAGGGTTCTACTTCAGTCCAGCCACCCGCCGGTGAAGCCGAGGCGGTCGAGGCCGGTGCGCACGGGTGGGCACGTTTGCATCAGATCCCAGAGCATCCCGCTGCGGGCGTTTTCCAGCAGCAGGAGGGTCGGGCCCTCGTTGAGGCCGGAGGAGTCGGGGCAGACCCAGCCGCGGCCGGCGGGGGTGGGCCAGGTGGGGTTGACCGTGGGCCGCCAGCCGAGGCCGTCGGGCACGGGGGGCACGGTCGCCTCGAAGTGGCGGACGGCGGCGGCGGATTCGGCGGGGGCGAAGGGGTAGCAGGCGGCGGCGGCCCAGGGGGCGAGGGTGCCGTCGTTCGGCCCGAACGGCACGCCGCGGGCGCGGTAGCCGTAGAACCGCACCCGCCGCCCCCCCGCCCCCTCGCGCGTGCCGCCGCCGGGGCCCTCGCAGGCGGTGAAGCCCCAGCCGTCCGGCCCGTAGCCGGCGAAGTCGGCCGCCCGCTCGACCGCGAACGCCCGCTGCACCCCCACCGCCCGGCGGGCGTTCTCGAAGTAGTCCAGATCGCCGTCGACCTCGCTGACGCCCCGCATGAAGCCGTCCTTGAGGCCGCGGAAGTCGACCCAGCAGTGCGGGTACTGGTGGATGAACAGCGGCCCGGCGTGCAGGTGCTTGATGCCGTAGAGGTCGCTCAGCGCGTGCGTCGCCGTGACCGCCGCGTAGCCGGCGGGGGGAATCGGGTGGGTGGGCGAGCCGGCGCCCAGGACGTACATCAGCAGCGACTCGTCGAACCGCGCGTACCGCCCCGGCAGGAAGCCGCCCCTCGGCTTCCAGCCGTGGCAGACCGTGCCCGACCGCCCGCAGGCCCACGCCCAGTCGACCCGGCGGTAGAGGAACTCGGCCGCGTCGCGGACCTCGGCTTCGGCCGGATTCTCCTGGTCGAAGAATTGGGCGGCGGTGAGGACGCCGGCGATCAGCAGGGCGGTGTCCATCGTCGAGAGTTCGCACCGCCACGTCCGCCGGCCGAAGGAGGGGCCGTCGCTTAGGCTGAGGAAGTGGTAGTAGAAGCCGCGATATCCCGTGGCGTCGGGGGCGTCGGACTGGTCGCTGTCGCGGAAGAAGCGGAGGGCGCGGGCGGTTTTCGCCAGGGCGTCGGCGCGGGTCATCCACCCCCGCCGCACGCCGACGGGGTAGGCGGCGAGGGCGAAGCCGGTGCAGGCGATGCTGCACGGGGCGGTGGGGTAGGTGCGGTCGCGGACCAGCCCGCCGACCTCGTTGGCCGGGTGGGCGAACCAGGCGAACGCGCGGCGCTGTAGGGCGTCAAGCTCGGCGTCGGTCAGGCGGTCGTCAGGGCGGTCGGTCGGGGGCACGCGGGGGAGTCTAGCGCGCCACTCCCGGTGCCACCGTGGCACGGGCGTCCCGCCCGGATTCGCCTGCCCCGCCGCTCCCCGTGCCGAATCCGGGCGGGACGCCCGTGCCACGAAGCCGCCGGCGGAGTAGACTGCTCGTCTGGACGCCGACCCGAGCATTCCGGCCATCGACCCCGCGCGGTTCCGGCGGCTGCTGCGGCAGGCGATCGCGGTGCCGGCGGGGCTGATGCTGGTCCTGGTGGGGGTGTCGGTGTGGCAGACGGCGGTGCTGATCCGCACGGCCCAGCGGATCGAGCGGAGCGACGCGGTGATCGCCGACGCCAACGCCGCCGAGCGACTGGTGATCGACATGGAGACGGGCCTGCGGGGGTTCCGGCTGACCAACGACGCGGCGTTCCTCGATCCGTACACGCGGGCCGAGGCGGCGGTGGACGGGGAGTTGGCGGGCTTGGTCGAGGCGGCGGCGGGGGAGCCGGACCAGGTGGCGCGGGCCGAAGGGATCCGCGAATCGGTGGCGGCGTGGCGGGCGTTCGCCACGGGCGTGCTGGGGCGGGCGGCGGCGGGGGTGGCCGCGACCGGCGAGCCGCCGCCGGTGGACGTGCCGCGGGCGCGGCGGGCCAAGGGGCAGATGGACGCGGTCCGCGGGCAGTTCGACGCCTTCATCGGCGCCGAGGAGCGGCGGCGCGACGCGCGGGCGCTATCGGCGCGGCGGGCGGCGTGGATGATGGTCTCCGCGGCCGTCGCGCTGACGGCGCTGGCCGGGGCGGGGCTGGCGTGGTTCAGCCGCCGGCAGCTCAACGCGGTCGCCACGACGTACCGGCAGGCGTTGGACTCGGCCGACGCGCGGGCGGCGGAGGTGCGGCGGCTGAACGACTCGCTGGAGGCCCGCGTCGCCGAGCGGACCGAGGCGCTGGCCGACGAGCGGGCCTTTTTCGCCGGCGTGCTGGACAACCTGCTCGACGGCGTGGCGGTCTGCGACGCCGGGGGGCGGCTGACGCTGTTCAACCGCGCGATCACCGATCAAGTCCAGAGGCCCCTGGACGGGGACACGCCGCCGGAGCGGTGGGCGGAGGTCTACCACGTTTACCAGCCCGACGGCCGGACGCTGATGCCGGCGGACCAGGTGCCGCTGGCGCGGGCCTACGCCGGCGAGGTCGTCCGCGACGCCGAGTGCGTCTTCGCCCCGCCCGGCCACCCGCCGCGGCACATGCTGATCAGCGGCCGGTCCTTCCGCGACGAGGCCGGCGCGCTGCTCGGGGCGTTCATCACCACCCACGACGTGACGGCCGTCAAGGCGGGCGAGCGGCGGCTGCGGGCGAGCGTCGAGGAGCTCGCCCGCAGCAACCGCGAGTTGCAGGACTTCGCCTCGGTCGCCAGCCACGACCTCCAGGAGCCGCTGCGGAAGATCCAGGCCTTCGGCGACCGCCTGCGGACCAAGTGCGCCGCCGAACTGAGCGACCAGGGCCGCGACTACCTCGACCGCATGCAGGCCGCCGCCGGCCGCATGAGCACGCTGATCGAGGATCTGCTGACCTTCAGCCGCGTCACCACCCGCGCCCAGCCGTTCGCGGCGGTGGACCTCAACGCCGTGGCGCGCGAGGTGGTGGAGGACCTGGAGGTGCGGATCGAGCGGAGCGGCGGGCGGGTGGACCTCGGCCCGCTGCCGACGGTGCGGGGCGACGCGACGCAGCTCCGGCAGTTGCTGCAGAACCTGATCAGCAACGGGCTGAAGTTCTGCGACCCCGCCCGGCCGCCGGTGGTGACGGTGCGGCAAACGGAAAGTGGCGACGAAAGTTTTATTGCAATTGGGGTGGTGGACAACGGCATCGGGTTCGACGAAAAGTACCTGGGCAAAATCTTCAACATCTTCCAGCGGCTGCACGCGCGGGGAGAGTACGAGGGCACGGGCATCGGGCTGGCGGTGTGCCGGAAGATTTGCGAGCGGCACGGCGGGTCGATCGACGCCGCGGGCCGGCCGGGCGAGGGGGCGACCTTCACCGTCCGCCTGCCCCACCGGCCTGCGGAGCCGGGCGAGATGAACGAGTTGCCGGAGGTCGGCAACTTTTCCGCCGGGCCGGCATTTGTGGACGGGGCGGGGCCCGTTGTTGCACCAGCAGGAATCGAGGTAAGATGACCGACATGCCGACCACGCTCCACCCCGTCCGCCCGATCAGCATCCTGCTGGCCGACGACGACGCGGACGACCGGATGCTGGCGATCGAGGCGCTGGACGAGAGCCGGCTGGTGAACGACATGCGCGTGGTGGAGGACGGCGAGGAGCTGCTGGATTACCTGCACCGCCGGGGAAAGTACCAGAACCCGGCCGACTCGCCCCGGCCGGGGCTGATCCTGCTCGACCTGAACATGCCGCGGATGGACGGCCGCGAGGCGCTGGCGGCGATCAAGGCCGACGCCGAGCTGCGGCACATCCCGGTAATCGTGCTGACCACCAGCCGGGCGGAGGAGGACGTGTACCGCACCTACGACCTGGGCGTCAGCTCGTTCATCACCAAGCCCGTGACGTTCGACGAGCTGGTGGAGAAGATGAAGGTGCTGGGGCAGTACTGGTTCGGCATCGTGGAGCTGCCGGGCGAGCGGTAGGCCCGATCGCTTTCAGAATAATTGAGCGGCTTGTGCCTCGCCTGGGTTGTGAATCTTCCAGAAGTTGTTAAAAAGTCTCACGCGAGTTCCCCCGCGCGTTGTCGGGCGGATCGCCTTGCCTAATGCCGGTTTAATGAGGTTGCCCTTGTCTCGCGCCGCCGTCAACACGCTCGACCCTCCCGCCGTCGACGGCCACGCCGCCCGCGGGGGAGGCCTGTCGCTGGCGGGCGGCCGTCGGGCGGTGAGCGTGCTGCTGGTGGAGGACGACGAGGACGATTACGTCCTGACCCGCGAGTTGCTCGGCGAGATCCGCGCGACGCGGTTCAAGATCGACTGGGTGCGGGACTTCGACCGGGCGATGGAGTCACTCGACGGCTGCGCGCACGACGTGGCGCTGGTCGATTATCGTCTGGGCGGCCGCGACGGGGTGGAGTTGGTCGCCGAGGCGGTGGGCCGCAAGTGCGATTTGCCGATCATTTTGCTGACCGGGCAGGGGGACCGCGAGACGGACGTGGCGGCGATGGAGGCGGGGGCGGCGGACTTTTTGAGCAAGCGGACGATCACGGCGGAGATGCTGGAGCGGTCGATCCGGTACGCGATGCAGCAGAAGCGGGCCGAGCGGCAGCGGGCCGAGGTGGCCGAGGCGAAGTTGGCCGAGCGCGAGGCCGACGCCCGCCGCGCCGCCGCCGAGGCCGCCACGGCCGCCAAGGACCAGTTCCTCGCCGTCGTCAGCCACGAGCTCCGCACGCCGCTGAACGCGATCCTCGGCTGGGCGGAGGTGCTGCGGCACGAGGTCGACCCGGCCAACAACGGCGGGCTCGACCTGGAGACCCTCCGCGAGGGGGTGGCGACCATCGAGCGCAACGGCCGGAGCCAGCAGGCGTTGATCGAGGATTTGCTGGACGTCTCGCGGATCATCGCCGGCAAGATCCGCCTGACCTTCCAGCCCTGCCGGCTGCGCGACGTGGTGGCGTCGGCGGTGGAGTCGGTGGAGATGGGGGCGCGGCGGCGGCGGATCAAGATCGTCCAGTGCGTCGGCTGCGAGTTGCCCGAGATTCACGCCGACCCCGACCGCTTGCGGCAGGTCTGCTGGAACCTGCTGAGCAACGCCGTGAAGTTCACCGACGACGGCGGGTGGGTCGACGTCACGCTCGACCGCGACGGCGACACCGCCGTCCTCTCGGTGCAGGACGACGGCGCGGGCATCGACGCGGCCGACTTGGAGGGGGTGTTCGACCGCTTCAGTCAGGCCGACGGCCGGAGCCGCGCCGGCGCGGCCGAGGGGGGCACCGCCAGCGGCCTGGGCCTGGGCCTGGCGATCGTCCGCCACCTCGTCGACCTGCACGGCGGCACCGTCGACGTCCACAGCGACGGCGAGGGCCGCGGCAGCACCTTCACCGTCCGCCTGCCGCTCAATGCCGACCGCCGCGCCCGTGCCGCCGCCGCCCTACCATCGGCCTGACATGGCGCACTACACCCAGAGCATCCAGAACCTGATGAACCAGTTCGCCCGCCTGCCGGGCATCGGCGCGCGGTCGGCCGAGCGGATCGCCTTCCACCTGCTCAAGGCCGCCCCGGACGAGGCCCTGGAGCTCGCCGACGCCATCCGCGACGTCAAGACGCGGATCAAAAACTGCGGCGTCTGCTTCAACCTGACCGAGCAGGACCCCTGCGCGATCTGCGCCGACGCCCGCCGCGACCACGCCACCGCCTGCGTCGTCGAGCAGCCGAAAGACCTGCTAAGCCTCGAGGCGGCCGGGCTTTACCGCGGCGTCTACCACGTCCTGCTCGGCCGGATCAGCCCGCTGGAGGGCGTCGATCCCGAGGACCTCACCATTCCCGCCCTGCTCGCGCGGCTGGAGGGGGGCGAGATCACCGAGGTCATCATGGCGACCAACCCGACGCTCGACGGCGACGGCACCGCCCTCTACCTGCGCGGCGAGATCGAGGGCCGCTTCCCTGCCGTGCAGATCACCCAACTCAGCCGCGGCCTCAGCGCCGGCGGCAGCATCGAGTACGCGAACAAGAACATGCTCGCCGACGCCATCAGCGGGCGGCGGAAGATGTGAGGGGGGAGTCGGCAATGGGAAGCAGGCAGCCGAACCAACTCGTTCAGGACTGTCGACTGCCCCTAAGCGGGTCTCGACACCTCACTCGTATGCCTTCGACTTGGCTCTTGCGCCTCGCCGCGGACTTCTTGCGGTCGGGGATAGTGCCGCCGCCGCGCGACCCGCTTTTCCTCCTTGCCCCCGTCTGCGCTCACCGTGCCGGGCCGAGGTCGTCTGAGGTGAGGGCGTGCAGCTCGTCGGCCGTCGCCGGCCGGCCGAGCGACGCGAGCCGCACCGCCTGTCGCCCGACAGCCGACTCAAATAGCGTCCGCACGTCGCGGGCGTTGCCGAACGCCGCGTCGCGGTTCGCGTGCAGGTCGGCCGTGATCGCCCCCAGCCGCCCCAGCGCTCCGGCATCGAGGCGGTACTGCTCGCCCCCGGCCGTGCCGAGGAAGATGTCCGCCATCTGCCGAGGCGAGTAGTCGGCAAACCGCAAGTACCGGGTGAACCGGCTCTTGAGGCCCGGGTTGGCTGCCAGGAATCGGCCCATCTCCGCCGGGTAGCCGGCGGCGATGACCACCAGCCTTTCGCGGTCGTCCTCCATCCGCTTCAGGACCGTCTCGATCGCCTCGTTGCCGAAGGGGTCGCCCGGCTGGTCGGCGCGGCTCAGCGCGTAGGCCTCGTCGATGAACAGCACGCCGTCCAGCGCTTCGTCGATTTTATTGGCCGTCTTGATTGCCGTCTGGCCGAGGTAGGCGGCGACGAGGTCCGGCCGTGCGACCTCCACGACGTGGCCCCTGCGGAGCACGCCGTAGCCCCTGAGGATCCGCCCGAGGATGCGGGCCACGGTCGTCTTGCCGGTGCCGGGGTTGCCGTGGAAGATGAAGTGCAGCGACTGCCGCGCCGGCGGCAGGCCGGCCGAGCGGCGCTGGGCGGCGACGGCCAGCATCGCCTCGAACCGGCGGACCTCGGCCTTCACCTCGTCGAGCCCGATCAGGCCGTCCAGCTCCCGCCGGGCCGCGGCGAGGCCCGCCGAGACGCCCTCGGCGTCGAGCCCGCGAAGCTCGGCCACGCGGTCGGCTATCCGCTCCGCCAGCCGCCCGTGCCGCTGCAGCGCGTCGTATTCCGGCGCGGAGACGGCCCCGTCAGCGTGGACCATCTCGCTGACGATCGACTTGTGCAGGCCGACGAACTCGCCGGCAAAGCCGCCGTCGCCGGACGCCGCGAGCTGGCTGACCGTCTCGACGAGCAACTGGTCCAACCGGCCGCGCACGTCCTCCGCGTAGCCGAAGTAGTCATCATCCCCCCACCACCGCACGAGGACGTCCGCCGGCTCCAGCGGTTTGCCGCCATCGTCGGTGCGGTACTCGGGGAGGGAGGACTGGAAGCGATCCGCGACGCCCTGCAAGACGCCCCAGACGGGCCGAAGCGTGTCGGCCGGCTTCTGCTTCGTCCGCGTCCAGACCGAGTAAATCGCCTCCAAGCAGCCCGCGGCGACGATGAGCCCGGCGGCCCCGGCGGTCCGGTGGTGCTCCAGCAGCCCCGGCGCCAGCGCGTCGAGCGCGGCGCGGTCGGGCGGATCGGCCCGCGCGAGACGCTCGGCCTTGAGGATGCAGTCGAGCGCACGCTTCCCGAGCGCCGACGCCGGCCCGCCGCCTTCGTCGAGAAGTGAGGCGGGGCGCTCGACCTGCGCGGTGGTCGCGTGGCCGCCCGCCCCCGCGGAGGGGCGGGCCGACGACTGCTTTGACCGCAGGAAGGACGGGACGGCCGAGAACTCCGCGTGGAGCCAGTCGAGGTGCGCGCGAACCGACCGGAGAACCTGCGACTCGTCGGGTGCCGCCCGGTGGTCCCACTGCTCGATGACCCGCCGCGCCGGTTCGCTCCACCCCAGGCGAGTTGACGTCTCGCTGCCCCGCGTGTGGCGCAGCACGAACTGCTCTTCCAGTGCGTCGATGGTGATGTCCCGCAGGTCGGCGTCCTCGAACTCGGTGATTTCCAGCGAGCACCGCACGGTCCCCTTACCCTGCCGTCCGCGGTTGGCCTGAACCTCGTACCACAGGTGCAGCCACTGGCCGGCCGACCGGCCTCCCCCGGCGCGGCCGTACTTCGGCATCGCGGCCTCCCAGCCGGCGGGCGCGAAGCGAACCTTGTCGCCCGCCCGCCTGATCACCTCCCAGCGTTCGTCCCGGCGGATCACGTCGGCAATCCGCTCCAACAGTCCATCGAGGTTTGGCATCTGAGTGTCCGTGCGAGTTCATATCTGTCGAGAACAGCAAATGCTTACTACAGACAAGGTGAGTCGTTGAAATTTTTTGAAGAACTTCCAATTCCTGCGTGGTCGGCGGGAAAACTGTGTCGCTTTAGCAATTATGTGGGCACGGGTCTAAGAATCAGCAGACCCGTGGCACGCAGTCCGTGCCCACGCGCAAGACGCAATCAGAGGCCGAATCACCCCTGCCCCGTGGCCTCCTCGGCCGTGATCTCTCCGGCGAAGGCGTCATCGTCGCGGGCCGGGTTGTTGACGTTGCCCGCGCCGGTGTTGCCGTCGAAGTTCACGTCGCCGGCGGCGTCGAGGGGCTGGGCGGCACCGGGCGGCAGCGGCTTGCGGGCCGACGCGGCGGCGGCGGTCGGGGCGTCGGGCTCCGGGTCGGCGTGGTGGTCGGTCAGGCCCGCCAGGGCGTCGGCACCGGTGTCCACATCCCCCCCGCTGCTGCTGCCGCGGCCCGAGGCATTGCCCCCGACGCCCGCCACGCGCGTGCCCGCCTCGCCGGCGTGCTTCGGGAAGCCCCCCTTGGAGTGCTGCTTGACGGTCTCCGAGGCGTACTTGCGGTCCGGCGAGGCGGGCTCGCTCGGCACGCCGAAGTCGCCGCTGCTTTGGGGCGGCTGGTCGTTCTCGGTGTTCGGGTGGTCTCGTCCCATCACTCATTCCTTTCGTTTGATGCGTTCGCTGACCCCCAAGCCTACGCCCCGCGGTCGCCGGACCGGAATGCCGGAAGAAAAATCCCGGCGACCGGCACCCGGCCGCATTACCGGACGCGGCGGGATTTTTCGGATTTCCTTGCCCATCCTGCCACCGAATTTTATCTCCTGCGTGGCACCGAAACGAAAGGACCTCCCATGACCGCGACCCCCACCGCCCCGACGCTCACGACCGACCTGCCCCCCTCGCTCATCAACTTCCCCGCCGACTGCCCGTCGGACTGGCCCGCCGCGGCGGTGCGGGCGGTGCAGTCGCTCGACGGCGCGTTTCCCCCGCCGATGGACCGCCGCAAGCTGCCCCGCTTCAAGCACCGCGTGACCGGCACGCTGCGGACCGAGGAGTGCGAGCGGAGCGCGGTTTACCTCCGCGACGCCGGCCGCTGGGCCGCGGGATTTATCGTCCGCGGCGCGCTGCCCGAGCGCGGCCGGGCGGTGCTGGAGGTCCGCGACCCCGCCGGCCGCCGGCTGAGCATCGCCTGCCGCGTCCACCGCTGCCGCGAGGTGGTGCCGGGCTGGTTCGAGGCGTCGGTCGACTTCGACCAGGAGGCGCGGACGCTCAATCCGGCCGCCCGGCACTCGGCGTAAATGGTTCAGGTCATTGCCTTTGCGAAGCCGCAAGCGGCCGTTAGCCGCCGGCGGCTTCGCAAGCTCACGAAAATCTCGGGTGCCCTGGCCTCCCCGTCGGCCGCGGCTATCATGGCGTCCGAATGCCCGAGCCGCGCCCCGTGATCGTGATGACCGAAGGGTCCGCCCCCGCCCCGCTGGCGTGGCTGCGCGACCGGGCGGACGTGCGTGAAGTGCGCTTCGACGCGCCGGACTTCGCCGGGCACCTCAAGGTCGCCGACGGGCTGTGCGTGCGGACGTACACGAAGGTCACGCCCGCCCTGCTCGACGGCGCGCCGAAGTTGAAGGTGGTCGGCCGCGGCGGGGTCGGGCTGGAGAACATCGACGTGCCCGCCTGCCGCGCCCGCGGGGTGGAGGTGGTCTACACCCCCGCCGCCAACACGCTGGCGGTGGGGGATTTCGTGTTCGCGCTGATGATCCAACTGCTCCGCCCGTTCGCCCCTTTCGGCGGCGCGGTCCACCCGACGGCCTACCCGCCCGCAGAGTTCAAGCGGCTGCGCGACACCCTGCGCGGCCGGCAGTTGAACGAGCTGACCCTGGGCATCCTCGGCATGGGCCGGGTCGGCACGCGGGTCGGGCGGATCGGCGCGTTGGGGTTCGGGATGCGGGTGATTTACCACGATGTGCTGGACGTGGCGTCGAAGATCGACTTTCCCGCCGAGGCCGTGGGGGCCAATGAACTTTACCGGGCGTGCGACGTTCTATCCCTTCACGTGGACGCTCGGCCGGAGAATGACAACCTGGTGGACGCCGACATTTTGTCGCAAATGAAGCCGTCGGCGGTGCTGATCAACACGAGCCGGGGCGAGGTGCTTGAGATATCGGCTGTGGCACATGCTTTGCGATCCGGTGGATTGTCAGGTGCCGCGCTTGATGTGTATGCCCCGGAGCCGCCGCCTGCGAGCTTCCCGCTGCTAGGCCTAGAAAACGTGATTCTGACGCCCCACATGGCCGCGCGGACCGCGACGGCCATCGAGAACATGAGTTGGGTGGTTAAGGACGTGCTGGGCGTGATCGCAGGTCGGCCGCCGGAATATGCGGCACCGGCCTGATGGAAGCCGAAAAGTGCCGCCCCGGCCGGCACAACCGTTACAGGCGGACGAGACGAACCGAAAAAGTTGCATTCTCCTGTCGTCCGGGATTAAAGTGTTGACACGAAAAGAACCGTCGGGTAGATAGTATCTGCCTGCACCAGTCGGCGGACGTTTCGCCGGCGGGCGGGCACTACCCTGCGGGGGAGACTAGGAACTATGATGAAGAACAAGATGATGTATTTGCTGGGCGGGGCCGCGTGCCTCACCCTCACCGGAGCGGCTTTTGCCGGGCCGACCTACCTGACCCAGATGCGCTATGTCGAGGCCACCGTAAACGGTGGCGGCGACATGGTCGACATGGAGCGTCGCGTTTCGATGGACTTCGGCGGCTTTGACAAGACCGCCTCGGCCTCGATCAGCCTGCCCGGCGGCGCGGCCGGCACCTCGAGCGTCAGCCAGAGCTCGATGTTCGGCGACAACGGCGTGACCGCGAACTTCAGCGGCTCGTTCAGCACCGGCGGGACCGGGCTGACCTCGACCGTCAAGACCGTGCTGGAGAGCACCTTCGTCCTCGACGGGCCGACGACCTACCAGTTCTTCCCCTACGGCGGCAGCCCGTCGCTGGTGACGAATGGCAGCGGGTCGGCCAGCCTGACCGGGACGACCTCGGTCGGCGGCCCGGACCTCGACGTCGCCCTCACCGTCGCCGACGGTCAGGCCATCGGCGACACCTCGGGCGAGCCCCTCACCGGCACCCTCGCCGGCGGCACCTACACCTTCAAGTACGAGTTCGACGGCTCGGCGTCGGACGCGGGGCTGAACTTCAGCTTCGCCCCCAGCCTGCTCTTCGCCGCCGTCGCCCCCGGCGGCGACAACGGCGGCCCGGCGGTCATCCCCCTGCCGAACTCCGCCTTCGCCGGCCTCGGCACCCTCGCCCTCGTCGGCGGCCTCGGCGCGATCCGCCGCCGCAAGGCCGCGACCGCTTAACGGTCCGTCCTCGACCCAACGCCAACCGGCCCCGGCTTTCGAAAGGAAGCCGGGGCTGGTTGCGTTGTCAATTGTCAGTTGTCAGTTGTCAGTTGTCAGTTGTCAGTGGAGGAGTTTACAAGCCGGCGTCTGAGTCGGCTTTTTAGATGTTCAAGTGGGCTGCGTTCCACGGAGAACCCGTTTCCCCATGAATCTCACACGCATCCACCTCGCCCTGCTCCTCTCCGCCGTCGCGGTGCTGGTCTGGTCCGGCATCGCGCCGGCGGGCCGGGTGAATTGGGTGGCGGAGACGTTCCCGGCCGTCGTCGGCGGCGTGGTCCTGCTCGCCACCTACCGCCGGTTCCGCTTCACGACGCTCACCTACTCGCTCATCTGGGGCTTTGCCCTGATCCTGATGATCGGCGGCCACTGGACCTATGCGAACGTGCCGATCGGCAACTGGGCCCGCGACGCCTTCGGGTTATCGCGGAACCACTTCGACCGCTTCGGCCACTTCTTCCAGGGCGTGATCCCCGCGATGGCCGCCCGCGAGCTCCTCCGCCGGCGGACGGGGCTTCAACAGCGCATCTGGCTCGCGTTCGTCTGCGGCTGCGTGGCGTTGGCGGTCAGCGCGTTCTACGAGCTCTTCGAGTGGCAGTACGCCGTTCGGTTCGGCGGCCAACGGGCCGACGACTTCCTCGGCAGCCAAGGCGACGTCTGGGACGCGCAAAAGGACATGGCGATGGCCCTGCTCGGCGCGATTGTGGGCCTGGCCCTGCTCTCCCGCTGGCAGGACCGGCAGATGCGGCGAGACCCGCGAATCACGCCGCCCGTTTCTGGGTCGGCAGCGTGAACACCTTCACGCAGTTCCGCCCGCCGGACTTTGCGGCGTAGACGGCCAAGTCGGCGGCGCGGATCAGGTGGGTCGGGTGCCCCAGCGGGCTGGCCGGCGGCTCGTAGATCGCCACGCCGATGCTCACCGTGATCGGCAGGTTGATTCCCCCCGCCGGCACCCGTCTGGCCGCGATCGCGCGGCGCAGCCGGTCGGCCCGGTCGGCGGCGGCTTGACGCGGCGTGTCGCGCAGCACCAGCATCAACTCCTCCCCGCCGTACCGGCAGGCGAGGTCGCTCTCCCGCACGCTCCCCCGCAGCAGCTTGCCGAGGTAGCGCAGCACGTCATCGCCCACTTGGTGGCCGTGGCGGTCGTTGACGGCCTTGAACTTGTCCACGTCGACCAACAGCAGCGCGACCGCCACCCCGTCCCGCCGGGCCGCCTCCAGGGATTCGGCCAGAAACTCGTCGAACGCCCGGCGGTTCGCCAGGCCCGTCAGGGCGTCGGTCCGCGAGCTCCGCTCGAGCTCGCGGTTGGCCTGCTGCAACTGCCCGGCCTGCTGCTGGGTCTGCAGCGTCAGCTCGACCAGCGCCTCGTTCGCCCGCCGCAGGATCGCGTCGAACGTGGCGGAGGTGTCGGCCTTGATCTCGAACATCGACGCGGTCTCCTTGACCTTCGCGCCGACCTCCTCCAGCAGCGCGTCGGCCGCCGCCTCGTCCATGTCGTACAGCGCCTTGCACCGCGCCCGCACCTCGCCGATGGCGGCGGCGGGCTGGGCGTCGGTGAACACGTCGGCGCACCGCCCGGCGAGGCTCACGAGTTCGGCGACCCTCATCACCGCCGGGTCGGCCTTCTGGGCGGCGGCCAGATCGTGGTGGTGCGACATCGGCACCGCCAGCACCGGCGGCAACTTCCAACACTCGGCCAGCGCCGCCCCCGCCGCCGCGTGGTCGATCCCGAACGCCGCCCGCTCCTTTGCCACCAGATCGACGTGGCTCGACGCCTCGGCGTACAGCGCGCCGTACTTCTCGCCCAGCACCTGGTCGAAGACCAACATGCCGATGTCCTTCAGCAGGCTGGCGAGGAAGGCCTCCTCGACCTGCACCAGCTTAACCCGCCCGGCCAGAATCCGGGCGGCGGTGGCGGCGTAAACGCTCCGCTTCCAGTAGTGGACGTGCTTGAAGCCGTGGCTCTTCTCCCCCTGCAAATTGTTGACGAGGCTGAAGCCCAGCACCAGCGTGCGGACCGACTGCATCCCGAGCATCACCACCGCCTGGCTGACGGTGCCGACCGCGTGGGCGCGGGCGTAAAAACTGCTGTTCACCGTCCGCAGCACCTTGCCGGCGAGGGCGGCATCCTGGCTGACGAGCTTCGCCATGCCGGCGGCGTCGGCATCGGGGTCGCGGGCCATCTCCAGCACCGCCACCGCCGTCGCCGGCAGGCTGGGCAGGGTCTGGCACTGCTTGATCTTGTCGATCAGGTCGTCGTTCATGCGCGGCGGGGTCCGGGGGCCGAGGGGCAGTTCACCCCTCTCATCGGCCTTGAACGCGGTCGACTTGCGCCGCACAATTGAAAGATGCACGCAAACGGCCGGACGCCCTGGGGCATTCGGCCGCTTCGCGAGTCGTTACGTCAAAATGGCCGACTGGTCACTTGCCCAGGGCGGCGGCGATGTGGCCGGCAATCGCGTCGGGGTGCTCGCTGTCGAAGCCGCTGGTCTCCACCTGCCGGACGGTGCCGTCCTTGGCGACGATGATGGTGAGCGGGATGGGTGGCGCGCCGTAAAGCGCGCCGACGGCGGAGTCGGCATCGAGCAGGACCGGCACGCCGAGTTTGGTCTGGTCGACGAACCGCTGCGCCTTGGCGCGGGCATCGCCGAGGTTGACGGCGAACGCCCTCACGCCGTCGGCCTTAGACGCCTGATAGGCGGCGTCGAGGTGCGGCAGCCCCGCCCGGCACGGCAGGCACCAGAGGGCCCAGAAGTCGAGAACTACCACGCTGCCCTTCAGGTCCGAGAGCTTAACCGCCTTGCCGTCAAGGGTTTGCAGCGTGAAATCGGGCGCGGGCTTTCCGACCAGCGCGGCGGCGGCCGGATTAACCTCGTCCGCCGCCGGCCGGGTGGCGGGCGAGGCATCGGCCGAGGGCTTGGTGGTTTGGGCGTGGGCAAACAGGGCGAGCGACCCTGCGGCGAGGGCGGCGGCGAGGGCGGCGGATGTCGTGCGCTTCATGTGATCTCCTGCAGGTGGCCTTGAACGGGCGGCGGGCTGGACCGGAAAATCGAAGCGGCCGGACGCCGTGGGGTGGCGTCCGGCCGCTGTGCGATCAAGCGCGGCAGGGGCGCCGGATGCTCACCGGATCGGCATGGCCGGCTGGGTGCCGGGGGCCGGGGCAGCATCGGGGGCGTCGGGGGCGTCGGGGGCGTCGGGGGCGTCGGGGGAATCCGGCGCTACCGGACCGACCGGGCCGCCGTCGGCGTTGTTCGGGCCGCCGGGGCCCATCGGCTGGGGCTTGAGTTCGGTCGCGCCGGCCGGGGGCGTGAAGGTGAAGGCGGCGTCGGCCACGTCCGCGCCGGGCTGGCTGGCGGTGTAGTCCATCGTCACCAGCGCCTTTTTAACGTCGGGGATGCCCTGCTGCTTCATCACGCCCTCGAGGTCGACGGTCATCCGCCGGACGAGGTGGGTGTCGGGGTCGAGGGCGATCTTCACGTCCGACCCCTGGCCCTTGAGGGCGAGGGTGGGGAAGGCCTTGCCGTCGATCTGCTCGTCGGGGGCGGCCGAGACCGCCACGCCGTCGGCGGTGAGGTAGGCCGCCGGCTCCTTCACCAGCGCCAGCAGCAGCGAGACGTTCTGCTGCTGCAGCAGGTTGGGCAGGGGCGGGGGGAGTTGGGTGACGGGCAGTTTCTGCGACGGGGCGGCCATTTTCAGGTAGCGGTTGGCCTTGACGTCGTACAGGTACAGGTCGGTGCCGTTGCTGACGACGGTGAGCTGGTCGGGCGCCTCGTGGCGGAACTCGGCCGGGGCCTTGAACGCGCCGGTGAACTTGATCTCGCTGGTGCGGGTCTGGCCGGCGGCCTGGAAGTCGGCGACAATGGTGCCGGCGAGCTTGAGGCTCTTCAGGTCGCCGTAGGCCGTCGCCATCTGGTCGACGAGCTTTTTGACCTCCGGCGACATCGCCGGCGCGGTGGCGGGCATGGAGCCGGGCATCGAGTCGGCCCCGGCGGCCGGCATCGTGCTCGGCATCGTGCTGGCTCCCATGTCGGCTGACTCCGAGCCGGCGGGCTTGGTGGTCTGGGCGAACGACGGGGCGGCGGTGGCGAGGGCCAGCGCGCAGGCGGCGGCGAGAGTCAGGGGGGTGCGGCGTCGGGTCATCAAGTCTCCGAAAAATCCGGGGCGGGCCACGGGCGGCCTAAAGGTACAGTCCTCCCAATTCGCCCGGCGGCGAAAGGTTGCACAACTGTAGCGCATCGGGCCGGGTCGGACAGCGCGAATTTTCCGGCCGAAAAATCTCGCGCCCGACGCCGGCTCAGTCGAACTCGTCGCCCCGGAAGGTGTTCCCGAGGTAGGCCGACCGCACCGCCGGGTCGTTGATGATCTGCCGCGGCGGCCCCTCGGCAAACACCCGGCCGCTGTCGATGATCAGGGCGCGGTCGCACACCCGCAGCGTCTGGGCGACGTTGTGGTCGGTGATCAGCACGCTCTTGCCGAACTCCTCCTTCAGGCGGCGGACCTCGACCTGCAATTCCTCGACCGCGATGGGGTCGACCGCGCTGAACGGCTCGTCGAGCAGGATCAGTTTCGGCGAGGTGACGAGGGCGCGGGCGATCTCGAGCTTGCGCTTCTCGCCGCCGCTGCAAAGGGTGGCCTTCTGCTTCTGGACGTGGGTGAGGCCGAACTGCGCCAGCAGGTGGTCGGCGCGGCGGTTGCGTTCGGGGCGGCGGATCTTGAGGGTGTCGAGGATCGCCATGAGGTTCTGGCGGACGGTGAGCTGGCGGAAGATGCTCTGCTCCTGGCTGAGGTAGCCGATGCCGAGGCGGGCGCGGCGGTACATGGGGAGGCGCGTGACGTCGCGGGCGTCGAAGCCGACCGAGCCTCGGTCGGGCGTGACCATGCCGAGGATCATGCGGAAGGTGGTGGTCTTGCCCGCCCCGTTGCGGCCGAGCAGGCCGACGATCTCCTGCTGGGCGAGGGCGAAGCTGACCTCGTCGACGACGGTGCGGCCGTTGTAGGTCTTGACGAGCTTGGAGACGTCGAGGAGGTTCATTTGGGAGTGGGCGGTCGGCAGTGGGCAGTGGGCGGTCGGAAGAGCATCGGGAAAGGTGGGGGGAAATCAACCGGGGGCGTTAAGTGGCTCAGGCAGTTGATCCATTTCGGTGTGGATAACTTGTTCACAAATTACGCCGGGCGCGGCGCGGGCTGGCCGGGCCGATGGCGGCGGTCGATAGACGGCCGCTTAGGGTGGTCGGCGGCGGACCGCCGGTCGGCCGCACATTCGCCATAAACGGCGCGGCCGATCCAGTTTACGGCCGATTACCGGGCGTGGCCGGTTTTGCTTGCCGCCGAACGGTCGCGCGTCGGGCGGGTGGGGATGCGTCGCAATAATTTCGGTCGGCAGGGAATCGCGTGGCGGCAATGTGCATAAGTCGTCGCGGCGGTGCGAAAACGTGGCGGACTGCGGCGGGCTGTCGCGGCCCAGCAGGCCGGGCCGGCCGGATGCAAAAATTTGTGGCCCGGCCGTGATTGGGGCTTGCGTTCTGCGGCGAGGGCGGTAGCATGGCACGTTCACGCCTCCGGGTGCCGTGGCGTGAACCACCTCGTGTCCGCACGTCTCGTGCGTGGACGGTGCCCAAGTGTTTCGGGGAAGCCATGTCCGGCCGCTGTTTCGCCTGATCCGTCGGCACGCCAATTCGCCCGCGCATCTGTCGCTGGCAATCGCCCACCCGTTGACGCGCCCGTTGGTCGTTCGTCGCGCGCCGGGGCACCGTCGCCGACCGGCTCATCACCTCACCGCCCGGCCCCCGCTACCGGAGATCGCCATGTCCGTCGAAACTGCCCCCTCGCCCCATGAGTCGCACGATTCGTCCTATCCCGCCGGCCTGGATTACGGCGATGAGCCGTCGCCGGGCAATGCCCTGCACCCGGCCGGCGGCGCGGTGCAGACCGGCACCGTCAAGTGGTTTAACGACCAGAAGGGCTTCGGCTTCATCACCGCCGGCACCGACGGGAAGGACGTGTTCGTCCACCACACGGTGATCGAGGGGACCGGCTTCAAGACCCTCACCGACGGCGAGAGCGTAGAGTACGAGGTCGAGCGCGGCCCCAAGGGCTACCGCGCGGTCCGCGTCAGGCGGGCGGAGGGGTCGGCCCCGATGCCCAGCCACCGCCCACCCCGGCCGGTGCCGCTGCACCATTGAGTGGAACGGGCGTCCCGCCCGGATTCTTTCCGACCGGATCCAACCGAATCCGGGCGGGACGCCCGTTCCACGATCGCGCCGCCTACTTCTTCGCCGCCCGCCGCACGCGGAGGGCGTCGGACGGGAGGAAGACGATGCGTTCCGCCCCGCCGGCCGGCTTCGGGTCGGTCGGGCAGCCCTTTGCGCAGCACGATCCCATCTTCCCCTTGCGCCCGAAGAGGGTGCCGACCATCTGGAACCCCGCGTAGCCGACGCACGCCGCGACGGCGGTCAGGACGATGATGTTTTGGAGGAGGAGGGACACGGTTCTCCTATCATAGCCGGAGGCGGAAGCCCCGGTTCTGCGTTTTTCGCCAAATGAACCGGGGCTTCCGCCTCCGGCTATTACGGCAGACTCACCCCATTCGGCTCGCCACCTGGTAAACCCCCAACGCCACCACATAGGCCAGCGCGTTCATGTAGAGCAGCATGAACACCGGCCACTTCCACGTGCCCGTCTCGCGGCGGACGACCGCCAGCGTGCTCATGCACTGCATCGCCAGGACGAACCAGACCAGCAGGCTCACCGCCACGGCCGGCGTCCAGACCGGCCGGCCGTCGGCGTAGCGGTCGGCCCGCATCGCGGCGGTCAGCGGCTGGGCGTCCTCGTCGGCGTTGCCGGCGCTGTAGACGATGCCCATCGTGCTGACGAAGACCTCGCGCGCCGCGAACGCCCCGACGAGGCCGACGCCCATCTTCCAGTCGTAGCCGAGCGGCTGGATGGCCGGTTCAATCAGATGGCCAAAGCGGCCGGCGAGGGAGTAGGCGAGCTGCTGACCAGCAAGTTGCTGGCCGACGTTCTTCTCAAAGAACGCCGTGAAGTCCGGTCCAGTATTCGGCTGATAAGTCGAGTTCATCATTGCCCAGAGCATTCTCTCCTTCTCGTTGATGTCTAGGCTCTTGTCTTCAAATATCGCCGTGGCTCGATCACTCCGGGCGTGAGCGTCGCGGTAATGCTGACCGCCGACGATAGCAGGATGCAGTTCGGCAGCAGAGTCCACTGACTTCGCCGCGAGCTGATGAGCTAATGCCAATTCCTCTACCAGTTCCCGTTGGTGAGCGACCCCGTTGTCAATGCCCGGCAGGCGTGGGTAATACGTCAAAGCCCACAGGATCACGCTCAGCACAAAGATCGTCGTGCCGGCCTTGGTGATGAACTCGGCGGTGTTGGTCCACGTGTGCCGGAGGACTTGGCCGAGCTGCGGCACCTTGTACGCGGGCATTTCGAGGATGAACGCCGACGCGGGGCCGCGGCGGCCGGCGAGGTTGAAGGCCCACGCGGTGCCCGCCGCCGCGAGGATGCCGATGGCGTACAGGCCCAGCATCATGCCCGCCTGCGCCCACGCGCCGTAGCCGGCGAAGAAGGCGGCGATCAGCAGCGTGTAGACCGGCAGCCGCGCGCTGCACGACATGAACGGCGCGACGAAGATCGTCATCAGCCGGTCCCGCCGCGTCTCGATCGTGCGGGCGGCCATGATGCCGGGAATCGCGCACGCGAAGCTGCTCAGCAGCGGGATGAAACTCTTGCCGTGCAAACCGACCTTGCTCAACAGTCGGTCGAGCAAAAAGGCGGCACGGGCGAGATAACCACTGTCCTCCAGGATGCTTAGGAACGCGAAGAGGATGGCGATCTGCGGGATGAAGACGACCACCGCCCCGACGCCCGCGACGATGCCGTCGGCCCACAAATCGTGGATCGGCCCCGGCGGCAGGAGGTTGGTCACGAGGCCGCCGAGCCACGTCACACCGTCCTGAATGCCCCCCATCAGCGGGTCGGCCAGCCAGAAGAGCGAGACGAACAGCGTGCCCATGATGGCGACGAACGCGAGCAGGCCCCAGACCTTGTGGACGAGGATTTTATCCGCTTTTTGGGTGAGCGTGAGGCCCGGCGAATACTCCAAAACTGGCGTCCGGCCCTCCCCCGCTTCCCGCTTCCCGCTACCCGCCGCCTGTTCCACGACGGATTCGATCCAGCCGTAGTGGGCCTCGACGTCCGCCTGCATCGGGTCGACGTCGGCGGCGGCCAACCGCTGATTGGCACCAAGTAGCGTGGCGGCAAGGGGTTCGGACGCGGCGAGGTCGGCCAGTTCCTCCCGCCGGTCTCCGACCAGCAGCCGCTCGGCGAGGGCGCGGGCGCGGTCGGATTCGCCGCGCTCGTCCGGCGCGACGGGTTGGCCGCTCGCGGCCTCGCTAAGATTGGGCGTCCTGGCGACGCCCGGCAGCCGCATCGCGCCGATCTGGCGCAGCACGTCCGAAACCGTCGCCATCTCCCGCCGCATCGCATCCGGGAACGGCCAGTCCGGCTCCGGCGCGACACGCCCCTCGGCAATGGCGGCCTTGAGCTCCTCCACGCCCCGCTTCTTCGTCCCGACCATCGGGATCACCGGCACGCCCCCCAGCGCCCGGCTCAGCCCCTCGGCCGACACCGGCCTGCCCCGCCGATCGGCGATGTCCGTCATGTTCAGCGCGACCACCATCGGCCGGCCCAATTCCACTAACTGGCTGACCAGGTAGAGGTTGCGCGGCAGGTTGCTGGCGTCGACCACCACGATCACCACGTCCGGCGTCGGCGTGTCGAGCCGCAACCCGCGCAGCACCTCCATCGCCACCCGCTCGTCCGGCGAGCGGCTGACCAGGCTGTAGGTGCCCGGCAAATCGATCACCGACGCCTCGCGCCCGCTCGGCAGCCGGCACCGGCCGGTCTTTTTGGCGACGGTGATGCCGGGGTAGTTGCCGACCTTCTGCCGCATCCCCGTGAGGGCATTGAAGATCGTGGTCTTGCCGGAGTTGGGGTTGCCCGCTAGCGCGACCACTAACGGCTTGATCGTCGGCAGCGCGAGCGTGGAGGGGGCGGCGGGCATGGCGGATAGTAGCGGGTGGTGGGTAGTGGGTAGCGGGGGATGGGGGAAAGCCGAGGTTTCAGGAACTTTCTTTCTCCCCCCGCTACCCGCTACCCGCTACCCACGTCCCGCTACCCACGTCCCGCTACCCGACCGCCACCTCCACGAACTTTGCCTGCTCGCCGCGGAGGGAGAGGTGGTAGCCGCGCAGCAGGAACTCGATCGGGTCGCCGAAGGGCGAGCGGCGGACGACCTCGACGGTGGTGCCGCGGCAGAAGCCCATCTCCAGCAGCCGGCGGCGCAGGTCTTGGTCGCCCCCGACGCTGACGACGCTGCCGCGGCAGCCGATGCCGAGTTGGTTCAGCGGGCAATTTCCCGGCGTCGCCCCGCGCGGGCAGCCGCCGGACGCGGCGCACATGGCGGGCTCGCAGGCGGCTTCGGACGCGGTTGGGGGTTTCGGCGGAACGTCGGCGGGCATTGCGGCTCCTGGTGGGTCGGACAAACCATTGTATAATGTATCGGTGAACGATCAACGCCCGATCCGCCAGACCCGCCGCGACATATCGCACGACGGCCGCAGCGCGTTGCGGAATAGTTCGGCCCACCGGAGGCTTGCCATGACCCTTCCCACCCTGCTGCCGGCCGCCGTGGTAGCCGTGCTGATTCTGTCCTCCCTCGCCGCCGCGCCGGACCCCGCGCCTAGCACCCGGCCCACCACCGCTCCGGCGGCGTACCGCGTGCTAATCTTCTCCAAAACCGCCGGCTTCCGGCACGACTCGATTCCCGCCGGAATCGCCGCCGTCCGCGCCTTGGGCGAGCAGCACGGCTTCGGCGTCGACGCCACCGAGGACGCCGCCACCTTCGCCGACGCGACGCTCAAGCCCTACGCGGCCGTCCTCTTCCTCAACACCACCGGCGACGTCCTGACCGACGATCAGCAGGCGGCGTTCGAGCGGTACATCAAGGCCGGCGGCGGGTTCGTCGGCGTCCACAGCGCGTCGGACACCGAGTACGGCTGGCCGTGGTACGCGAAGTTGGTCGGCGCGCAGTTCGCCAGCCACCCGGCGATCCAGAAAGCGACCGTGACGGTGGAGGATGCCGGCCACCCCGCCACCGCCGACCTTCCGGCGAAGTGGGGGCGGACCGACGAGTGGTACAACTTCCGCGCCAACCCTCGGGCCGACGTGCGGGTGCTGCTGTCGGTCGACGAGGCCACCTACGACGGCGGGAAGATGGGCGATCACCCCGTCGCGTGGTGCCACGACTTCGGCGGCGGCCGGGCGTTCTACACGGCGCTGGGGCACACGAAGGAAAGCTACGCCGAGCCGCTGTTTCTGAAGCACCTGCTGGGCGGCATCGCGTGGGCGGCCGGCCGGGATGGGAAGAGTTAGCCGCTTGCGGCTTCGCAAACAACAGATATCATGCGAAGCCGCAAGCGGCTGAATGCGGGGCTTCTTGCTCACCCGCGCCTTTCCATTATCTTACGCCCCCGTGAACTTCCTCGCGCGCGCCATCCCCGTCACCCCCGTCGCGTCCGTCCTCCGGCGGTCGGCGCGCGACCTGATCGACCTCTGCTACCCCGGCACCTGCGCCGCCTGCGCCGCCCTCACGCCCGACGGCCGCGACGTGCTGTGCGCCGCCTGCCTGAACGAGCTCGCCACGCTCGAGGCCGCGCCGGCGTGCCCGATGTGCGCGTCGCCGATCGCCCGCGTCGGCCACCCCTGCCCGCGGTGCGACGGCCGGGGCATCCGGCCGTTCGCCGGCGTCGTCCGCCTCGGCAGCTTCGCCGACCCGCTGCGGCACATGGTCCACGGCCTGAAGTTCGCCGGCCGCTGGCCGCTGGCCGAAACCCTCGCCGACCGGCTGCTGGGGCTGGACCGCGTCGCGGCACTACTCGCCGGAACCGACGCGCTGGTGCCCGTGCCGCTGCACCCGCTGCGGCAGGTGGCGCGGGGCTACAACCAGGCCGAGGTGCTCGCCCGGCGGCTGGGCAAATCGCGCGGCATCCCGCTGCTCCGCCCGGCCGACCGCGTGCGGCGGACCGCCCCGCAGAGCGGCCAACTCTCCCGCGCGGCGCGGGCCCGGAACGTCAAAAACGCATTCAAGCTCAAGGACGCCCGCGGCCTGACGGGCCGGCACCTCGTGCTAATCGACGACGTGATGACCACCGGCGCCACCCTCCGCGCCCTCGGCCGCGTCCTCCGCGTCGCGCGGCCGGCGAGCCTGTCGGTCCTGGTCATCGCCACCGCCGACCCGAAGGGGCGGGATTTCAGGGTGATTTAACGCCGGCGGAATCTGGCGCACCCTTGCCCGCGCGTTGACCTTTTCCGAACCTTCCCTTAGCGTCGCCCCACGGCGTGACCGATTCCTCCCCCACCGCCGTCGTCGTGATTCCCGCGCGGATCGGCTCGACCCGCTTCGCCGAAAAGGTGCTGGCCGCCGACACCGGCCGGCCGATGGTGCAGCACGTTGTGGACCGTGCGCGGCGGGCGAAGTCGGTCGCGGAGGTGGTGGTGGCGACCGACAGCGAGCGGGTGGCCGACGCCCTTCGGCCGTTCGGCACCACCGTCGCGATGACCGCCCCGACCCACCCCAGCGGCACCGACCGCGTGGCGGAGGTGATGGCGGGCCGACCCGAGCAAATCGTCGTGAACGTGCAGGCGGACGAGCCGGAGATCGACCCGGCGGTGATCGACGCCCTCGTCCGCCGGCTGGCTGAGACGGAGGACGACATGGCGACCGCCGCCGCCCCCTACCCGGCCGACGCCGACCCGGCCGATACGAACTTGGTGAAGGTCGTGACCGCCCTCGACGGCCGGGCACTCTACTTCTCCCGCGCCCCGATCCCCCACCCCCGCGACGGCAGGCCGGCGAGGGAATATCATCTGCACCTGGGGATTTACGCCTACCGCCGCGACTTTTTGCTGCGGTTCGCCGGGTGGCCCCCGACGCCGCTGGAATCGATAGAAAAGCTCGAACAACTGCGGGCGCTGGAACACGGGGCGTCGATCGGGGTGATACGGGTGGCGCACGCGCATCACGGCATAGATACGCTTCATCAATATAAAGCTTTCGTTGAAAGGAGTCGCCAGTCGACAGTCATCAGTCGCCAGTGAAGAAGTTCTTTTCACTGGCGACTGACGACCGGCGACTGGCGACTGACGACCCATGTCCACCGAACACCTCCTCGCCAGCGTCGGCCAATCGACCGACGACACCGAGTTCTACACCCCCATGCCGCCGGGCTACCGCAAGGGGCGGCACAAGTACGTCGTCGTCGTCGGCACCGTCATGAGCGGGCTGGGCAAGGGCATCTTCGCCGCCAGCCTCGCCAAGTTGCTGAAGGACAAGACGTTGCGCGTCGCGCCGATCAAGATGGAGGGCTACCTCAACATCGACAGCGGCACCCTCAACCCCTACCGCCACGGCGAGGTCTTCGTGCTGGAGGACGGCAAGGAGACCGACATGGATTTGGGCACCTACGAGCGCATGCTCGACCAAAACCTGTCCGGCGCCAATTTTACGACCAACGGGCAGATCCTCAGTGAAGTGTTGAAGAAGGAGCGCGAGGGGGGCTACCTCGGGCGCGACGTGCAGGTCATCCCGCACGTCGTCGGCGAGATCAAGATGAAGCTGCGGAACCTGGCCCACTCCAATGATGCCGACGTGGTGTTCGTCGAGGTCGGCGGCACCGTCGGCGACTATGAAAACTCGTTCTACCTGGAGGCCTGTCGGCAGCTCGCTTATGAGGAGGGGGAGGGGAGCGTTTGCTTCGTCGCGCTGACGTACATTCTGGAGCCCAACACCCTCGGCGAGCAGAAGAGCAAGGCCGCCCAGCTCGGGATCAAGCGGCTGATGGAGGTCGGCATCATGCCCGACATCGTCGCCTGCCGCGCCGCCAGCCCGGTGGCGGAAAAGGTGCGGCAGAAGATCAGCATGTACACGAACGTGCCGATGCGCCGCGTCTTTTCCATGCACGATCTGGAGAGCATTTACCTGGTTCCTGAAGCATTGCGCGACGCCGGCATGGACCGCGAGGTGCTCACGCTGCTCGATTTGCACGAGCGCGTCGACCAGCGCGCCGAGGACGCCGCCCGCGAGCAGTGGCACGGCTTCGTTGGGGGCATCGGCCGGTGCGATAACGGCGAGGTCACGGTCGCCGTCACGGGGAAATACACCGCCCTGCGCGACGCCTACGCCAGCATCATCAAGGCCATCGAGCACTGCAGCATCCGCCTGGGTGTGGGGGTGAACGTGCGGTGGATCGACTCGACCAGCATCACCGACGAGACCGTCGCCCGCCGACTCGGCGGGGTCCACGGCATCATTGTGCCCGGCGGCTTCGGCGTCCGCGGCACCGAGGGGAAGGTGGCGTGCGTCAAGTTCGCGCGCGAGAACAGGGTGCCCTACCTCGGCCTGTGCCTCGGCTTCCAGATGGCCGTGCTGGAACACGCGCGGAACGTCTGCGGCATCGCCGAGGCGTGCAGCACCGAGTTCGTGCCCGACTGCCCCGAGCCGGTCATCAGCGTCCTGCCGGAGCAAAAAAAGATCAAGGGCCTCGGCGGCAACATGCGGCTGGGGGCGCAGGACGTGGAGATCGAGCCCGGCACCTTCGCCGCCGAATTGTTCGGCGGCGCGCGGCGCGTGCGGCTGCGCTTCCGCCACCGCTACGAGGTCGACCCGAAGTACGTCCCCACGCTCGAAAAGCACGGCCTGATCTTCAGCGGCCGGCACCCGCGGCAGCCGATCATGCAGGTGCTCGAACTGCCGCGCACCGGCGAGGGGGGCCACCCGTTCTTCGTCGGCACGCAGGCGCACCCGGAACTAACCAGCCGGCCGCTGAGCCCTTCGCCGCTGTTTTTGGGCCTGATCGCCGCGGCGCGGGACCACGCGCGGCGGGGCACGACGCGACCCGAGCAGCCGGCGGAGCAGGTGGAACCGGTGGCGGCGGGCGTGTAGGCCGGCGTGTGGGCGGCCCTTGATTCCGAGGCCGCCGGGCTTTACAGTCGGCCGACCACCTCGCCCGGAGTTGAAAGAGGCCGCGCCCGACAGGGGAATCGTTATGCCCACGCCACAAGTGATGACGCGCCGCCCGCGCCCGCCGATGAACCGCCGCGCCGCGGCCGCCGTGCTGGCGGTGGCCGTCGCCACGCTCGCGTCGGCCCGCCCCGCCGCCGCCCAGGGGCGCGGCCTGTTCGACCCCGCCCCGGCCACCCGCCCCGCCGCCCCCGCCAAGCCGGTCGCGCCGCCGGTCATGCCGCCGGCAGTCCCGCCCCAGAAGCCCGCGCCGCCGCCGATCCAACAGCCGGTCCCGCAGCCGACCGCGCCGCCGACGCCGCCGGCCGATCCGCCCGCCGCGCCGATGGCCCCGCCCGAAAAGGCCGCCGAGCCGCCGCCGGAAACGCCCGCCCAACCGCCCGCCCAACCGCCCGCCGCGAAACCCCCCGATACCCCCAAAGTCGCCCCGGCCCCCAAGGGCTACTCCGCCACCGGCCTGCACGTCGGCGAGGAGGCGCCCCGCCTGATCATCACGCAGTGGGACGTGCCCAACGCCTCCATCGACCTCCGCTCCGCCCGCGGACGGGGCTACGTCGTCGTCCACTTCTTCACCAATGCCCTCTACCAAGGCGCGCTCAAGGACATCGACGCGCTGCTCGCCGTCCGCGACACCTACCGCAAGCGCGACAGCAAGGCCCGCCTCGCGTTCGTCTCGATCGACGAGGCGATCGACCAAAAAAACCTCCGCGACCTCACCACCCGCGTCCGCCCCCGCATGGACTGGCCGGTGGACTATAACCCCAAGGGCGGCTCGGCCCCGAACGTGAAGAATTGGGAGGTCAAGAGCACGCCGTGCGTATTCCTGCTCGACCCGGACCTGAAGATCGTCTGGATCGGCCCGCCGAAGGGGCTGGCCGACGCCGTGGAGGCCGCCGTCAACCCGCCCGACCCCAACGCCCCGCCCAAGCCCGCCGAAGCCGCCGGCGGCGCGGGAGGCGCGGGAGGCGCGGCCGGGACCGACGCGCCGACCGGTTCGCCGACCGATTCGCCCGCCTCCCGCCCGGCGCTGGGGGCCGCCGACTGGCCGGCGGCGGTGGACCGGGCGGAGGCGGCGGCGGGCCGGTTCGACTACGCCGCCGCCGTCCGCGAGGTCGCCCCGCTGCCCCCCGCCGCCGACGCCGACGCGGCGCTGGGGCCGCGGCTGATGAGCGTCCGCCGCCGGCTGGCCGACGCCGCCGCCGACGGCCGGGCGCAGGCCGAGGCGCTGGCGGCGGCGGGGAATTACGACCTCGCCCGCCGCCGGCTGTCGCAGTTGGCTGACACCTTCGCCGGCACGCCCGCGGGCCTGTCGGCCGCCGCCCGGCTGGACGCGCTCGACGCCGACCCCGCCGTCAAGGCCGCCGCGGCCAAGGCCGAAGCCGAGGCCGTCGACGCCCGCGCCGCCGCCGCCCTGCTCGACGACTGCCGCGACGCCCGCGACGCCGGGCGGAAGGATTTGGCCTACGACCGCCTCAAGAAATTGGCCGGCCTCTACCCCGCCACCGCGGCCGGCGCCGAGGCGCGGCGGATGATCGCCGCCTACGACGCCGACCCCGCCTTCCTCGCCGCCCACGCCGCCAATCGTCAAGAGGCCCGCGCCGCCGGTTTGCTGAGCGTCGGCGACATGTACCGCCGCGCCGGCAACGCCGACCGCGCCCGCGAGAAATATCGCCAACTGCTGGCGGAGTGCCCCGACACCGAGGCCGCCACGCGCGCCAAGGCCGCCCTCGACGAACTGGGCAACTGATGGGCACGCTCGACAAGGGGCCCAGGCGGATCGTGCTGACCGGCGGCCCCGGCGCGGGCAAGTCGGTGGTGGCCGCCGCCGTCGCGTCGGCCCAGCCCGATCACTTCGCCCTCGTGCCCGAGGCTGCGACTCAGGTCTACGCGATCTTGCGGACGCACTGGACGGCCCTCGACGACCTCGGCCGCCGCGACGTGCAGCGCCGCATCTACCGCCTGCAGCGCGACCAGGAGGACCGCCTCGCCGCCGAGCACCCCGGCAAGGTGCTGCTGCTGGACCGCGGCACGGTGGACGGCGCGGCCTACTGGCCCGACGGCCCCGCCGCCTACTGGGCCGACCTCGGCACGTCGGCCGAGGCCGAACTCGCCCGCTACGACGCGGTGCTGCTGCTCGAGTCCGCCGCCGCCCTGGGCCTCTACGACGGCCCGGCCAGCAACGCCGTCCGCTTCGAGGACGCCGCCGGCGCCCTCGCCAGCGGCCGCCTGCTGGCGGGGCTGTGGTCTGCCCACCCCCGCGTGATCCCGATCCCCGCCACGCCCGATTTATCCGACAAAACCGCCGCCGTGGTGGCCGCGCTTGATGACCTGACGGCATAGCGGGCAAGATGAGTCACGCGATCGATGAACTAGAGTGACGCTACAGTGGCATGCATTTCGACATACCGAAAGCGCCTGTCATCCCGAGCGAGCGCAGCGAGTCGAGGGATCTCGGGTGCTACCAAACCCTTTTGTGCCCGAGATCCCTCGAGTCGCTGCGCTCGCTCGGAATGACAAACCTTTTAGAACGTGAAAGTCGTTTCTCGGGGAAAAAAGCAGTCGGGCCGGAGATGGGGGTGCCACGGATTGACGTACTCGCTTACCCGTGTCTTGGGGTTCGGAGGATCGTTCGCCACGGGTTGAGGCGTACCTCAATCCGTGGCACCCGGCAGAGATTTCAGCCCGAGGGATTGCCTCTCAAGCGTCAGTGCCGGAAGTGCCGGCGGCCGGTGAAGACCATGGCGGCGCCGGCGGCGTCTACGGCGTCGATGGTGAGCTGGTCCTTCACGCTGCCGCCGGGCTGGACGATGGCCGTAATTCCCGCCGACAGCAGGAGTTCCGGCCCGTCGGGGAAGGGGAAAAAGGCGTCCGACGCCGCGACGGCCCCCCGCGCCCGCTCGCCCGCCTTTTCGACCGCGTGCCGGGCGGCGGCGACGCGGTCGACCTGCCCGCCGCCGATGCCGTAGGTGCCCGTCTCGCCGCCGATCACCACGGCGTTGGACTTGACGTGCTTGGCGACGAGCCAGTTGAACTTCATGGCCGCGAGCTCGGCGGGCGTGGGTTGGCGGCGGCTGACGACCTTCCACTCGGACTCGACGACGCCGACGAGGTCGCGCTGCTGGATGAGAAGGCCGCCGAGAATCTGGTGGAAAGTCACCGAGTCGGCGTGATAGTCGGTGTCATCCAGTGCCGCCGCTTTGACCGGGCCGACCGACAGCAGGCGGACGTTCTTCCAGCGCTGCGCGAGGAGCACAACCGCATCCGGCTCAAACGATGGGGCGGCAATGACCTCTAAGAACTTGGTGCCGACCGCCATCGCCGCCGCCGTGTCGACGTCAACGGCCCGATTCGACGCGACGATGCCGCCGAAAGCGGCGAGCGGGTCGCCGGCATAGGCCGCCTCGAATGCCTCGCGGAGCGATTCGCCGCGCCCCACGCCGCAGGGCGTGGCGTGCTTGACGACGGCCACCGCTGCCGTTTCGTCCGCGTCGAACTCGCTGACGCACTTGAGCGCCGCGTCGGCGTCGAGAAGGTTGATGTAGCTCAACGCCTTGCCGTGGGACTGCTCGGCGAAGGCGATGGACGAGCCGGTCGGGGTCCGCCTGGCGGAAAAGGCGTAGCCGTAAAGGGCGGCGGATTGGTGCGGGTTCTCGCCGTACCGCAGGTCTTGCCGCTTGACGAGGTTGGTGAGCCACAGGTCCGAATCGCCAACCGACGCCGCGTCGACTTCGCACGATCCGCCGTCCTCGGCCTCGGAGTGGCCCGACGAATCCCGCAACGAATCATTAAGGTAAATCCAGATGTGCGCGTCGTATCCGCTGCTACGACCGAACGCGACGGCCGCGAGGACCGCCCGCCTGTGCCGACTGGTCGCGCCGGCGTTCGACCGGAGGTCGTCCAGCACTTGCGGATATCGCTCTGGATCGACCACCACCGCCACCCGCGCGTGATTCTTCGCCGCCGACCGGATCATCGCCGGGCCGCCGATGTCGATGTTCTCAATGGCTTCTTCATAGCTGGCCCCTTCCCGTGCGACGGTCGCCTCGAACGGGTAGAGGTTCACGCAGACCAGGTCGATCGGGCCGATGCCGTGCTCGGCCATCACCGCCGCGTCCTGCGGCAGGCGGCCGAGCAGGGCGCCGTGGACGGCGGGGTGCAGCGTCTTCACGCGGCCGTCCATCATCTCCGGGAAGCCGGTGAGGTCGGCGACGTCGGTGACGGCTAAGCCGTTGTCGCGCAGGAACTTGGCGGTGCCGCCGGTGCTGATGAGCTCGACGCCGAACTCGTCGACCAAGGCGCGGGCGAAGTCGGCGAGGCCGGTCTTGTCCGACACGCTCAGCAGCGCGCGGCGGACGGGAACGAGGTCGGCGGGCGGTGGGGCGGTGGGGGCGGTGGGCTGCATAGACAATCATCCTTGCTCGCCGCGACTCCGCCGGGTTCACCGGCACCGCCTGGCTCGTTGGGCCAGTGTGCACGATGGGGCCGCGGGCGGCAAGGCGGGAGGGGAATGCCCCGCTGCATCCGCGCAGAGGGTCCGCCGCGTAACATCCCCGGCGTCAGAAGCGCGTCGGAAGAAATTTTTTGCTGCCAAATTTTTTGCGTGACTTTGTATCGAGGGTGTGGTACTACCTGCACTCTGGAGGAGCCGCCGCCGGCCTCGTTGGTCGGCGGAGAGGCAGGCCTGGTGCCCACGGGCACCGAACACTACAGGAGAAGAGAAATGAGAGCACCAAAATCCGGTGGCCTACGGGCCGCCGCACTCGTCGCCGCCACCTTGGCCGTCTCGGCCACCACCGTCTCGGCCGTGCCGATTTACGGCCTGACGACCCAGAACAACCTGTTCAAGTTCGACAGCGCGACGCCCGGCACCATCGACAGCTCACAGTCGATCACCGGCCTGCAGCCGAACGAATTCATCCAGGGCATCGACTTTCGCCCGGCGAACGGCCTGCTCTACGCCTTGGGCAGCAGCAACCGGCTCTACACTCTGAACCAGAACATCAACTCGCCGTCGTTCGGGGCTGCCACCCCCGTCGGCACCGGCAGCTTCGCCCCGCCGGTCCTCAACGGCAGCGCGTTCGGGTTCGACTTCAACCCGGTCATCGACCGCATCCGCGTCGTCAGCGATACCGACCGGAACTACGTCCTGAACCCCAACGACGGCACCGCCACCCAGGTGACCAACCTGTTCTACGGGCCGGGCGACGCGAACGCGGGCGTGAACCCCAACGTCGTCGGGTCGGCGTACACCAATAACGTCGCCAACGCCCCCTCGACCCAGCTCTACGGGATCGACTCGCGGCTGGACATCCTCGTCACCCAGGCCAACAGCGCCGGCACCCTCGGCACCGTCGGCCCGCTGGGCGTGGCGACGACCAACCTCGTCGGCTTCGACATCGCCAGCGGCACCGGCATTGCCTACGCCGCCCTGCAGCCGGGGCCGAACTCGATCCTCTACACCGTCAACCTCGCCACCGGCACCGCCACGCCCGTGGGCACCATCGGCAGCGGCGATCTGGTGAGCGACATTACCGTGGCGATCCCCGAGCCCGCCTCCCTCGGCCTGATCGGCCTCGCCGGCCTCGGCCTCGTCCGCCGCCGACGGACGATCTAACGGAGCGCCACCCCGTGAAGCGGCGGCCCGGAGGGCCGGGCTTGACCCGTCGAAAGACTCCAAAGCCCGGCCCTTTAAGGCCACCGCTGGACGGGGACTTCCTGTTTGCGGCATGACCGGCGGCGGGCAGTGCCCGTCCGCGTCGGGTAAGCTAACGCCGTGCCCGCTTCCCCCGACCATGATCCGCCCGCCCCGCCGCCCGACTCGCTCGTCGAGGGCGACTGCCTCGCCGTCCTCCCCCTCCTGCCCCCGCGCACCGTCGACCTGATCCTCTGCGACCTGCCCTACGGCACCACCCAGAACGGCTGGGACAGCGAGATCGACCTGCCCGCCCTGTGGGCGCAGTACGAGCGCGTCGTCAAGCCGCGCGGCGCGATCGTGCTGACGGCGCACGGCCCGTTCACCGCCCGACTGGTGCTCAGCCGCGAGCGGCTGTTCCGCTACAAAATCGTCTGGGTCAAGAGCAAGCCGACCAACTTCCTCAACGCCAAAAAGCAGCCCCTCCGCCGGCACGAGGACGTCTGCGTCTTCTACGCCAAGCAGCCGACCTATCACCCCCAAATGGCCGCCGGCGAGCCGTACAACAAGGGGACGCGCAAGGCACAGTTCACCGGCAGCTACGGCCGGTTCAACCCGTCGGAGGTCGCCAGCGACGGCGAGCGGTACCCGACGGACGTGGTCTACTTCAAGACGGCCGAGTCGGAGGGGCCGGTGTGGCACCCGACGCAAAAGCCGGTCGAGCTGGGCCGCTACCTGATCCGCACATTCACCGACCCCGGCGCGACGGTGCTGGACAACGCCTTCGGCAGCGGCAGCTTCCCGGTCGCCGCCGCCGCCGAGGGCCGGCGGTTCATCGGCATCGAGCGGAACGAGCAGGTGGCACTGTTCAAGGACGGCGCGGTGGACTACCTGTCCGTCGCGCGCCGGCGGCTGCTGGAAATCGGCTGCAACCCGACCATGCTCCGCCTCGGGCCGGGCGGGCTGGTCGCGCGGCCGGCGGAGGGGGCAATGAGCGGAACCGGCTTTCTTGCGGAGGCGATGTGAGCGACACCGCCCTCGCCCCCTTCGGCAGCTACTTTCCCACGGTCTTCCCCGCCGTCCCGCCGGAGCTCGAGCGGCTCTACAAGAAGATGTCTGGCTCGGCCGACGAGGTGCAACTGGCCGACCGCGCCGCGGCGCTCTCACGCCACCTGGATGAAAACCTGACGTCGATCCGCGAGGCCATCGGCGGCGGCGACTCGCGCTTCTCCTACTTCCGCGGGTCGTTCGTGGAGGAAGTCGTGCTGCGGTTGGCGCACCTCACCGTCTCGCGCTACGCGCCCGAGTTGGACGTCGAAACTGTGAAGCTCTCCACCGGCCAAGGCATCATCGCTGGCGTCTCGCTCGAGTTCAGCCGCGATCATGTGCCGGAGCCGGTCAAGATCGCCCTGCGGCGCGACCGCGAGGACGTCACCATCGGCTTCCGCCGGACCTTCGTGCTTCAGGACGATCTGGGCGAGGGGGCCGCCATCGCCACGTTCCCAAACGAAATCGTTCCGGTCTGCATCATCGCGTGCAAGATGTATATCGACGCAACGCGGCTGGAAAACGTCACGTCGAAGGCGAAGAACCTCTCGGTTCAGCACGCGCGATGCACCTATCTGGTGGCCGCCGAGTGGGATGCGCTGGGGCGCGAGTGGCACGATGCCCGTAACCTTGTGGTGGACTCGCTCTATGCCCCGATCAACCAGATGGTCTTCTTCCGTGGCGACACCGCCCGCCGGCCGACGAGCTCAAAGTTGGTCGAGCGCTCGCTGCTGCACCCGTACCAGCCGTCGCAGATCGCGCGGCTCGCATCCGCCATTCGGCAGGCGATCGAGGAGTGGCGGGCGAAGCCGTAAAGGCGTAGGCGCGGCCGGCGGCCGGCCGCTATGATGCCCCCATGCCCACCGACTCCCCCGCCCCGCGCCCCGTCGTCCTCATCGTCCGCGACGGCTGGGGGGCCAACCCCCACGCCGAGTGGGACGAGGCCAACGCCGTCAAACTTGCCAAAACGCCCGTCGCCGACCGGCTGTCGGCCACCTACCCGCACACGCTGATCCACACCAGCAGTCTCGACGTCGGCCTGCCCGACCACACGATGGGCAACAGCGAGGTCGGCCACCAGAACCTCGGCGCGGGGCGGATCGTCGACCAGGAATCCGTCCGCATCACCCGCCAAATCCGCAACGGCGAGTTTTACGACAATGAAGAACTGAACCACGCCGTCGACCGCGCCAACCGCTCGGGCAAGCGGCTGCACCTGTTCGGCATCGTCAGCGACGCCGGCGTCCACGGCCAACTGGAGCACCTCTACGCCTGCCTCGAGCTCTGCAAGCGCCGCGGGCTGGAGCGCGTCTTCCTCCACGCCTTCACCGACGGCCGCGACACGCCGCCCCACAGCGGGCTGGCGTACCTCAAGCAGGTCGAAAGCAAGATGAGCGAGCTCGGCACCGGCCAGATCGCCACCGTCAGCGGGCGCTACTACGCGATGGACCGCGACCACCGCTGGCCCCGCGTGGAGAAGGCCTACCGCGCCCTGCGCTACGGCGACGGCCCCACCTTCGTCTCGGCCATCGAGGCGGTGCAAACCTACTACGACCACCCCTCCGAGCCAACGATGCAAGGCGACGAGTTCGTCACGCCGTCCGTCATGCTCGACGCCGACGGCGCCCCCGTCGCAACCGTGCAAGACGGCGACAGCGTGATCTTCTACAACTATAGAGGCGACCGCCCGCGAGAGATTACCAAAGCCTTCGTCCTAGATCATTTTGACGGCTTCGACCGCGGCGACAAACTCGACCTCTACTTCGTCACCATGACCGCCTACGAGTCGGATCTGCCCGTCCACGTCGCCTACCCCAAGCCGCCGAAGATGACCGCGATTCTGGGCGAATACTTGTCGCAAAAGGGCTTGAAGCAGTTCCGCTGCGCCGAGACGGAAAAGTTCCCCCACGTCACGTTCTTCTTCAACGATTATCGGGACGACCCCTTCCCCGGCGAGGACCGCGAGATGGCCCAGAGCCCCAAGGTCAGCACCTACGACCAACAGCCGGAGATGAGCGCGGCGAAGGTCACGGAACTCACCGTCAACGCCGTCAACAGCGGCAAGTATGATTTCATCTTAGTAAACTTCGCCAACGCCGACATGGTCGGCCACACCGGCTCGCTCATCGCAGCGATTAAGGCGTGCGAGACCGTCGACGCCGGCGTGGGCAAGATTCTGGATGCGGTGGAGCAACAGGGCGGCGCCGCGATCATCACCGCCGACCACGGCAACTCCGAGCAAATGGTCGACCCCACCACCGGCGGCCCCCACACTGCCCACACCCTCTACGACGTGCAACTGGTGGTCGCCGACGACCGCCACAAGGGCCAGACGTTGCGGGAGGACGCCCGCCTCGCCGACGTCGCGCCGACGCTGCTCGACATGATGGGATTGGAGAAACCGGCGGAGATGACAGGGGAATCGCTGCTGAAGTAATCCATGCGAACCTAAAATCGTTCGCCCGATTTTGTTCTCTCTACTGTGGAAAGGGAACGATGAAACTCCGAACGGCCTTCCTCGCCACATGCCTCACTGTCGCGCTATTCGGCAATCACGCCGTGATGGGGCAAGCCCCCGCCTCGCAGCCAGCGAATCCGGGCTACGAAGTTCAATCTGCGGTCGAGGCTTACAAGCAGTGGTGGTTTAAGGCCGCCCCGTACCCGAGCGACCGTGACAGCCGGGCCCTCAAGCAGGCGGTGGCGGACGGATTAACCGACCCGAACGTCCTGTTCTGGAGGTCACGGGCCATCCTCCGCGAGGGGGCGACGAAAACGACCTTCAACACCGCCATGGTCCGGGAGGTGACGCAACTCGTGAAGCGGGCGGCGGCCGGCGGCTTGGATGTCGCCATCGCGACCGACGCTGGGGTCACGATGAGGAGCGGGGCCGAGGTGACGCCCCAAGCGAAGGCCGAGGCGCTTAAGGCGC
>CBDHCE010000024.1:0-79638 GCA_965260985.1 Tepidisphaeraceae bacterium | reverse complement strand
TCAAGGTGCTTTTTCCAGCGCCGTTTTCTCCCATCAAGGCGTGGACCTCCCCGGCCCTCACCTCGATGCGGCCAGCGCGCAGGGCGGCCACGCCGCCGAAACTCTTGGTGACCCCGCGCATGGTCAGGATGGGCGGGGACGCTTCGGAAGGTGTACCAGTGGTGTCGGTCATCGGTTGCTCCGAGTGTGGGCTTCAGGTGGAAAAGCGCGTGATTCTGGCTTCCCTGTCCCAATCCTGCTTAAATCTGCTTACAAAGGAACATCACCGGAAACCAGTAGTCCGGTGATGTCTTTTCCCGAGGCGGCTGGCTTTCCCGAGGCGGTTGACGCCGCTTTGACCTTATTGCTTGGGCGTCCAGAATTTGCTCAGGTTCGCCTTGGTGACCACGTCGGCCTTTGTAAAGAGCTTGGCGCTTTCTGGTTTGACGTCCGCCACCAGCAGGTTGTAGAGCCGGATGGCCGGGTCGTGGCCCTGCGCGTAGGGGTCCTGACCGATGGTGGCGTAGATGCCGCCTTGGCTGACCTCACGCATCGTCTCGTCCACGAAGTCAAAGGACACGACCTTGACGTTCTTTTTCGACTCGCGCACGGCCTGACCCGCCCCGAAGGGACCGCCCGCCGTGACGTAGATGCCCGCGAGGTCCGGGTTGGCCGTCAGGTAGTTTTTGGCAATGGTATACGCCTCGGTGCCCTGATCGTGGTTCTCGGTGGTGCCGACGACCTTGACGGCGGGGCAACTTTTCAGCCCTTCCAAAAAGCCGGTGCGCCGCAGCTCGTGCGCCTCGACGGTCAGGAAGCCGGTGATCACGCCGACCTTGCCCTTGTTGCCGACAGCCTTGCACATGGTCTGCCCCGCCACCTTGCCCGCCGCGAACAGGTCCTGGCCCACGAAGAAGAGCCGGGCGCTCTCGCCGTTGGTCTCGCTGTTGAACGTCGCCACCGGAATGCCCGCCTTGACGGCGGCGTCGATGAAGGGAATGACCCCCTCATTGGGAGCGATGGTGGCGATGGCGTCGTACTGCTGAGTTACGGCGGTCTGGATGGCCTGTCCAAAGGCGCGGGCGTCGAAGTCCTGCGCCGGCACGATCCAGTCCACGCGGGCATTCATCTTTTTGAGTTCGGCGTTGGCGGCCAGCGCTCCCCCTTTGACCGGCGTCCAGAAAGGATTGTTCTCCAGGCCGATCACGGCGATCTTCAGCGGCTTCTTGGCCGCTTGGGCCACCGGCATGGCGTGGCCGTTCTTGTCCAACTTGGTGCTGACGGTCTGGGCGAGGGCGACGGTGACGGCGGCGAGGCTGAGCAGAGCGATCTTCTTCTTGTTCATACGTTCCTCCAGGGCAGTGGGTGGACGGGTAAGGTGGGCGGACGGGTCAACGTGGGCGGCCCCGCTGGCGCAGCTGGTCGATGCCGACGGCGAGGACGATCACGACGCCGATGGTGACGGTTTGCAACTGAAGTGGAAAGTTGAGCAGCACGAAGCCGTTGCGCAGCACCGCGAGAATGGCCGCGCCCAGCAGCGCCCCCAGCACGCTGCCCTGACCTCCGGCCAAGCTGGCCCCGCCGATCACGACGGCGGCGATCACGTCGAGTTCGATGCCCTGACCGTCGGAGACGGCGGCGGTGGCCAGCGTTCCGGCGTTGATCAGGCCCGCGACACCCGCCAGAGCGCCCATTAGGACGTAGACCAGCAGGCGCACGCGGTCGACGTTGACCCCGCTGAGGCGCGCCGCGCGCTCGTTGGACCCGGTGGCGTACACCTGACGTCCGAAGACGGTCCGGTTGGTTAAAAAGGCCATCAACGCGAGCAACGCGAACATCTCGATCACCGGCAGGGGAATGGGGCCGAGATAGCCGTTGCCCAAATACGCCACCCCCGGCTTGAGGGGAATGTTGGAGCCGTTGGAAATCAGGTAGGTCAAGCCGCGCGCCACCGACAGCATGCCCAGCGTGACGATAAAGGGGGCGATGCGCGCGCGCGTGATCAGCACGCCGTTGACGGCCCCGCAGAGCGCCCCCACCCCGATTCCCAGCGTCGCCGCGAGGGCGGGATTCACGCCCAGATTGCTCATCAGCGCGGCGGCGGAAATGCTCGACAGCGCCAGCACCGAGCCGACCGACAAGTCGATGCCGCCGGTGATGATGACCAGGGTTTGCCCCAGCGCCAAGATCACCACGATGGACATGCCGCGCAGCACGTTGAGGATGTTGCCCGAGTTGAAAAAGTACGGCGAGAGCAGCGACAGCGCCACCACCAACACGATCAGCGCGAGCGCCACCCCGGATTCCTGCGGCAGGGCGAGCCGGGGACGGGCTGTCGCGGCGACGTCTTGGACCGCTGGGGAACGTTTCACGCGCCTCCTGGCGGCATGACGGGCACTTGGCAGAGCATCTGATCCGGCAGCATTCCGAATTCCTCCTTCAAGTTTTGATTATCGGTAATGTAGGAGTTGGCCGAACTGTTGTCAAGCCGGGATAGAAATCCAGACGCTGCTATAGCGTCGTTTCATGGGGGGACGCGGATTGACAGGACACGGTTCAATCCATAATCTACCGATAACCTAGGGGAGGTCGTGTGACGTCAATCGCTGCCAAAATCGAAGCCGCTGCCAGGCCCGAAGCCGCCGCCAAGCCCGAGCTGCTGCGTGAGCAATTGTTCCAACAGCTGCGCCAGCAGATCATCGCCGGCGAACTCTCGCCGGGCGAGCGCATCATCGAACTCGCCGTCGCCCGACAGGCGGGCGTTTCGCAGGCTCCGGTGCGCGAGGCGTTGCAGCGCCTCGCCATCGAGGGACTGATCATCCAGCGCAACCACCGGGGCGCGGTGGTGGCCGATTTGTCGTTCGGCGAGATGCGCGAGATCTTCGAGGTGCGGGCGGTGATCGAGGGCCAGGCGGTGGTTCACCTGCTGAAGTCCATGCGTCCGGACGACCTCGCGGCGTTGCGAACCATGTTGGAGGAGATGCGGGAAGCGGCGCGACGTTCGGACCGCACCGCCCTGATCGACGCGGACGTTCGCTTTCACCGCTCGGTGCTGGAACGCTCGGGGCACACCTTGCTGCTGCGCCTGTGGGACGTGGCCGACGCGCATGTCCGGCGCTTCCTGTTCGCCACGCGCGACCGGTATTTCCGGGATTCCCTTGAGGTGGCCGACACCCATCGATCAGCGGCTGAATCACCTCCGCCGGGATCGCCTGGCCGAAGTGCGTGCCGCCGTAGCTGCCGACATAATTGCTGTGGACGACCGCGTAGACGGGCTTGCCGTAGCGGCGGGCCTGGGCGAGGTTGCCGCGCCAGTAGGCCTCGTTCGGCCCCGGCTCGTTGCCGAACAGGTAGAGGCTGGGGGCGACGTAATCCACCGCCGCGGCGAGGGGGGCGAGTTGGGCGTTGGCGTCGGCCCACGCCGCCTGGACCGCGGTGGCGTCGGCCAGTTTGCGGGGCTTCCACCACGCGCCGTCGGCGATGGCCTCCGCGCCGCCGAGGTGGACGGGCGTCCAGTAATCGCGGATCGGCAGGACGGCGTAAAAGCCCACCCGCAGCGCGGCGTCGGCCCGCCGCAAATCGGCGATGCGCGAGAGGTACATGCCGACGGTTTTCCCCACCGCCGCGGCGGGCTGCGAGCGGACGTCGATCGGGTCGCGCTCGTAGTCGAGCAGGACGATCGCGCCGGCGGCGCGGGCGGCGACGGCGGCCTGGGCCATCTTGATCCCCGGCACCGTGCCCCGCTCGTCGTTGCACCAGCAGAACGTCGCGCGGGCCTCGGCCAGCGCGGCGAAGGTGCGGGCGGCGAGGGGCCGGTCCTTCGTCGGGAACATCGCGTTGAAGATCAAAAATGGCCGGTCCCACGCGCGGGCCTTGGCCGCCTCGACGCGCTGCGCCGAGGGCGCGTCGGCGGACGGATCGGCGGGCGACTCGGCCGGACCTTCGGCGCGCGCGGTCGGGGCGAGCAGCAGCACGATTGTGAGCAACGCGGCGGGCGCGGATGTCAGTCGAAATGGCCTCATGCGGGTCTCCTGGTGGGTTGGATTTACTGGCCGCCGCCGGCCGTTTTGTCGAGCGTCTGGAAGCCCGCGATTGGGGCGAAGGTCGGCAGAGCGGCGGGGTCGCACCCCACGCCCGGCGGGGCGGCGGCGGGGTCGGCAAGGGCCTCGAAGCGGTCGCCCGACACCGCCGGCAGGGCCGACCACTGCGCGGGCGTCAGGTAGCCGTCGCCCCCCTTGGTCGCCACGATCATGCAGCCGCCGGCGGCGAAGGCGCTGGGTTTGCCGGTCGCCCAGAGGTTACCGGTGAAGGCCATGCCCGCCGTGTCGGTGCCCGAGACGTTGACCGCCGCCGTGCCGTAGCCGCCGGGCCGGGTGTCGGGCGCGACGTAGAGATTGTCCGTGACGGCCAGCCCCTGCACCGGCCCCATGACGCGGAGGAAGCCGCCGGTCTTGCCGGAGTTGACGGCGGTGTTGCGGGCGACCGTCAGGTCCAACACGCCGCGGCCGAAGTCGGGGTTGAAGCCCTCGATTTCCACCGCCCGGCCGTCGGGGGCGTCGATCCGGTTGCCCCGCGCCACGACGTGCTCGGCGCCGTGCTTGACCTCGAACATCTGCCCCAGGCGGTTGCACTCGATGACGGCGAACCGCCAGCGGCTCTCCCTGTGCTTCAGGCCGTCGCCCTCGCCGAGGGGGCCGATGCTGACCGCGCCGCTGGGGCAGTCGTTGCCGGAGAGGTAGGCGTAGGAGCCGGCCTGCACGGTGATGGCCCCCTTGGAGGTGTCCCAGCGGTCGCCCTCGGCGCGGCGGTCGGGGTTGGCGAAGACGTTGGCGGTCACGGTCACGCGGTCGAGCGGGTTGAACCGCACGCAGTGCTCGCGGGTGGTGTTGGCGACGCGGTTGCGGTCGATCACGTAGTCGCTGCCGGCGCCCCAGACGAAGTAGCCGCGGATGCCCGTCAGCAGCGGGGCGAGGTTGCCCTGGATCAGCACGCCGGTGGGGTTCCCGTTGCCGTTGAAGCCGTCGATGACGTTGCGGAACAGGCAGCCGCGGACGACGAGGTTTCGCCCGCCGGCGGCCTGGATGCCGAAGGCGAGGTTCGTTTTGTCGGTGTTGCCGGCGGCGAGGGCGGGGTCGGTGTCGAAGGCGAGGTTTTCGAGGAGGATTCCCTCGGCCGACGGGCGGATGCCGACGATGCCCGGCGGCGCATTGCCGCCGCGGCCGGGGGAGGCCATCAGCACCGGCAGGGGCTTGGCCGAATCGCCGTAGGCCCGCAGGCAGAGGTCGCGGGCGGCGAGGTCGAGCTTGTCGTAGACGGGGAAGACGTCGCCGCGGCGGAACAGCAGGCGCGTCGAGTCGGCGGCCAACTGCCCGGCGCGGCCGACGGATTTCACGGCGAGGTCGGGCGTCGACCCGTCGGCCCCGTCGCGCCCGTCGGCAGAGACGTAAACGGTCCGGCGATTGTCGGGGGCGACCGGGAAGTCGCGGTCGAAGGCGTGGGCGGTGCCGTCGGGCTCGGTCACGGTGAGGTGGACCCTGCCGGTGCCGGGCAGATCGAAGACGTGGGCGGCGTTCCAGCCGACGGCGGGGGTGGCGCGGCCGTCGGCGTCGGTGAAGGTCCAGGCGTAGGTCGCGGTCAGCGGCGTGGCGGTGGCGAGGGGCACGTCGAGCGCGCAGAGGTGGACGGCGGCCGGCGCGACGGCGCCGGCGGCCACCACGGTCAGGCCGCCCGCGGCCTTGGGAACCGCTTGAAGGGCGGCCTGCCTGGCTTGGGGAGCGGTTTTCAGAGCCCGATTTTCCCGCTGCAGCGCGTCGTTCTCGCCCTCCATTTTCTTCACGTCGTCGGAGACCTTGCGGAGCACGTCCGACAGCGGCGGGTCGGCCGCGGCGCAGGTCCGGGCGAGGCCGGCCGCGCCGATGAGGCCGGCGGCGAGCAGCAGCAGGGCGGCGAGGGGAGTGCGGGGGGTGCGGGGGTGGGGCGTCATAATAAGTCCGCCGCCGTCGCGCGCGGGGGTGATCGTAGCCGGCACGGCGTCGCGCCGCCGGGCGCCCGCGCGCGGCACGCGCGGCATTTTGATCACGGAATTGTCGCCGCGCCGTCACCGCGCGAGCAGCAGGCCGGCGAGGATGACGGGCACGCACGTCAGCGCGACGGCCCAGACCGCCAGCCGCTCACCGGCGGCGGGGCTGCGGCGGCCGACGATCTCGCAGAGGACGATGACGAACCCGACGAGGCCGAACTTGAACGCGACCATGCCCGGCAGCCCGAAGCGATTGATGATGAACGCCGCCGCCCCGTTCGCCTCGCGGCCGCCGAGGTGGAGGATGACCCAGGTGAGCATCACGTCCAGCGCCGAGAGGAGCACGAGCCAGGCGTAAAGGTTGGGGTATCGGACGGGCATCGCGGGGCGGCGGGGCATGGGGGGAGGTTAAGGTGCAACTGAGGAGGCAATGATTTGCAGCAACTCCTCCGGCGAAACGATGCGAATGGGGGTGGGCGGAAAGTGCTTCGGATTCCGCGTAACGATCAGATCGGCCGCGGCCCGCACCGCGCAAACGTGCTGGATCGCGTCCTCAAAATCGCTCGTGCCGGTGAGCAGCGCACCTTCGAGCACCGCCCGGTCCACCGGCACGATCCCGAAGCTGTCCAGCACCAACTTGACCGCGTCCCGCGCCCGCTGTCGGTCCCGCAGTTCCCGACGCACCAGATAATTCAAGTTGTTCAACGTGATGGCGGCCACGCGGCCTTCCACCTGCTTTTGGCTGGCGAGCGCCCACGCCTGTGAGGAGGCGGCGATGAACTGCTGCCGGTCGAGGAGGACGTCCATGAGGACGTTGGTGTCGTAAAGGACGATCGGCATGTTCGGCCCTACTTGTCACCCAGGTGCCGAGGGATGCCTTCCACGTGCTTTTCCCACATCGCGTCGGCGATGATTTCCCGGTAAGGCCGGGGGTCATCCGACTTCAGGAGGCCGACGGCCGCTTGCACCGCTGGGGGCAGTTTGGACGGGTCGAACTTGGTTTCCTGCGGCCTGACTTTCTCGGCCGGCTCCACCGGAATCGAGACGCGCCGCAGGTATTGTTCGACAACTTCATTCAGGTTCTGGCCGCGCGCGGCCGCCCACCTCTCGGCGCGATCCAACAGGTCCGGGTCAATTTGCAGGGTCGGCATGAAGCCTCCAGGCATTGGATTTGGCGGTCCTCGGGTTTACGCACACCATCATAGCCGGGAGCGGAAGCCCCGGTCTTCGCGCGCGGCTCGGGCACGCGAAGACCGGGGCTTCCGCTCCCGGCTACTTGGGCATCGTTTTTGGCGCGCTACGACACCGCCGCCAGGATTTGCTTCGCGCCCAGGTCCAGGTAGTCCAGCACCGCCTCCGGCGTGCGGCCGCTCTTGGGGAGGGTCTTCACGTACAGGTTCTGCAGCTTCACGCCGCTGCCGGTGGTGGCGATGGCGACGGCCAATTCGGCGTCGAGGCCGCCGGTGTAATTGTCCTCCACCGTCACGATCTTCCCGCCGTGCTTGTCGGCGAACTCCAGGATCGGCCCGCAGTCCAGCGGCAGCGTGTAGGCGTCGACGACCGACGCCTTGGTGCCGTGCTTCGCCAATTCGTCGGCCACGCGCAGGCACTCGTGCAGCATGTAGCCGGCGCTGACGAACACCAGGTCGGCCCCCTCGCGCACCAGGCGGTGGCCGCGCTCCTTGAAATCGGTGTCGTCGGGCTCGTAGACCGTCGCCAGGTCCTCGCGGATCGTGCGCTGGTAGCACGCGCCGTCGAGGTTCGCCATCAGCTCGGTCAGGCGGTAGCAGCTCACCGCGTCGGACGGGAAGAACGTGGTGACGGCGGGGCGGCCGTTGAAGTTCTTGACGTGCGCGAACGAGCGGAAAAAGGCCATGTCCGGCAGCGACATCTGTGACGGCCCGTCGGACGCGAGCGTGACGCCGGCGTGGCTGCCGGTCATCTTCAGGTTCGCCCCGCCGATGACGGCCATCTCGATCTGGTCGTACGCCCGCACGAAGAACTTGGCGAACGTGCTGCAGAACGGAATCTTGCCCGCGCTGCTCATGCCCGCCGCCACGCTCACCATGTTCTGCTCGGCGATGCGGCACTCCTCAAACCGGGTCTGGAACTGCTTGGCGAAGAGCTCGGCGTAGGTGCTGTTCTTCACGTCGCAGTCGAGGCCGACGATGCGCTCGTCGGCCTTGCCCAGCGCGACCAGCGCGGCGCCGTACGCCTTGCGCGGCGCGAGCTTGCCCTTCTTGACGTTCTCGCCGTACTCCGCCGCCTCCATCGCGGCCATGAAGTCGCCGGCCTTGATCTCGCCGAGGCCGGGGCCGCGCTTGATGTTGGCGGGCTTTGGCGGCGAGGGAATCTTGAGTTCGCCGTTGAAGGAATACCCCTCCACGCCCAGCCCGTCGGCCGTCTCGTCGAGCTCGCCGAGGATTTTCTTCAACTCCTTCTCCGGCACCGGCTTGCCGTGGTGCCCCAGGCCCTGCTCGTCGGCCATGCCCCAGCCCTTGACCGTCTCGGCGACGATCGCCATCGGCCGCTGCCCGTTGCGGACCACCGGCAGCTCGTCGAGCGTGCGCTTGATCGCGTCGGGGTCGTGGCCGTCGATGATGCGCACGACGAACCCGTGGGCCGCCAGCTTCTCCGCCGTCACCTCGCTGCTCTGCTGCGGGCTGACGTAATCGCTCTGGGCCAAACTGTTGCAGTTGAAGATCGGCACGACGTTGGTCAGCGCGTGGTCGACGATGTAATCGCACGCCTCCCAAATCTGCCCCTCGCGGCTCTCGCCGTCGCCGATGATGCAGTAGGCGATGCGGTCGGCGGAGTCGATCTTCGCCGCGCTGCCCAGCCCGGCGGCGATGCTCAGCCCCTGCCCCAGCGACCCGGTGGCTGCGTCGAAGAACGGGAAGCCCACCTGCGGGTTGGGGTGCCCGTCCACCGGCGAGTCGATGGCGCGCAGCTGCATCGCGTCGTCGCGCGTCATGGAGCGAAGGTTCGGCTCCTTCGTGTCGCCGACCTTCTTGCCCATCTCCACGCCGAGGTCCGCGCACGCGGCGTAGACGATGGGCACGGCGTGGCCCTCGCTGAGCACCAGCCGGTCGCTGCCGGGGTCGTTGGGGCGCTTGGGGTCGTAGCGCATCTGGTGGTACATCAGCACCGTGACGAGGTGGGCCAGCGAGAGGGCGGTCGACGGGTGCCCGCTGCCCGCGGCGGTGGTCATCTCGACGGCCAGCTTGCCGATCTCGATGGCCTTGGCGTTGACGGCGTCGGAAAAGCTCATGGGGGGTCTCCTTCTGGGAACTCGATCTTGGTTTGCGGATAGTAGAAGTCGAAGGGTACCCGACGACGGGCGTGGCGCGAATAGCACGAAACAAGCCGGCGCCTGAGCCGAAGGCGAAGACCCAAGTCTTGCCGCTCGCGGCTTCGCAAAGAAATCGGTCCCCGTCAATCCGCAAGCGGCGAAGAACCCGGGTCTTCGCCTACCGGCTCAGACGCCGGCTTGTTCCGTGCTATTGGCGCGAGTCTCGAATCGACCGCTTACCATCCGGGCATGCCCGACGCCCCGCCCTTGATGACCGTCGCCGAAGCCGAGGCGATCCTCGACGCCGAGGCGGTGGGGCCGCGGGTGGAGTGGGCCGCGCTGGGCGGAACGATCGAGTGGGACGGCGAGGGGGAGGACGGCCGCCGCGTGGGCGGGTCGCAGGTCGGCGCCGAGGGCCGACGCCTGGCCGCCAACATCCTCGCCGACCGGGATTATCCGCCGTTCGACAAAAGCTTGATGGACGGCTTCGCCATCCGGTCGGTCGACGTGGCGGGCCGTGACCGTGCAACCCTGCACCTCGTCGGCGAAGTGGCGGCGGGCGGCCCCGCCGCCGCGCCGCTGGCGGCAGGGCAGGCCGTGCGGATCATGACCGGCGCCCCGCTGCCGCCGGGGGCCGACGCGGTGATCCCCGTCGAGCACTCGGTTGGGCAGTCGGCCGACGGCTTCGGCACCGTCGGCCGGCCCGCGACGCTCGACGTGCGCGGCGACCCGCGGTCGCGCGTCCAGCGGCGCGGCGCGGAACGAACCGCCGGCGAAATCGCGCTCGCCGCAGGGGTCCGACTCGGCCCGTCGGCGCTGGCCGTCGCAGCGCAAATCGGGGCGGTGCGGGTGCAAACCTTCGCCCCGCCCGCCGTCGCGGTTGTCACGACCGGCGACGAGATCGTGCCGCCCGGCCACGAGCCGGGGCCGGGCCAGATCCGCAACGCCAGCGCGACGATGCTCGCCGCGCTCGCCGGCCGGCTGGGGTGCTCCGTCCGCCCACCGAACCACGTTCCCGACGATGCCGACGCAACCTCGCGGGAAATCCGCCGGCGGCTCACCGCCCACCGCTTCGCCGCGGCCGCCGAAGTCCTGCTCCTCACCGGCGGCATGAGCATGGGCCGACACGACCACGTGCCCACCGTCCTGCGCGACCTCGGCTGCGAGTTCCGCATCTCCAAAGTGGCGATGAAGCCCGGCAAGCCCTTCGTCTTCGCCGTCCTGCCGAAGGAAAAATCCGAAGACGGCCGGCCGCGGTACGTCTTCGGCCTGCCCGGCAACCCCGTCAGCGCGTTCGTCTGTACGCTCCGCCTCGCCAGCCGCCTGATCGCCCGACTCGGCGGCGGGCCCGCCGACGAGTTCACCCGCACCCGGCCGGGCGTCCTGGCCGACCCCCTGCCGGCCAACGGGCCACGCGAGTTCTACCAGCCGTGCCGATTCGACGGCCGATCCGTGACGCCGCTGCACTGGCGGGGCTCGGCCGACGTCTTCACCCTCGCCGCCGCCGACGCGCTGATCGTCCGCCCCGCCGACGACCTGCCGCGCGCCGCGGGCGAGCCGGTCGAGGTGCTGGAGATCCCGCGATAACGCGACCGACCGAATCGCCAAGGTAGCTGCGGACCAACGGTCCGCAGTCGCGTGTTCGCCGAGCGCTTCGCCTCGAAGAATTCGCCCCCTGCGGACCGTTGGTCCGCAGCTACCGGGCGGGTAGACTCCCGCAGCATGAAAATCACCGCCACGCTGCTGCTCGCCCTCCCGCTGTTCCTCGCCGCCACCGCCCGCGCCGAGTCGCCGGCGACGCGCCCCGCGACGCGCCCCACGACGCGCCCCACAACTCAACCCGCGACCCAACCCGCCACCCGACCCGCCGACGCGGATGCCGACGATTCCCAGCCCGGCCCCGGCCAGGCGCGGCTCGAGGCGTTCGTCGGCACCTTCGACGCCACCATCAAAAGCCGCTCGGCCCCCGGCGAGAAGTGGGACACCGTCAAAGGGATCGAGCGCAACGCCATGATCCTCGGCGGCCGGTTCCTGCAAACCGCGTGGATCATCCAGGACCCCGACCACCCCGTCCACGGCGTCACCCTCACCGGCTACGACCCGCAGACCAAAACCTACACCGCCATCAGCGCCGAGGACGCCGCCCTGACCTTCTACACCCAAACCGGCCCCGCCTCGGCCGACGGCAAAACCCTCGCCCTCACCGACGAAGACGGCCTGCGCACCGACCTCATCCTGACCAAAACCGGCTACGCCTACCACATCTACGAAAAGGACGAGCGGGACAAGGCATTCCTGGCGTCGGAGATTACTTGCGTGAGGAAGTAGGTAGTAGGTGGTAGGTAGAAAAAACCGCCACCTTCTTCTCCACCTACTACCTGCCACCCGCTACCTACTCCTCGCAGCGATCGCGTAGAACGGCCGCCCCTCGCGGCGGTACTTGCGCTCGAAGTTCGTGCCGACCACCTCCCCCTCGTCGGCCGAGCCGGGGCGGGCGTAGTCGACCACGTCGAACCCCTCGGCGGCGCGCACGGTGGCGTCGATCTGCTCCCAGTAATCGGCGTGGTCCGTCACGATCTGCAGCCGGCCGCCGGGCGCCAGCACGCGGCGGGCCTTGGGCATGAACGCCGGCTGGATCAGCCGCCGCTTGTTGTGCCGCGCCTTCGGCCACGGGTCGGGGAAGTAGACGTGCAGCACGCCCAGCGACCCGGCCGGCACGTGCTCGTCGAGGAAGTACCCCGCCTCGGCCCGCACCGCCCGCGCGTTGGTCAGCCCGTTGCGCCGCAGCCGGTCGGCTGTGTAGCGCCAGAACCAGCGCGCCCACTCGATGCCGAAGAAGTTGACCTCCGGCCGCTCTTTCGCCTGATCGGCCAGAAACGTGCCCTTGCCGCTGCCGATCTCCAGCTCCACGGGGTTGGGGTTGCCGAACACCTCGGCCCAGTCGACGGGCTTGGGAAGGGTCTCGACGTCCAGCCCGTTCGGCTCGACGATCAGCGCGTGCTTGGTCTGCATGGGTCGGAAGTGTAGGGGGCGCGCCTTGAATAGCCGGAGGCGGAAGCCCCGGTCTTTGCCGCTTGCGGCTTCGCAAAGAACCCGTGCCTTCGCCTTTGGCTCAGACGCCGGCTTGTTCCGTGCTGTGGAGCGGCGTTCCCCAAGTAGCCGGGAGCGGAAGCCCCGGTCTTTGCCGCTTGCGGCTTCGCAAAGAACCCGGGCCTTCGCCTTTGGCTCAGACGCCGGCTTGTTCCGCGCTGTGGAGCGGCGTTCCCCAAGTAGCCGGGAGCGGAAGCCCCGGACTTTGCTCGTGGAGTCGTCGAAGAAAAACCGGGGCTTCCGCTCCCGGCTACTTGAGCAGCGCGTCCGGCATCCGCCGCCGCCGGTCGAGGCGCAGGCCGAGCCACCAGAGGGCGAGCGGGACGAGCCACGCGAACAGGTTAAGCGGCGAAAGCGAGTCTTGACAAAGCGCTGATGTCATCCATTGGTAATCGACGCAGGCGGGCGCGGAGCCGCTCCGCTTCCCGCCGCCGGACCCGAAGCGACCGGCGGTGGAGTTAGGCTTTATCGAAACGCCTGCCGCACTCGATTTTACGAAAATCGCAAACGCCTCCATCCCGCTTGTGGTAAATCCGTCGCTAATCGTGCGACCGTTCGCCGCCGCAAGGTCGTGCAGGGCACCTTTGTCGAACGGCCGCGACGGCCCGAGGGGTTGATCCATGTCGTTCACCGGCGTTGCCGTGCGCGCTTGTGGATCAACTCGCAAGTGGACACTCGCCCCGCGGGGCATGTCGACTCGATAGTGGGCGTAGGCCAGTCGGCCGGGCTTGCCGAACCCTCGCCAATAAAGCTCGGTGTTATGTGCGGTAATGAAAAGTTCCAGAGCTCCCAAGGCTCCCGCGTCGCCGACCACAAAAGAGACTCTGCACGTCATCGAGCTCGACGCCGTTCGTCGGGCGAAGCCGACCTTCTCCATCTGCGGCGGGATGGCCGCGAGGGAGGCGACAAGGATGAGCAGAGTCCATGCAAAGATGAAGGTCCACCGCGATTTCCATGCCCGCCGCGACGGGTCCACCGTCCCCACCACCCGCAGATCCGCCCCGCACTCCGGGCAAACCGGCGTCGGCAGGCCGCGGACGTCGTAGCCGCACCGGCCGCACAGGTGGCCGCCGCGGGAGGGCGTCGGCCGCGTCCACCGCCACAGCCCGGCCGTCAGGAGGGCGAAGCCGGCGAGCAGGGCGGCGATGAGCGGGGCGGCGGACATCGCGGCGCAGTGTAAACTGCGGCCCGGTCGGCCGCACGGCGGTTGCGGGGCCGGGGGCGCATCGGTATCGTGCCGCCGGAGGTTTCATGGGAATGCTCGACCAATTTTTCAAGGCCAAATCCGCCCCGGACGCCGCCGGCGATGCCGTGGGAAGTGAAGCCCCCCGCCTCTCGCTCCAACTGCTCTACGCCGCCGCCCCCGCCTACGACGCGGCCGCCCTCACCGCCGCGCTGCGGGCGTACGACCCGGAGTTGAAGCGGGCGACGGTGGAGATCGAGCCGGTCACGGCCGCCGCCGGCACGCCGCTCGGCCGGGCGGCGTGGGGCAAGCACGCCGTCGACCTCGTCGGCTTCGACGTGCCGATGCCCGCCGCCGCCGTCGAGCACTTCCTCCTCCCCTCGCACCTCACCGCCGACCTCAAGGCGAAGGTCCGCAAGCACCGAGCCCACCTGCTGCTCTACTACGCCGGGTCCGAGCCCGACCGGCTGGAACAGTACGTCGCGCTCGCCGCCGTCGCGGGCGTGTTCGGAGAACTCGGGGCCATCGTGGTCGCCAACGAGGGCGGCCGGACCTCCTTCCCCGCCGCCGCCCTGTCGCGCGACGGGCCGATGGGGCCGATGATGGACACCCTCCGCGAGCTGCCGCTGACGATGCTCTACTGCGGCCTGAACAAGATCGAAATCCAGGGCGAGCGCGGCGTCTGGATGCGCACCGTCGGCGCCGACCTGCTGGGCCTGCCCGACTTCGCCACCCGCGCCAAGGGCCACGGCCAGACGGAGAAGGTCTCGGAGATCTTCAACAGCGTCCTGCAGTACCTCCGCACGTCCGGCGCGACGATGGCCGCCGGCCACACGATGCAGGTCGGCGCGGACTTATTCATGAAGCTCCGCGACCCGCGCGAGGGGGAGGACTTTCTGGAGACCGACGGCACCATGCTGGTCGCCAAGTTCATCCGCGCCGACGAGATCAACGGCTGACCGCCGGCGGCCGCCGAGGAGGCTTCCCAAGTAGCCGGGAGCGGAAGCCCCGGTCTGTGGCCGCTTGCGGCCTCGCAAAGAAACCGGGGCTTCCGCTCCCGGCTACTTCGGGCGCGCCATCGGCCCCCGACGGCGGCGGTCGAGGGCCAGGCCCAGCCCCCAGAGCAGCAGCGGGGGGAGGAGCAGCGCGAGGGTGAGCGGGTGATACGTCACGGCATACGTCGCCGAGTCGTCGTAGCGATAGACAACCCGCCGGCCGCTTTTGGCGAACGCGCCGCCGCCCCCGCCGCCGCTCGCGGAGCCGGACGATCCGGGACGCCGCGATTCGACGCGACCGCCCAGGCGCGAGTCCTCCGCCGCGAGCAGCTTGCGGACCGCCACCTCCGCGACGTCATCGTCGGCCGCGCCGTTTTGCGACGCGGACAGGGCCACCACGGCGGCGGCGTCGAACGGCCCCGCCGGCCCCAGCGGCTCGCCCGCGCCGTCCACCAGCACCGCCGATTGCAGGCGCGAGTCGAGTTGCAGGTGGGCCGCCGACCGCGGCTGGAGCCCGAGCGTGGCCGACTCGTACCGGAGCGGCGGCGCGGGGAGGGCGAGCCAGTAGTGATCCTCCGCCCGCGCGTCGAAACCAAGGTTCAGCGCGGCGGCGGGTGCCGCGGCGGCGGTCGACGCAGGGAGCGGGGCGGCCGCGTAGCGGCCGGTGAGCGTGTACGTCGCCTGCCGTCGCGCGACGCCGAATCGCCCGGCGGCGGGCGGGGCGGCGATCAGGGTCGCCACGGCCACCAGGATTGTCCACCCCAGCGGAAAGGCCCACCACGGCCGCGCCCGCACCGTCGGATAGAGCGTACCGACGACCCGCAAATCCGCGCCGCACTCGGGGCAGATCGGCGTCGGCAGGCCGCGGGCGTCGTAGCCGCAGCGGCCGCAGCCGCCGCGGCGGGGGCCGACGGTTGTCACGGTCCGCGGCGCGGGGCGGGTCACTTCCCACAGCACCACGGTGGCGATGCCGAGCAGGGCGAAGAAGATCACGAGGACGGCGGCGACCATTCCGGCGGGCATCGTACCGCGGCGGCGAGGCGTCGCGCTCCCCCGCGGCCGGGCACGCCGCGGCGGCCGCTATGATCCATTATGCCCACCTTCGACGATGCCGTGACGGTCGCCGCGCCCATCGAGACGGTCTGGGCGTACTACCAGCGCGTGCGCGAGGCGCTACCCGAACTGTCGCCGGCGGAGGCGGGGCTACGGATTGAAAGCGTCGAGCCCGAGCCGGCGCAGCGGGGCACCGTCGTCACGATCACGGCCAAGGCGCCGCTGGTCGGCCGGATCACCTGGGTCGCGGAATACGTCGGCTTCCAACCCCCCGCCAAGCCCGACGGCGGCGGGCCGGTGGCGGGGTTTTTCACGGATTTGCAGCGGAAGGGGCCGTTCAAGGCGTGGCAGCACACCCACGGCTTCGAGGCGCTCGACGCCGGCCGGACCCGGCTGACCGACCACGTCGAATATCGGGTGCCCGGCGGCCCGCTCGCCGGCGTCGCCGACGCGCTGATCGTCAAGGGGCAACTCAAGAAAATGTTCGACCACCGCCGGGCCGTGCTGGTCGGCAAGTTTGGGAAGGGGTGAGCGGGCGAGGGGTGAGCGGGCGAGGGGTGAGCGGGCGAGGGGTGAGCGGGCGAGGGGTGAGCGGGCGAGTTGCGGCCCATCCCTCACCTGCTCACCTGCTCCTCCCTCACCACTTCTTATTTCCCCGCCTTGATCACGCCGCCGGCGATGCGGCCGTCGGCGTTGCCGCTGGGCTGGCTCTTGAGGTCGTCGGGGTAGCCGTGGACGATGATCGCCTTGCCGACGAGGTCCTTGACGGTGGTGTCGGGGGTGTCGGCGTCGAGGGTGGCGTTTCCGTCGGCGTCGGCGGTGATGTTGCCGAAGTCGCCGACGTGGGTGTCGGCGCCGGGGGCGCCGTGGGGCTTGTTCGTGGGGTTGTAGTGCCCGCCCGCGCTGGAGAAGTCGGGGGCGGAGAGGTCGCCCTTCTCGTGGATGTGGAAGCCGTGGACGCTGCCGGGGGCGAGGCCGGTGAGCTCGGCGTGGACGTGGACGCCGCCGCCGGCGTTGTTGGTCAGCGTCACGGTGCCGCCGGTTTGGTCGAGGCCGGGGCGGGTGGCGGCGAGGGCCTTGGTGGCGGGCGCGGGCATGATGTCGGCGTGGGCGGCCTCCACCTGCTCGGGCATCGCCTCGTTCCGCATCGGCTCGGCCATCGGCTTATCCATCGGCTTGTCGGCCATCGGCCGGCCGGCCATCGGGTCGCTCATGCCGTTGCCCATGCCGTTGCCCATGCCGTTGCCCATGCCGTTGCCCGTGCCGTTGGACTGCTCGGCGGCCATCTTGTCGGCCAGGGCCGGCTCGGGCGCGCCCACGCTCGGCTGCCCGACGGTGAACATCCCGCCGCCCCCGCCGGTGTTCACCGCCGGCGAGTTGTCGCGCGACATGCCGGACATGCCGCCCATGTTGCCGGACATGTTATTCGACTTCATCGAGCTCCCGCCCGCCATCGACGGGTCGGCCGACGACTTGGCGGTGTTCGGGGCCATCGCGCCCGGCTGCTGCGAGGCGTTGCCGCCCATCGAGCGGTTCGAGCCGGTGTCGGTGCCGCCCGGCCCTTGCATCCCCCCCTTCATCGGCTCCTTCATCGGCTCCTTCATCGAGCCGTCCTGGCGGAGGTCGCCCTTGCCGCTGTTCTGGTTGGAGTAGTTGTTGTCGCACCCCGCCGCGCCGGCGAGCAGCAGCCCGGCGAGGGCCGGCGCCAGCAGCAGCGCGCGGCGGGCGGCCAACTTCCTGGCAACGGGCGGGGTGGAGAAAACGGTCCGGCGGGTGGTCTCGGTCATGGTGTCCTTCCTGGGAAACGCGGGGGGTTGGTGCATCGGCATTCTATCGGACGGCAAGGGGGGTTGGGAATAGGGATTGATCCGTTCGCCCCGGATTATCGCAGGGCTGCCGACGGATCGGGCCCGGCGGCAGGGTTTCGCCCCACTTCTGAAACGCCCGCCGACGCCCGGTTCTATACTGTTCGGACGAAACGGACTCGGGTTTTAGCGGCGGCATCTGTGCCCGGCGGACGGCGGACGGCGGACCATGAATGAGACAACCTACGACGTGGCGATCCTCGGCGCGGGGCAGGCGGGCGTGCCGCTCGCCCTCAAGCTCGCCAAGCGTGGCTGGAAAATCGCCCTCGTCGAGCGCGCCCGCGTCGGCGGGTCGTGCGTGAACTTCGGCTGCACGCCGACCAAGGCCGCCCTGGCGTCGGCCGACCTCGCCGCCCGCGCCCGCCGGGCGTCGGAGTTCGGCCTGCGCATCCCGACGGTCGAGGTCGACCTCGCCGCCGTCCTCGCCCGCGCCGACCGCATCGCCGAGGAGTCGCGCCGCAGCATCGCGCAGGCGCTGGAGAAAAGCGACGCCGACCTGATCCGCGGCCACGGCCGCCTCGCCGGCAAATCGGGCGACCTCTTCCGCATCGACATCGAGGGGTCCGACGACGGGCCCGACGGCGGCCGGTCGATCCGCGCCGAAAGGGTGGTGCTCGACACCGGCACCCGCGCGCGGATCCCCCCCATCGACGGCCTCGACTCGATCGACCTCATCACCGGCGGCAACTGGCTGGGCCAAACCGCCCTGCCGCGCCGCCTCGCCATCATCGGCGCGGGCTACATCGGCCTGGAGGGCGGGCAGGCGTACGGGCGGATGGGGGCGGCCGTGACCGTCATCGACCGCCGGCCGGAGGTGCTGAGCAAGGAGGACCCCGAGATCGCCGCCGCCCTGCGCGAGGTCCTGGAAACCGAGGGCGTGCGGTTCAAGCTCGGGGCGAAAATCGAGCGCGTCGAACAGGCCGGCGACGCGGTGCGCGTCCACCTCGCCGGCGGCGAAGTCGTCGAGGCCGACCGCCTTTACGTCGCCACGGGACGGAAGCCGAACACGGACGATTTGGGCCTGGAGACCGTCGGCATCGAGCCGACCGACAAGGGCATCGTGCCGGTCGACGACCACCTGCGGACGGCGGTGCCCGGCCTCTGGGCGGTCGGCGACATACGCGGCGGGCCGATGTTCACCCACAACGCCCACGACGACCACCACGCGGTGCTGGCCCAACTCCTGGGGTCGGACCCGGCGTCGGACGGCTCGATCGCGGGGCGCGTCGTGCCGTGGGCGATCTTCACCGACCCCCCGCTGGGCCGCGTCGGCCTGACCGAGGCCGAGGCCCGCGACGCCGGCCACGCCCTCCGCGTCGCCCGCCTGCCGGCGGAGAAGAGCGACCGCCACCGCGAGGCCGGCGAGCGGGCGGGGCTCATCAAACTCATCGTCGACGCCGAGACCGACCGGGTGCTGGGCGCGACCTGCCTCTGCCACGCCGGCCCGGAGATCGTCCACGCCTTCGTGGGCCTGATGAACGCGGATTTGCCGGTGTCGGCGATCAAAAAGTCGATTTACATCCACCCGACCTTCATGGAGGCCGCCCGCAGCGCGGTCTTCGCCCTCGACGACGACCCGCACGACGCGGGGTGCTAGGGGGTCGCGGGTTTTCCGCCGCTCGCGGCTTCCCAAAGAGTTCCGACTCGACCCACGGAAGACGTTGCGAAGCCGCAAGCGGCGGGCAACGAAAGCCGTCGCGTTCGATTGCGAGGGCTGCCGATCACGGAGTAGCCGGGAGCGGAAGCCCCAGTTTTCCACCGGGCTAGGCTCATCCTCCTCCGGGCACGCCTCATCCGGCGCGGCGGACCGGAGCTTCCGCTTCCGGCTATTAAGGCAAGGCTCCCTGAAGACCGTGGGACCGCAGCGACCCGCCCCGGAGATTTTTCGTGAACCTCCCGCCCCCGCCGAACGTCCCGCTGGTTCGTTCGGTGATATAGTCGAGTGGCCGCCGTTCTTGGCCGCTTGCCCAGCCCGCCCAGCCGTTTCAACCCGACTCTAATCCGCCCGGAGCGTTGCATGACTGACCGGAGGTTCGCCCCCAGACTCGCCGCGCTGCTCGCGGCCGTGGCGGCGGTGCCGTTGTCCTCGCCCGCCCGCGCCGCCGACGCCGTCTGGCGCGGCCCGACGGTGCAGGCCGACCCCGACGGCGCCGGCCGCGTCGGCACCGTCGACGTCTACGCCCCGTGGCGGCTCAACTTGAACTGGTCGCCGGCCAGCTTCCCCGACAGCGGCCAGACCGCCACCTTCGACGCCGCCAGCCCCGGCGTCGCGTACCTCGACGGCAGCGTAACCGTCGGCCGGATCAATCTTTACAACCCCGCCGGGACGCAGATCGTCGACGTCCCGCGCGCCGCCGACCCCCGACTGCAGAACCCGTCGGACGTCGTGCCGGCCAGCGGCGCGACCCTGACCCTGAGCGGCCCGGCCGTGGTCGACGTGCCGAACTTCGGCCCCGCCGGCACGTTCAGCCCCACCACGAATGCCCTCGCCGTGCCGATCGCCGGCGCGGCGGGCCTGACCAAAACCGGCGGCGGGCTGCTGTTCCTGACCGCCGCCAACTCCTACGCCGGGGGCACCAGCGTGCTCGGGGGCCGGCTGGTGACGGCCGGGCCCGCCAACGCCTCGCCCGCCGCCGGCGACGCCCGCCTCGGGGCCGCCGGCACGCCGGTCCTCCTCGACAACGGCGCGGACCTGTTCGTCGGCCTGCCCACCGCCACCGCCCGCACGGTCATCGTTAACCCCGGCGGCGGCAACCTCGGCATCGGCTCGGGCGTGCCCTTCACCGCCACCGGCCCGATCACCGGCGGCGGGCCCCTTACCGTCTTCGGCGGGGCGCGGACCTTCGCCGGCCAGAGCTCGCTCACCGGCCCGCTCACCCTGCGCGGCGCGACCACCCTCACCGGCACCTTCGCCGGCGTGCCGACCGTCCGCGCCTCCAACAGCCTCACCCTCGGCTCGACCGCCGACGCCGCCAACCCCGACCGCCTCGGCGACGCCGCCACCCTCGTCAGCGAGGGGATCGACCTGACCCTCGTCCGCTCCGCCGCCCCCGGCTTTTTCGCCGAGACCGTCGGCACCCTCACCCTCGACGGCGGCCTGACCACCGTGCGGATGCGCAACGCCACCGGCGCCGCCCAGAGTCGCCTTGACGTGCCGAATCTCGATCGCCGCAACGGCGCGGGCCTCGCCTTCGTTGCCGACGGTTTGGGCGCAACCGTCGGCGGCCGCAATGTTTACGTCGGCAACGGCCCGGCCCTGCTGCGCGGCGCGGGCACGGCGATCATCCCGTGGGCCCTCGCCAATCCCGCCGCCCCGGAGTTCGTCGGCGGCCTGCAGAACGCGGCCGACACCTTTGTGACCTACACCGCCACCGGCATCACGCCCGTGCCGGCGTCGGCCTACGCCGCCGACGTGGCCGGCGCGAACGCCGCCACCCTCGTCCGCAAAACCGCCGGCGAGACGCTGCCCGCCGGCAACTACGCGGTCAACGGCCTGATCCTGACAGCACCAACCGCCGGCGGGGCGTCGGTCGCGCTCTCGGGGCCGGGCGCGACGATTCGCGTCACCAGCGGCGCGGTCCTCAGCGCCGACGGCGGGGCGACCGACGGCGGCAACGTGATCGCGGCAAACCTCGACTTCGGCCCGGCCGAGGCCGTCTTCCAAACGCCCGGCGCCCTCACCCTCGCCGGCGACATTCGCGGCACCGGGGGCCTTACGAAAATCGGCAATAACCGCCTCTCCCTCGGCGCCGCGCCCAAGACCTACACCGGCAAAACCACGCTTCAGGGCCAGGTGGCGGTTGAGGGGAGCGTGATCGGCGGCACGGCCGGGCCGCTCGGGGCCGACTCGTCGGCGATCGACCTCCGCGGCAGCACCGCCGACGCCGCCGGCGGGTCGGGCCTCGCCGTCTTGACCGTCCGCTACGGCGGGCGGGCGGGCGACCCGGCCGGCGCGGCGGGGGCGGGCGGGGCCACCGTCGACCGCCAACTCCTCGTCCGCGGCACCGGGGCGCAGGTCAACAACGCCGGCACCCCCGCCACCGACGGCCGGCCCTCGACCGGCCTGACCCTCGCCGGCGGCGTCGACGTCGCGGACGGGGCGGTCCTGTTCCTCACCCGCCCCGCCGACCAGACCGGCGGCACCAGCTTCTCCGCCGGCGCCCTCGCCCTCCCCACCGTGATCGCGGCCCCCATCACCGGCGCGGGGTCCGTCGGCTTCGGCGACAGCCAGAACCTCGGCTTCACCGCCCCCAGCACCTACGCCGGCGGCACCACCCTCAACACCGGCGCCCTCTCCACCCCCGGCGCGTTCGTGCCGATCCTGCAGATCGCCACCGCCTCCCCCTTCGGCACCGGCCCGCTGACCACCAACGCCCCGGCCGAACTCCGCGCCGTCGGCGCCGGCCGCACGGTGCCCAACGATCTGTCGATCGCCCCGCTCGCCACCGCCCCCGGCGTCGCGCCGCCGCCTTCGCTGATCGTCGGCGGCTCTCAAGATTTGACCTTCACCGGCCGCCTTCAGACGCGCGGCGGGGCGTTCTTGGACTCGATCCGCGTGAACAACACCGCCCTCACCACGCTCGCCGGGCCGATCTCCGGGCCGGGCCTGTTCAAGACCGGGCCGGGCACGCTGATCCTCTCCGGCGAAAACGCATTCACCGACCGCCTGAGCGTCGGCGACGTCGGGGCGGCCAACACCGGCCTCGTGATCGCCCGCAGCGGCGGGGCACTCGGGCGGACGACGACCGTGCAGGTTCTGCCGAATAACGCCTTGTGGCTGCAGAACTTAGGCACCGCGCCGCTGTCGGCCGGCGGCGCGGGCCAGCAACTGCTGCTGTTCGGCCGGGGCGTCAACGGCGGCGGGGCGCTGGTCAACGCGGCGGGCAATAATCGGTTCAACGGCGACACCTTCTTGACCTACGGCAACGGGTCCAACTCCGGGCCGGTGGCGATCAACGTGGCGGCCGGCACGACCCTGTCGGCCGCGTCGATCTTCTCCAACGGCACCGCCGGGCCGGGGCTGGAGAAGCTCGGCACCGGCACGCTGGTGCCCGACGGCTTCGTGCTCAACGGCCTGGCCGTCACGGCCGGCACCGTCCGCGCCGCAGCCGACCCGGTGCTGAATCGCCCGGCGATGCAGCGCGGCAGCGTCCTGGGGAGCCTGCCGACCTTCGCCGGCGGGGCGACGCCCTCGACCCAACTCGATTTGCAGAACACGACCCTGCTGCTGGCGGTCGGCGGGACCAGCACGCCGTCGGGGGTATTGAACGGCTTGCGCGGCCTGCTGCGGTCGGGCTATGTCGGGCCGAACGGCGCGTGGACCGGCGGCGGCCTGACCACCGGCCTAGGCACCGCCGACCGGTTCGCCCTCGGCTACGCCACCGGCGCGCAGGTGCCGCTGACCGACCGGGACGCCGACGGCACCGCCGCCGATTTCGCCGGCCTCCTCGGGGTGCGCCCGAACGACGTGCTCGTCTCGTACACCCTGTTCGGCGACTCGAACCTGGACGGCGTGGTCAATTTGACGGACTTCCAGCGGTTCCTTGCCGGCTTCGGCAAAACCGCCGGCGCGGCCGTCTGGAACACCGGCGACTTCAACTACGACGGCAAAACCGACGGGGCGGACTTCGCCCTGCTGCTGAACAATTTCGGCGGCCGGTTCGGGCAGTCCAATAGTGCGGGGGCGAGCGCGGCGGACAAGGCGTTGGTCGCCGCCTTCGGCCGGAGCATTGGCGTGGCGGCCCCGGTGCCTGAACCGGCGGCGGCGGGGGTGATCGGGCTGGCGGGGGCCGTGGCGATGCTTAAGCGCCGGCGGAAGCGGGGTTTATAGCGGCCGGGGGGCGACCGGAAAATCGGCTTGCCCGCCCGCGTCCGCGCGTCAGAATTGTCCGGCCCCCGCGCCGTTTGCGGGAGGACCGCGGAGCAGAGGCGGAGGAGAGGTTGTGGAGGAAAGAATGTCGTACCTGATGAAGTCGCCGCGGAAGTGTCGTTCGCTCGCCCCCGCCTGCTGCGCCGCCCTGGCGTCGGCGGGCATCGTTGCCGCGCCCGCGCTGGCGGTGGACGGCTCGTGGGTGGCCGCCGACGGGGCCTACGGGACGGGGTCGAACTGGACCAGCAACCCCGAGGTGCCCGGCGAGGGCGGCACCGCCACGTTCGGCCAGAGCTTCGCCGGCAACCGGACGATCTCCGTGAACGTCTCGCCGACGCTGGCGCAGGTCAACTTCGCCTCGTCGTCGGCCTACATGTTGGCGAACGGCGGCGGCACGATCACCCTCGCCGGGCCGACGGTCAATACGGTCGACCAGCCGGCGGTGCTGAACTCCGCCGGCGGCGGCCAGCCGATCTACGCCACCCTCGCCGGCGGCACCCCCGATGGCGTGGGCAGCGGCGCGATCGGCGTCACCAAAACCGGCGCGGGCACCATCGCCCTCGGCGGCAACAACGCGGCCCTCTACGCCGCCTTCGACGTGCAGGGCGGCGCGCTGCGGTCGGTCTCCAACAACGGCTTCGGCGCGGCGGACAGCCTTGTGGTGTCCAACGGCGGGGTGGTCGAGCTCGCCGGCGGCATCAGCACGCCCAACCAGTTCCTGGGCCTGATCACGCCCCTCTCGGCCGCCCCCAACGGCGCGGTCCGCAGCCTGAGCGGCGCCAACACCTGGAACGGAACTTGGTTCCTGGCCCCGAATCCCATAGTCACCACCTCCGTCGGCGTAGACACCGGGTCGACCCTGACGCTGAACGGCCCGATCGTCGAAGATACCACCGCCCCCACCGGCCCGGCCTCGTTCGCCAAGGTTGGCGGCGGGACGTTCGTCGTCACCCAGCCCCTGACCCTCCGCGGCGTAGCGGTGAACGCCGGCACCGTGCGCACCGCGACGGCCACGGCCAGCCGCCTGGGCACCCTGAGCACCGGCACGTCGCCGACCGCCCCGACCGGCCGCTACGACGTGGCGACCGGCGGCGTGGCGATTACGACGGCCGACCCAACGGCCGTCCGCCAGCAGATCCGCGCCGCCTACGCCCCCGGCAATGGGGCGGCGGCGTGGAGCGGCAACGGGATCACGACGGGCAGCGGGACGAGCAACACCTTCGGGCTGGCGTACGGCTTAGCCAGCGATTTTAAAACCACCTTCCCCACCAGTTTCCGCGGCCAGGCGGTTGCGGCCACGGACGTGGTGGTTGGCTACGCGCGGTTCGGCGACGCGAATTTCGATGGAAGCGTGAACATCGCCGATGTCGGTCGAATTCAGGCGAACTTTACCGGCCGAAACCGTCGGTGGTTTCAGGGCGATTTCAACTACGACGGGAACGTGAACATTGCAGACTTCGGGCTTTTGCAGGCAAATTTTGCGGCCCGCAACGGTCCCAGTTTCGCCTCCGGTGGAACCGCCTCCGCCAATGCGGCGGTGAAGTCGGCACCTCCCCTTGCCTCGGCCCGCTTCGGCGAGTCGCCGGCCCTATCGCTCATGGTGAACTACGATACGGGCGAGGTCCGCCTGACGGCGGCCGGCAAGTTTGGCGCAACCGTCAGCGGCTATGAAATTGACTCGTCTGGCGGTCATCTCGTCCCCGAACAGTGGTTGATGATCGGGGCGGATGGGTGGGTTGATCTGTCCGGGACCAGTAGTGCAGTTGCTGAGGGTGCTGTGAGCAGCAATGGCGTAGAGATCCCGTACGATGGGTTGCCAATCGGCAGAATCTTCGCTAGCTCATCGGGGCGTGACCTGAGTTTCACATACCTTGATGCTGGCTCCGTCGCCCGAATCGGGACCGTTCGATATGTGCCGGAACCGGCAAGTACGGCACTTTTGCTTTCGGTCGGCAGCTCCCTGTTGGCTCGCCGTCGAAGGTGTCGGACCACTTAAGCAAACTTGGGTAAGCGGAGTTGTACGGAGAAATCTGAGGCGTCAAGAATTTTGAGTGGACAGCCCCAAGCCTTCCTTGTATCTTTGATAACTGGATAGGCGTGTAGAGGACGATACGAAGCGGCCATCCATGCCGGCAACGAACATTCAATCAGGAGATGACTATGCATCGAACCCTTCCCACATTGGTGCTCACCGCAGCCGCTGCTATCGGTGGCTTCACCCACGCCTCGTCGGCTGCCGCCCCCGGAACGGTCGACCTCACCGTCAACCCAGTGACTGGCGAGCTCCGCCTCGTCGGTAACGATGCTACGCCGGGTCTTACCCGCGGATACGAGATCGATTCGAGCGATGCCAGTCTCAAGGCGGATGATGCGTCGTTTAACTCGCTCACGAAGCAAGGCGTGCCGGGCTTCACGGTCGTCTTTGCCGATAGCTCAACCTTGGCAGAGTCGCAGTTGAGCACCGCCCCGCCGGTCCTGTCGCTCAACGGTACGGGCGTCACGCTCGGCAACTCGTTCAACATCATGGGCAACGTGTCCAACCTCACGTTCACCTACTTGAACGAGAACAGCGAGGCGATCGACGGCACCGTGACCCTCGCCTTGACTCCCCCCGTCCCCGAGCCGGCCTCGCTCGGCCTGCTGGGCCTCGGCGGCCTCGCCCTGCTCCGCCGCCGCCGGGCCTGAGCGGACGCGGGGGGCGTTCTGCGACCTTCACAGCCGCCCGCCGCGCCATCAGGCGCGGCGGGCGGTTCTGACGTGCGCGGGCCGCGGTTGTAACGGCTTCGGACGTTGCGTCGCGGGGCCGGCGGGCCAATAATACCGATACCGCTCCACCGCCCGTTTCACCGACTTCGGCCGCCCGGCCTTTTGCTTCCAAGGAGTCCCCCATGCCCGCCACCGCCGTCGCCACCAACACCGCCGTCGAGGATTACCGCTCCAACGCCGAGGCCGACGTCGACCGCGAGGCCGACCAGCCGGACATCCACGTCGAGGAGAAGCGCCTCACCCTCCGCGACTTCACCAAAACCATCGTCAAGATCGGCGGCTCCGACCTGCACCTGCAGGCCGCCAGCGTCCCGATGATCCGCGTCGACGGCCGGGCCCGCTTCCTCGATTGCCCCGCGCCGAACGATGAGGACATGGAGAAGTACGTCAAGCACCTGCTCCGCGACGAGGAGCAGGCCAAGATCCTCCACGACCGCGGCGCGATCGACCTCTCCCACACCTCCGACGACGGCAAGGACCGCTTCCGCGTCAACATCTTCCACAGCCGCACGAAGTACGCCATCGTCATGCGGCGGATCATCACCAAGATTCCGAACTTCGACGACCTGAACCTCCCGTCGCAGGTCGAGGAACTCGCCAACCACCACCGCGGCATCATCGTCGTCAGCGGCACCACCGGCAGCGGCAAGAGCACCTCGCTGGCGGCCATCATCGGCAAGATCAACCGCACGCGGGCCGAGCGGATCATCACCGTCGAGGACCCCATCGAGTTCGAGCACCAGAACGCCAAGTCGCTGGTCAGCCAGGTCGAGGTCGGCACCGACAGCGACAGCTTCGAGTACGCCCTCAAGGCCATGATGCGGCAGGACCCGGACACGATCCTGATCGGCGAGATTCGGGACACCTTCAGCCTCACCACCGCCCTGCGCGCCGCCGACACGGGCCACCTGGTCTTCACGACGGTTCACGCGACGAACGCGCCGACGACGATCGAGCGGCTGGTGTCGCTGTTCGATCCGGGGCAGGCGGAGCTGATGCAGGCGCAGCTGGCGATGAACCTGCGGGCGGTGTTCTGCCAGCGGCTGGCGAAGAAGCGCGAGGGGAAGGGCCGGGTGCCGGTGGTGGAGATCATGCAGGCCACGCCGCTGGTGCGGAAATACATCCTCGAGGCCGAGTACGAGAAGCTCAAGGGGTGCGTCGGCAACCGCGAGGCGGGCAGCCAGAGCTTCGACCAGCACCTGACCGAGCTGTTCCAGAAGCAGATCATCGACGTGAGCGAGGCCAAGCGGCTGGCGAGCAACGTGGACGCGCTGAACCTGGCGCTCCGCGGCATCGGCAACAGCGACACGCGCCTGCGGTGACACCCGCTGTAGGGTGGGCACCGCCCACCGCTGGCCGGTGATTGCCCGCGGCCGGCAGTGGTGGGCAGTGGTGGGCAGTGCCCACCCTACGGGTTCCTCCGTGGTTCATCTTCTTCAGCGCGAAAGGCCGATGCCCAGCGCCGAGCGGTATTCGGAGTCGCGCAAGTTCTTCGCCCCGGTCGCCAGTTCAGGAGCCGGTTCGCAGAGGTAGATTTCGTGGCCGGGGCGGTCGGTGACGCGGAGGCCGGCGCTGCGGAGCATGGCCTCGACGCCGGCGTGGTTGGCGGCCCACCAGTTGGTGCAGTCGCCGTTGAAGCCGTGCTCGAAGAAGGCCATCCGCGGCCAGCCGGGCTCCTCAAGGCGGTCGCGGTCGCCGAAGTCCAGGCCGGCGGTGTGGTCCGACGTCTCCCCGCCGCCGCTGGTGAGGGTCTGGAACACCAGCCGGCCGCCGTCGGGGTTGACCAGCGTCGCCACCACGTCGAGCCCCAGCAGCGGGTATCGGAGGTGGTAGAACACGCCCATGAACAGCACCACGTCGAACGCCCGCCCGAGGGTCGAGAGGTCGTACACGCCCATCTCGCGGAAGTCGACCCGGCCCCCCAGCCCCAGCGCGGCGCGGGCGAAGCGGGCCTGCTTGAGGTAGTGCTCGTTGAGGTCGACGCCCAGGACGGCCGCGCCGCGGCGGGCGAGCTCGAAGCTGTAAAAGCCGGCGTTGCAGCCGATGTCGAGCGCCGTTTTGCCCGTCAAATCGGCCGGCAGGCGGGGGGCGATCTGGTCCCACTTGAAGCGTGGGAAGTCGCCGAAGGGGTGGTCCGGCGCGGTCTGGACGCCGTCGGGCAGGTGCAGGTTGTGGAACCAGGGGCCGAGGTCGGCGGCGTCGGAGGCGATACTCATCCGCCCCTTTTACCGTCGTCGGCGCGGCGGGATCAAATCGGCCCCCCCTCGTAGTCGGGAGCGGAAGCCCCGGTCTTGATCGCGGAAGCATACAGAAATCAGCAACGCCCCGCCGCGAAGACCGGGGCCTCCGCCTGCGGCTATTAGGGCAGCGCGTTCCTCAATCGGGGGCCGGCGTTGATCGCTTCCTGAAAATCCACCAGCCGAGGCCCGCCATCACGAGGGCCACCAGCAGCGCGCCCACCGGCAGCAGCCAGGCGAGGGCTTGCCGCAGCGGGGGCGTCAGCGGCGGCAGCGGGCCGGCGGTGGCGGTCGGCAGCAGGAAGGAATCGTTCGGCCCCGCCACCGACCCCTCCAGCGACCCCGCCAGCGACGGACCGCCCGCCGAGGCGGCGGAGTAAACGTTGTCTAAGCTCGCTCCGCAAAATGACGTTTGTGAAAAGCTGACGTGGCCGTCGCCGTACAGGACATTCTGGCCGTCGCCGGCGTGGTTCGGGCTGTTGCCGGCACGCATCTGCTGGGAGGGCGAGTCGAGGCTCAGTTGCAGCAGCGCGGCACCGCCGGGGTTGATGTCGGCCGCGACGGCGAAGGCGGAGGTTAACATGCCGGGCGGTCCTGCCGGCGGCTCGGACCACATCGCCCCGGCCTTCGTCGCCGCGGGCGAGAAATACGGGTTGGTCATGCTGAACGACAGGTGGGGCCGGCCGTCGAAGTTCGACCAGTTCTGCGCCGTCTTGCCGCCGCCGCCGAAATCCCATTTTTCCGCCCCCGTATCCGACGGGCAGATGAAGACCCACGAGGTGATGTCCTGCGTCCGCAGCAGCAGGAACATTGCGGCCGTCACGTCGTTCGGCCCCGGCCCGTTGGCGGCGAAGGGGTTCAGCGAGGCCGGGGCGGTGTAGACCCGCGCCGCCGGGTCGGCCGGGTCGTAGCGGGCGCGGGGGTACTGGTTATTGTTCTCGTTCGCGTAGAGCAGCATCGCCTGGCCGATCTGGCGGAGGTTGCTGGCGCACTTGATGCGGTTGGCGGTCTCGCCGCTCTTGTAGGCGGCCACAACGCCCGCCGCGCCGCAGATCGCCAGGGCGGCGAGCGCGACGAGCAGGTCGGCCATCGTGAACGCGGGGCGGGCGGCTCTCATCGCGGCCACAATACCCAAAAGGTCGCGGCGCTCAATTTCTGAAAACCGGCCCGAGCGGCCGCGGGCGATTTACTTGCCGCCCCGGAGTCGCAACCATCGCCAACATGCCCCAATCCACCGACACCGCCGAGCAGGACGAGCAGGGGGAGTTGAGCCACCCCGCCGACACGGGCCCCGACGAGGAGCACGACGCGGCCCGCAGCGCGAAGTACGCCAGGGAGCAGGGCCGCAAGCGCGCGGCCCCCAGCGGCAAGGTGGTCTACCAGGCGATCATGACCGAGGGGGTGGAGGAACTGGAGCGCAGCGCCGCGGCGCTATTCTGGTCGGGCCTGGCGGCGGGGCTGTCAATGGGCGCCAGCGTGATCACCCTCGCCCTGATGAACCACCACCTGCCCGACCGAACGTGGCGGCCGCTGGTGGCGGAACTGGGGTACTCCGTCGGCTTCCTGATCGTCATCCTCGGCCGCCAGCAGTTGTTCACCGAGAACACGCTCACGCCGATCCTGCCCCTGCTGGCCGACCGCACCTGGCGGCGCGTGCGGCAGCTCGGCAAGCTCTGGGGCGTGGTGCTGGTGGCGAACCTGCTCGGTTCGCTCTTCATGGCCCTCGCCCTGACCAAAACCCCGCTGTTCTCCGAGGCGGTGCGGGCGGAGTTCATCTCCCTCGGCGACCACGCCTTTTCCCACGACTTCGGCACCACGCTGGTCCGCGGCGTGGGGGCGGGATGGCTGATCGCGCTGGTCGTCTGGCTGCTGCCGCTGGCGGAGGGGTCGCGGGTGTGGGTGATCATCATCCTGACGTACCTGGTGGGCCTGTCGGGATTCACGCACGTCATCGTCGGGTCGACCGAGGTGTACATCCTCGCCGCCGCCGGCCGGGCGGGGTGGTGGGCGGTGCTGGGTGGCTACACGCTGCCGACGCTGATCGGCAACATCCTCGGCGGCGTCACGCTGGTGGCGGCCCTGAACTACGGCCAAGTTGCGGCGGAGGAGGGCGAGGAGGCCGAGGGGTCGCCCGAACCGCGCGGGTGAGTTCCAGTGGCTCGGGCGTCCCGCCCCAGCCTTGTCCCCACCAATTTCAATGCGCAGACTCGGGCGGGACGCCCGTGCCACTTGAGCCGCCGGACTGCGAGAACGGGCCGTCGGTCGGCGCGAGCGTGGTCGACTTGCCCCCCTTGCTCGCCACCACCGGGGCGTCGGGCGGGGCGGCGGCGCGGAAGGTGGTGCCCTCGACCGTGGCGGGCTTGCCGCCGACCTGCACCGTCGCGCCGTCGGTCACTTCGCCCTCGATCTGCCCGCCGGCGCGCTTGGTGACGATCACGAACGGCGTCCCGCGGGCGAGGCTGCGGTGGTAGGCGACCTCGGCGGCCAATTCCTCACCTTTCAGCGGCGCCTGGCCGGGGCCGGCGCACATCTCCTTGACCGTTTGCTGCAAGTCCGCATCGCTCAGGTCGGCCGCGAAGCCGTCGCCGTAGAACGATCCGTAATTGCCGTGGCAGTTGGCGCAGTGGGCTTGGAAGTGGGCGATGGGCTTGAAGTCGAGCGCGACCGGCCGCGGGGCGGCCGGGGAGGTGGTGGGCTTTTCGTCGGCGAACAGGACTGCGCCGGAACCGAAAATTGCGAGCAGGGCCAGGAATGGTTTAGCGTTCATAATTCGCCTCCACGTATCGCAACCGTAAGCCGCGAGCGCAGCGAGCGCTTTTCGTCGACGAATGCAAAAGCGCTCGCTGCGCTCGCGGCTTACGGCAACCGTCACTCCGCCTTGCTGATGCGGTAGATGCGGTTGGTCTGGTCCGCGCTGAACAGGATCGTGCCGTCGGGGGCCTCGGCGCAGTCGACGGGGCGGTCGAGCACGCGGTTGCCGGGTTCGTCGAAGCAGTCGACGACGGTCAACTCGCCGTAGGGCAGGCCGGTGGACTTGTCGAAGAGGATGCGGTCGACGCTGTAGCCGACGCGCTTGGAGGAGTTCCACGACCCGTGGAAGGCGGCGAAAAAGTCGCCGCGCTGGCCGGGGAAGTAGTCCTTTTGCAGGAAGCAGTGGCCGTTGGGCGCGACGTGGGCGTGGTAATCCCACGCCGGCGGGATCGTCTTGGCGGCGAGCTCGTGGATGTCCTTGCGGTTGGCGTACTCCGGCCGGGGGATGCGGTTGCCGACGATGAACGGGTGGCCGTAAAAGCCGCCCTTGACGTAGTGGTTCAGCTCGCCCGGCGGCAGCAGGTCGGTGATGGGCTGGTTGCCGTCGGTGTCGCCGTAGGGCTTGCCGAACCAGTCGCTGCCGTGGTCGGAGCCCCAGACTTCATCGGTCATCTTGCCGTCGGCGTCGGGGCGGAAGCGGATCTTCTCGGTGTTGCGGATGCCGGTGCAGAAGACTTGGCGGTTGGAGCCGTCGAGGTCGAAGGTGTAGATGGTCTTGCGGTCGCTGGGCAGCCTGTCGGTCATGTTCTGCGGGTCGCTGACGGTGATGTAGATCTTGTCGGCCCCGACGAGCACGCCGCGGAACGGGTGGCCGCCGCCGGAGGGGATGCCGCCGGCCTTGATGACGTCGATCACCGCGTCGGCCTTGCCGTCGTGGTCCTTGTCCTCGGCCTTGCGGCAGAAGCCCTCCTGCGCGCTGGTGAAGTAGAGGAAGCCGTCCTTGAAGTCCATCCCGTGGACGGCGGGCTGGTTGGTCACGAAGTCGGTCTTTTGGTCGTAAACGCCGTCGCCGTTGGTGTCCTTCATGGCGACGATTTTGCCCGCCCGCGGCTGCGAGACGTAGAGGGTGCCGTCGTCGCCGAACTGCAGGAAGCGGGCCTCGCCGAAGTCCTCGGCCGCGAGCGTGACCTTGTAGCCGTCGCGCACCTTGAACCCCGGCACGCCCTTGCCGACCTCCCCGTCGGCGCGGGCGAAGGATGCGAAGGACGGCACGGCGAGCGCGGCGGCCGCGAGGAGCAGGGCGGCGGGGCGGGGGAAGGTCATGGGGCGGTCCTTGGTCGGAAGCTTCAGTGTGAGGGCCGAATTGTAGCCGCCGCATCCGCCGCCGCCCACGCCCGTTTCGCCGCCCGGCCGGCACGCGCGAACGCGACGGCGAAGCGGAGCAGCAGGTAGCCCGCCCAGAGGAACAGGAGCAGAGCCGCCGCCACGATGCCGAACGCCACCATCAGGTACGGATCCGACCTTATCCACGGATAAGTCCGATCGGTGAACAGGGGCAGCAGCAGCGGCGCGAGCAGCCCAAGCGATGCCCCGGTGCCGACGATCAGGCAGTGCTCGGCCAGCGACGGATTGAGGGCGCGGCGGGCGAGCCGCCGCAGGTGCAGGAAGGTCAGCGCGGGCAGCGGGGCAAGCGCCGCCAGCACCTGCAGCGGGGCATTTTCGGGCAAGCCGCCCAGCCAGGTCGCGTTGCTCCAGCGGGCCGACCCGAACCCGGCCACCATCAGCAGCGGAACGAACCCGAAGGCCCGCAAGATCAGCCGCAGCCGTCGGCCGGCCGCGTCCGCGACGGGGCGACCCTCGGGCCGCGTTAGTAACCACAGGCCGACGGCTAGAAAACTGGCCGGCACGGCGAAAGCAACTAACACCTGCGGGTCGAGCCACGTGGATTGGCTGCGGTAGGCTTCGAGTTTCAAGGCATCCCACGCGACGTCCCGAACGACCGCCACGCCCGCCGCCGGCATCGCCCACGCCAGCAGCGTCAGCCACGTCCCGGCGCTCAGCGTCGCAAGCCACCGCGGCCGCGCGTGTTGCAGCTCGTCCGACGGCATCCGGCTGCGCCCCGCCAGCAGCCCGCACTCGGGGCACGGCGCGTCGTCGGCGATGCCACGCAGGTCATATCCACAGCGGAAGCAGGCGTCGGCGGGGGCGGTGGCATTGACTTCACTCAACACGCCTGCTCCCGTTCCATCCCGCCGCGATCCCGAAAAACGCTCGCAAAGTAGCCGGGAGCGGAAGCCCCGGTCTTGATCGGAGGCGCGAGCAACAAAAACCGGGGCTTCCGCTCCCGGCTACTAAGGAGGCGTTCAAGGCCGATTCGTCACCGACTCTCTACTCCGGCCCGGCGGAGGCCGGCGATCAGGTCGCGGCGGCTGATCGGCCCATACGCCGGCATCAGGCCACTTCCTGCGCGTGCGGCGGGTCGAAAGCCGGCTGGTTCAGGTCGATGCCGTCCAACATGGCGAAGTCGGTGTCCCCGTGGCGCAGCTTGATGAACAGCCACCCGTCGAGCACCTCGGCGAGTTCCTCGCGGCACGCCTCCATCGTCGTGGCATTGGCCCACGCGCCGGGGCAACTCGGAATGCTGCCGAAGAACGTGCCGGCATCGGGCAGCACTTCGTAGGTCGCCCGCCGCATCGCGGCGCGGAGGTAATCGGTGAGCATCTCGGTCCTTTCGTCCGGCCGATTTTACCCCAAACCGCGTTACCGAGTAGCCGGGAGAGGAAGCCCCGGTTTGCGGCCGAAGATCAGAGCTTTCATCACCGGCCCTCGAACGCAATCCGGCGGACCCGGACCCCGCCGTAGCCGAGTTCGTCGACCGCCTGCCGCGTGGCGTCGTCGGGGGCCCAGGCGCGCGTCGCCGACCGCAGGTCCAGCCGGGGCGCGAGGAGTTGGACGCCGTGCCGACGCCGCCGGGCCTCGCGCCGCCACCGCGACGCCGGCCACGAGCGGCGGAGCAGCATCGCCGTCTCCCGCGGCCCGATGCGGTGGCCGCAAGGGCCGCCGTTGAGCACGAGGTGCCAGTTCAAGTAGTCCGTGAACACGCCGTCTACATGATCGAACGAAAACAGAACCAGCGGCCGGTCGGCGGGGTCAGGATCGAGCAAACCGCGCCGCCCCGGCGGCGCCCAGTGGTTGCCGTAGCCGGTCATCCGCACGTCCTCGACCGTCGGCCCGACCGCCAGAAACAGCGGGAAAAACCCCACCTCCCGCTCGGCCCAGCGGTAGGCGGGCAGGAAATCGACGTCCGACCGCCCCGCGTCCGGCACGAGCACGCCGCCGCGCACGTCCCGGAGGTTCGGCAGCGCGATGGCGTGGTGGTAGAGCGGTCGGGGCACCCGTGATTGAACGCCACCAAGCACGGGTTGGCGAATGCGCCGATCTGTGGCACCCCGGACCTCAACGCCCGCCGCTTGCGGCTTCGCAAAGAAATTGGGTGTCGGAGAACGTTTCTTTGCAAAGCCGCAAGCGGCCGGGCGCGGGCGGGACGCCCGTGCCACGACCGGGACCGTTGCACCGCCCTGCCCGGTGCAATAGCATTTCCTGCCAAACCGCTGGTGTCCGGCCGCAAGTTTCCCCCATGCGCATCGCCCACGTCATCACCCGCCTCATCGTCGGCGGGGCGCAGGAGAACACCCTGCTCTCGTGCGAGGGCCAGCACGATGCCGGCCACGAGGTCACGCTGCTCACCGGGCCCGCCCTCGGGCCGGAGGGGTCGCTGCTGGGGCGGGCGCGAGGCCACGGCTACCGCGTCGAGATCGTCGACGCCCTGCGGCGGTCGATCCTGCCGGGCAAGGACTGGCGGGCGTACCGGCAGCTCGTGGCGCGAATCGCCGACCTCCGGCCGGACGTGGTGCATACCCACTCGTCCAAGGCCGGCATCCTCGGGCGCGACGCGGCGGCGACGGTGCGCGGCAGCTCGCGCTCGCCGGCGGTCGTCCACACCATTCACGGCCTCGCCTTCACCGCCAGCGCCCGGCCGCTCGTCAACCGCGCCTACCAGTGGCTCGAGCGCCGGGCGGCGAAAAAGACCGACGCCATCGTCTGCGTCGCCGACGCCATGGCGGCCGCCTCCCTCGCGGCGGGCATCGGCGCGCCGGGGCAGTACGTCACGGTTTACAGCGGCATGGAGACCGATTCGTTCATCCACCCGCCGGTGCCGCGCGACGCCGTGCGCCGCTCGCTGGGCATCGGACCGCGGCACGTCGTGGTCGGCACCATCGCCCGGCTGTTCGACCTCAAGGGGCACGACGACCTGATCGCCCTCGCGCCCGACCTCTGCCGCCGGCTGCCGGACCTTCGGTTCCTGTGGGTCGGCGACGGGTCGCTGCGTGGCACGTTCGAGGCCCAAATCGCCGCGTTGGGGTTGTCCGACCGCTTCCTCCTCACCGGCCTCGTGCCGCCGGAAAAGGTGCCGGAACTGACCGGGGCGATGGACCTGCTCGTCCACCCCTCGCGGCGGGAGGGGCTGGCGCGCGCCCTGCCGCAGGGCTCGCTCGCCGGCTGCCCGGTCGTCGCCTACGACGTCGACGGCAACCGCGAGGGGCTGATCGAGGGCGAGACGGGCCACGCGCTGCCGCCGTTCGACCGGGCGAAGTTGGGCCAGGTGATCGCCGCCCTCGCCGCCGACCCCGCCCGCCGCGCCGCGATGGGGGCCGCGGGGCGGGCGTTCGCGCTCTCGCGGTTCGACACGTCGGTGATGGTCGCGGGGTTGCAGGCGGTGTACGAGCGGGTTACAAACCGGCCATAACCACGTCGCCGCCCGGCCGCTCGCGGCTTGGCAAAGAAAACGGTCCGTCGAGAAGCGTTTTTTTTGCGAAGCCGCGAGCGGCAGAACGCAGAGGTCCGCCCATGGATGCCCCCGAGGTCGTCACGAAGAAACCCGTGCTGCTTTGCGCCGCCGCCGCGCTCGGGCTGATCCTCGCGGGCGTGGGCGTTTGGCTCGGGGCGTGGAAGTTCGGCGGCCACCCCGTCCACCTCGCCAACGGGCTCGACACGCCCTACACCGCCACCGTCAACGGCACCGCCGTCGCGCTGCCGGCCAACGGGCACGCGGTGGTGAAGGTGCGGCAGGGGCGGGTGACGGTCCAATCGACCGGGCCGGGCGTGAGCATCGAGGACCAGTCGTTCGACTTCTCCGTGCCGCTGATCGGTGCCCGGCCGACGGTGGTGGTGAACCCCGACCGCGTCGCGCTGCTCAGCCACGAGGGGCAGCAGTACAGTGCCCACATCGCGCGCGAGTACGGGTCGGGCCAAGATTTGCACCCCAAGAGCGGCGAGTTGGCCTACCGCCTCGAGCCCGCCGCAGACTACTTCTTCGAGCCCTTCCCGGCCCAGGTGGACGCCGGCAAGGGGGCGTGGCGGTGGCGGGTGGCCTTCAACCGGGGCTACGGCGGCGCGGCGAAAAAGGTGCCGTACACGCCCGAGGAGTGGCTCGAGGCCGTCGGCGGCTACTCCGGCAGCCGGTTCGCCAGCGGCGGCGCGGCACTGGTCGACCGCCGCCTGGCCGTCGAGCCCGGCTTCGCCGCCACCCTGCCCGACGCCATTCGCCAATGGTCCGACCTCTCGCCGTCCAACGGGCGGACCGACCCGGTGATGAAGGGTTTGGGCTACACGCACCATTACGGCCGGTGGCTCCGCGGCCCGGCGCTGCAGGCGGCGCTGAAGGAAGAGCGCGACCGCAAGGACGAGCGCCGGCGGATGGGATGGCCCGATTGACCCCTCGGGCGGCGGCGGGGAAGACCGCCGCTTCGAGTGGCACGGGCGTCCCGCCCGGATTCGCTTGCCTCGATGCCTTCGTTGCCGAATCCGGGCGGGACGCCCGTGCCACGAAGTGCGGCGCGTTCTGAACGCCGGGCCGATTGTGTTGTAGACTGCCGCCCATGCGCCGTTCGACGTTGTTGCTCGCCTGCTGCCTGATCGCCGCGCCCGCGCCCGGGTGGGCGGCAAGCCCCGCCGGTCCGGCGGCCACTAAACAGACCGACAAGCAGGGATTTCCCGCGCTCGATCCGCTGGTCGACCCGATGGTGGCGGCGATGGAGGACGACATCGCCCGCATCGCCCAGACCCGCGCGGCGACCGGGGCGGACGTGCGCGACCTGCTGGAGTTCCGCATCGACCTGCGGATCCTGCGGCGGTGGGCGCTGCTGTCGGCGGCGTCGGCCGAGGGGGGGTCGGACCTGCAGGCGACCCTCTGGCTGCGGGCGAAGGATTTGGGCGAATTGGTGGCGGCCGCCGACGGGGCGTTCGACGCGGCCAAGTCGGGCGCGGCGCTGATCCCGCGCGGGCGGACCGAGGCGCTGCTGGGCGTGCGGCAGCTCACCTACGATTTGCCCGAGAAGCCGGCGGCGGGGCGGGTCGACGGGCTGCTGAAGCAGGTGGCCGCCCTCGCCCCGGCGGCGCTGGGCGAGACGGTCAAGCTCGCGCCGATGCGGCCGCCGACCCCCGCGGCGGCGGGCGGGCGGGTCGAAACACCGGCGGCGGCGGGCGACTCGCTGGAGGCTTTGGGCGCGCGGGCGGGGCGGGTCGCGGTCAGCCCCGCGCTGCGGCGGCAGTTGCTGGATCTGGCGTCGGCGGCGTCGCTGGCGGCCAAGGATGCGCGAATCGACCCCGAGGCGGCGAAGGACGCCCAGACCCTCCGCGCGGCCCTGTCCGACGCGGTCGCCCTCGCCGACGGGCTGCAGCGCAACACCGCCGTCGGGGCGGACGACCGGATGGCGACCGAGCGGCGGTTGAGCGACGCGATCGTGCTGTTCGCCGACCCCCGCACGCGGTCGGCCGGCACGAACCGGCTGGCGGGGCTGCGGCGGTACGGGGAGTTGGTTTCGAAAATCGCCGCGCTGGATTTGCCGCAAACCGAGGCCGATCGGCTGGCGCCGCTGTTCGTGTATGCGAAGAGTCACCCCGAGGCGTCGGCGGCGCTGCTGGGGGCGGCCGAGACGTACCGGGCGGCGGCGTCGCGGGCGGCGGGGCGGCCGGCGGTCGCGGCGGAATCGGACGCGCCCTACGGCTCGGTGGCGGCGGCGGCGGGGCCGGCGGCGCGGGCGGTCGCCGACGACTTCGCCGCCGCCCGTCGGGGGTTTCTGACCGACGCGGCCTCGATCGGCGGCGGGGGCGACGTCTTCGCCACGCGGCCCGAGCAGATCGTGGCGTCGGCCGATAAACTCCGGCGGTTAAACGACTTGCTGGACGCCGCCCTCGCCGCCCCGGCCGCCGTCGAGCGGTTGTCCATCTACCGCCCGCTGCCCACCGGCGGGCTGGAGCGGCGGGCGAAGATCGCCCTCGTTCAACTCGCCGATTCCGCGACGGGGGCGGAGGGAAAGCGGGCGGGCGAGGCGTTTTTGGTCGACCTCAAGCGGCTGGCCGATGCGGATGCCGCGCTGAAGCGGGCGGACGTGGGCGAGTACCCCAAGGAGGTCGACGCGGCCTACACCGGCGGGCGGGCGGCGGAGTTCGGCAGGCACTGGCCGGTGGTCGTCGCGCAGCAGGCGACGGCGGCGACGGCGGCGGCGGGGGGGGCGGGGGGTACGGGGGGCAAGGGGATTGACCCGGCCGCCCTCGACCGGCTGGAGGCGGGCGTCGGGCTGATCCAGGCCCTGACGGCGGCGGTTGATCTGGAAAAGGCGGTGGGCCGGACGGGCGCGCTGCAGCGGTGGGCGGACTGGTCGGTCGGGCCGGGCGAGGCGAATCGGCTGCTGGGGCCGTACCGGGGGGCGATGACGGCGGCGTTCGCGGGGTTCAATGCCGACCGGACCGAGCCGGTGGCCGCCTTCGCCGACGTGGCGGATCGGGAGGCGCCGGTGCTGGCGTGGCTGCGCCGCTCGGCCGACGCCTACGGCCCGGCGTGCGACCGGATGCCCGACGGCCTGCCTGGCACCGTCGGCCGGCTGGGCACCCCCTCGGCCGACGCCCCGTTCGCTGACGAGCGGTTCCTCAGCCTGGCGGCGGAAGTTTCGCTGAGCGGCCGCGTCGACAAGGCCGCGCCCGAACGGCTGCGGGCGGAGATGGTGAGGCGGGTAGCGGGTGGCGGGTAGCGGGGGAAGAGAAGCGGGTAGTGGGTAGCGGGTAGCGGGGGAAAGAGCGGAAGCGAACGCCTCTTCTCTTCCCCCCCGCTCCCCGCTCCCCGCTCCCCGCTCCCCGCCCCCTACTTCTCCTCGTACTTCTCGACGTTCATCTCGCTGTTGAGCTGGGCACCGCCGGTGCCGACGGTGGTGAGTTTGACGAGTTGGCCGGGGATGGCGTCGGTGGTCCAGGCCTTGATGGTGAGGTTCATGCCGTTGCGGACGGCGGTGGTTTGGATGACGGTGGCCTCGACCTTTTTCCCGAGCACGTCGAGGGTCTCGGTGCTGACCTTGGCCTTGGGGTCGTTGGTGCGGGTGGGGTCGTTCTCGGCCGCCACGGCGGGGCTGACCATGGCGGGCAGCGTGACGCTGCGCGGGGGCTGGTCCATGGTTTGGCCCATGACGGTCGCCTTGACGGTGGTGCCGATGGTCAGCGAGCCGGGCGCGACGGCCTGCAGGGTTTGGGTGAGGACGGCGACGGTCGGCGTGCCGTTGACGGTGCTGACGACCTTGTAGGTCACGCTGGTGCCCGGCTTGTACTTCGACCAGTGGACGTAGGCGGGGTTCGGCACGAGGGCGTCGGCGGGCAGGGTGGCCGGCATCGTGGCGGCGGGCATGGTCGATGGCGTCGCGGGCATCGTGGCCGGCATGGTCTGGGCCGTCGCCGGCGCGGCGAGCAGGGCGGCGGCGGCAAGAGCGAGCAGCGGGCGGGCGAGGGGCGAAGTCATCGGGTTGGCCTTTATGTTCTGGGAGGATTGAGAATCGTGCCGTCCAGCATAGCAGACGCGCCGCGGCCTTGGAAGCCCCCCGGCCTATCATGCGGCATGGCACGCTTCCTCGTCATCGCCCCGCACCCCGACGACGCCGAACTGGGCATGGGCGGCACCATCATCAAGCTGGCGAGGCAGGGGCACGACGTCCACATCCTCGACATGACCAACGGCGAGCCGACCCCCCACGGCACCGTCGAAACGCGCGCGAGGGAGTCGGCCTGCGCGGCGGAGAAAATGGGCGTCGGGCGGTCGAACCTCGGCCTGACCAACCGCGAGGTCGTCCACGATCTGGCGAGCCGCCACAAGCTCGCGGCGGCCCTGCGGCGGCACCGGCCGGACGTGATGTTCGTCCCCTTCTTCCCCGACGCCCACCCGGACCACATCGCCGTCCACCAGATCGCGGTCGACGCGCGGTTCGACGCGAAATTGAGCAAGAGCAGCATCCCCGGCGACCCGTGGTGGCCGCGGCGGCTGATTTACTACTACTGCACCCACCTGCGGGCGGCGTTCGACCCGACGTTCTGCATCGACGTGAGCGACACGTTCGAGCAGAAAATCGCCGCGTGCCAGTGCTACGTCAGCCAGGGCATGGGGCCGGACTCGAGCGGGCTGGACAAGCACGTGCGGGCGATGCACGGCTACTTCGGCGGGCGGATCGGCACGCAGTACGCCGAGCCGTTCTACAGCAGCGAGGTGGTGGGCCTGACGGGCTTCGACCAGATGGTGCTGACCACCGGCCGCCCGGAGGTGGACGCGCTGGCGGGCGAGTGACGGCGGGTCGTCTAAAAGCCAACGGGAGTTGATCGGGCATGACTGACTTTTGGTCCCAATCCATTGCGGTCGGGACTCTGCCGCGGAACCGGCTTCGCCTGAAGATCGTCGCGCCACCGTTCGGAGTTCAGATCGATTTCGTCGAGAAGCCGCCGGGCCATGGGGCTGGGGGATTTGCTGCCGCTCATCCAGGCGCGGACGAGCCGTTCCGAGCACCCGAGCACGCGGGCGAACAACGCGGGGGTGGTGTCGAGCGCGACGAGGAGGTTCTTGATCTCTTGAGGGCCGAACTCTCCCGGATCGGGAATCAAGAACCGTCGCGCGACCAGCCGACTGTCGCCGAGCTCGCCCTGCAGCGACTCGGCAAACTCCTGTAGTCCGGCCAAAATCTGCTCGCCGACCGAGACGTTCTGCTCGGCCGGCTTCCGCCCGTTTTCGTTGCCGTGGATCATCGCCTGCCCTTTCCGCCCACCTGCAAAGTCGTTTCGATGAGCTTAATGAGTTTACGGTAGTCCGCCTTCTGTTGTGCGGTGAGCGTCTCGCGCTCGTTCTTGCCGTAGATCGTGATGAGAAATACTAGAGTCGGCGACCGCGAAATAGCAGTAGCAGACGCGGGTCGCGCCCCGTTTGCCCCGCCCCCACGTCGGCGGGGCGAACCGCAGCTTGCGGAGGCCCCCGGTGCCGGCGATCACGCTGCCGGCCGTTGGCCGGGCCATCAGTTAACCTTCGAGGTCGCGCAGGTCGGCGTCGGTGAGGGCAAACTTCTTCCACTGCGCGACGAAGCCCGACGTTTGCAGGATCGTCAGGCCGAGCGGCGGTGGCGGTGACTTCACGCGGGGGCGGAGTATAACCTATCCGCCCGCAACGCCACGCTTCACGAAAAACCCCCATGCCCGACCCCGCCGCGACAGACCCGATCGACCCCGACGAGCGGCGCGGCGACGTGCGCGTCGGGCCGACGCTCACCCTGCCGGCGGCGGCGGTGCGGGTGCGGTTCGTCCGCAGCCGCGGGCCGGGCGGGCAGAACGTCAACAAGGTCTCCACCGCCGCCGAACTGCGGGTCGCGCTGGCGGACCTGACCGCCCTCGGCCCGTTTGCCGCCGACCCGTCCGCCCTCGCCCGGCTGCGGACCCTCGCCGGCAGCCGGTTGACGCAGGACGGCGAGATCCTCATCGTCTCCGACGCCGCCCGCACGCAGGAGGGCAACCGCCGCGAGGCGACCGACCGCCTGGCCGACCTGATCCGCCGCGCCCTGGTCCGGCCCAAAACCCGCCGCAAAACCAAACCGAGCCGCGGCGCGAAACTCCGCCGGCTGTCGGCGAAAAAGCAGCGCGGCCAGACCAAGGCCGGCCGCCGGGCGGTGGGGTCGGGGGGGGCCGGGGGGGACGGATGAGCGCCGCCGATTCCCGGCCCCGCCGCGTCTTCCTCACCGCCGCCGAGGCCAGCGGCGACCGCAACGCCGCCGGCCTCGCCCGCGGGTTGCGCGGCCTCGACCCCGGCATCGAGCTCGAGGGCTTCGGCGGCCCCGCGATGGCCGACGCCGGCGTCCGCCTGCACCGCGACGCCGTCGGCCGCGCGACCATGGGCCTGCGCGCCTTCCTCCGCGCCCGCGAGGTCGCCGGCCTGCTCAAGTTCGCCGACCGCCTCTACCGCGAGCAAAAGCCCGATTTGGCCGTCTGCGTCGACTCGTGGACGATGAACAAGCACTTCGCCGCCCTGGCGAAACGGCACGGCGTGCCGGTCTTCTACTACGTCGCGCCCCAAGCCTGGGCCTCGCGCGAGGGCCGGGTCAGGCGGCTGCGCGAGACGGTCGACGCCCTCGGCTGCATCCTGCCGTTCGAGCAAAAGTGGTTCCGCGACCGCGGCGTGAACGCGACCTTCGTCGGCCACCCGCTGTTCGACACCCTCCCGCCCGACCGCGCCGCCGACGCGCCGCCGGCGGCGAACTTCCCCACCGTCGGTTTGCTGCCGGGCAGCCGGCGGGGCGTGGCGCGGGGGAACTTCCCGCGCATGTTGCAGGTCGCCCGACTCGTGCGGGAGGCCCTTCCGGCCGCGCGGTTCCTAGTCCCCACCACGCCCGCGACCGACCCGGTGGTCCGGCCTCTGGTGGCGGGGCTGGAGTGGGTGGGAGCCGAGCCCGAGTCGTTCGACGCCGTGCTGCCGCGGTGCAACGCGGTGCTGACGGTCAGCGGCACCGCGACACTGCACGCCGCGGCGTGGGGCGTGCCGATGGCGGTGGTTTACGCCGGGAATCCGCTGCTGTGGCACGGCGTGGGCCGGTGGCTGATCCGCACCCGCACCTTCGCCATGGTGAACCTGCTGGCGGGCCGGGGCGACCCTGCGGATCAGATCGACCCGGCCGCCCACCTGGTGCCGGAGTTCATCCCTTGGTACGGCCCGGTCGCCCCAGCGGCGGACGCCATGATCGACCTTTTGCAATCGCCGGAGAGGTTGGCGGCGATGCGGCTGGCGCTGCGCGCCGTGGTGCGCCCGCTGGACGCGCCCGGCGCGGGGGGGCGGGCGGCCGAGTTGGCGATAAGCCTCCTCCGGTAGCTGCGGACCAACGGTCCGCAGTGGGCGACATCCATCACGGCAGCAACTCCTTCACCGCGATCTCCGCCACCGTTCGGCCGTCGATCACCAGCGGCACCGCCCGCGTCTCGTCAAACGTGGCGAGGCTGCGGTAGGTCGGGTCGGCCACGTCGCCGGTGGGGTCGGCGTACACCTCCACGCGGCGGGCGTTGAGGTTGATGATCCAGTAGATCGGCACGCCGGCGCGGGCGTAGATCGGCCGCTTCGTGTCGCGGTCGATGGCAAGGGTGGAATCGGCCACCTCGATGGCGAGGGCGAAGTCGGTGCCCGTGGGGTGCGACTCCGTGTAATCAAACGGCTCGCCGCGCACGATGCCCACGTCCGGCTCGGGAAGACTTCTCTGCGCGAGGAGCGGATTTTGGACCCGAAGGAACCACCCGTCCGGCAAGCCACGGCGGATCGCATCACTGGCAATGCCGATCACCGCAGAATGAATGGGCGTTTTGTCGACCTTCCTCACCACCAACCCATTGAGGAACTCGTGGGTGTTATCTTCGGGTAGAATGCCCAACTGGATCATCCGCCCATAGTCTTGAGTGGAGAACCGGTGGATGATTCGGTGCGGGTCGTCCGGCACGACCGGCGTGGCGTGAGGCGGCATCGCGGCGCGAGAGGGTTCTGGAAACATGTCGCTGCATCCTACCGTGTCGGGCGGCGGCGGGGTGCTAGGATCAAGCGTTGCAACTGTAGAGAAGGAGCCCCCCATGCCCGCCCCCGCCAATCGCGTCGAGCCGAAGCCCGGCCAGGAATCGGTCTGGGACTACCCCCGCCCGCCGCGCGTGGAGGCCGTCGGGCGGCGCGTGACCGTCGCCTTCAACAACGTGGTGATCGCCGACACCGCCGCCGCCGTGCGGGTGCTGGAGACGAGCCACCCGCCGGTCTTCTACGTCCCGCCGGCCGACGTCAAGATGGACCTGCTGGCGCGCAACCACCACCGCACCTTTTGCGAGTACAAGGGCCGCGCCGCCTACTACGACCTCACCGTCGACGGCCACACCGTGACCGACGCCGCGTGGTTCTACCCCGAGCCCGTGGCCGTCTTCGCCGAGCTCCGCGACTTCCTCGCCTTCTACCCCTCCAAGGTCGAGTGCCGCGTCGGCGGCGAGGCCGTGCGGGCGCAGGAGGGGGACTTTTACGGCGGCTGGATCACCCCCGACGTCGTCGGCCCCTTCAAGGGCGGCCCCGGCACGATGGGGTGGTGAGCGCCGCCTACTCTCGCCGCCAAGTCTTGCCGTGGCCGCCGGCGCCGGTCCGCCGCATGATGGGCCGATGGACTGGACGATCTTCTACAACGGCTGGGTGCCGATCGCCCGCGTGGTCATCACGGCAATCGTCGGCTACGCGGCCCTCATCGCGCTGCTTCGCATCGGCGGCAAGCGGACGCTGGCGAAGATGAACGCCTTCGACTTCGTCGTCACCATCGCCATCGGCAGCATCCTCGCGTCCATGCTGCTGAACCAGAAGGTGCCGCTAGCCGAGGGCATGGCCGCGCTGGCGATGCTGGTGGGGATGCAGTACGCGGTGGCGTCGCTGGCGGTGCGGTTCGAGCCGGTCAACGAGTTGGTCAAGAGCACGCCGACAATCCTGCTGTGGAAGGGCGAGATCCTCCACAAGGTTTGCCGCGACGAGCGCGTGGCGGAGGGGGAGGTGCGGTCGGCCGTGCGGGCGCAGGGGCTGGCGTCGCTCGACGCCGCCCTGGCCGTCGTGCTGGAGGCCACCGGCGACCTGAGCGTGGTGCAGCGGCCGTCGGACGACGCGCCCGACCGCGACTTCACCGCCCTGCAGGGCACCACGAATCAGCCGGGCGATGACTAGAACAACGCGCAATGGATTGTGGCACCCCGACGCTCTCACCAAGTGGTCGGGAGCGGAAGCCCCGGCCGCGCCAGGGTCGAACGCCAATATTCGGGGCGGCCACCCCCGTGGCACGGGCGTCCCGCCCGGATTTCCGCGACTGCGACCGCGACGCGCCAAACCCGAACGAATCCGGGTGGGACGCCGGTGCCACGTCAGACGCCGGCTCGTTTCGGCGATCCGGCGCGACCCCTCACGCCCGGCGGCCACCCCCGTGGCACGGGCGTCCCGCCCGGATTTCCGCGTCTGCGATCGCGACGCGCCAAACCCAAATGAATCCGGGCGGGACGCCCGTGCCACGTCAGACGCCGGCTCGTTTCGGCGATCCGGCTCGACCCCTCACGCCCGGCGGCCACCCCCGTGGCACGGGCGTCCCGCCCGGATTTCCGCGACTGCGACCGCGACGCGCCAAACCCGAACGAATCCGGGCGGGACGCCCGTGCCACGGATAGGCACGGGTGTCACGGAGTAAATTGCGGCGGCAACCGCTCCTTCACGCCCGCCGGCGGCGGCGGAGCAGCATCAGGCCGCCGCCCAGCAGCACTGCGGCCGAGGTCGGCTCGGGCACGGGAATGGCACGGATCACGCCGTCGGTTTTGTCCAGCACGTAGACCGTCCCGTCCGCCCCAAGGCCGAACCGAAGGTCCACCCGGCCGTTGGCGACGATCTGCTGCAGCGTCATGGGCGTGCTCGAGCCGTCCAGGCTGAACAGCAACTCGCGGATCCCGCTCTGCCCCTGCGCGGGGTCGGTCACGGCCACCGCCCCGTCGGCGTCGATGTAGAACACCCGCCCGTTCGCCAGGTCGCCGAAGATGTACTGCCCGTCCAGTTCCGGCACGGCTGTGCCGCGGTAGACCACCCCGCCGCTGACGGCAATGCCCTCGCTGTGGTCGTACTCGGCCACGGGGTTGATGTAGCGCGGGTCGTTGGGGTTCGCCGGCACCGCGACGGTGTTGCCGTTGACGTAGGTGTAGCTCCCCTCGCGGACGCTCCAGCCGTAATTCCCGCCGTTGACGACCGAGTCGACCTCCTCGATCGACCCCTGCCCCACGTCGCCGACGAACAGTTTGCCCGTCCCGCCGGGGTCCCAACTGAAGCGCTGGGGGTTGCGGAAGCCGATGGCATAATTCTCCGCCAGCGTGTTCGGGTTTCCGTCCGAGGCAAAGGCGTTGGCGGCAATAATGCCGTGGTCGCCCGTCGCGCCGTTGGACCCGAGCGGGTCGATGCGGAGGATCGAGCTGAAGGGCGTGGCGGCGTTCTGCCCCTGCCCGAACGGGTCGCCTCCGCCCCCGCCGTCGCCGCTGCTGTAGTAGAGCGCGCCGTAATCGGGCGTGCCGGCGACGGCGTTGGGGTTGAACCCGATGCCCCCGCCGTTGTGGTTCCCCGCCGGCTGCGCCAGCCGCAGCACCTGCCGCGGCGCGGCCGAGGGCGTGAAGGTCGGCGCCGACGGCGTGGCGGTCGTGAACTCGTACACCACCTCGTCGTGGTCGCGCCCCGGATTGCTCGTGGCGAAGAACGGCTGCCCCGTGGTGTCGCGGTTCGCGCTGAACGACGCGTAGACCTTGCCGTAGCCCGGCAGCGCCGGGTTGCCGGCGAAGTTCGGGTGGAAGGCCACGCCGCTGAAGCCCTGCTCGCCGTTGTCGTTCTTGAAGTTCAGCCCGAAGTTCCGCACGTCCAGGTACTGCGAGACGCCCCCCTGCGGCAGCACGGTGTAGACCGGCCCGCGCTGGTCTACGGCGAACGTCCGGCCGTCGGGCGAGGCGCTGAGCGCGTTCAGCCGCGCCGGCGCCAGGCCGTCGCCGGGGTTGGCCGACCGCGGCGGCGTGGCGACCGTTAGCAGCGGCACGACCAGGCGGTCGGCCGTCGGGATCGGCGCGTAGGGGCCGGGGTTGCCGGAGATCTGCCCGAACGCCGGCACGGCGGCCGACAGGGCAAGGGCGGCCGGGGCGGCCAGCGTATTCAGGGTGGTCAAAGCGGCGCGGGGCGTGCGGTTCATAACAAATCTCCTCAGCCAAGCGGCCGCGGCGCGGAGGGCGGGAAGCCGGCTCGACGACGCCGGCCCCAAAAACTCGCCCTCCACCTCCTCCACGTCCGCCGAGACAACCTACCGCGCCCGCCGCCGCGTTGCAACCCCGAACTCCGGCGCACATTCGATGAAATCGGGTTCCCGGGTAGCTGCGGACCAACGGTCCGCAGTCCGCGACCCCCACCCGCGTCACGCCTCCACCCGCCACGCCTCGCGCATCGCGGCGGGGCCGATGCGCTCCTCGACCGTATCGCCGGTCAAGTCTCGCGCCCCCGGATCGGCCCCGAACTTCAGGAGCAGCCGCATCATCCGAATGTCCGGCGGCCTGCCCCACCCCGCCGCCCAGTGCAGCGGCGTGGCGTCGTCCACGTCCGGCAGGTTCACGTCGGCCCCGCGGCGGATCAGGTGCTCGACCAGCGCCCGATCGCCCGACGCGACCGCCCCGTGCAGCGCCGGGATCAGCCCCGCGTTCGGGTCCGCCCCGGCGTCGAGCAGCAGGTCGATCAGCGCGGGGTCGAACGGATTTTCCGCACCCCGAACCGCCCCGACCGCCGCCTTCAGCGGCGACTCGCCGTCGCCGGCGATGTAATTCGGATCCGCCCCCGCCTCCAGCAGCACCCGCGCCAAGTCGATTCGCCCCAACGTGCAGGCCGCGACCAGCGGGGTGTGGGTGAATCGGTCGACCTCCCGCACATACTCCGGCGCGGCGGCGCAGAGGGCCCGCACCTCCTCGGCGGTCAGGGTGGGAAGGTCGAACTCGTGGATTGCCATGCGATTCCTGTTAGCCGCGAGCGCAGCGAGCGCTTTTCCGTTGGGTGGACCGAAAAGCGCTCGCTGCGCTCGCGGCTTACGGGTTCATAACGCAATCATTCGATGAGTACGCCGACTCCGCCGTTGTTTCCTTGCGAAGCCGCAAGCGGCCGGGCCCGCCGCGTTCGCCCACCATCCACCCGGCGGCCGAGACGATCAGCAGGGTCCCGGCGAACTGCGCGGGGTACATCACCCGCGTGCCCTGCGCGAACGTCGTGCCGGCCAGCGCGAGGAAGTAGAGGTAGACGCCCGCCAGCGCCGCGTCCACCCCCACCCGCCGCCGCCACGCCTCGGTTCGCCGGTCGCGCGGCACCCGCCACGGCAGCGCCAGCGCGGCGGCGGCCAGGGCGAACGGCACCCACCGCAGCGGCTGCTGTGCCGGCTCGCCGACGGCGAAGATCGGGTCGAACACCCGCCGCTCCGGCGGGTCGGCCGCGCCGCCGTTGGGCACGTCGCGCAACTGCCGGTCGTACACGTCCCAGCGGGCGGGGATCTGCTCCAGCACGTCCTGGACGTAGACGCGAATCGCCAGCCACGGGTCGGCCCGAACCGCCGCCCAGCCGCGCGACCGCTGCTCGGCGACCAGGTCGGCGATGGAGTGGGCCGGGTCGTGCAGGTACGCCTTGGTCCGCAGCCCCACGCGGACGTAGTGCCGCCCGATTTCCGCCACCGACGGCTTGCGGCCGAGTTTCCGCCACACCTCCATCCGCGGCTCGATCATGTTCCGAAGGTTCTGCGACGGGATGGCGGAGAAGGTCCCTGCGGCGCGGCGGCCGCTACATGGAGCACCTTGCTTGAGGATGGCTCGTGCCGAAACAACTCCCCGTTGAGCCGCGAGCGCAGCGAGCGCTTTTCGCCCGGCGCTGCGAAAAGCGCTCGCTGCGCTCGCGGCTCAACGGGAACTCCGCCTGACCGCCGCCTGAACCCACAGCGCCGACCCCGGCAGCCCGCCGGCCCGATCCGGCGCGGCCCGCTCGAGGGCGGCGAGCATCAGCGGGTAGCCCGGCGGGCGCAGCAGGGCGGTGTAGCGCGAGCCCTCCTCATCCCGCGCGTACCGGCCGAGGGCGGCGAGGTTGTGGCCGAGGTGGCGGTAGCCGTGGCCGTCGGCGTTGACCGCCCAGACCTTCGCCGGCGGGTTGGCCCCGAGGGTGCCGTGGACGTACAGCAGCCGCAGCCCCAGCCCGAGGACCGCCACGGCGGCGAGGATCAGGGCGCGCCGCGGGGCGGAAGGCGGCGGGGCGGTCGCGTCCGGTTCAGCCGGCGAGAGCATCGCGGCAGGATACCCGACGGGGCGGGCCGACCCAAGGCGGGGGGAAAGCCGTTCTGGGTGCCGCGGATTGGCGTGCCCGCCAACCCGTGCCTTGAGGGTCCGAGCGCCGTCCGGCACGGGTTGAGGCGCGCCTCCTCCCGTGGCACGGGCGTCCCGCCCGCGTCTGCATTTTTCGAGTAGCCGCTCGCGGCTTCGCAACGGGAATGGCGCAAGCACTGCTGACATCTCCGACCGCGTTTTCTTTGCGAAGCCGCAAGCGGCCGGGCGCGGGGGCGGGGCGTCGGCCGCGGGGTCACTCGGCGTCGGCGGCCAAATCGGCCAGCACCGCCGACGCCGCGGGGCGCGGGTCGGCCCAGAGGCCGGCCGGGCGGAAGGCGAAGCCCTCCAGCACGGCCGAGCGGAACCGGCCGTCCTCGCCCAGCGGGATCGCCTCGAACTCGCCGCCGTCGCCCAGGCGGTAGGCGGCGAACAGGCGGTTCTGCGGGTCGATGATCCAGTATTCGCGGACGCCGATTTTGGCGTAGTAGCGGAACTTGTCGACGTAATCGTTCTCGGCCGAGTCGGGGGAGACGACCTCCACCGCCAGGTCCACCGGGCCGGTGAGGCTGGCCTTGCCGATGATGCCGCGCCGCGCCTCGGCCACGAAGTAGAGGTCCGGCAGCCGGCGGCCGTCGGGGAGGCGGATCATGTTGTCGAACGACACCACTCCCAGCCCGCGCTCCTCGACGAATGCCGCGACGATACGAATCAACCAGACGATGATGGCGTTGTGCTCGAAACTTGCGTAGCCCATGACGATCACCTTCCCGTCCGCCCACTCGGCCCGCGCCGCGTTCTCGCCGGCCGCCTCCAGCCACTGGTCGAACGCCTCGGCGGACATCCGCAGGCAGGGCGGCCGGACGAGATCGTCGCCGAACGCCTCCGGCGACTCCGGCGGGCGCTTCGGCTTCGGGCGGCTGGGCTTGCGCGGCGGCGGGGCGGTCGTCAGCGTGCTCATGCCGGGATTCTACCGCGCCCCGACCGGTCGAGCGACGTGAACGCCGCGAGGCGGATGATGCCGTGTCCGCAATCCGGTTGGCATTTAGCCGCCTCCGCTTGCGGGGCACGTCGGGGGCGTCGCGCTCTCAGAAGCGCCCCGCAAGCGGGGGCGGCTAAACAATGGGGGTTTCGTCCGATTCACGCCCCCGGCAACGCCGCGATCTCCGCGAAGCGCTCGCGCAGGTCGCCGTACAGGTTCGCGTAAACCGCGTGGCGGCGGGCGTAGGCGTCGGCGGATTTTCGGTTGGGCTTCAGCACCTCGGCCGTCTCGATGCTCGCGGCGCACGCCTGCTCGACCGAGGCGAACGCGCCGGTGCCGACGCCGGCGAGGAGGGCGACGCCGTGGGCGGCGCCCTCGACGCCGGTGGTGATCGCCACGGGGGCGCCGTAGACGTCGGCCTGAAGTTGCCGCCAGAACGCGCTGCGGGCGCCGCCGCCGGTGGTGCGGATCTGCGTGACGGGCAGGTGCAGGCCGTCGCGCAGGATGTGCAGCATATCGGCCATGCCGAAGGTCACGCCCTCGAGGAGCGAGCGGACCATCATGGCGCGGGTGGTGCGGCGGGTGAGGCCGACCCACGCGCCGCGGGCGTCGGGGTCGGGGTGGGGGCAGCGCTCGCCGGTGAGGTAGGGGAGGAAGAACAGCCCCTCCGCGCCCGGCGGGGCGGCGGCGGCCTCGGCGGTCAGCAGGTCGTAAACGTCCGACTTTTGCTTCTTCGCCGCGAGGGTTTCGACCTCGCCGAGTTGCTCGCGGAACCACTGGAAGCTGCCGGCGGCGCTGAGCATGCAGCCGAAGACGCACCACTTGCCCGGCACGGCGTGGCACATGGTCTGCACGCGGCCGGCGGGGTCGAGGGCCATCGCGTCGCTGGGGGCGAAGATCACGCCGCTGGTGCCGAGGGCGGCGTTGATCAGGCCGGCCTTGACGATCCCGTTGCCGACCGCGCCCGCCGCCACGTCGCCCGCGCCGCCGACCACGGGCGTGCCCGCTTTCAACCCCATCGCGTCGGCGGCGGATTTGGTGAGGGTGCCGGTGACGTCCGGCGACTCGTGGACGGCCGGCAGCAGCGACTTGTCGATGTCGAGCTTGCCCAACAATTCATCCGACCACCGGCGGTTGGCGACGTCGAGCAGGAGGGTGCCGCTGGCGTCGGAGACCTCGGTGTCGAAGCCGCCGGTCATGCGGAAGCGCACGTAATCCTTGGGCAGCAGGATATGCCGCGTTTTATCGTAGATTTTCGGCTGGTGCCGGCGGACCCAGAGGATTTTGGGCGCGGTGAAGCCGGTGAGGGCGGGGTTGGCGACGAGGTTGAGCAGCGCGTCGCGCCCGCCGGCGCGGGCGGTGATTTCGTCGCACTGCGCCGCGGTGCGCTGGTCGTTCCAGAGGAGGGCGGGGCGGAGGGGTTTTTCGCCGCGGCCGACGAAGACGCTGCCGTGCATCTGCCCGGAGAGGCCGACGCCGCCGACGTCGGCCGCCTTGAGTTTGGCGGCCTTGAGCACCTTCTTCGTCGCGTCGCACGCCGCGGCCCACCACTGCTCGGGGTCCTGCTCGCTCCAGCCGGGCCTGGGGGTTTGCAGCGTGTGCGGCACGGTCGCGGTGGCGACGACTTGGCCGGCATCGGTGCAGACGAGCGCCTTGGTGCCGCTGGTGCCGACGTCGATTCCTAGGAGGTGGGGCATGGGGCGGGAGGATACGGCAAGGGGGCGGTTTGCTACAATCGGGCGATGCCGATCCACGACTGGACGCGGGTGAGTGCCGGGACGTTCCACGCCTTTCACCTGGCGTGGATCGCCCACCTTCAACAATCGCTGAACAGTGGCCTGCTGCCCGACGATTTTTACGCCCTCGGCGAGCAGGTGGCCGGCGACGCGATCCCGGACGTGCTGACGCTGCAGGACATGAGCGATCAGCCCGACGGCGATTCGGACTCCGGCGGCGACTTCGATGCCGACGGCGGGGGAGTCTCGCTCGCCACGGCCCCGCCGCGGGTCAGCACGGTATCAACCATCAGCGAGGCCACCCTCCTCACCCTCAAGCACCGGCGAATCGTCCTCCGCCACGCCACCGGCGACCGCGTCGTGGCGCTGCTGGAGATCGTTTCCCCCGGCAACAAGCAGGGTCGCGGGCCGATGGACGCGCTGGTGGACAAGGCGGTCGCCTCGCTCCAGCAGGGGTATCACCTGCTGATGATCGACCTGCTGCCGCCCGGCCCGTTCGACCCGGACGGGTTGCACGACCGGCTTTGGCAGGAGATCGACGGCGAGCCGTTCGCCCCGCCGGCGGGCCGGCCGCTGACGCTGGCCGCCTACCGCGTGTCCGACGGCGTGACGGCCTACGTCGAGCCGGTCGCGGTGGGGCAGGCGCTGCCGGAGATGCCGCTGTTTTTCACGCCCGACCGCTACGTCAACGTCCCGCTGGCCGAGACCTACGCCGCGGCCTACGCCGGCGTGCCCAAGCGGTGGCGGCGGGTGATTGAAGGCGTCAGGTAGCCGGCGCGTCGGCCGGCGCGGCGTCGTCGAACTCCACCCCCGCGTACACCTCCGCCAGCGGCAGGTCGACCTCCACCGAAAACAGCCGCGCCACCGCCTCGCGGCCGGCCCACGAGGAGATGCGCCAGTCCCCATTCTCGCGCAGGAAGAACGTCTCGACCTCCGGCCGGTGCTGCGAGACCAGGACGTACTCGCGGAAGGATTGAAGCGTGCGGTAGGCGGCGAACTTCGCGCCGCGGTCGTAGGCCTCGGTGGAGTCGCTCAACACCTCGACGATCAGCGTCGGGTTCGTGATCGTCGTTTGGCTGCGGTCTTGCGGGTCAAAGATCGGTGGTTCGCAGAGGTACTGGCCGTCCGGGTAGACGCGCCGATCCTCGGCGGCGATCGCCAAGCGCATGTTGCTCTCGACCCCATAGCAAGGCGAGCCCTTCAGCAACGCCCGCACCTCGCCGTTGAAGTTGAAGGTGATCCGGCTGTGCCGGAACGTCCCGCCGGTCATCACGAGGATTTCCCCCGCGTGGTACTCGTGCCTGTCGAGCGCGGCGACCTCCATGCGGAGGTACTCCTGAACCGTGTAGCACTTTTTGGTGGCGGGGGCAGGCATGGCGGCAGTATACGCGGATTTGCCGGTTGCCGAAAGCGCCGGCGGACGCCGTTGGGGCGTCCGCCGGTCATCGAGTCTTCACTTCCGATAGAGCGAGCTACCGCGCCGCGCCGCCGCGCCGGCGGCGGAGCAGCAGCGCGCCGCAGCCGGCGGCGAGCAGGCCGGCCGACGCCGGCTCGGGCACCGCGCTCACGCGGAACGTGACCGGGCCGCCGGGCGCCAGCAGGCCGTTGGCGTCGCGGCTGCGCAGCGTCAGGTCGTACAGGCCCGGCCGCAGCGAGTAGAGGCTCACGCCGTGCAGGTGCTCGTCGAAGCCGTAATCGAGCGAGCGGTCGGCCAGCGTCGGGCCGTTCGTGACCGCGTCCTGGTACGGCAGCCCCTCGGCCGGGTCGGCCGGGATGCTGTAGCCGATCACGTTATCCGCCGCGCCGCTCACCGGCGTCACGGCGGCGAGCTCGTACTGCACGTCCGGCCGGGCGGCGGCGTCGGGGAAGGCGGCGGCGAAGGCGGGCAGGTCGGTCGTCAGCGTCGGGGCCGCGCCGGTCAGGTAGCCGTCGAACGCGCCGCCGACGATCGGGCCGGTCTCCAGGGTGTACGTCAGCGGCGCGCCGGCGTCGAGCAGCCGGCCGGACGGGTCGATCGTGACGGAGGACTCGCCGTAGGTGGTGAACGCCAGCGTCGGCCCGGCCGGGCCATCGACGACTTGGCTGGTGAGGTGCAGGTGCGCCAGCGCGACCGACGGAACGGCCAGCGCGAGGGCGGCGGAGAGGAGGTTGATCTTCATGGTGTTTGCTTTCTTGGAAGTTGGTGAGAACGCGGGGCGGCCCTACTTGGCCGCCTCCGGGTTGAGGAAGTTGTCGTTGATGGAAAAGGTCTTCTGAATGGTCGACCACGCGACCGGGGCGGCGTGCCCGTCGACGTACCAGCAGTTCGACGAGCCGCCGCCGAGGGTGTGACGCCTCACGGCGATCTCCCCGGCGATCTCGTCGGGCGCGGTCAGCCCGACGGTGTGGACGTGGTCGCCGTAGCCGTCGCCCTCGACCACGAACGCCACGTCGGCCGCGCGGCGGACGGAGGCGAGCTTGAGGTACGGCCTGGCCCGCCCGCCGGGCAGGGTCGCGCCGGTCACGGGGTTGAAGTCGGTCCACGGCTGCAGCGGCTGCATGTGGTCGTTGGTGAGGTAGCTGGTTTTGGGAAGCGGGTCGCGGGCATCGTCCGGGCAGCGGGCCACGCCTGGCGACAGGCCGTAGGGCACCAGCACGTCGAGCCACCCGGTCGGGGCGGCGGTGTGGCTGGCGGGGGGGAAGCGGCCCTCGTTGGCGTTGGCGTACATGCCGACGGCCAGGCCGATCTGCCGGAGGTTGCTCAGGCAGTCCACCTGCTTGGCCTGCTCGCGCGCCCGGCCCAGGGCCGGCAGCAGGAGCGAGATCAGGACCGAGATGATGCCGATCACCACCAGCAGCTCGACGAGCGTGAAGGCGCCGCGACCCGTCCCGCGCCCGTTCGGGCCGGGCGGAGGTGCAGAGAACATGCGCTCTCCTCATTCTGAAAAGTTGTGCGACGGCCCGACCGCCGGCGCGACGCGCCGCCGGTCCGGCAATGGTTGCGAGGCGAAGCTCAGGCGGCGGGCGGGGCGCGGCTGCGGTAGCGCGCCGGCCGATCGACAGGGTCGCAGCGCTCGGCGGCGATTGGGGCGGCCCCGGTCGCGCGGCCCAGGGGGGAGTGGATCAGCGCGATCGGCGGCGGCACGTGCAGGTGGGCGGCGAAGAAGCAGACGGCGCAGTGCCGCGCCGGGTCCCCCTTCTTGGCGGGCTTCCCGCCGCCGGAGCAGAGGGGGCAGGAGGGCGCCTCGGCCGCAACCGTCGCGTCGGGGGATGCCGCGGATGAGGCGGCGCCGTAGTCGGGCATCGCCACCTGCCCGCGGGTGTGGCCCGGCAGGATCGCGTTGAACCAGGCGAACTGGAACGCGAGCAGGAACAGGTTGAAGGGCTTGCACCTCACCGCGCAAGAGTAGGCGCGGGAGTCGGCCGGTTGCTTGCGGGCGGTGCGACAATCATTCTGCCGCCGGGCGGGGGCGGCTTCCTCGCCCCCACATGGCCGCTGCCCTGTCGGCCGCGCGGCCGGGCGAGTCGGCGCGGCCGGTCGGGGCAGAGGTGGTCGGCGACGGGTCTCTTTTCTCGCCAACCGTAAATATGACGAGAAGCTCGAGACCACGAAAGCGGCGGCCGTGGAGGGGCACCTGAAGATCGGCGAGCACGTGACGATCGCCGCCCAGAGCGGCGTGATGGACGACCTGCCCGCCGGCGGTACCTACCTGGGCTCGCCCGCGATGCCCGCCGGCCACGCGCGGCGGGTGCACGCGCTGTTCACGCACCTGCCGGAGTTGGCGAGGCGGGTGCGGGGGGTGGAGAAGACGATCGGCCGCTCGGACGTCAAATGATCCTGACGGTCGGCGGCCGCATCGTCAGGCGAGCGAGGGGTAGACCGTGCGAAACCAATCCCGCACGGCCTGCGTGTTAACGGGATCGGCCCGCAGCAGGCCGACCAAATCCTTCATCTCCTGCGGCGTGGAACTTTGGCCGGACTGGGTGTTCGCATAGCCGAGCACGGCGATGATTGCGCACTGGTTTCGCCGCCACGCCCCGTCCTCCAATGACAGGTAAATCATCGCGTCGGCTGCGAGGTCGCACCGCGAGGCGTTCGGCCGGTCGAGCCGCGCATAGTCGAACCATGCCCATCGCCGCAAGTCCCGGCCGTCGCACGCTTGGCGAACCTCGATGTCCAGCAGCTTGAAGCTCGTGGCGGGTCAGTCCAGCACATCGGCGAGTAGGGACGCGAGGTGCGCCTGCTCCCGCCGGACCTTGCGGTAGGATTCCTCGTCGAGCAGGTCGGCGTAGATGTTGAGTTCCGACCCCATCGGCCGCTGCTGCCACTCGCGGGATTTGTCGTGCGTTTCGTCGCTCACCTGCCGGGCAGTGCGGGCTTCGACTTTCGCAACGCCGTGCTCGGCGGCCTTCAGCACGGCCTCCGGGGCGTGGATATCGCCGGGCGTCAGCAGCTTGAAGACTTGCTCGTCATACCCGCCCGCCGGCCGCGAAGACCTGGCGATGATGCCGTCGGCCACCATCTCGGCCATCAGCGAATCGCCGTCGTCGAGGGCCGGGCCGTGGGGGCCGCGGAAAAACGGCCAATCGGTGAGCGTTCCGGGGTGGTTCTGGAAGTACCACAGGTGGGCGTGGTAAAACGCCTTGTAAAGCCGCGTCTTGCCGGCCAATTCGCCGCCGGCACTCAGCAGGATCGCGGCGAGGACGGCCTTGGCCCGCCCGCGCGAAATGACAAGGTCTGATGGCATGGCGTTCGAGTGCGAAAAAGGGCGGTAGTCTGACACCTGGCGAGGCCGACTTTCCCTCGGCCCAAGGGCAAAGTCTTGCACGGCGTCTACTCCGGTGGGTAACTACCGCCCAGCAGAAGTATCGGCATCTATAAGTTTCTAGTCAAGCGGCCGGCCTATCCTCCCCCTCCCATGGCCCTCGCCTCCCTCAACAACCTCGAGAAGACCTTCGGCAAGCGAACCCTCTTCGACAAGCTCTCGTTCAGCATCGACCGCGGCGAGCGCGTCGGCCTGATCGGCGAGAACGGGGCGGGCAAAACCTCGCTCTTCAAGGTCCTCACCGGCCAGATGACCGTCGACGTCGGCTCCGCGTCGGTCGCCAAGACGATCAAAATCGGCCACCTCAAGCAGGACCCGCACTTCGAGCCCGGCAACACCGTCCTCGACGAGGCGGAGCTGGCGTTCGAGGAACTCCACCGCCTCAGCCACCAGTTGCGCGATTTGGAGCACGCGATGGCGGTCGATCAGGATGAAGAGTTGATGAAGACGCTGGAGACCTACGAGAAGGTCCAGCACCGCTTCGAGGAGGCCGGCGGGTATGCGTGGCGGCACAAGTTGGAGGCGACGCTGCACGGCGTCGGGCTGCACGAGCCGAGTTGGGAGCAGCCGGTCGACGTCCTCTCCGGCGGGCAGAAGTCGCGGCTGGCGCTGGCGAAACTGCTGATCGCCGAGCCGGATTTGCTGCTGCTCGACGAGCCGACGAACCACCTCGATCTGGCCGCGATCGAGTGGTTGGAGGAGTATTTGCTGAAGTTCGACGGGGCGGTGCTCCTTATCAGCCACGACCGGTACTTGCTCGACCGCCTCTGCACGCGGATCGTCTGGCTGACGGACCTGAAGCTCAACAGTTACCCCGGCAATTACTCCTCCTTCGTCGAGCAGCGGGAACTGCACGAATTGACGCGCGAGCGGGCGTTCACCAAGCAGCAGGCGGACATCGAGAAGCAGGCCGAGTTCGTCCGCCGGTTCAAGGCCGGCCAGCGGGCGCGGCAGGCGAAGGGGCGCGAGAAGCGGCTGAACCGCCTGCTGGAAAGCGATGACCTGATCCGCCAGTCGGCCGCGAGCAAAACCGTCAACCTTAACCTCGACACCAACCAGCGCGCCGGCGACCGCGTGCTGGCGGTGCGGGAGCTGGCGAAGACCTACGACGGCCGGACGCTGTGGCGGGACGTGAAGTTCGAGCTCGCCCGCGCCGACCGCGTGGGGATCATCGGCCCCAACGGCAGCGGGAAGACCACGATGCTCCGCGTCCTGCTCGGCGACGAGCCCGCCGACGCCGGCGAGGCGCGCTGGGGGGCCAACCTCAAGCTCGGCTACTACGACCAAAAACTCGACGACTTCAATCCAGCGAACACCGTGCTGCAGGAAGTCTCCGAGAATCGGCCCGAGCCGGAGAAGCAGCTCCGCGACGCCCTGGCCGCGATGCTCTTCCGCGGCGACGCGGTGGACAAGTCGATGTCGCTCCTCTCCGGCGGCGAGCGGGCGCGGGTCGCGCTGGTCAAGCTGCTGCTGAGCAAGCCGAACGTGCTGATCCTCGACGAGCCGACCAACCACCTGGACATCCCCAGCCGCGAGGCGCTGGAATCGACCCTCAGCCAGTACCCCGGCACCATCCTCTGCGTCAGCCACGACCGCTACTTCCTGGAGCAGATCGCCACGCGGATGATCGTGCTCGACCCGCCGGCCGCCGTCGATTTCGAGGGCACCTACCACGAATGGCACGACCGGGCCGATGAGCTCCTGGCGCGGGCGAAGGCACCGACCCCGGCACCGAAAAAGCCGGCCACGCCCGCGAAGCCCAAGGCAACGGACAACGGACAACGGACCAAGGACAAGGCGAAGGACAATCCGTACCTCCGCCCCTTCGGCCGGCTCACCGTCGCGGAGTTGGAGTCGGGCATCACCGACGCCGAGGTGGAGGTGGCGGCCGCGGCGCAGCGGCTGGCGGACCCAACTACGTCGCGCAACCCGCGCGACGCCCGGCGCGCCAAGGACGACCACGACAAGCTCGCCGCCAAGCTCGGGCAGTTGGAGGAGGAGTACCTGCTGCGGGCGGGGTGAAGCGGGCAGGTCCACGAATCCTCACGAATGACACACGAATAAAGATGAGAATGGTGGGGTTGGGCGGTGCGACTGCAACTTCGGCCCCTCTCCTTCGTGACCATTCGTGAGTATTAGTGGAGACCTCTTCCCCGAGTGTGCAAATGGCCGTCCGCATCGAAAATCTGACCAAGACCTACGTCGCCCCCGACGGCACCACCACCGCCGTGCTCGACGTGCCGACTTTCGACATCGCCGACGGCGAGCAGGTGGCGCTCATCGGCACCTCCGGCAGCGGCAAGACCACGCTGCTGCACGCGATCGCCGGCATCGTCAAGCCCGACGGCGGGTCGATCCGCTTCGGCGACGCCGCCAACGCCGTCGACCTCACCCAACTCTCCGAGTCCGGCCGCGACCGGTTCCGCGGCGAGCACCTCGGCTACGTCTTCCAGACCCACCACCTGCTCAACGGCTTCACCGCCCTGGAAAACGTCCTGCTCGGCATGAGCTTCACCGGGCGGTCGGCCGACAAGCCCTGGGCCGAAAGCCTGCTGCGCGAGGTCGGCCTCGGCGACCGGCTGCACTACAAGCCCGCCAAACTCTCCGTCGGCCAGCAGCAGCGCGTCGCCGTCGCCCGCGCGCTGGGGAACCGCCCCAAACTCGTGCTCGCCGACGAGCCGACCGGTGCCCTCGACGCCGCCAACAGCCGCCAGGTGCTCGACCTGATCCGCAAGTTGTGCGACGAGGTCGGCGCGTCGCTGCTGCTGGTCACCCACGACCGCGACCTCGCCGCCGAGTTGCCGCGCGTGGTCGATCTTTCTGAAATCAACCAAGCCGGAAAACCGCTGCAAGAAGTCTTTGCGAAACCGCAAGCGGTCGCCGTCTGAATCCCACGCACCACGCACCACGCACCATGAACCTTCTCCAACTCGTCTCCAAGCAGATGCGCCAGCGGGCGCTCTCCACCTGGCTCACGACGCTCACCGTCCTGCTCGGCGTCGCGCTGGCGGTGGTGATCCTCATCGTCCGCCGCGAGGGCACCACCCTGTTCGGCCAGACCGACTACGGCTACGAGGTGCTGATCGGCAACAAGGGCTCGCCGCTGTCGCTGGTGCTCAACACGGTCTACCACCTCGACCAGAGCCCCGGCACCATCCCGTACAGCGTCTACGAAAGTCTGACCAAGGACTCGACCCTGCGGCGCGACGTGAAGATCGCCGTGCCCTTCGCGGTCGGCGACAGTTACCAGGGCCTGCCGATCGTCGGCACGCTGCCCAAGTTCTTCGGCGTCGACGAGGCGGGCAAGCCGCTGCCGGCGGACAAGGTGCTCGACTACCGCCCCGGCGAAAAGTACGAGTTCGCCCAGGGCCGGGCCTTCCGCGGCGCGACCTTCGAGGCCGTCATCGGCTCCGAGGTCGCCAAGCGCACCGGCCTGAAGCTCGGCGACACCTTCCGCGCCACCCACGGCTTCCCCGGACCCAAGGAAAAGCCCGACATCCACAAGCCGGTCTGGAAAATCGTCGGCGTCCTCAAACCCACCCTCACCGCCAACGACAAGGCCCTGTTCATCCCGCTCGAGAGCTTCTACACCCTGACCGAACACGATGAGGGGCTGGTCGCCCAGCAGGCGATCCGCGAGGGGAAGAACCCGCTGCAGGCCGTCGCCGCCTTCAACGCCGCCGCCGAACTCCGCAAGCAGCAGAACGGCGGCCAGGCCGAGGAGGAGGGGGACGAGGACGAGTCGGGCATGTTCAAGGTCGACAAGGCGGGCGTGATCCACCTCGATTTGCCGTCCAGCGCGTGGGCGCTGTCGGCGATCGCGGTGAAGACCCGCAGCCCGGTGCTGGCGCCGGCGCTGATGTACCAGATCAACAACGGCCAAGACGCCGCCGCCGTCAGCCCCGCCACGGTCATGCGCGACTTTTTCGACACCTTCCTCGGCAACTTCACGAAGGTGCTGCTGCTGGTGTCGGTCCTGGTGACGGCCGTGGCGGCGGTGGGCATCCTCGTCAGCATCTACAACAGCGTGGCGGCGCGGCGGCGCGAGACGGCCATCCTCCGCGCCCTCGGCGCGACCAAAACCAAGGTCCTGACGATCATCTGCGTCGAGGCGGGCCTGATCGGCCTGCTCGGCGGCGTGCTGGGCCTGGTCTGCGGCCACCTGCTCGGGGCGGCGGGGTCGGCGTGGACCCGCCGGCTCATCGGCCAGCGGTTCGACTGGATCACCGTCGGCCGCGAGGAGTGGTACTACCTCGCCGCCGTCGTGGTCGTGGCCGTCCTCGCCGGCCTCGTCCCGGCGCTCAAGGCCTACTCCACGCCGGTCGCCACGAACCTTGCCGCCGAGTAGCGGGTATAATTCGGGGCGTCGACAACCGCCGCCCGCACCAGTTTGCCCGCACAAGTCCGATGGAGTCGCTGATGAAGATCGCCAAATACTTCCTCCTGATCGCGCTGGCCCTGACCGTCGCGCCGCTGCTGGCCGGCCCGACCACCCGGCCGACCACCGCGCCGATCAACCCGTCCGACCCGTCCGCCACCGCCCAAACTGCCGCCCAGGCCGCGGCGCTGGCGGTCGTGCCGGTCCAGTCGCTCTCCAAGGACCGCACCCCGCACCCCGCGCCCAAGGCCGGCGAGGTGCTGTCGATGCAGATCAAGGAGCTCGGCAACTTCGACTACGACGCCGACAAGGGCGGCAACGTGCCGGCCGACGTCCTCGCGCTCGACGGGGCGACGGTCAAGCTCACCGGCTTCATGATCCCCGTCGACCAGGCCGGCACCATCACCCGCTTCGCCCTAGTCCCCTCGCTGTTTAACTGCTGCTTCGGCCAGCCGCCGCAGTTGCAGCACACCATCCTCGTCACCTGCCCGCCGGGCAAGAGCGTCGCCTACTACCCCGACCAACTCTCGGTCCAGGGCAAACTCCACGTCGAGGAGAGGCGCGAGGACGGCTTCATCGTCAGCCTCTTCGAGATCGACGCCGGCAGCGTCAAGGCGGAGGGGAAGTAGGAAGGGATGAGCGGGTGGGGGGTGGGTATAAACTCGCCCGCTCATCCCTCACCTGCTCATCCCTTGTTGCCGAGAGCCTTTACGGACCCAATCACTATGACCACCCACCCCCTTCCCTACGCCGCGCCGGCCTTCAAGCGGCCGCTGGCCGAGCGGTTCAACCTCCGGCTGATGATCTTCGGGGCGGTGCTCCTCGGGCTGATCGGCGTGCCGGCGTACATTTACGTCAACAACGCCCTCAGCGGCGGCGTCCACCGGCTGGCCGACGGGTACAGCGCGGTCGACTTCAAGAACATGGTCACCTTCCCCTTCGACCAGACCTACGGCAAGACCGCCGACGTGCCCGCGCAGTTCCGCGCCCTCGACGGCAAGCCCGTCCAACTCGTCGGCGAGATCGCCCCCACCAGCAGCGCGGGCCACCGCATGGGGCAGTTCGCCCTCGTCTACAGCGTCACCAAGTGCTGCTACAGCGGCCCGCCGCAGATCCAGCACTTCGTGCAGGCCCAGGTCGACAAAAACTCGAAAGTCGATTACGCCGGCGGCCCGGTGATCATCCGCGGGATCCTCCACGTCGACGTCACCCACGACGACGGCACCATCACCGGCGTCTACCACCTCGACGTGAAGAGTTTGGAACCCGCGTCGTGAAGAGTCGGCAGTCGGCAGTGAGCTTATAGACTCTTCCCACTGCCCACTGCCCACTGCCCACTGCCCCTCACGCCGCCAGCGGTTGGGTCGACAAGTACAGCCCCAGCATCCCGCGGTCGATGTCGTCCATCTCCAGCAGTTTGCCGCCGACGTCGAGGTCGCCGGTGGGGGATTCGCCGACGCGGACGACCTTGAGCCAGCCGGTCCACTCGGTGCTGGGGCGGATGCCGTAGCCCTCGCGTTGGCGGTCGGCGATGAAGGGGCAGATGCCGGCGTAGGCGGGGAGGGTGAGGCGGACGCGGATGTTGGAGCCGGCCGTGACCGAGCGGTCGGCGGTGCGGAGGCCCACGCCGCCGGCGGAGAGGTTGACGAGGGTGCCGAGCAGTTCCCCGCCGCCGGTGGCCGGGTCGTGGCGGTGGACGGCGAGGTGCCGGCCGGCCATGCCGTGGCGGCGGTAGCGGCGGCGGTCGCCCGCCACCCGGCCGATCTCCGACGACCCGTCGCCCCACCGCCCGGTGCCCGCGTAACGCTTCGATTCGGTCATGACTGCTCCTTGAAAGGCCCACTGCCGCCGCGGACGATCCGTCGTGCCGCGACAGGGGTGGTATCGCCCGGCGCCGGGGCCGACTGAAGGTCGCGCCGCCGGACGGCGGGGGCGATCGCGCGCGTCCGATAGTCGGCCCGCCCCCACGGATGGGAAGCGCCGCGGCGGCGGACGTTGGGGGCGGGGCGGCGGAAAAATCTTTTCCTCCCGCCGAAGATTCGCCGCGAATTGACACCGCCGCCCGGCCGAGTTCACATCTGCGGCGGGGAATGGGTCGGCGGAACAAGGCGGCGTCGGATGGACGATCTCACGGGCGATGCCGCGGGCGATGCCGCAGAAGCTGCGCCGGCCGACCCGCACGGCCCGGCCGACGCCAAGCCGCAGGCGCTGGCGATGCTCTCCAGCGAGCGGCCGCGCAACCTCGGGTGGTTTCCCGCCGGCGCGATGCTCTTCGGCGACTGGGGCACCAGCCGCCTCTACGTCCTGGGCCTCGCGTTTCTGGTCGCCGGCCGCACCAGCATCTGGCTCATCCTGATGATGAGCCTGCTGATCCTCGCCGTCGGCTGGGCGTACACGCACATCTGCCGCCTTTACCCCGACGGCGGCGGGGTCTACACCGCCGGCAAGCGCCGCGGCCGCGTGCTGGGCGTGGTCTGCGCGCTGCTGCTGTTCGCCGATTACACGATCACCGCCAGCCTGAGCAGCGTCGAGGCGTTCCACTACTTCGGATTGGGCGAGAGCCACGCCGAGAGCGTCGAACACGCGGAAAAGCAGGAGGCCAAGCACCCCAACGTCGCCGCGCCCGGCGGGGCGGAGCGCGACCTGGAGGAGCCCTCCAAGACCGACAAGGACCTGACGCTCACCCCCGGCCGCAAGGAGCTGACGCCGGCGGAGGCAGGGGACCGGAACCTGAAGACGCCGGTGCAAAAGGAGATCGAGGGGTTGGAGACCGACGTCGTCGGCAAGCCCGGCCCGCCGGCGAATCCATCGAAGCCGACGCCGCTGATGACCGACCCCGGCAGCGACATCGTGCTCCCCTCGGCCGACACCATCGGCGGCGGGCGCGGCATCCTCGCCTGGCCGCCGGGGCCGGCGCTGTACGCCATCCTCGCCATCGCCGCCATCGGCGCGTTCAACCTGCTCGGCCCCAAGCACACCGCCGGCTACGCGATTGTGGCCGCCGTCGGCATGGTCATCATCACGCTGCTCACCGTCGGCTTCGCCGTCCCGCAGATTCGGTGGTCGGAGCTCGACTTCGGCACGCTCATCCACCCCGGCCAGGGGTTCTGGGAGGGGATGTTCACCAACTGGCAGGGGTTCGTCTACATCGTCCTCGCGCTGTCGGGCGTGGAGGCCATCGCCAACCTCACGGGCGTGATGAAAAAACCCGTGTTCAAGACCGCCAGCAAGAGCATTTGGGTGGTGGCGACGGAGGTGGCGATCTTCAACCTGCTGCTGGCGGTGGCGATGATCGCGCTGGCGACGCCCACGATGGTCGCCGCCGGCACCGCCATCGGGCGCGAGAGCCACAAGGAGGACATGCTCGCCTACATGGCCCAGATCTACATCGGCAACTGGGGCGAGTGGCTCGTGCGCATCGTCGCCGGCGTGCTGCTGCTGAGCGCGACGAACACGGCGATCAACGGGCTGATGAGCATCATCTACGTGATGAGCCGCGACGGCGAGATGCCGGCGATTTTCCAGAAGCTCAACGCCTTCGGCTCGCCGTGGGTCGGCGCGATGGTCGCCGCGGCGGTGCCGGCGTCGGTGCTGCTGTTCTTCAACGACCTGAACTCGCTCGCCGCCCTGTACGCGATCGGGGTGGTGGCGGCGGTGGCGATCGACTGCACGCTGGCGGGCATCCACCCGCGGCTGCGGCGGAGTTGGCGGAAAACGCTCATCATTTTGATGGGCCTGTTCCTGGCGGTGGTGTGGGTCACGCTGGCGTTCACGAAGATCTACGCGCTGGTCTTCGTGGCGGTGGTGATGGTGGTGGGCCTGTCGCTGCGGTGGGCCACGCAAATCGCCAAGCGCCGCCGGCCCCGGCCGACGCTGCTGCGGCAGGCGATCATCGAGCAGTTGGACGCCGCGGCGTTCGCCAAGCGGCGGTTCCTGCTCGCCACCGCGGGCGGCACCGCGCACGCGGAGTCGGCCGTCGAGGTCGCGCGCGACGAGGGGGCGGCGCTGGTGGTGGCGTTCGTCCGCGAGGTCGCCCTGGGCTTCCGCCAGAGCGCCGAGCAGAGCTTCACCCTCGACACCGACCCGGCGGCGGAGCACATGTTCACCGAGTTCCTGGAGCTCGGCCACCGCCACGGCGTGCCGATCATCCCGGCGTACGACACCGGCACGAACACCCCGGAGATCATCGCCGAGACCGCCGCCCTCAACGGCGTCGAAAAGGTGCTGATCGGCTCCAGCCGGCGGGGCGCGCTGCACCAGATCATCAAGGGGAGTTTCCAGCGGAAGCTCGAGGGGCTGCTGCCGGAGGAGATTCCCGTGCAGGTGCTCGACCCCGCCCGCGCGCCGGCGGGGTGAGCCGTGGAACGGGCGTCCCGCCCGGATTTCTTTGGATCTTCACGTCCGGCGCGAGAAGATCAAGAAAATCCGGGCGGGACGCCCGTTCCACGAGGTTCATTTGACGGCGGCGTCCGAACGGCTTTAATGCCGGTCGGGAATCGTGCAACCCGGCCGGCCTCACCCCCACTTTATGACAGACCACTCCACGGCCCACGACGGCGACGCGGCCGAGAAAAAGCCCAAGGCGCTCGCCATGCTCTCCAGCGAGCGGCCGCGCAACCTCGGCTGGCTGCCGGCGGGCGCGATGCTCTTCGGCGACTGGGGCACCAGCCGGCTCTACGTCCTGGGCCTCGCCTTCCTCGTCGCGGGGCGCACCAGCATCTGGCTGGTGGCGATGATGAGCGTGCTGATCCTCTCGGTCGGCTGGGCGTACACCCACGTCTGCCGGCTTTACCCCGACGGCGGCGGCGTCTACACCGCCGGCAAGCGGGCGGCGCGGATTCTGGGGGTCATCGGCGCGCTGCTGCTGTTCGCCGATTACACGATCACCGCCAGCATCAGCAGCGTCGAGGCGTTCCACTACTTCGGCTTCGGCGGGGCGGCCCACGCGGTGCAGCACACGCGGGTCGCGCCGCGCGTCAAGGTGAACCTCGGCACGCAGGAGACGGTCTACACCCTCGCCACGGCGGGCCAGATCGCCGCCGGCGACGCCGTGCCGGTCGCCACCAACCGCATCGTCGGCCCGGTCGGCCAGACCGCGGTGCCGAGGGTGCTCAGCGGCGCGGGCCTTGACGCCGCCATCGCCGCCGGCAAGGCCACCGGCACCGGCGGGCCGAAGTACATCCCCAAGTGGGAGATGCCCCCCCTCGACCCCGGCGACGATCTGCGGCCCCCCTCCGGCGACGCCACCGGCAGCCCCGAGCACCTGTTCACCTGGCCCCCCAGCCCCGGCCTCTGCGCGATCCTCGCCATCGTCGCCATCGGCGGCTTCAACCTCCTCGGCCCCAAGCACACCGCCTCCTTCGCCATCCTCAGCGCCATCGGCATGATCGCCATCACCCTCGGCGTGGTCGGCTTCGCCCTGCCGCAAATCCATTGGTCGCAGGTGCAGTGGGGCACGCTGCTGAACCCCGAGGGGCAGTTCACCGCCGAGCACGCGCTGCACTTCTGGGAGGCGTTCGTCTACATCGTGCTGGCCCTCTCCGGCGTGGAGGCGATCGCCAACCTCACCGGCGTGATGAAAAAGCCGATTTTCGGCACCGCCCGCAAGAGCATCTGGCTCGTCGCCGGCGAGGTCGCCCTCTTCAACCTCCTGCTCGCCGTCGCCATGATCGCCCTCGCCAGCCCCGGCGCCGGCCCCGGCGGCCAAGTCCTCAGCCGCGAGGGCCACACCGAGGACATGCTCGCCTACATGGCCCAGGTCTACATCGGCCCGTGGGGCGAGTGGCCCGTCCGCATCATCGCCGGCGCGCTGCTGCTCAGCGCGACCAACACCGCCGTCAACGGCCTGCTGAGCATCACCTACATCATGAGCCGCGACGGCGAGATGCCGCAGATCTTCCAGCGGCTCAACGCCTTCGGCGCCCCGTGGTTCGGCGCGATCGTCGCCGCCGCCGTGCCCGCGGGCATCCTGCTGTTCTTCCACGACCTCGACAGCCTCGCGGCCCTCTACGCCATCGGCGTGGTGGCGGCCGTCGCCCTCAACACCGCCATCTGCGTCTTCCACCCGCGCCTCAAGGGCAAGCGCCGCAAGGTCGGCTTCGCCGCGCTCTCGATCGTCCTGTGGCTCATCTGGCTGACCCTCGCGTTCACCAAACTCTACGCCCTGGCCTTCGTCGCCATCGTGCTGGCCGTCGGCCTCACGCTGCGGCAGCTCACCCAGATCGCCAAGAAACGCCGCCCCAAGCCCACCCTCCTGCGGCAGGCGATCCTCGACCAACTCACCCCCGACGGCATGATGCGGCCCAAGCTGCTGCTGGCGACCGCCGGCGGCACCCAGATGGCCGGGCCGGCGGTCGAAACCGCCCGCGACGAGGGCGCCTCCCTGGTCGTCGCCTTCGTCCGCGAGGCCTCCCTGGGCTTCCGCCAGAAGGCCGAGGAACGCCTCACCCTCGACACCGACCCGGCGGCGGAGAAAATGTTCACCGAGTTCCTCGCCCTCGGCCACCGCCACCACGTCACCATCATCCCCGCCTACGACACCGGCATGAACACCCCGGAGATCATCGCCGAGACCGCCGCCCTCAACGGCGTCGAAAAGGTCCTCATCGGCTCCAGCCGCCGCGGCGCGCTGCACCAGATCATCAAGGGCAGCTTCCAACGCCGGCTGGAAAGTCTCCTGCCGCCGGAGATTCAGGTCGAGGTCATCGACGCCCCCGACGCCCCCGCGGTGGAGCCCGCCGCGGCATCGCATTAAGTGACACATTAACCCGTCTGCGGAGGATTTTCATGGCAAAGGCCAACGTCGACCCCGCCGAGCTCCGCCGCTTCGCCCGCGACCTCGCCCGATTCAACAACGACCTGCAGGGCCTGATGGCCTCGCTGAACGGCAAGATGCGCAACCTCGAACAGTCGTGGCGCGACCAGGAGCAACGCAAGTTCTCCGAGGCCTTCGACGGCACCGCCAAGGTGCTGGCGAAGTTCGTCGAGGACGCCCAGCAGCACGCCTCATTCCTGGTGAAGAAAGCGGAAGTGGTGGAGGAGTACCTGAAGCAGCGGTGACGGGTAGTGGGTAGCGGGTAACGGGGGGAAGAGGGAGGAGGGGATGGTGGTGACCCGATATCAGGACCTTGAGGTCTGGCAACATGCACACCGGTGGGTGCTCGGCGCATACCAAGTGAGCGGCCAGTTTCCACCGAACGAACGGTTCGGCTTGACGTCGCAACTCCGCAGGGCGGCGGTGTCGGTCCCCTCCAACATCGTCGAGGGCTTTAGGCGGCGAGGCCTGCCGGAGAAGATCCGGTTCTACAACATTGCCCAAGCCTCCCTTGACGAGGCCGAATATCAACTTCTGCTAGCTCACGATCTGGGCTACGCCAACACAATTTCTCACCGCAACAATGCCCAACCGATCGCACGAATGTTGACCTGTCTGATCCGCGCCGTAGAACAGAGACTACACAAATAAATCATTGCACCCCCGCCCTCTTCCCCCCGCTCCCCGCTACCCACTACCCGCATGGCCGCACGCGTAGAGAGCATCGACGCCGTCAAGGGCTTCCGCGCCGCGCTGGCGAAGTTCGTTGAGACGGCCACGGTCGCGCTCGACGACGCGGACGGCGAGGTCGGCCGCACGCTGATGTGGCTGGAGCAGGAGCAGTCGCGGCACTGGAAGAACGAGCACCGCAAGCGCGCCGAGGCCGTCGCCAAGGCCAAGCAGGCGGTGCGGGACAAGACGCTGTTCAAGGACTCCACCGGCGGCAAATCGTCGGCCGTGGACGAGCGCAAACTGCTCGCCGCCGCCGAGCGGAAGGTGGCCGAGGCCGAGGCGAAAATAAAGGCCGTCGGCCGCTACGCCCGGCTGCTGCGGCGGGAATCGACCGTCTACAAGGGCCAGACCCAGCGCCTCTCGACCACCCTGCACGACAACGTGCCCTCCGCCCTCGCCCGCCTGGGCAACCAGATCCAACTCCTCGAAAAGTACGCCGCCGGCGGCCCCGAATCCGCCCGCAGTGCCGCCCCGTCCGACCCGACCGCCGGCATGTCGCGCGGTGAAGCGGCTGAAGCAAAGGAAGAAGAACTCACCACGGAGAACACGGAGAACACGGAGAAGGCAGAGGAGTAAGCAAATTGCTTTCTTCCTCCGTGCGCCTCCGTGCCCTCCGTGGTGAATCTAATCTATAGTCAGGAGAAATAGTGGGCTTATACGAAGGCCGCGGCCAATTAGCGAAGGCGATGAAGGATTTGCTCGACCGCTGGCAGGCGACCACGCTCGACTGGCGGGATTCGCAGGCCGAGGCGGTGGAGCGCGAGACGCTCGAGCCCCTCGCCCGCGACGTCCAGTCGGCCACCAGCGCGATGGACCAGATCGGCAACCTCGTCCGGCAGGCGAAACGCGACTGCTCGTGAGGTGGGAAATGCTTCCTTAATAGCCGCTCCTTAATAGCCGGAGGCGGAAGCCCCGGTTTCTTGGGCGTGAGAGGCTTCTCCCTTCGGAAGCCCTTCCGCCCACGAAACCGGGGCTTCCGCCTCCGGCTATCAAAGAACCCGTTTCCACTCACGCCGGCAGCACGTCGGCGACGAGGCCGGGGGCGATCAACTGGTCGGCGAACAAATCCGCCGGCCGGCGCAGCGGGGCGGCCAGCGCGACGCGGACCGGCACCAGCATCGGCGGGGCCAGGAACGTCCGAACCGGCACCGCCCGCGCCGTCACCGGAACCGCCGCCGGGGCTTGCGCCACGCTGAGGCCCGCCGCCGGGGCCGCGAGGGTGGTGCCGTATCGCCGGGCGGCCAGGTTCAGGTCGGCGTCAGTCACGACGCCGTCGTAGTTAAAGTCGCCGTCGGCGAACGTGCCGGCCCGGCCGCGGTGGATCAGCGCGGCGCGGAGGTCCAGGCCGTCGACCCGCCGGTCGTGGTTCGCGTCGCCGGCGAAGGCGAAGAAGTCGAGCGAGAAATCCGATGCCAGCCGCGTGCCCTGCGCGTCGGCCACGCCCGCGGCCCGCACCGTCAGCCGGTAGTTCCCGTCCGGCAGCACCGCCGGCGAGAAGCCGACGGTCGCGGTGTTCGCCGCGGGGTTGTAGCCGGCGATGGACGCGCCATAAGTCGCGCCGGTGTCGAGGTTTCGGACGGCCAGGTCGCCCGCGTCCAGGCTCGCCGCCACGTCGCCGCTGAAGGTGATCGACGCCGAGTGGCCGGTCGAGAAGTTGAACGCCCCGGCCGTCACGCGCGGCGGGTTGAGGTTCCGGTTGCCGAAGTCGATGCCCGACTTTGCCTGCCCCGGCCCGACCTGAACGTACCGCGCCCCGACCGTGCCGGCGCGGCCGTAGACGTTGAGCTGCCACGAGTCGAACGTGCCGACACTCCCGCCGGCGGCGTCGGTGACGGTCAGCGTCCAGGTGCCGGCGGCGGCCTCGTCCCAGGCGTGGGTGGTGGTGAAGACCCAGTCGTCGTAGTTCGCCCCGGTGTCGCCGTGCTTCTCCGCCAGCACGCTCTGGGTGCCGCTCGGCGAGGTGAGGACCACGCGCAAATCGCCACGCCGCGGGTGGGTGGCGTGCAGCACGATTTCCACGCCCTCGGTTTTGATCGGCGAGGCGATCGTGACGGCGCTGCTGACGCCGACCGCATTGTTATCCGGGATCGCCGCGTTGACCGCGACCCGCCCGCTGGTGGCCGAGAGTTCGGGGCCGACGGATTTCCACGACAGCGCCTTGGAGACGGCGGCGGGGGCGTTGACCGCGCCGAAGCCGTACTTGTGATTGACCCACAGCCCCGCCCCGTTGAGGGCCCAGCCGGCGTCGGTCGGGTCGTTCCTGGTGGCGGTCTCGACGAGGATGTGCTTGACGTCGCGGGCCGAGAGGCTGGGGTTGGCCGCCAGCATCAGGGCGACCACGCCGCTGACCAAGGGGGTCGCGCTGCTGGTGCCGCCGAAGGAGTTCGTGTAGCCGTTGGTGCCGGTGTACGCGGTGGTCGTGATGCCCTCGCTGGCCCCGCTGCCGCTGCTGTAGGTGCTGACGAGGATCGGCGCGCCCGGCTCGGCGTAATACGACTGGCGGCCGCGCGAGTCGATGGCGGTGACGGCCAGGACGTGGCGGTTGGAGGCGTAGCCGTCATAATTGACGTTATCGTTCGATTGCAGCCCGTTGCCCGCCGCCCACGCCCAGATCGTGCCCAGCCCGCCGCGGCCGGTTTTGGACGATTGGTCGAACGTGGCGAGGGTCAGCGGCCCCGGCCCCTCGAGGTGGGTGCCATCGTCATTCGGCCCCCACGAGTCGTTGTAGACGCCGATGACCTGATCGTTGTAGTGCAACGCGGCGGCCTCGGTGGCATCGTCGGCGGGGGCGGCGATGAGGCGGATGTTGGTGAGCTGCGCGTCGGGCGCCGCGCCGCTGACGCCGACCCCGTTGCCCCCGACCGCCGCCGCCACGCCCGCGACGCTGGTGCCGTGCTCGCCGTCGGCCGGGGGCGTGGCCGAGCCGCCGTTGAAGTCATAGTCGAGGTCCGAGCGGTAGTGCGCCGCCAGGTCGGGGTGGGTGTACGAGACGCCGTCGTCCACCACGCCGATGACCACGCCCGCGCCGCGGCTGGTGTCCCACGCCCGCAGCGCGCCGACGTCATTGCCCGCCGGGCCGCCGGTCTGGCCGGTGTTGTTCAGGTGCCACTGCTTGGCGAAGAGCGGGTCGTTCGGCGGGGCGGCCTTGGGGTCGGCCTTGGGGTCGGCCGAAAGGGAAGCGACCGGGGCGACCGGGGCGATCCCGCGGCGCGTCGGCGCGACGGCCGTGCGGACCGGGGCCGCCACGCTCCGCTCAGTCTGCTGCCGTTCCACCAGCGGGTAGAACGGCAGGTTCAGCGCGGCCAAACGCCGGGCCGCCTCCTTGGTGCCCAGCCCCGCCGGGAAGCGCGCCACGAACGCCCCGGCCAGTGAGGCGGCGGCGGAAACGTCGGCCCCCAGCCCTTTCGCGGCGGCGGCGGCGTCGAACGGCCTAACGCCCGCGTCGATCACCCACGCCGACGTCGCCGCCAGCGCCGCCGGGTCGTACTGCGTCAGATCCGTCGACCGCCCGACCGCCGACTCCACCGCCACGCTCCGCGAAATCCCACCGGCCACCTTCGGCTGCTCCGACACGCTGACCGACCCGCCGCCCGGCGAGGTCTGCACCCACCCCGCCCGCTGCTCCTCGGCCACCGCGTAAAGCCCCGGCGAAAGGTTCGTGAACGAGTACGACCCGTCCGCCGCCGTCCGCCGGCTGGCCTCGCCCGCGCCGAATTGGCCGTCCCCGTTGGCGTCGAGGTAGATCAGCCAGCCGCCGATGCCCGGCTCGCCCGCCTCGCGGACGCCGTCGCCGTTGAGGTCGTTCCACTTGGTGCCGCTGATCGACCCCGGCAGCGCGCGGGTGCCGAAGTTCAAGCCCCCGGCGTTCTGCCCGGCGGCGAGGGTGACGGCGTAAACCCCACCCGCCGGGGCGGTTGCGCTGTAGCCGGCCGGCACCACCTGCCGGACGCGGTAGGTGCCCGCCGCCAGGCCGCCGAGGAAATAGGCCCCGTTGGAGTCCGTCACCTGCTGCGGCTCGCCGGTGTCGAGGGAGCCGTTGTTGTTCGAGTCGAGGTAAACCGCCCGGCCCGCCGCGCCCGCCTCGCCGGGGTCGCGCCGGCCGTTGGCGTTGGCGTCGTCGAAGGCCACGCCCGCGACCGACGCCAGCGGCGAGGGGGCGGTGATCTTCACCGCCTGGGCCGACTTGACCAACCCGCCGGCGGTCGAGTTCTGGCTGATGAGCAGGCGGTTCAATCCCTGGGTGCCGCCGGCCTTGATGCCGACGGTGGCGGTCGCGCCGTTGTTATAGGTGGTCGACCCGGCGTTGAGGTCGGGGTAGTTGAAGGTGATGTCGCTCGCCGCCCCGGCCGGGTTCAGGCCGAGGATCGCCTGGAAGGTGATCGGGCTGCCCGACGCGCCGAGGGCCTGCACCAGCGCGTCGGACCACTCGACCACGAGGCGGTCGCGCGTGCCGTTGCCGTCGTCATCGTAGAACTTGTAGAGCACGTCCGCCGGCGGGGTGCCGGTGAGCAGGTCGGTCCAGAGCGGCGCGATGGCCGGCTGGCTCGGGACGGCGGTCAAATCGGTGTTCTGGTACTCGGTGTTGGGCGTTCCGAAGGTGATCAGGCCGTTGCTGCTGACGTAGAGGGCCGAATTGCCGGTGTAGGTGCTGCCGTAGAAGCGGACCACGTCCGACCCGAGGGGCAGGGGGGCCGCCACGTCGTCGCCGAGCGCGCCGGCGAGGGAGACCACGCCCGCCGCGCCGGCGGTGAGGTTCAGATTTTGATACGCCGTCGCGTCGGCCCGGTAGCCGAAGCCGTCCGGCCCGACGGCGAGCAGCCGGCGGTCCTCCAGCCGCTCGAGCAGAAACGGGCGGTGCGTGCGATTTGACTTGCGCAAATGCTCCTCCAACGGTTGACGCGCGGCTGCCGGCGCGGAAAGACTGATACGGGCGGGCGGGCCGGCGGTTCTGCATTATTGCACCGGCCGGGCGGGCGGGCGCGGCGGGAATTGAACTCCCCGCCGCGCCGGCTTATCGTGTGGCCCGCCCGCCTTACCCCACCCGCATGACCCCCACCGCCGCATCATCCCCCGACCCCTCCGCCGATTTGCCGCTGTCGGCCAAGGCCCGGCGGACGCGCGAGCAGCCGATCAGCTTCCTCATGGAGGCCGCCGTCCGCAACCCCGACCTCATCAGCTTCGCCGCCGGCCTGGTCGACCCGCAAACCCTCCCGCGACAGCAGGTGCTGAAGATCGTTGACCACCTCCTGGCCGACGAAACCCGCGCCCGCGAAGCCCTGCAGTACGGCACTACCCCCGGCCTCAACCGCCTGCGCGAGCGGTGCCTGGCCCACATCGAGCAGGTCGAAGGTAAGTCCCGGCGGGACATGAACTTGTCGCCGGACGATCTGGTCGTCACCACCGGCAGCCAGCAGGCGCTCTACCTGGTGGCCGAGACGCTGGTCGACCCCGGCGACATCGTGATCGCCGCCGCCCCTTCCTACTTCGTCTACACCGGCACGCTGCAGAGTTTCGGCGCCCGCGTGATGACCGTGCCGATGGACGCCGGCGGCATGGACCTGGACGCCCTCGAAACCCTGCTCGACAAAATCGAGCACGGCGGCGAGTTGCACCGCGTGAAGTTCATCTACTGCACGAGCTACTTCCAGAACCCCACCGGCCTGACCCTCGCCGCCGACCGCCGGCCGCGATTGGTGGAGATCGCCAAGCGCTACAGCCTCGGCCACCGCATCCTGATCCTCGAGGACGCCGCCTACCGCGAACTCAACTTCGACGGCCCGACCCCGCCGGCGGTCAAGACGTTCGACCCGACCAACGAGCACGTCATCCTGTCGATGACCTTCAGCAAGCCCTTCGCCCCCGGCATCAAAACCGGCTACGCGGCGATGCCCAAAGGCTTGGTCGGCCCGGTGTTGCAGCAGAAGGGAAACCATGACTTCGGCAGCCCCAACCTCTGCCAGCAGATCGCCGACGCCGCCCTCGCCGACGGCAGCTACGCCGCCCAGGTCGAAACCCTCCGCGCCGGCTACCGCAGGCGGCGCGACGCCACTTTGGCCGCGCTCGACAAGCACATGCCGACCGCCCCCGACCTCCACTGGACCCGCCCCGCCGGCGGCTTCTACGTCTGGCTCACCCTCCCCGAGGGCGTAGACACCTCCCGCGGCGCGGCCATGTTCGATTCGTGCGTCGAGCGCGGCGTGATGTACGTCCCCGGCGCCTACTGCTACCTGCCGGACGAGCACGGCCGCTGCCCGACCAATCACTTGCGCCTCAGCTTCGGCAATGTGCCTTTCGGGCGGATAGACGAGGGGATTGAACGATTGTCGTCGGTGGTGACGGGTCAAGTTCCATAAAGGTTCTGCAGTGGCACGGGCTTTCGACCCGTATTTGCCGCTTGCGGCTTCGCAAGGAAACCTGATTTAAATCCGCCTTTGTTTGCGAAGCCGCAAGCGGCAACACGGGTCGAAAGCCCGTGCCACAAGGTGAGCCGCGACACACGAACGCCCCGATGAGCCGAACGCTCTTCTCCTACATCTTCCGCGATTTGGTGAAGGTCTTCTTCCTTGCCAGCGGCGCGCTGGCCGGGATCATGAGTTTCGGCGGGCTGCTGCGGCCGTTCCAGGAGCACGGGCTCGACGGGTCGCAGGTCGTCAGCATTCTCGGCTACCTCATGCCGGCGATGACCACCTACTCGCTGCCGGTCGCGGCGCTGTTCGCCACCACGTTCGTCTACGGCCGGCTGAGTTCGGACAATGAGCTGACCGCCTGCCGGGCGGCGGGGATGAGCTACGCGGCGGTCATCTTCCCCGCGCTGGTGCTGGGGTTGACGGTGGCGTCGGCGAGTCTGGCGCTGCTCTGCTTCGTCGTGCCGGCCGCCACGCTGCAGGTCGAGCGGACGATCTTCGGCAACCTCGCGGGGCTAGTCGCCACGCAGATCCAGCGGACCCGGCAGCTCGACTTCGACGCCGGCTCCTCGCCCGTCACGCTCTACGCCCAAACCGCCACGGTGCTGCCGACCGAGACCGCGCCGGAGGGGGCGCCGGGGGGGTCGGCGGGGCAGTCGGCGGCGCGGCAACAGGCGGTGCGGCTGGGAAACGTGATGATCGTGACCTACGGCCGGGGCCGCGACCGCGACGCGAAGCGGACGCCCGAGGAGGTCTTCACCGCCGGCACCGCCACGGCCTTTTTCACCCTGCCCGACAAGGAAACCGTCGAAGAAGCCGGCGGCGGCGAGGGGGCCGATCCGGTGATCCGCATCAGCCTTGAGAACGGCGCGAAGATCCCCCGCACCGTGGCCGGCCGCGAGACCCAGGCGCTGGCGGCGGGGGTGGGCACCACGCTGTTCGGGCCGTTCCCGGTGGAGTCGCTGGTGAAGGAGAACCCCAAGTTCATGGACGTCCGCCGGCTGCACGTGCTGCTGAACCACCCCGAGCAGGGCAAGCGTGTCCGCCGGGTGCTGGACGACTTCGTGGCCGAGGACCAGCGCGCCGCCTATTTGGGCCGGCTGGCGGGCGAATTGAACGAGGCCGGCACCACGCGGTTCGACGCCGGCGGCGACACGGTGCAGTTGTGGCGCGGGTCGGCGGCGGCGGGGGCGGACCGCAGCAAACTGGAATTGAACGTCCCGCCGGTCGGGTTGCCGACCGTGACGGCCGGCGGCGTGGTGCAGGCCGACACCGCCGCCCCGCCCCCGATCCGCTTCGGCCAGTGGCGCGACGGCCGGCCGGTGGTCGAGGCCACCGCCCAGGGGGCGCGGCTGCGCGTCTACCCGACGGCCGACGGCGGGCAGATGACCGTCGTGCTCGACCTCGTCGACGCCGACGTCCGCGCCGGCGCGAGCGGCACCTCGCCGCCGCCGCCGGCGACCTCGCCGTCCGACGCCGGGGCGTCGGTGGTGCGGACGAACTTCGAGAAGCGGTGGGTGATTGACATGCCCCCCGCGCTGGAAAAGTTCGCCGCCCGGACGGTGCCGGAGTACCTCGCCGACGGCACGAAGGGCCCCCGGCAGGTGGCGGCCCTCTACCGCGCCGCCACCAAGCAGGCCAACAGCCTGACCAGCGAGATCCACGCCCGCCTGTCGTTCGCGGTGAGCTGCCTGATCCTCGTGCTCGTCGGCGGGACGCTGGGGATGCTCTTCCGCAGCGGCAACTTCCTCAGCGCCTTCGCCGTGAGCGTGGTGCCGGCGATCGTGAGCATCGTGCTGATCGTGACCGGCCAGCACGTCGCGGAGAACGTCCCCTGGAACGCCGCCCCCGGCTTCGACAACCCCCTCGCCCTGGGCATCGCGCTGATCTGGAGCGGCAACCTGCTCGTCCTGCTCTTCGGCTTCGGGCTGGTCTGGAAACTGGGGCGCTCTTGAAGAGAATTAACCACAGAGGGCACAGAGGGCACGGAGGAAGTCACAGAGGGGAAGAGTGGCTGGACGTTTGAGACATCAAGCTAAAACTCCTTCTCTGTGACTTCCTCCGTGCCCTCCGTGCCCTCCGTGGTTAAACTCTTCGCCGACCAAGTAAGGCACCCTTGAACACCCTAGACCGCTACGTCCTGATCGCCTTTCTGAAGAATTACCTCATCAGCCTGTTCGTGCTGATCGGGCTGTGGGTGGTGCTGGACATGGTGTTCAACTTCGACGAGTTCGCCGTGAGCGACCGGGCGGGCGGGGCGGTGTCGGCGGTGCAGATCGTCGGGGCGATCGGGCGGTACTACTTTTTCCAGGCGTTCCAAGTCTTCAACCTGCTGGCGGGCGTGATCCCGGTGGTGGCCGCGGCGTTCACGCTGATGCGGATGAGCCGCAGCAATGAGTTATCGGCCGTGCTGGCGGCGGGGGTGCCGCTGCTGCGGATGGCGATGCCGATCGTGGTGCCGGCGGTGCTGCTCAGCTTCCTCGTGGTGGTCAACCAGGAACTGGTGGTGCCGAACCTGATCCCGCAACTGACGCGCGACCGGGGGCAGACGGCGGGGCGGGCGGGCAAGAGCTTCGAGGTCTCGCCGATTAGCGACGCCGGCGGGCGGTTCCTGGTCAGCGGCACGTTCGAGCCGGCGGGCGTGGGGAGAATCGGCGGCGGGGCGGCGGACGTGCTGGACCCGACGTTCGTCCGCTTCGTCGCGCCGTGGCACCCCGCGGAGATGGTGACGGCCGACCGCGCCGTCTGGAACGCCGCCGAGAAGCGGTGGGACCTGACCGCCGGCCGGCGCGTCCGCAAACTGACCGCCGGCCGGACCGACCCGGCGGCCATCGACACCTACCCCGGCTTCATCACGCCCGAGCAGATCGCCCTGGCCCGCAGCGGCAAGTTCCTCGATTTGCTCAGCACCTCGCGGATCAACCAACTGCTGGCCCGGCCCAGCGGCGAGAGCGTGGCGAACCTGCTGCGCGTCAAGCACGAACGCATGGCCCGGCCGGTAATCAACGTGATCCTGGTGCTGCTGGCGATCCCCGCGGTGCTGACGCGCGAGCCGGGCCAACTGCGGTTCGCCGTGACGCAGTTCGGCCTGCTGGTGGGGTCGTGCATGGGGCTGGTCTTCCTGACCCAACTCTTCGCCACCGCCAACCCCCTCGGCCCCGGCTGGGCCGCGACGTGGCCGGCCATCGTCGCGTGGCTGCCGATCTTTTTGTACGGCCCGATCGCGGTGATTTTGCTGGACGGGGTGCGGAGTTGAAGTGGCGGCAGTTTCGCCGAAAGCCCGTCGCGCTGTCAGAACCTCCCCGTTTAGCCGCCCCGCTTGCGGGGCGCGTTTTTGCGATCCCGCGCCCCGCAAGCGGGGCGGCTAAACGGCGGATCGTTCAACGAATCAATCCCGCTCGGCCGGCTCGCGCAGGGCGAGGGGTTTGTCGAGCAGTTCCGCGACGATCACCTGTTTCCGCAGCGCGCCGGCGGTGAGGAGGGTGGCGAGGCTTGAGGGAGCGGCGGGCCGGGCCGGTCCGCGCGGGGCGGCGACGGAGGGCTTGCCGCCCAAGGCCTTGGCCGCGAGGTCGCTGGCGAAGATCGAGGCGGTGGCGGCCGCCCCGGTCCGCGCCGCCCCGCCGGACGGGCCGCCCATCGACGGCCGCGCCGCCGCCTGGCGGGCCTGCTGCGCCTGCCGTTTCGCCGCCTCGGCCTGCCGCGCCGCCGCCCGGACCCGCTCGGCGTCCGCCGCCGCCCGACGCTGCTTTTCCGCCAACTCGATCCGCGCCGACTCCCGCCGCTGCTCCGACTCCCGCGCGTCGCGCTCCGCCCGCCGGCGCGCGAGCGACTCCTCCATCTCCGCATTGCGATAATTCCCAACGGGCGCGTCGTCGCCCGACCCCTGGCGCGTCCGCACTTCGGACCGCGCCGTCGGCACCCGCCCAGGCATCGGCGGCGGCCCGGCCGAACGGGAGCCCCCCGATCCCCCCGATCCCCCCGATCCCCCCGATCCCCCCGCCCCCGGCGTGCCACGGCGGATCCGCTCGCGCACCTCCGCCCGCCGCTGCGCCTCGGCCTCCTGCTTCTTCTTCCCCGTCGCCGACGCCATCAACTGACCGACCAGCCAAATGATGCCGAAGAGCGCGGCAATGCCGATCTCCACCGCTCCGTCGGGAATGTCGGCTAATACGCGCATCAAAAACTCTATCAACTATCAACTGCTAACGACCCACTAGCTTTTCCCCTCCCCCTTCGCCACGCTCTCGCGCATGCTCGTGTCGGCCATCACGTTGCGCATCTTGTAGTAGTCCATGATGCCCAAATTGCCGTTGCGGAACGCCTCGGCCATCGCCTTGGGAATCTCCGCCTCGGCCAGCACCACCAGCGCGCGGTTCTCGGCGACCTTGGCGATGTTCTCCTGCTCGGTCGCCACCGCCAGCGCGCGCCGCTTCTCCGCC
>CBDHCE010000023.1:0-283895 GCA_965260985.1 Tepidisphaeraceae bacterium | reverse complement strand
CCCTCCGCCGCGACGCGGCCGACATTGCCCAGTCGGCGGCGAAGTCGCGGCTGATGCAGATGCAGGCCGAGGACCGTTTGTCGAGCCTGTCGGACCTCGCCGCCGCGACCGACGCCGCCCTCACCGGCGCGGCCGCCATGGCCCCTGATGATGCGTCGAAGCGGCGCGATCAGATCACCGCCCTGCTGACCTCGCGGCGCGATTTGCTGACCCGCCTGGCGGATGAGTACGCCCGCGAGTCGACCGAGCAGCGCGGCCTGGCGACGGAGCTGACCGCGGCTGGCGGACAAGACCGAGAAGTACGCGAACCTGCTGGACGAGCGGCTGCTGTGGAGCCGCAGCGCCGCGCCGATCGGGCCGGAGTGGGTGGCGGACGTGGCGTCGTCGTCGGGTGTCGCTGGCGCGGGGCTTCGTCTCGCCGCAAACGCCGCTGGCGCTGTGGCACCGGTTCCGCGGGACGGTGCTGCTGACGCTGTTCGTGGGGCTGTCGGCGGCGGCGCTGCTGGCGGCGCGGCCGCGGCTGCGCAAGCGGATGGCGCTGGTGAACGAGAACGTCGGCAAGGTGTATGCCGACCGGTTCAGCTACACGCTTCGGGCCGCTGCTGCTGACGCTGGCGCTGGCCGCCCCGTGGCCGATGGTGTGGGGCTACGCCGGGTGGCTGCTGCGGGGCGACGTGGCGGCGCCCGAGGCGGTGCGGGCGCTGGGGGCGGGGCTTCAGTCGGCGGGGCTGCTGATCCTGCTGCTGGGGGGCCTGCGGGTGATGTGCCGCGAGCAGGGCGTGGCGGACGTCCACCTCGGCTGGCCGGCGGACAAGCGGCGGCTGCTGGCGGTCAACGCCGGCTGGCTGCTGGCGGTGCTGCTGCCGTCGAGCATCGTGGTGCCGGCGACGGAGTTCCTGTCCGACGAGGTGGCGCGCAACGGGCTGGGGCGCGGGGCGTTCATCGTGGGGTCGGCGCTGCTGGGGGTGTTCGGGTACCGGCTGCTGAAGTTCAACGGGGGGCTGGTCGAGCCGCGGGCGGGGGTGAAGTTCGGGGGGTGGATCTGGCGGATGCGGCACGTCTGGTTCGCGCTGGGCGTGGGGGGGCCGCTCGCGCTGGGGGTGCTGGCGGCGGCGGGGTATTACTACTCGGCCCTGGCGGTGGAGAGCCCGGCTGTTCCAGACGATGGGCGTGGTGATCGGCGCGAGCGTTTTGTACAGCCTGGCGGTGCGGTGGCTGCTGGTGGCGCGGCGGAAGCTGGCGGTGCGGCGGGCGCGGGAGAAGCGCGACGCCCTAGCCGCCGCCAACGCCGGCAAGCGGGCGGGCGACGCCTCGGGCGACGCGACGCCGGTGAACGTCGAGGTGCCGACGGTGGACATCACCGCCGTCGACGAGCAGGCCCGAGAACTGCTGCGGGTGATGACCTTCGCGGCCCTGGCGGTGGGGTTCTACTTCGTCTGGCGCGATCTGGTGCCGGCGCTGGGGGTGCTGGATCAGGTGAGGCTGTGGAGTTATTCGGCGGTGAACGAGAAGGGCGTGGAGACGCTGGTGCCGCTGACGCTGGGCCGCCTGGGCGTGGCGGGCGGCGGTGGCGGCGCTGACGGTGGTGGCCGCCCGCAACCTGCCGGGCGTGCTGGAGATCGCCGTCCTGCAGCGCCTCAGCCTCGACCCCGCCAACCGCTACGCCATCACCAGCGTCAGCCTCTACGCCATCGTCGCGGTCGGCATCCTCACCGTCACCAACCTCCTCGGCGTCGGCTGGGGAAACGTGCAGTGGCTGGTCGCGGCGCTGTCGGTCGGCCTGGGGTTCGGCCTTCAGGAGATCGTCGCCAACTTCGTCAGCGGGCGTGATCGTGCTGTTCGAGCAGCCCATCCGCGTCGGCGACACCGTGACCGTCGGCAGCCTCTCGGGCACCGTCAGCCGCATCCGCATCCGCGCCACCACCATCACCGACTTCGACAACAAGGAACTGATCGTCCCCAACAAAACCTTCATCACCGAGCAACTCACCAACTGGACCCTCAGCGACACCACCACCCGCCTCGTCGTCAAGGTCGGCGTCAGCTACGACATCCCCGACCCCGCCGCCGTCCACCAGCTCATCCTCGACGTCGGCCGGGCGCACCCGCTGGTGCTCGACAACCCGGCGCCCACCGCCTTCTTCATGGGCTTCGGCGAGAGCTCGCTCGACTTCGAGCTGCGCGTGTTCGTCCGCGAGACCGGCAACCGCCTGGCGGTGCTGAACGCGATCAACGGCTCGCTGTTCCGCGCGCTGGGCGAGGCGGGCATCGAAATCCCCTTCCCGCAGCGCGATTTGCACGTGCGGTCGGTGTCCGAGGCGATCCCCTTCGCCGACCGCACCCGCCCGGCCGAGCACGCGGCGAACGGGGCCGGGAATGGGGCGGCGAATGGCGCGGCGAATGGCGCGGCGACGGCCGCGGCGGACGGGGAGGCGGCGCGGTAATCGGCACGACCGGCAGGGATTGCCAATTGGCGACGGTTCGGCGGGATTTTCGGCCGGGCGTGGTGGCCGGACCGGGCGTTAAATCGGACGGTTGAAGGGTCGGCAGGGCACCCCGCCCGGCCGCCTTCGAGGAGACCCCCGATGAGTGCCGCCACCGCGTTCGACGTCGAATCCCCCGCCCGCCGCCGCTTCCACCAGTGCGTCGGCGCGGCCGTGCTGACCGCCGCCTACCTCGCCCTGGTGCTGGCGGGGGCGTGGCTGTTCTGACCGGGGTTCTTTAATAGCCGGAGGCGGAAGCCCCGGTGCTTCGATCGCGTCGAGACGTGACCGAAGAACCGGGGCTTCCGCCTCCGGCTATTAGCGCACTTCGCACGATCAATGCTCGCGTCCAAGACGAAGTCCGGTAAGCCGCGAGCGCAGCGAGCGCTTTTCGCCGCCGCGACTCAAAAGCGCTCGCTGCGCTCGCGGTTTACCGGGGGCTAGTTTGGGTCGGCAGGATTCGCGCGAAATCACTTTATAGCCGGAGGCGGAAGCCCCGGTGCTTCGATCGCGCGAATTGTGTAATAGAAGAACCGGGGCTTCCGCCTCCGGCTATTAGACACCGATGCTTAGAGATGCCACCAGCGCCGCATGCAATTCGGCGTAGCGGGCCTCGGCCATCATCCAGCCCCGGAGCATCAGCGGCCCCGCCGCCGCTTCCGCCGCCGGCCGGACGGCCAGCATTTCGTCCGAAAACAGCCGCACGGCCAATCCCTCCGCCCGCGCGGCGTCGAACTCCGCGGCGAAGTCCGGGTCGACCTCGCGCGGCCGCAGGGGGTGGTTGGGGAAGAGGAGGGTCACTACGTTGGGAGGCGGTTCCATAATAGCCGGAGGCGGAAGCCCCGGTTCTTCGATCGCGCGAACTATGATCTCGAAGCACCGGGGCTTCCGCCTCCGGCTATTAAAGGTCCGTTCTTCGATGCCGGCCGTTCACGCGCCGGGGAGCTTCACGTCGTACACGTGCGCGGGGCCGGAAAAGGGCTCTCGGGCGACCACGCGCAGCGTCCCGGCGTCGAGCCACTTGAGCCGGACGATCTCCGTCGACCCGAAGGCGTCGCCCAGCACGGGCTTGCCGTCGATCCGCAGGTGGGTTCGGCGGTTTTCCATCGTGGCGGCGTAGGCGTAGTGCGCGCCGTCGGGCGACCAGCGGAACCGCGCGGCAAACGCCAGCGGCGGGTCGTGTGCGGTGCCGACGATCACCTCCCGCGTCACGTCCGGCCGGGGGCGGGCGGAGAGGCTTAGCGGCTGGAGCATCGCCAGCCGGCCGTCGGGGCCGAAGTCGAACAGCGTCGGCTTGCCGGGCGAGGGGACGACTTGGCCGTCGAGCGCCAGCACGCCCTCGGACGTTCTCATGCCGCTGTCATTGAACTCGTCGATCAGGTAGGCAACATGCTTTCCGGCCGGGCCGAGGCGGATCGACTCGGGGTCGATCACGAGGTGCGGGCCGGCGATCGGCCGCCCGTCGGCGATCAGGGCCAGGGGGAGGCGGCCGGTCTTGGTCGCCGGCATTCGCGCGAGGTAGCAGGCGCGGCCGTCGTCGAGCCAGCGGAAGGAGGTTTCCTGCACGTGCGGCCAGAACGGCCCGACGCCGGCGTCGGTCACGATTGCCTCGGTCTGCAGGTCGTCGGCGCTCACCACCAGGCCCGCGACGTGCCGGCCGTCGGCGCTGAGGATCGGCGGGTCCATCACGCGGTGTGCCCGGCCGGGCGGCGGCTCGGCGAAGGCGGGCGTGCCGTTGATCACCAGCGTCCACGGCTCGCGGCCGTTGTCGTAAGTGCTGGCGGCGTAGGCGAAGGTCGAGCCGTCGGCGCTGAACGCGCCGCCCTTGACGTCCTGGTAGTAGCCGTCGTGCGGCACCCCGTCGACGACCCACCGCCGCCGGCCGCTCTTGCCGGGGGGGGCGAACAGTTCGAGCCACGCGAAGTGGTCGACGCCGTCGCTGATGACGGCCGACGCCCCGGTCGCCACGGCCCGGCCGTTGACCCAAATTTGGCCGTCGGCGAGGTAGCCGAGCCGCGTGCCGTCGGGGCTGAAGACGAAGGTTTGGTAGGGCCGGGCGTTCTCGACGCTTTTGACCGGCGGGTGGGCGATCACCGGCGGCGCGCCGGGGGCGGCGGACCAGACGACCGGGACGTACTGGTTCCGGGCGCCGGCCGGCCCCTCGACGTACTGCGCCGCCGAGAGGCCGTCGCCGCTGAAGACGACCCCGCCGCGGGTCTGGCCCTTCATGGCGAGGCCGCCCGCGGCGTCGGGCACGCGGTCCAGCCGCAATTCGCCGACGGCCAACAGGCGGGTGCCGTCGGGGTCGGTTCGGACGACTTTCGGCGCGGGTGCGGCCGCGCCGCCGTTCGCGGTCGCAGTAACGGCCGCACGCGGAGCGAAGGTGCGGGTCGCCAGCCAAACGGCCGCCACCGCTATCAGAAGTAGGGCGGCGGACGATGCGATGATGAGGACGCGCCTGTTCATCCCCATAAACTAGCGAAATCCCGCCGGCCCTCCACCCTAAACCACGCGCTCCAGCAGGTAGGCCTTGACCTGATCGATTGCGATGCGTTGCTGGGTCATGCCGTCGCGCTCGCGGACGGTCACGGTGCCGTTGGCCGCGGTGTCGCCGTCGACGGTGACGCAGAAGGGGGTGCCGATCTCGTCCATCCTCGCGTAGCGCTTGCCGATGTTCTGCTTCGGGTCGAACTCGCAGGTGAAGTGCTGGCGGAGGTCGGTGTAAAGGGCCTGGGCGCGCTCGGTCATGCCGTCCTTGTCGACCAGCGGGAAGATGCCGGCCTTGACCGGGGCCATCGACGGCTTGAACTTCATGAAGACCTTGCTCGGCCGGCTCTCGTCGGGCGTGAAGGCCTCGCACAGCAGCACGAGGACCGCCCGCGTCAGGCCGCTGGCGGGCTCGATGACGTGCGGCAGGTAGCGCTGGTTCTTGGCCTGGTCGAAGTATTCAAGTTTCGCCCCGCTGTGCTGCTGGTGCTGGGTCAGATCATAGTTGCCGCGGTGCGCGACGCCCTCCAGTTCGCCATAGTCGGGGGCGGTGAAGGGGTACTTGTATTCAATGTCGGTCGTGGCGTCGGAGTAGTGCGAGAGCTCGTCCTTCTCGTGCTCGCGCAGGATGAGGTTTTCCGGGTTGACGCCCAGCGAGTGCCACCACTCCAGCCGCTGCTGCTTCCAGAAGGCGTACCACTGCATCGACTCGTCCGGCGGGCAGAACCACTCCATCTCCATCTGCTCGAACTCGCGCGAGCGGAAGATGAAGTTGCGCGGCGTCACCTCATTGCGGAAACTCTTGCCGACCTGCGCGACGCCGAAGGGCACCTTGACGCGGGTGGTGTCGAGGACGTTTTTATAGTTGAGGAAAATGCCCTGGGCGGTTTCGGGGCGGAGGTAGGCTTTGGACTCTTCATCCGCCAGCGCTCCGACGAAGGTGATGAACATGAGGTTGAACGCGCGTGGTTCGGTGAGCGTGCCGGCGGATTTGGTGGCGGGCGCGACGATGTTGCCGTACTGATCGAGGGGCAGGCTGACCAGCGGGACGCGGTCGTAATCGGCGGGGTTGCGGCGGGCGTCGCGCTTGATTTTCTTCTCGGCGACGGCCTCGTCGCCGGGCATGAAGGCGAAGGCGTGGCCCTGCCCGTCGGTGGGGACGTAGACGAGGACGTGGTCGGCGCGGTAGCGCTGCTTGGTCTCGCGGTCGTCGACCATGGGGTCGGAGAAGCCGCCGACGTGGCCGGAGGCCTCCCACGTTTTGGGGTTCTGGATGATCGACGAGTCGAGGCCGACGATCTGCAGCGGCCGGCCGTCGGGGCCGAGGGGGGGGCACTCGACCATCGCCCGCCACCAACTGTCGCGGATGTTGTTTTTGAGGAGAACGCCCAGCGGGCCGTAGTCCCAGAAGCCGTTGAGGCCGCCGTAGATTTCGCTGGCGGGGTAGACGAAGCCGCGGCGCTTGCACAGCGAGACGATCTGCTCCATCACGGTCGGGGGGGCGGAGTCGGGCATTATTTTCTCCTCTCGGAACCGTCCGTTGTCAGTGGTCCGTCGTCAGTTGCAAAAGCGGTGCGGCCCTATTTGCAACTGACGACGGACCACTGACAACGGACACGAAAAAGCACGATCCGGCGATGATGCCGAATCGTGCCGAGTCCGCTTCGTGCGCAGCATCGAGTTACTTTTTGCCGGCGGAGAACGTCGCGCCGGAGCGGAGGGCGTTGAGCTTCTTCGCCATGCGGCTGCGCTTGCGGGCGGCGGTGTTCTTGTGGATCGTGCCGGCGGCGGCGGTGCGGTCGAGCCGGCTGGCGGCGGCCTTGAGCGCCTCCTCGGCCGCGGGGGCGTCGCCCTCGACCAGCGCGGCGGTGAAGGTCTTCACCTCCGCCTTGATCAGGTCCTTGCGGAAGCGGTTGCGGGCGCGACGCTTGGCGTTCTGGCGGACGCGCTTTTTGGCGGACAACGAGTGGGCCACGGGCGATTCTCCTGTCAATGCGTTCGGACCCGCCGACTCGCGCCGGCGGGGTCAACACGATAGGCCGGCCGGGGCGGATGTCCAGCGTTAGGAAATGACCAATGACCAAGCCCGAATGACCAAGGAAGGTTCAATGACCAAATCCCAATTGGAACTTGGGCATTGGGATTTATTTGGTCATTCTGGTTTGGTCATTGGTCATTTCCCCCGTCATTCCGCCTTCGGCGCCGCCGCCGCCCGGAGTTTCTTCAGCCGCGCCTGCACGTCGCGGAAGTTGAAGTCGATCTGCGCCACCGTGCTGTACGCCTTGATCGCGGTCGCCGCGTCGCCCAGCGCCTCCAGGGCCCGGCCGTACCAGTAGTTCATTTCCTGATACTTCTTGTCCCGCAACTGGTAGGCGTCGATCTGCCCCTTGAGCGTGTCGGCCGCCTCGTCGTTGAAGCCCGCGGCCAGGAAGCTCTGGCCGAGCAGGATGGTGGCGTCGGTGCGGTTCTTGGGGTCCTGCACCGCCTGCTGCAGCATCGGGATCGCCTCGTCGTACCGCTCGAGCAGGAACATCCGCTGGGCGACCTGGAACTTGATCGTCTGGTCGGTCGGGTAATTGTCGGCCGCCAATTCGTACTCGGCCATCTCCTTCTCGGCCCGCTCGCGGCGGAAGGCGCGGTACTGGTCGCGCAGCGACTCGTCGCCGGGATTTTTCGCCACCCGGCCGCGGAGCTCGCGGTCGCGGCGCTCGAACTGGCGGACGATGATCTGCGTCTCGGCCATGCGGAAGCGGAAGGTGCCGGTTTTCTGGAATTGCTCCTCGAGCAAATCGATGGCCCGCTTTTCGTTGGCGGGCGTCTCGGTTTTGGCGAGGAGCTCGACCAGTTTCATCACCTTGCCCGGCTCGTCGGGCTCGGCCTTGTAGGCGGCCTCGGCGTCGGCGAGGATGCGGCTCATGCCCTCCTCGGTCCGCACGTCGCGGTCCTGCTCCATCAGCTTCTCCTGGCTCTCGCGGTCGCGGACGCTGTCGCGGAAGCTGCCGCCGGTGCCGTAATTGCCGACCTTCATGGTCTGCTGGGCGGCGAGGTTCTTCATCTCGTGCTGCAGGTCCTGATCGTCGGGCTTGAGCTGCAGCGCCTCGGCGGCGGCCTCGCTGGCGGCCTTGAAGTTGCCCACGGCCTTGTAGGCATTCTTCAGCAGCACCCACTTGGCGAAGTCCCCCTTGTCCGCCGACCGCAGCGCCTTGGTCAGCACGTCGCCGGCCCAGACCGTGGTGTCGAAGAACCCGCCCCCGACGGCGTACTTCACCACCGCCGCCATCTGGTCCGCGCTGCCGGGGTCGAACGCCAGCAGCTTCTCGGCGTTAAGGAGGTTCTGCTTGTCGTCCTTGCCCTTGCCGCCGAGCTTCATCTTGGCGATCATCCCCAACCCCTTGCCGCCGCTCGCCTTGCGCTTGAGGGAAATGTCGCGCAGCGTCTTGTGCGCCTCGACGGCCTCGGGGTCGAGGCCCAGGCCCGAGAGGTACATCTCGATGGCGTAGTCGTAGTTCCCCGTCGCCGCCACGGCGGTGCCGCGGTCGAAGAAGACCTTGGCCTTCTTGCGGTCGGTGTCGGGCACGTCGTGATAATCGTCGGGGACTTCGGGCACGCTGGAACCTCGGGCTGAACCTTCGTCGGTGCCGGCACCGGCTGATATTCCTGCAAGTGCTGGCGGCGGTGCGACTTAACGTGAAACCGGGGCGCACCGCCCGGCTGTTATCTAATGTCGGGGCCGGGGCGGTGTCAACCCCCCTCGCGCCGACCGGGGCCCCGCCGGCCCGGCAAATCGCCGATTCGCCCGCGGCGGGGAAATCGGTACGATGCCCGGCCGGTCCGAACCCCCACAGCCGCCGCCGCCCCACGCCAGCCGACCCATGCACGACGACCTGAAGATCATCCTCTACCCCGACCCCCGCCTCCGCCGCGTCTGCGACCCGGTGCCCGAGGGCGACTTCGGCCCGGACCTGCGCGCCCTGGCCGACCGGATGCTCGCGCTGATGCGCGAGGCGAAGGGCGTCGGCCTCGCCGCCCCGCAGGTGGGGATCACCCGGCGGCTGTTCGTGATGAACCACACCGGCGAGCCGGCGGACGACCGGGCGTACGTCAACCCCGCCCTCTCCCACCCGCCCGACGCGGCGGCCGAGGAGGAGGCCGACGAGGGGTGCCTGAGCCTGCCGAACATCACCATCCCCGTGCTCCGCAGCAAAACCCTCCGGCTGACCGCCCGCGACCCCGAGGGCAACCCCGTGGACGTGACCGCCGACGGCTTCGAGACCCGCGTCTGGCAGCACGAGGCCGACCACCTCGACGGCATCATGCTGGTCGACAAGATGGGGCCGGTCGGGAAGCTGACGTTCCGCAAGACGCTGAAGGAGATGGAAGATGCTTTTAAGCGGGGGAGTTAGGAGGGGGTCCACGAATGGTCACGAATAAGGCACTAATGAAGAGGAGTGAAAAGAAGCATTGACCCCGCCTTGGCCGTCCTGCATTGGCTCGTTTTTATTTGTGTTCATTCGCGTGCATTCGTGGATTTCCCTCCCCTCAACATTCTGTTCGCCGGCAGCGGCGCGTTCGGGATTCCGACGCTGCGGTTGCTCGTCGAGTCGCCCGAGTTCGACGTGGTGCTCGTGGTCACGCAGCCGGACAAGCCGGCGGGGCGTGGCAAGCGGCTGACGCCGACGCCGGTGGGCGAGTTTGCCGAATCCGCCGGGTTGGACGTGGTGAAGACCGATGACCTCAACGCCCTGCCGCTGCCGCCGGCGGACGCGATGGTGGTGATCGCGTTCGGGCAGAAGGTCGCCCCGGCCGCCGCCGACCACGCGCGGCTGGGGAGCGTGAATCTGCACGCCTCGCGGCTGCCGAAGTACCGCGGCGCGGCGCCGATCCACTGGGCGGTCCTCAACGGCGAGCGGACGACCGGCAACAGCGTGATCCGCCTCGCCCCGCGCATGGACGCCGGGGCGGTGCTGGCGATGAGCGAATTGGTCATCGGCGATTCGGAGACGACCGGCGATTTGCACGACCGCCTCGCCGCCGACGGCCCGGCCCTGATGGCGACCGTGCTGCGGGAGTTGGCGGCGGGCCGGTCGGTCGAGACGCCGCAGGACGAGTCGGCCGCGACGGCGGCGCCGAAGTTGTCGCGCGCCGACGCGCGGATCGACTGGTCGCGCCCGGCGGCCGAGGTCGCCCGGCGGATCAACGGCCTCTCCCCCTGGCCCGGCTGCCGGGCCCGCGTGCTGCGGGCCGACGGGAGCGAGTCCGACCGCCTCACCCTGCTGCGCGCGACCGTCGGCGCGGCGGCGGGCGCGGCGGCCGGCGCGGCGGGGTCGATTCTTGAAGACGGCTCGGTCGGCTGCGGCGAGGGATCGGTCCGCCTGCTGGACGTCACGCCCGAAGGGAAGCGCCCGATGCCCCTGGCTGCCTACCAACGCGGCAACCCCTGGGAGGCCGGCGGGCGGGTGGAGTCGGCGTGAGGCGTTCCTTAATAGCCGGAGGCGGAAGCCCCGGTTTTCGCCCGGTTGGCCTTCGGATTTCGGGATGGTTTCTGCGCGATCAACCGGGGCTTCCGCCTCCGGCTATTAAGGAAACGCTTCCTCACGCACCACGCACCACGCACCACGCATCAGACCTCCACCTTCAACTTCGCCTGCCGGCCGGTGATCTCGAACATCTCCCCGTGCGGCACGATGGTGATCTGCCCGAACGTCTCCAGCAACTGCCGGTAGGCGGCGGCCACGGGGCGGGGGTTGCGCTTCAGGTCGTACAACCCGACGGGGTTCACGGTGCCGACCTTTTTCTCCAAGCCGATGTCCCAGTCGACCTGGTCGATCAGCGAGTACCAGGTGAAGCCCAGCACCGGCACGCCGTCCTTGCGCATCCGCAGGACGTTCAGCCACTGCTTCCAGATCCACGTCGGGCACTCGTCGGACTCCATGACGTTGGTCTCGGTGTGCATCACCGGCTTGCGGTAGCGGCGGTAGTACTCCTTGGTGATCTGGTACCAGCCGAGCACGTCCTCGGCGCTGGTGACGGTGCCGTCGGGCAGGCGCATCTTCTCGTTGCGGCCGTAGTAGTCGTTGCCCATCACCTGGTAGCCCGGCGGCTCGCCGCGCATGTTCCAGTCGAACTCGGCGCGGGTCATGCCGTTGTCGAGCAGGTACATGCAGACCTCGGCGTCCGGCGGGTGGGCGAACAGCAGGTCCAGCGGCAGGAAGCGGAGCTTGTTGATCAGGCGGACCTCGTCGCTCTCGGTCGCGCACGCCTGGTGGACGTACTCGGCGGTCTCGGCCTGGACGATCACGCAGTCGGGCCGGCGGCGGGCGATCTCGTGGGTCGCCAGCACGCTCGCCGCCACCGCGTGCTTGATCGCCGTCACGAACGCCGCCGGCGTCTTGAGCTGCTCGTTCCAGATGCCCTCGAGCGCGCTGAACTTCGCGGTGACGAAGATCTCGTTCACCGGCGTCCAGAACCGAACCCACGGGTAGCGGTCGGCGACGGCGGCGGCGTACTCGGCGAACAGCACCGGCAGCTCGGGGTTCTGGAAATCCCCCACCCAGTCCGGCACGCCGAAGTGCATCAAATCCAGGATCGGCGTGATGCCCAGGCGGCGGATCTCGCCCATGGCGGCGTCGGCGAAGTCCCAGTCGTAGACGCCGTGCTTGGGGTTGACCTTGAAGTAGGGCAGGTGGTAGCGCAGCACCTTCAGGCCGAGGTCGTGGACGAGTTGGAAGTCCTGCTTGTAGTGGTCGTAGTGGCCGGTCTCTTCGAGGAGGTCGCGGCGGGTTTTGCCGTGGTCGATGGTGGGGTTGGAGGGTTCGATGCCGGTGGCGAACATGAAGTTCCCGGCCACGCCGGTCGGCAGGCCGCTGCCGTCGGCGCCCGCCCCGCCGCCGAACTCGTCGCCGGCGTAGCGGCCGTCGGCGTCAGCCTTCTTGATCGCGTCGAGGAAGCTCTTGGATTTCGCGGGCAAGGCGGCTCCGGGTTGAGGGCTCGGCACTTTATGCCGGGCCGCGTGGAACGGGCGTCCCGCCCGGATTTTCTTCGCGTGTGTCTGTGATCGGTTGATTGATTGAAAAGCGCGGGCGAAAGCGCAGACGCGGGCGGGACGCCCGTGCCACGAGGTCAACCCTGCCGGATGCGCACGCTCAGGCCGTGGGCGTCGAGGCCCTCGGCGTCGGCCATGGCGCGGATCGCCGGGGCGTCGGCGGCGAGGGAGGCCTCGGTGTACCGCGCCGTGCCGGTGCGCTTGAGGAACTCGTAGACGCTGATGCCGCCGCCGAAGCGGGCGGTGGTGTTGGTCGGCAGGCAGTGGCTGGGGCCCGCAACGTAATCCCCCGCCGCCACCGGCGACCACGGGCCGACGAACACCGCCCCGGCGTGCCTCAGGTTCTCCAGCGCCGCCGCATCGTCGGCCGTCTGCAAACTGACGTGCTCGGCCGCGAAACGGTCGGCCAGGGCGAGGGCGGCGTCCAGATCTTCAGTCACGACGATCGCGCTGTCCGCCGCGAGCGAGTCGGCCACCGGCTTCTTGCGGGCCAGCCCGACGAACTGCCGCTCAATTTCCTCGACCACCGCCCGCGCCAGCCCATTCGATGGCGTGAGCAAAAAGCACGACCCCGGATCGTGCTCCGCCTGCGCCAGCAGATCGGCGGCGACGAAGGCGGGGTTCGCCGTCTCGTCGGCCACCACCACGATCTCGCTCGGCCCCAGAAACCCGTCCACGCCCACCCCGCCGCTCACCATCCGCTTCGCCAGTTGAACGTAGCGATTGCCCGGCCCCACGATCTTGTCGACCGCCGGGATCGTCTCGGTGCCGAAGGCCATCGCCCCGATCGCCGCCGCCCCGCCGGCGCGGAAGACGCGCGTCAGCCCCAGCAGGTGCGCCGCGGCCAGCACGGCGTCGGACTTCCCATACTTGCTCGGCGGCGTGCAGGCGACGACGGTTTTTACCCCCGCCACTTGGGCCGGCACCGCCAGCATGATGAGGCTGCTGGGGTAGCTCGCCTTGCCGCCGGGAAAGTAGCAGCCGGCCGAGTCGAGCGGCGTGTGGCGAAGGCCGAGTTCCAGCCCGCCCGGCCGGACCAGCGGCGGCGGGTCGTGCGGCAGGATGTGGGTCTGGTACTCGCGCACCTGGTCGATCGAGCGTTGCAGCGCGCCGCGCAAATCGGCCGAAATCCGCCCCGCGGCGTCGGCCATCTCGTGCGGCCCGACGCGGAGTTGGTCGGCGGCGAAGTCGGGGTCGTCGAATTGCCGGGCCGACTCGACGACGGCCGCGTCGCCACGCTTTTTCACGTCGGAAAGAATCGCCCGGACCGCCTCGGCCTCGTCCGCCGCCCGGCCGGCCGGCAGCGCGACGTCGGCCGGGTCGAGCCGCAGGCGGGCGAGGAGCGTGTCGACCCGCTCGCGGTCGGCGTCGACGTCGTAATGCAGAACGGAAATCATGCGGCGCGATGATAGCCCCGTGGCACGGGCGTCCCGCCCGCGTCTGCGCCTTGCCGCTCGCGGCTCCGCAAAGAAGACGAGAACTTACAGCGCTCGCTGCGCTCGCGGCTCACGGGGAGTTTGGATTTCTTTCACTCGCTGGCTCTTCGTTTCTTTGCGAAGCCGCGAGCGGCAAGACGCGGGCGGGACGCCCGTGCCACAGGGGCGCTATCGTGCCGGCCAGTGGAGCGGAGCGTCCTTTACCTCATCGCGGCGGAGCTCGGGTCGGCGGACGAGGCGTCCGTCGGGCCGCTCGCGGCGGGCGTTGATCTTCAAGTAGAGGTCATCCCGACCGTCGCGGGCGGGGTGCGGGCGGCGGCGCGGCGGCGGTGGGGGAAGGGGGAGGCCGGGCGGGTTGATCTGGTGATCGCCCACGGCCGAAACGCCCTGCCCGCGGCGGCGGTGGGCGGCGGCGCCGTGCTCTACCTGCCGGACGACCGGGATGCCGACGATACGGGCGCGGTGCGGTGGGGGCGGCGGTGGGTCGGGACGTTTCATGTCGCGGTGCGGTCGCGGGCGTTGGCGCAGCGGTACCGGCGGGCCGGGATGTCGGCGGGTAAGGTTCACGTCGTGCGGCCCATCGCTGAAGCGGGCGGCGTTCGGGAAGGGATGACGGGTGAGGGTCGGCTTGCCGCGCGGCGGGCTTTGGGGATCGCGCCCGACGCCTTTGTGCTCTACGCCCCCGGCCCCGCGACGCGGGCGGGGCGGCACGACGGGGCGGTCTGGGCGGCGGCGCTGCTGCGCGAACTCGACCCGCGCGTCCGCCTGCTGCTCGACCCGCGCGGCCCGCGGGCGGCGGCGGTCCGCACCTTCGCCAACCGCATGGCGCGGGCGAGCCTGGTCGTCGACTGCCCCCGGCCCGGCCTCGCCCGCGCCGCCGCCGACGTCGCGCTGCTCGCCTCCACCGCCCCGGCCGACCCGACGCCGGTGCTGCGCTGCGCCGCGGCGGGGCTGCCGGTCGTCGCCGCGCCGGGCGCGGTGGCGGCGGAGTTTTTGCGCGACGGCGAGACCGCCCTGGTGGCCGCCGACGCCTCGGCCCGCGCGCTGGCGCGGCGGGTGATGGACTACCGCGAGGGCCGGCGGGCGGGCGGGCGGATTCGGGTTTCGCAGGGCACGACCCTGGAGGCGTTGGTCGGGCGGTTGCTGACTTCTACCAGTGTTCCGAAGTAGCCGGGAGCGGAAGCCCCGGTTTTTCGCGCCGCAACGCTTCGCATAGCGCGACTCTCGTGCCCGAAAACCGGGGCTTCCGCTCCCGGCTACTTGGGGGCATTTTTTCTCGTGCGGACGCCTTTCGCATTCCGCCGACGCGCGGTATCCTAGCGGCGGCCTAGGACGAACCGACGCCCGGTGGCGGCGGTATGCCTGTAGGCCGGCAGTCCGTGGCGGGGCACGGAGGGCGGGAAAGTAACCGGAACCGAACGGAGTTCACATGGCGACCGCACGCTCCGCCTGGGGCATCGACGTAGGCAACCGCGCCCTCAAGGCCGTCAAGCTCGAGCGCGTCGGCGACGGGGTGAAAATCGTCGACTCCGACTTCGTCGAGCACGAAACGGTCCTCTCCGAGGCCGGCGACAACAAGCAGGAACTCATCCAGACCGCCCTGGCGACCTTCGCCGGCCGGCACGACACGCGCGGCGGCACGGTCGCGGTCGGCGTCAGCGGGCAGTCCTCCTTCGCCCGCTTCATCAAGCTCCCCCCGGTCGAGCCGAAGAAAATCCCCGAGATCGTCAAGTTCGAGGCCATCCAGCAGATCCCCTTCCCCCTCGACGAGGTCGAGTGGAGCTACCAACTCTTCGAGGACCCCGAGAGCCCCGAGGTGGAGGTCGGCATCTTCGCCATGCGCAAGGATTTGGTGAACAGCAACGTGCAGATGTTCACCGACGTCGGCATGGACGTGCAGGTCGTGCAGACCAGCCCGCTGGCGGTCTACAACGCGGTGCAGCACGACGGCCGGCTGAACAAGGGCACGGCGATGATCGTCGACCTCGGGGCGGAGAATACCGACCTGATCATCGCGGACAACCAGCACATCTGGCTGCGGTCGATCCCGATCGGGGGCAATAACTTCACCGAGACGCTAGTGAAGGCGTTCAAGGTCAGCCAGAGCAAGGCCGAGGACCTCAAGCGCAACGCCGCGACGAGCAAGTACGCCCGGCAGATCTTCCAGGCGATGCGGCCGGTGTTCGCGGATTTGGTGGCGGAGATTCAGCGGTCGATCGGCTTCTACGCCAGCGTGAACAAGGAGGGGCGGATTCGGAAGGTGATCGCGCTGGGCGGCACGTTCCAGCTGCCGGGGCTGCGGAAGTACCTCAAGCAGAACCTGCAGATGGAGGTCGAGCAGATCGACGTGCTGCTGGGCGGGGCGCCGTCGGACCCGAAGGAGGCGGCGACGTTCAACAAGAACCTGCTGTCGGTGGTCGGGGCGTACGGGCTGGCGCTGCAGGCGGTCGGTGAGGCGGCCGTGACGAGCAGTCTGCTGCCCGAGCGGATCCGGCGCGAGACGATGTGGCGGGACAAGACCAAGTGGTTCGCGGCGGCGGCGGCGCTGTTCGTCGCCGGGTCGCTGGTGCCGGTGGGCCGGTGGTTCTACGACAAGAGCACCTACGACGCCGCCGCGGCGGCGCGGCAGGAGATCGCCTCCGTCACGTCGCAGGCGACGGCGAACAGCGCGGCGTGGGCGAAGGTGCAGGACAGCGGCCAGGGGGAGCGGCAGCTCATCCGCAACGTCGCGTCGCTGGCGGAGTTCAAGCCGGTCTGGGGCGACCTCATCACCGACCTGAACGACGCGATGCCCGCCCCGCAGCCGCAAATCGCCAAGGGGCTGGCCGACCAGGACGCCAAGGCCGTCAAGGCCGTGCCGCGCGGCGAGCGGGCGATGGTGCGGATCGACGGGTTCAACAGCGTCTACCACCCGGACATGGCGATGGTGCTCGACCCGTCGGCCGACTTCCAGTCCTACGCCGCCGACCTCAGCGCCCAAGGTGCCGGGGCGCAGTTCGGCGGCGGCCGCGGCGGGGGCGGCAACTTCGGCAACGCCGGCGGGAATGCCGGCGGCGGCGCGGCGGCCACGCCCGGCGCGGCGGCCGGCGGCGCCGACGCCCTGCCCGCCGACGCCCGCGGCTACACCGTCACCCTGCGCCTCATCAGCCCCAACGCCAAGGCGGGCGACCTGATCTACGGCGCGGTCCAGAAAAACCTGCTCGCCATCGCCCCCGGCCCGTCCGACAAGACGCTGCCCTACGCGGTCAAGAAGTTCCAGGTCGTCGGCTCCCGGCAGATCGGCCAGGACCCCGCCCGCCTCGCCAAGATGGCCTCCGACTACGCCGCCGCCCAGGCCGCCAAGGACAACCCCCAGGGCGGCGCGGGCGCGCCCGGCGGCGCGGCCGGCGCTTTCCGCGGCGCGGCGGCCGGCGGCGTCTACGACCCCCGCGGCGGCGGAAACGGCGGTGGGGACCGCTACGGCCAACGCTTCGACGCCCGCTCGGGCGGCGCCCGCAACTTCGGCGGCGGCGGCGCGGCGGCGGGCGGGGCGGCCAACCCCGGCAACCTCCCCCTCGGCCCCGACGGCAAGCCCGACGAGGCCGCCCCCTACCGCGACCCCCTCACCGGCGAGGACGTCCGCCAGGACTGGGAGTTCGACGTGCTCGTCGCCGTCCTGCTCGACCCCCCCCCGCCCAAGCCCGCCGACCCGAACGCGACGCCCGCCGCCCCCGCCACGCCCGCCACGCCGGGCACGCCCGCCGCCCCCCCGCGCGGCGGCCGGGCCGCCGCCGACGCGCCGCCCGACGCCAACCGCCTGGCCGACGCCGCCCGCTAGTCTGGTTTTTGCAGAGAATCCGCCCGAACCGAGGCCCGCATGGACATCGTCAAGAAAAACCTCCTGAGCATCATCTGCGGCGCCGTCGCCCTGCTGGCGATCATCGCCATCTTCTTCCCCATCGGTGGCCTGTTCGCGGACCTGCAGACGCAAACCGACGCCAGCGCGGCGAACTACAAAAAGCTGGAGGCGGTGAAGAACAAACCCCGCGTCCTGCCGATCCTCAACCCCCGCCAGACCGAGGCCGCGAAGCTGGACATGTTCCCGAACCAGACCGCCATCAAGGCCGGCGAGGAGGCGGTGGCGCGGCGGGCCAAGGCGGCGGAGACCATCCTCGACGTCGCGCTGAACCTCAACCGCAAGGAGCCCCTCGTGGCCGGCGCCCTGCCCCAGCCCGACCCGACGCAGAACTCGGCGTTCAAGTTCCGCGAGATCTACCGCCAGGCGATGAACGCCGACGCCGACCCGCTCGGCAGCGAGCCGGCGAAACTCATGCGCGCCGGCCTGCCGCCGACGCCCGACGAGGTCGAGAGCATCGCCGCCCGCACCCGCGCCGACACCGAGCGCGAGCTGCTGACCTACGCCGACGGCCAGCCGAACAATGCCGACCAGGTCGAGGCCGTGGTGATCAAAAAGCTCCAGGGCCTGACGTCGGCGAAGCAGCTCGAGCGGGCGCGGTCGCTGATGATTTACGCCGAGCGCGAGGCGTTCGCCCCCCAGCCGCAGATCACCGGCTCGGGCGGGCTGCCGGACGCGACGGCGATCTTCAACGCCCAGACGATGCTCTGGACGCAGGATGAGGTCGCCCGCGCCATCGCCGGCCTGAACAAGGACGCCGGCGCCACCAGCGTCCTCGACGCCCCGGCCAAGCACCTGATCGCCCTCGACGTGCCCACCAGCTTCACCGGCGCGGCCGGCGGCCCCGGCGGGGCGCGGTCCTTCGGCCAGCCCGCCGCCGGGGCCGACGGCGCGGCGGCGACGCTCGACGTCGACGCCGCAACGGAGATCAAGCCCGCCTACGCCGCCAGCCCCACCGGCCGGCCCGCCCACACCGCCCTCTACGACGTCGTCCGCTTCCCCATGACCCTCCGCGTCGACGCCACCCGCGCCCCGCTGGTGATCAACGGCCTGATGAACGACCGCCTGCTCACCGTCACCAACGTCGACGTGGTCCCCTTCGACGCCGCGTCGGCGCGGAACAACGGCTACGTGTACGGCGACGCGCCGGTCATCGAGCTGCACCTGCAGATCGAGATGCTCTTCCTCCGCAAGTGGCTCGCCCCGCTGATGCCCGAGGCGGTGAAAACCGAGATCGCCGCGATGAGCGGCGAGGAGGGCACCGCCGGCGCAACGGCGGCACCGGCCGGTGGTAGCGGCCGCGACGCCTACGGCGGCCGCGGCGGCGTGTACGACCCGCGCCAGGGCCGGTAAATCGGCACGATCAGATTCCGCTTCCGCCAGAAACCGCCAGAAACCGCCGGAGACCCGCAGCACGCGGACCGCAGACTTCCCCCACCTGACCCTCACGGGGCACCGCCATGAACAAAGTCGTCGACTTCCTCGAAAAGTACGTCCAGTGGATCGCCCTCGGCCTCGGCGGGGCGTTCCTGCTGCTGATGGTCTACGTCTACGTCCTGGGCACCCCCGTGCCGGTGCAGGTCGGCAATGCGGACTTCACGCCCGGAACCGTCGACGCCCACACGCGCGACACGCTGGCCGTGCCCCTCAAGCGGCAGATGGCCGACGGCACCGCCCCGCCGATGGGGTTGCAGCAGGACATCGCCACGCAGGTCCGCGCCGGCTTCCACGTGCCCCCCGGCGAGCAGTTTGCCGGCACCGCGTGGGAGGCGCCGCGGCTGAAGGTTGGCGACACGGGGCCGATTGAAGACACCACCACCCGGCCCGGCGGGCCGGAGAAGATCGAGACGCTCCCCGCGGCCCCCGCGCCGGTCTACGCCCTCGCCCCCCGCACCGGCACCGCCTATGTCCAAGCCGCCCCGGCCAATCCCGCCAACGGCGGCGCCAACGGCGGCGCCAACCCCGCGAATCCGGGCGGCAACGCCTTCCCGCCGCCGGCGGCCGCCGGTGCCGCCGGGGCCAATCCGGCGGTGCCGGGGGCGAAGGATTTGTCGTGGGTGATGGTCCGCTACGACGTGCCGATGGCGAAGTTGGCGCAAACCTTCCGCCAGGCGCAGATCCCCCTGCCGCAGAGCCAGACGTTCTTCCTCGACGCCGAGCTGCTGCGCGAGGAGCAGCAGGCCGGCGGCGGGTGGGGCAAGCCCGAGTCGGTCGCCCGGCTCGACGCGGCCGATTTGCCGGTGCTGCCGGCGGCGCTGGCGGACAACCGCGTGGAGAACGCGGGCCGGCAGGCGGCGGCGGACTACCTGACGGCCGCCAAGGCGGCGCAGCAGCCGATCGTCCAGCCGGCGTTCTTCCCCGTGCTCCAAGGGGACAACCCGATGGTCGAGCCGCCGGTGATCGTGCCCGGCGCGGCGCCGGCGTTCGACCCGGCCACCTTCACCGGCAACCTCTCCGACCTGCCGCCCGACCAGCGCGCGGAAATGCTAAAGTACCTGCGCGACCAGGCGGCGGAGAAGCGGGCCCAGCCGAGAACCAATACCCCCCCGCCGCAGCGGCCGACCCGCGGCGCCAACACGCCCTACGACCCCCGCGGCGGCGGCGGGGCGCGGGGCGCCGTCGGCGGCCGATCGAGTGGCGGCCGCTCCAACGCCCCGGTCGACCCCGAGCGCGAGGCGCAGGAAAGTGAAGGCGCGGCCCTCCAGTCCAATGCCCCCTACGACCCCCGCACCAACACCGGCGGCGGCGCGGCGGCGGGCGGGACGGTCGACCCCTACGGCCAGCGGTCCGGCGGTCGCCCGGGTGCGGGCCGCCCGGGCGTCTACAACCCCCGCGGCGGCTCGGGCACCTACGACCCGCGCGGCGGCCGGGGCACCTTCGGCGGCACCTTCGGCGGCGGCGCGGGGGCCGGCCAGGTCCTGCAGGTGCCCCCGCCCCCGCAGGCCCCGTTCGACCCCGGCCAGAGCCTCGACGTCTCGGGCTGGCTGTTCGACACCACCGCCGCCCCGAACAAAACCTACCGCTACCAGGTCGTCTACCGCGTGCGGAACCCGCTGTACGACACCCGCAACATCGCCGGCAACGCCGAGGTCGAGAAGACGCTGTGGATGCAGAGCCCGCGCGGCGACGAGTCGGAGGGGGCGTGGACCAAGCCGGTCACGGTGCAGCCGCTGACGTACCTGTTCCTCGCCAGCACGGTGCGGTCCGGGGCGAGCGGGGTAAAGTTCGAGGTCTACCGCCGGTATCAGGGCGAGGAGAAGGCCAAGGAGTTCGGCGTGGACATCGGCGACCCGATCGGGGCGAACGAGTCGGGCGCGAACGGGCCGGACTACCGCACGGGCTTCACGCTGGTGGACCTGCGGCCGGGGCCGGGGCGGGAGAATTACGCCCTGCTGATGGACGCCAATGGGCGGATGGTGACGCGGACGTTCGACGCCGACCAGAAGGACGCCAAGCGGCAGCAGTTGAAGCAGGAGGTCGAGCAGAACACCGCCGCCGCCAGCGCCGCCGGCACCCCGCCCCCCGGCCAGGGCGGCTCGCCGTTCACGCGGTAAGCGGGTGCGTGGTGCGTGAGCAGCGTACGGCTTCTTCACACGCCGGATTGTAAACTCTTCCAGCTGACGACTGACGACTGACGACTGACAACGCCCTCACCCGAACGTCGCCAAGCACCGGTCGATCCGCCGCAGCGTTCGGTCGCGGCCCAGGAAGGCGAGGGTGTCGAAGATCGGCGGGCTGACGGTGCCGCCGCAGACGCTTAGCCGCGCCGGTTGGGCGACCTTGCCGAGGCCCAGGCCGAGCTCGTCGATCTTCGACTTGATCGCCCCCTCGATGTCCACCGCCGTCCAATTCACCGCCTCCTCCAGCGCGGCCCGGACGTGGCGGAGGGCGTCGAGGCCCTGCCGGTCGTTCTTCAGCAGAAACTTCTCGACGCCCTTCGGGTCGAACGCGATCTGATCGTCATCGACGAAGAAGAAGCGGCTCTTCTCCTCCACCTCGCGCAAAACGTGATACCCGGCGTTCATCGCCAGCACGTCCGCCAACTCCGCGTCGGTCGCGCGGTTCAGCGGCGAGTCGGGGTTGACGGACAGGAAGTCGCGCATCGCCGCCACCTGCTTGTCCATTTGGGCGGCGGCGAAGGCCTCGGTGCTGAAGGCGGTGAGCTTGGCGCGGTCGAACTTGGCGGCGGACTTGCCGACGCCCGAGAGGTCGAACTTCTCGATCATCTGGTCGACCGACATCCGCTCCAAATCGCCGCCGGGGCTCCAGCCGAGCAGGGCCAGAAAGTTGTTCAGCGTCTCGGGCAGGTAGCCGTTCTTGCGGAACTGGTGGATTAACACTTCGGGCAAATCGCTCTCATGTACCCCAATCGCCTTCATAACGGCCTGCTGTTCTAACGCGTTAAGTTGAACCGATGGTGTGTTCGACCAATGGATCAGGCGCTCTGAGGTAGCGGTGACGCAAACCTTAAGTGCCTCCTGAAACAGATCTTCAAGTTCATCCGCAGAAATGTTTTTCGTAAACCAGTGAAAACCTTCTCGCAGCTTCTTGTCCCGGTCGCGCTTGCTCATCTTGCTGCCGTCGGAATTGAGGATCACCGGCAGGTGGCCGTAGAGCGGGCGCGGGTAGCCCAGCGCGTCCTGCAGGGCGATGTGGTTCACCGTGTTCAGCAAATGCTCCTGGCCGCGCAGGACGTGGGTGATGCCCATCTCCGCGTCGTCGACCACCACGCCGAAGTGGTAGGTGGGCATCCCGTCCGTTTTGCGGATCACGAAATCCTGCACCTGCGACGCGGCCAGCACGATGTCCTTGTCGAGCACCTCGTCGCGGAAGCGGAACTCGCGCGACGGCATCGCAAACCGCACGACGGCCGGCCGGCCCTCGGCCTCGTAGGCGGCGATCTGCTCGTCGCTCAGCGCCGGCCGCTTGTAGAGGTAGGCCCGCTTCGCCCGCTCGGCCTGGCGGCGCTGGGCGGCCAATTCCTCGGCCGTCTCATACGCCTTGTAGGCCAGGCCCTTCTCGATCAACCCGTCGATCAGGCCGTCGTAGAGTTGCGTCCGCTTGCTCTGGAACATGACGACGGGGTTGTCGTGGTGCAGCCCGAGCCACTGGAGGTCGTCCAGCACGGCCGTCACGCTGGCGTCGGTGCTGCGGGCGAGGTCGGTGTCCTCGATGCGCAGCAGGAACGTGCCGCCGAAGCGCCGGGCGAGCAGCCAGTTGAACAGCGCGGTCCGCGCCCCGCCGACGTGCAGATAGCCGGTGGGCGAGGGGGCGAAGCGGGTGACGACGGGGGAGGCGGGTGTCATGGCGGGGTAGCGTAGAGGGCTGAATGACGAATGACCAAACCAGAATGACCAAGGAATGCCCAAGTTCCAATGTCCAATGAAGAAGCGGGACTCCCCTTCCCATTGGACATTGGGACTTGGACATTCCTTGGTCATTCTGGTTTGGTCATTGGAACTTTCCGCACCTGCACCCACACGCCCGTCACCAGCCCCCACGCCGCGTAGCCGACGCCGACCACCGCGAGCGTCGCCTGGTGGGCGACGATCAGCAGCAGCAGCAGCGCGAGGACCATCAGCAGCCGGCCGAAGCTGCCCTTGACGCGGAGGTAGCGGTTGACTAGGTGCGGGTAGCGGTAGCCGCTGACCATCAGCAGGCCGCAGGCGCCGACGAGGACGGGGAGGAACAGGACCATCGCCAAATCGAGGCCGTGGAGGAAGCCGTGGTCGAACCGGTTGGTGTAGGGCAGCAGCGACTGCTGGAAGAGGATGTAGGCCACCACCGCCCCGCCCGCGCCGGGCGTCGGCAGGCCGAGGAAGCTGAAGTGGTGCTGCTCGCCGTGCTCGTTGCTGACGTTGAACCGGGCCAGTCGCAGGGCGGCGCACGAGAGGAACAGTGCCCCGACCGCCCAGACCAGCCGCGTGATTGTCAGCGGCAAATCGCCGAGGCCGTCGGACGTCTTGAACACCTGCAGCGCGATGAACGCCGGCGCGGCGCCGAAACTGATGACGTCGGCGAGGCTGTCGAGCTGCGCGCCGAAGTCGGTGGTGTGGCGGGTGAAGCGGGCCAGCCGGCCGTCGAGGGCGTCGAACAGGGCGGCGAGGAAGATCAAATAGCAGGCGGTGGCGAAGCGGTGGTCGGCCAGGAAGATGGCGACCGGGTCGGTGCCGCTGAACGCCGGTTCGAGGCCCGCGACGTAGATGGCGGCGAACCCGCTGACGGCGTTGCCGAGCGTGGCAAGGGTCGGCAGGAAGTGGACCGATCGGATGTACGCCCGGCGGCGCAGGCGCTTCCGCCGCCGCCGCTTGACGACGCGGCGCTCCGGCGGCGGGAGGGATGGGTGGCCGTTGTTCATCCGTGGCACGGGCGTCGGGCCCGCGTGCTTTCTGCCGCGCCCTCACGCGCCGGCCGGCTCGAGGGTTGAAGACGCGGGCGGGACGCCCGTGCCACTTGAGGCGATGCCGACGCCCAGCGAGGCGATCACGTCGGCCGCGCCGCGGACGGTTTGGCCGACCTTCACCCGCACCGTCGGCTCCAGCCGCCTGGGGATGTAGAGTTCCGTGCGGCTGCCGAACTTGATCATGCCGACCCGCCCGCCGCGCCGCACCACGTCGCCGACCTTTTTGTCGAACACGATCCGCCGGGCGATCAACCCGACGATCTGCTTCACCACCGCCACGCGCCGCTCGCCGTCGACCTCGGCGAAGACGGCGGTGTTGCTCTCGTTCTGGCTGCTCGCCGCGTCGTGGCTCATGGCGTTGATGAACTTCCCCTTCTTGTACCGCACGTCGACGATCCGGCCGTCGCACGGGGCGCGGTTGACGTGGACGTTGAAGACCGAGAGGAAGATGCCGATTCGCACGGCCGGGCCGTCGAGCAGGTCGTAGTGTTCGATTTCGGTGATGTCGCTGACCTTCCCATCGGCGGGGCTGACCATGACGTGCTGCTCGGCGGTGATCGGCCGCTCGGGGTCGCGGAAGAAGGCGAAGAGCCAGACGTAGATCGGCAGCACGAGGTAGCCCAGCGGCCACCAGATGAACGAAAGCCCGACGGCAATGACCGCCAGGACGAGCGAGCCGACCAGCATTTCGCGCCAGCCGTGGGGGGTGAGGGGCAACACGGTTTCACGGTAAGGCCGGCGTCGCGGGGCGTCAACGGCGCGGCGCTCCTTAATAGCCGGAGGCGGAAGCCCCGGTCTTCGCGGCGGAGACTTCTCTACCTCGTGAAAGTTTCCGCGACGAAACCGGGGCTTCCGCCTCCGGCTATTAAGGAAGCGTCAACTGAACGATCAGCACCTCGTCCGGCACGCCCAACTCGATCGCCTTCAAGTCGGCCGGCTCCATCAACTTTTTGATCGGATGCGAATCGGAACTCGGCCGGTACAGAATCACCCGTGTCGGCGGCGTTTTGAGCGTCAAAACTGCCGGGACCGGCTTGAATTTCAGGTCGACGCGCTTGTCGACGTCCCACGACGGCACCTCGTTCCACACCAGCAGGAAGTAATCCCCATCCGACTTGCGCAGCAGCGTGTGATGGATCGACTCCGACAATTTCCCGCCGCCGGGGGCGGTGAGGGTGAAGTCCAGGTCGCCGGCCTCGGCGCCGCCCTTGTCCGAGAGCAGGCCGATGAGGTGCTTCATCGCCGCGTAGGCCGGGCGGGGCTTGAAATCGGCGTGCAGCAGGCCGAAGTGGGTTTCGACGTCGGCCGGGTCGCCGGCGGTGCCGTCGACGAGTTGATAGTCAAAGGTGCGGACGACGCCGCGGTTGAAGTATTCGCAAAAGAGGCGCGGCAGGTACTTCGCCTCCGCCGCCTCGCTCGCCGGCAGGTGGCCGTTGGTGGTGGTGACGGCCGTCTGGTAGCCCGTCTCCGTGACCATCATCGGCTTGGCGCCGCTGATGACCTTCTGCTTGGCGAGCTCCTCATCAATGTTGACCGACGGCGGCCGGCCGCCGGGGTAGGGGTGGCTGTTTCCATAGTCGAGAAAGGCGCTCAAATCGCCCACTTGCGGCTGGTTCGAGAAGCAGATCGACGGCCCGACCACCGGCAGCTTGCCGAACGTCGGGTTGGCCTTTACGAGCGTGTAAATCGCCTTCTGGTGCTCGCGCACCATCGCCTGCCAGTCGGCCCCGTCGCGGTGGTTCAGGTCCGGCTCGTTGGTACCCTCCACCGCCTCGACGCTGTCGGCCAGTTTCGCCAGCGTCGGCACGATGCGGTCGTGCGGCGGCTGGTAGTTCGGGTTGTAGGTGGCGGGCATCCCGCAGATGAGCTGCGCGTGGACACCCGCCCGGCCGAGCTCGTTCAGGCGGTCGTAGTAGGGCTGCCACTGCGTGTCATTCAGCCCGTCGCGGATGTGGCGGATGCCGAGGTCAAGCAGCGCGGCCTTGACCTTCGGGAAGTCGTTGTAGGCCGTGTCGTTGAAGTGAATGTGGGTGTTGACGCCGATGGCGTCGACGAACGCACCGGCGGGCTTGGCCTGCTCACCGAACGCGAGGGCGGGTGAGCAGGCGAGCGCGACTACGAAGATTTCTTTGCGAAACCGCAAGCGATTCATCGGACCTCCGGTTATGACCGAATCCAATTTACCGCTTCCCCCCCACTACCCGCTACCCACCCCCGCCTCACTTGGAGAAGAACCGCTTGATCGAATACACCGTCGCCTGCCGCTGCACCGCGGCGATGGACTCCAAAAGCGGGATGTCCTTCGGGCAGACCTGCACGCAGTTGCCGCTCTTGCCGCACTGGCTGATGCCGCCCTCCTCCATCATCACGTCGAGGCGCTCGTTCTTCAGCGTCTTGCCGGTGGGGTGGTCGTTGAACAGCCGCACCTGGCTGATGACGGCCGCGCCGACGAAGTGGTTGGTCGGCGTGTACTGCGGGCAGGCCTCGAGGCAGCAGCCGCAACTGATGCAGCGGCTGAGGGGGTACCGCTCCTCCTGCAGTTCCTGGCTCATCGCCGGGCCGGGGCCGAGGTCGTAGGTGCCGTCGATGGGCACCCACGCCTTGACGCGCTTGAGGTCATTGAACAGCCGCGAGCGGTCGACCCACAAATCGCGGATGAGGGGGAACTTGGTCATCGGCTCCAGCGTGATCGGGTCGCCGTCGGGCGAAATCTTGTCGACCAGCGCCGAGCACGACTGCCGGGCCTTGCCGTCGACGAGCATCGTGCAGGCGCCGCAGACTTCTTCCAAACACCCGCTGTCCCACACCGGCGGCGTGGTGGCGGTGCCGTCGGTGGTGGTCGGGTGGGCGGCGATCCACTGCAGGCACGAGATGAGGTTCATGTTCGGCCGGTGCGGCACCGAGAACTCCTCGTAGCGGTGCGGCTTGTCCGGCGCGTCCTGCCGCCGGATGCGGATCGTGACGGTCTTCTGCGCCGGCTGGTTCGGCTCGCTCGCGGTGGCTCCGGTGACGGTGGGATTCATGCTCGAAGTATAGCGTTCTCGCCGGTTTGGGGCCATTGAGTATTGGGCGTTCAATGGAACTGAAACGCGGAAAAGAATGAACCACGGAGAACACGGAGGGCACCGAGAAAGTCACAGAGAAGAAGAAGATTTTGGCTTGGTCTCTGTGACTTTCTCCGTGCCCTCCGTGTTCTCTGTGGTTCATTGCTTCAACGCCGACGGAACCAGCCACGACGGGTCGCGCTCGACGCCCCGCACGCCCCGGTCGCCCGGCGTGATCGGCCACCGGAAGCCCGCCGGCTGCCGCGGGTGGCTCTTCGCCTGCGGCCGCCAGGTGACGGCGTTCAGGTCGTACACCAGCATCGTCCGGCCCACCATCGCCACCGGCTTTTCGCCCCACAGCTCGACAATGCCGCGCCTCACGTCGTAGGTGCCGGCGATTTCCACCGGGCTGGCGATCAGCAGTCCGGCGCGCGGGATCGGCTCGCCGGGCTTCAGCGAAATCACGCGGTCGCCGAGGTAGTGCCGCACGGCCAGGTCGCCGGGGTCGCCGAAGTAGAGCAGGTAGACCGGCGTCGGGTGGTCCGGCCGCGCGTCGAGCCAGTCGCGCACCTGCGGCAGCGACTGGCCCCAGTCGAGGTTGCTGTCGGAAATCTCCAACTGCGGGTTGAGCCAGTCGTGGTTGAGGTACGGCAGGTAGTTCGGGTGCCACAGCGCCACGCCGACCGCCGCCCACGCCGCCGACGCCCAGGCGGCAAACTTCCACAGCGGCCCCGCGTCCGTCGCCACGCAGCGGCAGGCGAGGAGGATCAAAAAGCCGTAGCACGGCAGGGCGTGGCGGAAGCCGATGTCGATGGGGCTGACCAGCAGCACCGCCCCCCACGCCGCCGCCGGCAGCAGCGGGCCGATCTCGGCGAACCCGAACCCCCGCCGCGCCAAACTCATCACGCCCAACAACCCGACCGCCCACACACCGAAGGGCACCTTGTAGAGCGCCACGACGGGGAAGTAGTACCACCACCCGCCGCGCCCGTAGCCGCCGAGGAGCATCGCGTCGTGGCCCCGGTCGGCCTTCTGGGCGTCCATCACCAGCGACCCGACCCACACCCCCGCCGGCCACCGCCGCTCCAGGTTCGCGTTCACCACGTCGGCGGTGAACCCGAACCCCGCGCGGTACTCCGTGGAATACTCCGGCCCCGCGTCGGCCGGCCGGCTGACGTCGAACCCGGTGAACGCCCAGACGAAACACAGCGTCAACCCCGCCGCCAGCCCCGTCCGGCCGGCCAGAACTCGCCAGGTCAGACGCGATTCAACCGGCCCAAATCGCCGCCGGATTTGGCAGGCCACGGCCATCGCCACGACGACCAGCGGCGCGACCACCAGCGTGTTCTTGACGCACACCGCCGCCCCGCACGCCGCCGCCGCCGCGACCAGCCGGCCCGCCGTCGGCCGCTCGGCCCACCGCCAGCCGCACCACATCGCCCCCAGCGCCGCCGCCATCGCCAGGCTGTCCAGCGACGCCACCGGCACCATCGCCGCCACCGTCGGCTCGACGCACAAGATCACCACCGCCAGCCACGCCGCCGCCGTCCCGTAGAGCCGCCGGGCCCACGCGAACGCCACCGCGACCGCCGGCAGGAAGAGCACCGCCTTCCACGCCGCCACCCACTGCCGCAGCACCTCGGGCGAGTGCGGCTGGCCGTACAGCACCGAGTTCCGCTGCGGCCCGTCGAGCGTCGCGCCGCCGACCCACAGCGGCAGGGCGATCAGCATCTCCCCCAGCGGCGGGTCGGTGCGGAACGCGCCCAACGGCCGGCGCGTCAGCGTCGCCAGCCCGCGGGCCAGGTGGTACTGCGCGTCGTAGGTTTCGCTCGTCCCCCGCGCCACCAGCACCGACCGCGGGACGAGCACCGCCGCCGCCACCAGCACCGCCACCGGCACCGACCCCAGCCACCGCCGCCACCGAACGCCCGCACCCCTCATGCCTCACCCCCATCCCTGTTCACTGCCGTTGCGTGACGGCCCGCTTCATCTCGCGGTCCTGCGTCTTGCGCTTCAGCGTCTCGCGCTTGTCGTACTGCTTTTTGCCGCGCCCGACGCCGAGCTCCAGCTTCGCCCGGCCGCCCTTGAAGTAGATGCTCAGCGGGATCAGCGTGGTGCCCTTGGCCTCGAGCACCGCCTCCAACTTGCGAATCTCGCGCTTGTGCGCCAGCAGCTTGCGCGGCCGGCGCGGGGCGTGGTTGTAGACCAGGGCCGACTTGGTGTACGGGTCGATGTGGGCGTTGAGCAGCACCAGCTCGCCGCGCTCGATGCGGGCGAACGCCTCGGAGAGCTGCGCCTTGCCGTCGCGCAAGCTCTTGACCTCGCTGCCGAGCAGGGCGATGCCGCACTCGACCTTCTCGTCGATGAAAAAGTCGTGGTAGGCCCGGCGGTTGAGGATGCGCGGGTCGGCGGCGGGTTTGGCGGGGTGCTTTGCCACGGGGAGGCGAAGGATACGCCGCCGGCATCGGATTTGACACCGGTTGACACCCGCCCGCGCCGGCCTACACTTCCCGACCACAACGCGGTCGTGGCGGAATTGGCAGACGCGCTAGGTTCAGGTCCTAGTCCGGGCAACCGGGTGGAGGTTCAAGTCCTCTCGACCGCACATCGAAACGGCCGCGCGAGTTTTCGGCTCGCGGGGCTTTTTTCGTTCGCGGCGAAAGAGTGAACCACAGAGACACAGAGGGCACTGAGGAAGCCACAGAGAAGATCAGATTTGGTTTGGTCCTCTGTGGCTTCCTCCGTGCCCTCTGTGTCTCTGTGGTTCAATTCTTCGCCGGTCGGGTGAGCGTGATTGAGACGGGTTCGCCCGCCGGCGCGTCGAGCGTGAGCAGGCCGGACGCGATTGTGAAGGGGGTGGAGTGCCCGTCGATCAGCACGTCCCGCGGCGCGTCGTCCACGAAGAAGCCGACCCGCCCGCCGTCGCGGAGGGTGACGACGGTGGAGCCGTCGCGGTCGAGTCGCACCGACTCCACCGCCGCGAGGCCGTTGAACTTGTCGAGCAACCCCAGCGGCGTCGGGCCGTCGCCGATCGGGACGATCGACGCGATCTCCCACCCCAGCGGCGGCAGTTCGACCGCGTGCGATTCGCCGCGCCCCAGCGCGACCGCCCGGCCCGCCGCGTGCAGGTAGACCGCGAACCGCTCACCCGCCGGCAGGTCGTGAAGGTCGGACGGGCGGAAGGAATCGGACACGGCCCCGCCGCCGGGCGCGTGGCAGTTGAACAAACCGATCACCGCGCCGCCACCGACGCGGTTGGTCACTTTCAACAATCGGTCCTCGACGCGCGGGTCGACGAACAGGCAGTCCGCCGACGGCACCGCCGGCCGGTCGGCCCGCAGCACCCGGCCGTCGGACGTCGTCAGCTTCCTCAGCAACCCGAAATCGCTCGCCCCCGGCTTGTCCGAGACGTACACCGGCCCGCCGCTGATCGCCCGCGCCGCGGCATGGAAACTGCCCTGCGGGTGGGCCGACCAGAACATGTCCCAGTCGCACCACGCCACCGGCGACGCCCAGACCGACGCCATCGCGTTCTCGAACAAATGGTTGCCGTGGCTGGCCGGGCGGTCGGGGAAAAAGTCGTCGCTGCTGCGCCACAGGTTCGACGCGAGGAGGTGGTAGAGCACGTCCGACGAGTGGGCCATGCAGTGCAGCAACCCGACCCCGCCCGCCGCGCCGCCGTGGAAGTTCAACGCGGCGGACGACTGGACCGCCCGCTGGAACGCCGCCATCGTCCGGCCGCGCGGCAGGACGCCTTCGGTGAAGATTTCCGTCGCGCTCTGCCCGTCGACTTTCACGAAATCCACGCCCTGCCGGCGGAGGGCATCGTGCCAGTCGGCGAAGAACTCGCCGGCGTGCGTCGGCTCGATTAACCGCAGGTCGGTCGGCTTGCCCGCGTCCCACGGGCGGATGTCGCCGCGGTTGGCGACGGTCGGGAACCGCCCCGCCAGCGGCCCGGCGGGGTTCAGGCCGGCCCAGTAGCCTTGGAGCGTGTGCCAGACGCCGAAGTGCTCGATGCCGAAGTCGCGCTTCGCCGCGGCGATCAACCCGCCCAGGCCGGCGGGGAACTTTTTGGGGTTCGCCGGGAAGTCGTCCAGAAAGTCGCCCGAAGTGCTGAGCCAGCCGTCGTCGAGGATGCAGAAGCCGACCCGCCCGCCGCCGTCACGCAGGTGCCGCAACCCGTCGAGTGTTTTGGCGGCATCGACCGCGCCGCGAAAGGCGTCCCAGGTACACCACCCGAGCCGCTCCATAAACGCCGGCGGCCGCTTGCGGCTTCGCAAGGAAAAAGTCTTCAACTCCCCGGCGAGAAACCCCATCGCCGCGTCGATCAACGCGAACGGTTCGGCCCCCCGCGCCGCCAGCAGCCCCCGCGCCGACGCCGGCTTATTGCCGGGCACCGCCCCGCGCGTCCGCAGCGTCAGGTGGTCGGCGGCCCCGTCGAGGTCCGCGTGCAAATCGCCGTCGACCAGCGGCAGGAGCAGGCCGTAGTCGCCGGCGTCGAACTGGAGCAGCAGGCACTGCGACTGCCGGACGTCGGAGAGGTTTTCGCCGCCCACGGCCGGCCGCGTCCAGTAGATCGGCGGCCGGTTCAGCGAGAGGTGCCGCCGCAGGCCCGGCAGGCGGAAGGGGCCGGTCTCGCCGCGGACGAGCTCGTCGCGCCCGAGCGTCAGCAGCCCGGCGGAGGTGGCGGGCGAAATGGGATCGACGCTCCGCCACGACAGACCCGCCGGCGCTTCAATCCAATCAGGAATGAGCATGGGCGTCTCCCCCCGTGGCACGGGCGTCCCGCCCGCGTCCGCGACTTGCCGCTCGCGGCTTCGCAAAGAAAAAAGAGTGAGGTCAAGATTCATTTCTTTGCGAAGCCGCGAGCGGCCATCCGCAAGCGCGGACGCGGGCGGGACGCCCGTGCCACGGGGGTCACGCCACGCCCGATGCTTCTTTTCCTTCGCCGGGGAGTTGGTACAGATGCCCGTACTCGCGGAACCACGCGACGAACTTTTCAAGCCCCTGCGCCAGCGTGTGCTTGGGCGCGTACCCGAGCTCCCCCGACGCGCGCGAGAGGTCGGCGTAGGTCCGCTTCACGTCGCCGGGTTGGGCGGGCCGCCTGTCCAGAATCGCGGGCTTGCCGACCGCGAGCTCCAGCGCCCGCACCAACTCCGTCAGGCTCACCGGGCTGCTGCCGCCGAGGTTGTAGACGCGGTAGCCGTGCTTTTCGATCTGGTCGCCGGCGGCCAAAATGCCGTCCACGATGTCCTCGACGAAGGTGTAATCGCGGCTGGTCGAGCCGTCGCCGAAGAACGGGATCGGCCGGCCGGCGCTGATCAGGCGGGTGAACTTGTGGATCGCCAAATCCGGCCGCTGCCGGGGGCCGAAGACGGTGAAGAACCGCAGGCACGCCACCGGCAGGTTGTAGAGGTGGTGGAAGGTGTAGCAGATCAGCTCCCCGGCCCGCTTGGTGGCGGCGTAGGGGCTGATCGGCTCGCCGACGGGGTCGGCCTCGCTGAAGGGCACGGTCGAGAGGTTGCCGTAGACGCTGGAGGAGCTGGCGAAGAGGAACCGCTTCACGCCGCTCTTGCGGGCCGCCTCGAGCAGGTGGGTGGTCCCCTCGACGTTGACGCGGGCGTAGTACGCCGGCTGCTCGATGCTCGGCCGCACGCCGGCCATGGCGGCGAGGTGCAGGATCGCCGCGGGCTTGGCCCGGCGGACCAGGCGGTCGATCGCCGCGCCGTCGGTGATGTCGATCTCCTCCACCTCCACCTCGCCGGCGAGAGTTTTGAGGTTCATCTCCTTCCACCGCCGGTCGTAAAAGTCGCAGAAGTTGTCCACCCCGATCACCCGGTGGCCGCGGGCGATGAGCTTCTCCGCCGCGTGCGAGCCGATGAAGCCGGCGGCGCCGGTGACGAGGACGGTGCTTTGCGACATGACGGCGCTCCGGGGATCGGGTCGAGACGGACACCTAGTTTGACGCCGGCGGCCGCATCGCGTCAAGCAGGGCGGGCAAATCCAGCGGCTTGCTCATCAGGCAATCGGGGTTCAACCCGCGCACCGCCCGCAGCCGCGCCGGGTCGGTGACGGCCGTCACGACCGCCACCCACACCTCCGGGCGCTCGGCCCGCGCCCGCCGCAGCAGCGTCGCGCCGTCGCCGTCGGGCAGCATCAGGTCGAGGATCAGAATGTGCGGCCCGAGGTGCGGCCCGCCCGCCAGCGCCGCGCCGCCGCCGGCGACGGTGTCGACGCTCGTGACGTCGTACCCCTTGAATCCCAGCAGCCGCGACAGCGCCCGCGCGCTCGACGGATCATCTTCGACCAGCAGCACGCGATGCCCGGCCGGTTTCCGGCCGCTGACGCACCCGCCCGCCGCCGGCGCCGGGTCCGGGGCGCGCCGCGGCCGCACCACGCAGCCGGCGGCCGCCGCGACCGGCTCACTCGCCGGCGACCAGCTCGCCGACGAGCTCGGCCTCGGCCCCAGTGGCACAGACCACGCGCGGCAGCCGGACCGTGAACGTGCTGCCCCGCCCGCTGCCCCGACCTGCGGCCGGCTCCAGAGTGACCTCGCCGCCGAGTTGCCGGGCCAGCCGCCGGGCGATCGCCAGGCCGAGGCCGAACCCCTTGCTGCGGTCGCGCGCGTCATTGTCGCCTTGGAAGAATTCATCGAAGAGGTGCTCCCGCAGGTCGGCCCGCACGCCGACGCCCGTGTCGCTCACCCGCACGTGCAGGCCCCGGCCCCGCACGTCGGCCCCCACCGTGACGCCGCCGCTCCGCGTGAACTTCAGCGCGTTCTCGACCAAATTGCCCAGCACGCGCTCGAGCTTCAGCCGGTCGGTCTCGACCATCGCCGCATCGGCCGTCACGTCGAGCGACAGCCCCTTCTGCCCGGCGCGGGCGGCGAAGCGCTCTTGAAGATTTTGTGCGAACGCCTTCAGGTCGAAAACCGACAATTCGTTCTCGTCATCCTTCCAGTCCAGCCGGCCGATTTCAAGAAGCTTGTTCAGAAGTTCCGCCGTCGCCGCCGCGCCGCGGCGGACCTCGGCCAGCGCCTCGCGGGCCATCGCCTCGTCGCCCACGTCCACGCCCGCCTCGGCCAGGCTCGCCTGCAGCATCAGGCCGTTCAGCGGCGTGCGCAAATCGTGGCTGATCGCGTGGATGAACCGGCTCTTGCGCGCCGCCTCGGCGCGGCTCGCCTCCAGGTCCTCGGACAACTGCCGCGTGCGGTTGAGCTCGTGGTAGACGACCTTCAGGTCCTTGGCGCCCCAGGCATACTTCCAGGTGAACCAGGCGAGGGCGGCCACGAACAGGTCGTACAGCCGCCACGCCGGCCAGAGCATTTTGATGGGAATGAAAATGTAGCCGCAGATGCCGCAGAAGATGAAGATGTTGCGCATCGACCGCAGCGCCCGCGCCGCCGGCACGCCGCTCAGCGCGCGCTCGTTGCGCCACCAGTGGGCGGCGATCACGACGTAGCCGGCGGCCACCGTCAGGTCCAGGCCGACGGTGATGCCGATCCAGAGCCAGTCGCCGTTCATGCAGTGCCGCAGCGTCATGTACGGACGCTCGCCGCCGGCGAACCAGTTGATGAAGTCGGCGAACATGTTGCTTCCCACCACTTGCTTCCACCATCGGCCCGCGGTGCGATCCCGCTACACCCGCGGCCGTCGCGCGAGGTGAAGATAGCCCCCGCCGCGCCGCAATGCCTATCGCCCGGACCGCCACGCCGCTATCATGCCCGCATGACCGACCCCGGCGGCACCCCCGAAATCGTCCTAGCCCCGGCCCAAGCCCCGGCCCCCGCCCCGGCCAAAAAGCCCAAGAAGCAGAAGGAGCCGACGCGGATCAAGGAGACCGTCGAGCAGATCCTCATCGCCTTCATCCTCGCCTTCATCTTCCGCGCCTACGTCGTGGAGGCCTTCGTGATTCCCACCGGCAGCATGGCCCCCACGCTGCTCGGCGCCCACCTCCGCTACCGCTGCCCGGATTGCGGCTACCGCTTCACCGTCAACTACGGGGCCGAGGGGGAGGGCGACGACCTCTTCGTGCCCGCCGCCGCCGTCCTGCGCGAGCGCCAGAACGGCCGCTACACCGGCCGCGAGTTCGGGCGGACCTACGCCATCAACTGCCCCAACTGCGGCTACCGCCTCCCCCCCACCCTCAAGGGCGACGAGGCGAACGACGCCTTCGCCCCGCCCGTGCAGTACGGCGACCGCATCCTGGTGCTGAAATACCTCTACCTGCTGCACGACCCGGCGCGGTGGGACGTGGTGGTCTTCAAGAACCCCAGCGGCTCGGAGGCCGGCGGGGTGTGGAAGCCGGATTACTCGCAGAACTTCATCAAACGACTCGTCGGCCTGCCGGGCGAGACGCTGATGGTGCTCGACGGCGACCTCTACGCCGCCGTCGCCGGGCCGGGGGTCGACCCGATGGCCCTCAAGCCGTCGGACTTCAAGATCAAGGCTAAGCCCTACGACGCCCAGCAGGCGATGTGGCGGGTGGTGTTCGACAACGATTACCAGCCGCTCGGGTTGCCGCGCGAGGCGATTTTGCGCGGCGGCCCGCAGGCGGACCCGCGGTGGGTCGAGCCGTGGAAAACGGCGGGGGGCACCGGCTGGTCCCTTGACGCCGACGGCGGGCGGACCTTCGCCTTCGACTCCGCCGCCGCCGGCTCGCTCGCGTTCGACGCCGACGCCGACCAGATCCGCAGTTGGACCACCCGCGACGGCTGGGACTATTCGTGGATGTTCACCGACTGGCTCGCCTACGACGTCACGGCCAACCAGGGCGACCCCGGCCCCCGCCACGCGCCGGACTACTCCGAGCGCGACGCCGACACCTCGCAACGCGGCGGCTACGAGCCCTCCACCCCGCTCTCCAACGTCAGCGACGTCAAGCTCGCCTTCGCCTACCAGCGGAAGCGCGGCGCCGGCCCGCTGACCCTCGTCCTCACCAAGCAGGGCGTGACCTTCACCGCCACCCTCCGGCCGGGCAAGGCGTCGCTGGCGATGAAAAAGGCCGACGGCGCCGTGGTCCAAATCGGCGGCGGCGAAAAGGCCGTGGCGCTGGGATCGGCCGTGGCGCGCGTCGAGTTCATCAACAGCGACCACCGCGTCTCGCTGCGGATCGACGGGCGCGAGGTGCTCGCCACGACCCCCGCCGACTATGCCCCGGACGTGGCGGCGAAGTTGGCGGCGTTCCGCGCGGGCCGGATCGAGCCCAAGGCGACCGTGGCGATCACCGCCGCCGACCAGTCGGCCACCCTCCAGCACCTGCGCCTTTACCGCGACGTCTTCTACAACAACGTCCAGGGCGGCCACAACCCGATCCTCTGGGGCAGCCCCGAGGAGTTCCCCAAGCGGCTGATCACCCTCGGCCCGACGGACTACTGGACGCTGGGGGACAACACCCTCATCAGCGCCGACGCCCGCGTCTGGGGCCGGCCGGTGGACTTGCCCAATGAGGACCTCCAGGTGAAGGCAGGCCGGGTGCCCAAGCGGTTCTTGCTAGGCAAGGCCTTTTTCGTCTACTGGCCCGCCGGCTACCGCCCGACCTCCGGCCTGCCCGCGCTGGTCCCGAACTTCGGGGACATGCGGTTGATTGAGTAGTGGGCAGTGGGCAGTGGGCAGTGGGGATTTGAGCTGCATCAATGGGCCGGAACAAGCCGGTGTCTGAGCCGAAGGCGAAGACCCGGGTCTGTTCGGCTTCGAGACGGTCTCGAACTCCGAAAGGACCCGGGTCTTCGCCTTCGGCTCAAACACCGTCTTGTTCCGGCCCAGTAAAGCAACTCGGATTACCCCGCACCCCGCACCCCGGCCACGCACCACTCACCCCTCCCCGAAAACCTCCCCGACCGACACGCCCTCCCACCGACTCCCCCGCACCACCCGCACGGCCGGCCCCAGGGGCCGCCACACCGCCGGGTCGGTCGGGCCGAACACCGCGACGGTCGGCACGCCCAGAATGCCGGCCAAATGGGTCGGCCCGCTGTCATTGCCGACGAACCGCGACGCCCCGAGCAGCACGTCCATCAACGCCACATAATCCGCCGGCCGCTCGACCGACGCCCCGGCGTCGGTAAACGCGGCGACCTCCCCCGCCGTCAACCGCTCGAGTTCGACCTCGCCCAAGACCACCGTCACGCCCCGCCCCGCCGCGACGTGCCGGCCGGCCAGTTCCGCGAACCGCCCCGCCGGCCAGCACTTCTCCCGCGACCCGCTGCCGGGGTGAATGACCACCGGCCCCGCCTCCGCGCCCGACCGCCGGGCCGACAAACCGCGCCGGCCGAGCATCTCCAACACCGCCGCCACACCCGACGCCACCACCGGCTGATCGGATAATTGCGCCAGCAGGTCGGCCGAGTGGTGCCCGGCGAACCCCGCCGCCGGCCGGGGCCGCAGGGGCAGGATCGGCACCTCCTCGGCCCCCACCGCCCGCCGCAGATTCTCGGCCGCCGCGCCCGTGAAGTCGTACACCGCCGCCGCCCCGGCGAGCAGCTTCGCGGTCGCCGGCGGCAGGTCGGCCGGGTCGAACCCTACAACCCCCCCGCCGTGCAGCCGGTGCCAGCCCGCCTCGACGTCCGCCGCCTCGACCCGCAGCACCCGCCGGGCCAGCGCCCCCTTCGACGCCGCCGCGACGTAGACGATCCGCCGCTGCGGCATCAGCCGCGCCAGCGCGACCGCCAGCGGCCACGTCAGCACGAAGTCCCCCAGCGCCCCCTGGTGCAAGATCAACACGTTCCGGCGCGGCGGCATCCCCGACGGTAGGCGCGGCCCCAACGCGTCTTCGCGCCGACGCGCCGACCGTTTAGCCGCCCCGCTTGCGGGGCGCGTCTGGAGGCGCGTACCGTGCGGAGCGCCCCGCAAGCGGGGCGGCTAAACGTCGGGCCGCTTCACCCATCCCGCGCCGTCCGGTATAGTCCCGCCCGTGCCGGCTTTCGACCCGCTGCCGTGGCTGACGCTCGCCCTCGCCAAGGGCGTCGGGCCGATGCGCGCCCGGCTGATGATCGACGCCGCCGGCAGTGCGACCGCCGCAGGCGTCATGCCCTTGGCCCAGCTCAAAACCCTCGACGGCGTCGGCACCGTCGGGGCGGAGCAGATCTTCGCCGGCCTCCGCCAGGCCCGCCTCGACGCGCCGGCCGTCCTCGACCGCGCCGACCGCCTCGGCCAGCAAATCCTCGGCTGGGACCACCCGGCCTACCCCGTGCCGCTGCGCGAGATTCCCGACCCGCCGGTCGCCCTGTTCGTGCGCGGCGAACTGCGGCGGCGCGACCTCAACGCCGTCGGCATCGTCGGCAGCCGCAAGTGCAGCCACTACGGCCGCGAGCAGGCGGACCGCTTCGGCGGGCTGCTGGCCGGGGCGGGGTTCACGGCCGTCAGCGGCGGGGCGCGGGGCATCGACACCGCCGCCCACCTCGGCGCCCTCGCCCACCCCGACGGCCGGACGGTCGCGGTGCTCGGCTGCGCCGCGGACGTCGCCTACCCGCCGGAGAACGCCCCCCTGTTCGCCCGCATCGCCGACGGCCGCGGCGCGGTGGTCAGCGAGCACCCGCCGGGCACCCCGCCGCTGGCGGACTTTTTCCCCCGCCGCAACCGGATCATCAGCGGCCTGAGCCGCGGCGTGCTGGTGGTCGAGGCCGACGACCGCAGCGGCGCCCTCATCACCGCCCGCCAGGCCGGCGAGGACCAGGGCCGCACCGTCTTCGCCCTGCCGGGCCGGGTCGATTCCGCCACCAGTCGCGGCACCCACAAACTGCTCCGCGACGGCGCCGTGCTGGTGCGGGATTTGGACGATATTCTGGAGGATTTGACCCCCCTGCCGGACGCGGCGTATGAGGCGGTGGAGGACGGCGAACCATCTATCAACGCCAAACCCCCGCCCCGTTTAGCCGCCCCGCTCGCGGGGCGCGACGGGTCAGTGGACGCGCCCGGACCCGCCCCGCAAGCGGGGCGGCTAAACGGGGAGTTGTTTCAGGAGTCCGATGCTTCGATCCCGACGCTCACCGCCGACCAGCGCCGCGTGCTGGGCGCGCTCGACCGCGCGGGGTGCTCGGTCGACGCGATCATCGACGCGACGGACCTGCCGGCGCAGGTGGTGATGTCGAGCCTGACGCTGATGAGCCTCAAGGGCCTGGTGAAGCGCGTGGACGGCCAGACCTACGCGCGGAAATAACGTGGCACGGGCGTCCCGCCCGGATTCCGCCGCTTGCGGCTTCGCAAAGAAATGGCGTTCGCAGATCTGTTTCTTTGCGAAGCCGCAAGCGGCAGGGCGCGGACGCGGGCGGGACGCCCGTGCCACGGGGGCCGGTGACTTGACGACATGCTCATCCGCACCGACATGATCGCCGTCTACGTCGTCCGGCCAGACGCCGGCGGCGCGTCGCACGAGTTCCTCCAGCTCCGCCGGGCGGCGGACGACTTCATGGGCGGCACCTGGCAGACCGTTCGCGGCAAGATCGACCCCGGCGAGACCGCCGCCGCCGCGGCGCTGCGCGAGCTGCGCGAGGAGACCGGCCTCGTGCCCCGCGCCTTCCACCGCCTCTCCGCGCTGGAGACCTTCTACCTGCCCGGCCCGCCGGAGGCGATTTTCCACAGCGTCGGCTTTTGCGCGCAGGTCGAGCGGGCCGACGGAATCGCCCTCAACCGCGAGCACGACGCCGCCCGCTGGGTCGCCCGCGACGGGGCGGCCGACGCCTTCATGTGGGCCAGCGAGCGGCCGCTGATCGCCGATTTGTGCCGCAACATTCTGGACGGCGGCCCGGCCGGGGCGTACCTTCGCGTCGAGTCCGACCCGAAACCCGACCCGATACAATGAGCATGGCCGACCCCACCGACCGCCCCCAGCCGATCGACTCCTACCGCCTGGCGGCCATCGACGTCGGCAGCAACTCGATCCACATGGTCGTGGCCCAGGCCGACCCCGACGGCGGCCTGACGACGCTCTGGCGGATGAAGGAGCCCGTCGGCCTCGGCCGCGGCAGCTTCCCCTCCCGACGCCTCTCCCGCGAAACCATGGACCGCGCGGTCCAAACCCTCGGCCGCTTCAAGCAGGCCGCCATCCAGCGGCGGGCCGAGAAGACCGTCGCCATCGCCACCAGCGCCGTCCGCGAGGCCAAGAACGGCGGCGACCTCATCGAGCGCGTCGGCCGCGACCTCAAACTCCGCGTCAAGGTCGTCACCGCCCGCGAGGAGGCCCGGCTGATCTACCTCGGCGTCCGCCACGCCTGCCCCCTCGGCGACGCGCCCCACCTGATCGTCGACATCGGCGGCGGCAGCGTGGAGTTCATCGTCGGCGACGATTCCGCCGCCGCCCTGCTCGAGAGCCGCAAGCTCGGCGCGGCCCGCATGACCGCCCAGTTCATCAAGTCCGACCCCCCCGCCGCCGACGAGCTCAAGAAACTCCGCGCCCACTACGACAAGGAACTCGCGCCGCTGATGGAGCAAATCAAAAAACTCCGGCCCGTCGCCGTCGTCGGCAGCAGCGGCACGCTGGAAAACCTCGCGGCGATGTGCGGTGACGGCTCGCCCCAGACCGACGCCGACGGCAACGCGGTCATCGCCGCCAAGCCCTTCGCCAAGCTGCTGAAGATGCTCCTGACCAGCACCTCGGCCGGGCGCGAGAAGGTGCGCGGGCTCGACCCCGGCCGCCGCGAGCAGGTGGTCGCCGGCGCGGTCCTCGTCGGCGAGCTGTTCGAGCGGCTGGACCTCAAGAAGATCCGCCTCTGCGGCGCGGCCCTGCGCGAGGGCATCCTATTCGACTACCTCGCCCGGCACGTGCCGCAACTGGAGGTGCGGCGCGAGGTGCCCGACCCGCGCCGCCGCGCCGTGCTCGACCTCGCGCGGCGGAGCGATTGGCACCGCGAGCACAGCCGGCAGGTCGCCAAGCTCGCCACGCGATTGTTCGACGAGACCCGCCCGCTGCACGGCGGGACCGACGCCGACCGCGAACTGCTCGAGTACGCCGCCCTGCTGCACGACATCGGCTGGCACATCGGGCGCAAGAAGCACCACAAGCACGGGCAGTACCTGATCGAGCACGGCCGGCTGGAGCCGCACTTCACGCCCGAGGAGATCGAGGTGATGGCGCAGATCGTCCGCTACCACCGCAAGGCCACGCCGTCGAAAAAGCACGGGCGGTACAAAAAACTGGACGACAAGGCCCGGCGGGCGGTGGACTTGGGCGCGGCGCTGGTCCGCCTCGCCGACGGCCTGGACCGCAGCCACTCGGCCGTGGTGGACGACGTGCGGTGCGACGTGGGCAAAACCGTCGCCTGCAAGCTGAAGACGCGGGCCGACGCGGAACTGGAAATCTGGGGCGCGACCCGCAAGAGCGACTGGTTCGCGGAGGTCACGGGCAAGCCGATCGAGTTCGCCTAGAGCAACTTGCACGATCATCGCTCGCCGTACCCGCAGGCGACCGCGTGGTTGCGGCAGTGCTCGGGCGTGACCGCATCCAGCGCGGCGGCGACGGCGGCGTCCAGTTCCCCCTCGCCCGCCTCGGCCCCCCGCAGGTGGGCCTTGACCTGCGACCACACCTTCCCGATCGGGTTCAGGTCCGGGCCCTGCGGCGGCAGGTGCCACACGCCCGCGCCGGCCGACGCGACCGCCCCCTCCACCCCCGCGACCTTGTGGGCCGAGAGGTTGTCCATGACCACCACGTCGCCGGGCGACAGGGCCGCCGGCATCCGCCGGACCCACTCGAGGAACGGCCCGCCGGTCGTCGCGCCCTCGACCAGGAGCGACGCCGGGCGGACCACGCCCGACTCGCGGACCACGCCCAGCAGCGTCCTCGCCCGCCAGTGGCCGCCCGGCCCGTGACCCACGCACCGCGACCCGCCCCGACTCCGCCCGTAGCGGCGGGCCATGTGGGTCCGCACGCCCGTCTCGTCGAGCCACAGGAGCTTGCCCCGCGGGACGAAGCGGCGGGCGAGGGCGAAGTTGCGGCGGCGGTCGCGGACGTCGGGCCTCAGCTGCTCGCGGGCCGCCACCGACTTTTTTTGTGCCGGTACCCCGGCCGCCGCAGGGCGCGGCAGACCGTCGACTCCGCCACCCGCGACCCGAGGCGGGCCGCCAGCTCGCGCAGGGTCACGCCGGGCCGGGCGTCGACCTCCGAGGCGAGCAGGGCGAGGTCGGCGGGGGTGAGCTTCGTCGGCACGCGGCGCGCCCCGACCCGCCGCGGCGTCGGCTCGCCGGCCTCGGCCCGGCGCCGCCACCGCCGGGCGGTGGTCGGGTCGACCCCGAACCGCCGGGCGGCCTCCGCCGCCGAGGCGCCGCCGCCCATCGTCGCCACCACGCGCCGTCTCAGGTCCATCGACAAGGTTGCCATGCGGCACAGCATGCCGTGCGGGCACAGATCGCGCAAGCTGCTCTAACGAATGGTTTGAGTCCCCGGCCGCCCAATCCCCGCGCATTTGCCGCGCGTGAAGGCCGTGTTGCCTTTTCGTTAAGCACATGCCGCCCATCATTTCACCGGCCGCTGACGCAATCTTAACAATTCTCGCGGCGCGGGTGCCTAGATTGTTGACAGCCGGCTCCGGCCGTGTTTTACTGCCCGGTCAAATCTGGGCGCCGCCCGCCATTCGCTTCCGCCGAAGGGTTTCCATTATGGCCTTGCAAAGCCGCCCCGACACCGCCAACGGCGGGGTCCGCGAGTTCCTCCAAACCCCCGCCGGCACCGGCGTCGCCATCGGCGCGACCGTCGTGCTGGTGGCCGTGATGGTTTGGGTCGTGATCGGCAGCCTCGGCGGCTCGACCGCCGCCGCCCTCAGCCGCGACCGCACCTTCGTCGACGCCGACACCGGCAAGCCGTTCGAGCACACCCTCACCGTCGGCGAGACCCTGCCCGTGGCCGTGCCCGCCACCGGCAAGAAGAGCGGCTACCCCGCCGAACTCTGCTACTGGACCGCCGACGGGAAGGTGAAGCAGGACCCCACGCCGGTCCTGCTGAACGAGTACGTCGGCAAGGAGGGCCCGACCTTCTGCCCCGACTGCGGCCGGCTGGTCGTCGGCCACAACCCCAAGCCCGAGGCCGGCGACACCAAACCCCCGCCGACCGAGGCCCAGATGACCGCCCGCCGGTAGCCCCCCCCCGTGGCACGGGCGTCCCGCCCGCGTCTTTGACCCCTCACGCAACTGTTGCCCCGAACTTTGGACGCATCCCAACGGAGCCCCCGCATGACCGCCACCCCCCCCAAAAACCGCCCGACCCTCCCCACTTCTACGGCCGCCTTCACGCTCGTGGAGTTGCTGGTGGTGATCGGCATCATCGCGCTGCTGATCAGCATTTTGCTGCCGAGCCTCGCCAGCGCCCGCCGGGCGGCGGACACGGTGAAGTGCCTGTCGAACCTGCGGCAGATCGCCGCGGGGATGCAGATGTACGCGAGCCAAAATGACGACTCAATTCCGGGCAGCCCGTGGACGACGGGGCAATTCATCTTCTCGGACATCAGCTCCGCGACCCAGAACCCGGCGTACAGCAACGGAAACTGTCCCGAAGTCATCAGCATCTCCGATTGGGCCAGCCCGATCGGCCGAATCCTGGGGCTGAACTTCAACTATGGCGCGGCGACGGCGGACCGGACCGAGCGCTTCCTGCAAGTGACCAACGCGCCGCTGTTCACGTGCCCGAACAATGACCTGCTCGCCGTTCCGTTCGGCACGCCGGCCCCGCCGGTTTCCAAGATGATCTCTTACAACACCGCCCAGGCCTTCCTCCTCGAAAGCAGCCAGGGCGTTTCGGCGGGCGGTGCTGCGGGGCGGACGGTGGACAACGGCTACTACATTCTGCCCCCGGCTTACAATGTGAAAACCTCGAAGGTTGGTGCCGGCTCGGAGAAAATCTTTATCGCCGACGGCTCGCGCTACTCCAACAGCACGACTGCCCCGGACGTGACTCTCTCGTACACCGGCGGGTCGGGCGGCGCGTTTTCGGACCAGGGGGCTTGGTCGAATCACTCGAACGCCTGGAGCCGCGCAATGGCGGCGGGCAACGGCAGTGCCGGCACCGACGCCCGCCTCTTCTGGGCCCGCCACTCCCCCAAGGCCCAGGCCGCTGCCCGCGGCGGGGCCTTCCGCTTCAACGCCGCCTTCTTCGACGGCCACGCCGAAACGCTCGACGACCTCAAAGGGTCCGACCCGAACCTCTGGATGCCCAAGGGCACCCGCATCCCCGCCTACGCCGGCGAGGTTTACCCCGACGTGTTGGCCGCCTACCCCGCCAACGCCGGCGCGGCCTACCTGATTCACTAACGTCCGCCACATTAGTTGCAATCAACGCCCCGCCGGCCCCGCGAGTTCCCCCCGGACCTCGCGGGGCCGGCGGCGCGGTGGAACGGGCGTCCCGCCCGGATTCGGTCGGGCCGGCGGGCGCGGTGGAACGGGCGTCCCGCCCGGATTCCGTCGGGCCGGCGGCGCGGTGGAACGGGCGTCCCGCCCGGATTCGGTCGGGCCGGCGGGCGCGGTGGAACGGGCGTCCCGCCCGGATTCCGTCGGGCCGGCGGCGCGGTGGAACGGGCGTCCCGCCCGGATTCGGTCGGGCCGGCGGGCGCGGCCGCGGCGCGGCCGGCGAATCCGGGCGGGACGCCCGTTCCACGAAACCGCCGCCGGTCGGTATACTCCCGCCGTGGACACGCCGCCCCCCTCGCCGACGCTGCCCCCCTCGCTGCGCGGCCACCTGCTGGTGGCGGCGGCGGGGTCGGCCGACCCCAACTTCGGCAAAACCGTCGTCCTGATCGTCCGCCACACCCTGCGCCTGCCGGGCCTCGACCCCGATGACCCCGACGAGGATGCGGCCGACGACTCGGCGGCCGGCGGCTTCCTCGGCAGCGCCGACGCCGGCGACAGTGGCGATGACCTTGGCGGCGCGTTCGGGCTGGTCCTCAACCGACCCGCCGGCCTGAGCGTCGGCGACGCCATCCGCGCCGGCGCCGACCCCGCCGGCGACCCGTTCCTCGAAATCCTCGCCGACGACTGCCCCGGCGCCGACGCCCCGCTGCACCTCGGCGGCCCCTGCGGCGGACCCCTCATGGCCCTCCACGAGCTCGGCGCCGACGAGCCCGCCGACGACTGGAACGGCACCCTCCCCACCCTGCCCGACCCCAACGACCCGGCCGACGCCGCCAACGATTTCGGCGGCCCCGGCCAGGTCGCGCCCGGCGTCTGGTACACCGCCTTCCGCCCGCGGGTGGAGGATTTTTTGCACCGCCCCGGCACGCGGGCGGGGGCGCGGATCAAGTACTTCGGCGGCTACGCCGGCTGGGCGCCGGGGCAGCTCGAGGCCGAGATCCTCGCCGGCGGCTGGCTGGTGTGCGCCGCCGCCCCGTCGGACGTCTTCGCCGACGCCGGCCCGACGGACTCCCCACCCGTTGGCCCCCCCGCCGGCGAGGCGCAGTGGTCGCGCCTGAGCGCCCGCCTGACCCTCTCGCGGTGGATCGAGCCCGACCGCATCCCCGACGACCCGAGCGTGAATTGAGGGGTGAGCGGGTGCGTGAAGCGTGGTGCGTGGTGCGTGGTGCGTGGTGCGTGGGGATGTGAGTTGGCTTGATGGGCCGGAACAAGCCGGCGTCTGAGCGATAGCGAAGACCCGGGTTCTTTCGGAGTTCGAGACGCGCCCGAAGCCGAGCGGACCCGGGCCTTCGCCTTCGGCTCAGACACCGGCTTGTTCCGCGATATGGAAGTGGTCATAACCTCTTCACGCACCACGCACCACGCACCACGCACCACGCACCACGCACCACGCACCACGCACCCCGCACCACGCACCACGCACCACGCACCACGGAGCCCCCCATGCCCGACGCGACCCCCCGAGCCTCGACCGCGACGCGCCTCCGCCGGGCGGTGCCGGCGTGGAAGCGGGCGGTGCTGGGCGTGGCCCTCGGCGCGGCCGTGGTGGGGGGCGGCGCGAAGGCCGCGTCGGCGGTGATGAACCGAAACGCCCCCCGCCCCGCCGCCGTCCGCCCCGAGGCCGTCCGGCCCGGCGTCAAGCCTGCCGCCCCGTCGGCCGACCCCTACGCCCCGTCCGCCCCGGCCGGGTCGCGGGGCTTCGTCGGCGGCGCCCCCCGGCGATCGACCAATGCCGCCCCGGCCACGCCCTCGCCCGACGCCTCGCCCGACGCCTCGCCCGACGCCGGTCCCGACGCCGGTCCCGACGCCGGTCCCGACGCCGGTCCCGACGCCGCCCCGCCGCTGACCGACCGCCTCGGCGGGTGGCTGGTGGCGACGGGCCTGAGCCTGTTCGGCGGGATGGTCCTGGGCGTGATGTTCCGCTCGTTCGTCAAAACCGCCGCCGCCGTGACCGCCGTCCTGGCCGTCGGCCTGATCGCCCTGAGCTACTTCCAAGTGTTGCCGGTCGACTTCGCCACGATGCGGAGCAATTACCGGAGCGTCTCGCCGTGGCTGACCGACCACCTGTGGGGCCTGAAGTCGCTGGTGGCCGCCCACCTCCCCGGCGCGACCGCCGCCACCGCCGGCTTTTTCCTGGGCTTCCTGCGGAAGTGAAGTGCAGGTGAAGTGGAACTGAAGTGGGCAATACAGGGCTCGAACCTGTGACCTCACGGGTGTGATCCGTGCGCTCTGGCCAACTGAGCTAATCGCCCGAAACCTGGGTCGAGGCGGCCGTTTTGGAAGACCAAGTGGGGTCTCACGGCGGCCGCTGCGTTTCCGACAATACCCGCCATGGCCGCGTTGTCAAGGGGCCGCCACCGGCAGTGGTTCGGCGACGCGACGGTCGACGTGACCACCGAACCGAAAGCGGCCGGCCCGCCGCCAGGGTTCTGGCCCGAGCCGACGAGCCTAGCCTCGGCATTGATGGTCGATCTCGGCCCTCTTCGTTCGATTCGGACGCGGCCTGGTCCCGTCTCGCGGCCGATGCGATGCGGGTCCACCTGGCGGCGTTGTTCGACCCGTTGCCGGCCGTCCACCCCTCCACCCCTCCACCCCTCCGCCGTCGAGCCGCTGCCGCACGAAATCCCGGCCGTCTACGGGACGATGGTCCGGCGGCACCCGCCGCGGTTTCTGCCGGCCGGCGATCCCGGCGCGGGCAAGCCCAACATGGCCGGCCTGCTGGTCAAGGGGCGGATCGCCCGCGGGGGGGTGGAGCGCCGCCGCATCGTGGCTCCCGGCGGGCTCGTCGGGCCACCACCGGAAGGTCATCATCTTCACCGAGCACCGCGGCACGCTCGGCCGCTTGGGAAAGCGGACCGGCAACCGTCCTCGGAACGCCCGAGGCGATCGTGACGATCCGCGGCAGCGTCGGGCGTGACGACCGCCGCGCCGTCGCCGCGGTCCTGGCCGCCGAACGGTCGCTCGGCCGCGAGCCGACGGAGACGCCCCACCACCACGAGGGGTACGACATCGGACCCCGCGCCTCCGACGACCGGCCCCGCTTCAGCGAGGTGAAGGGCAAGGCCAAGGGCAAAGGCAAGGCCGCGGGCAAACCGATCGTCACCGTCTCGGCCGGCCAGATCCGAACCCGCGCCAACGCGCCGGGCGCCTGAGTGCTTGCCCTCGCCTTGGACGACGGCCGGGCGGCGGCGGAGCCGGCCCACCTGCACGCGCCTTTCGACCAGCCGCGGGGATTTGCGGAAGTCGGCAGAAACCTCAAACTGTGGGAACTGCTCGCCCAGGCGACGCCGCCCCAACGGACATGCTTTTGGACAACGCCGAGCAGGTTGCCGAGGTCGCGCGGTGGCTCTGCGCGGTCGAGGGCGAGCACTTCGAGTTCAAGGAGGCGAAGGAGAAGCTCGGCTTCGACGAGTTGTGGAAGTGCGCGTCCGCCCCAGCCAACGGGGGCGGCGGGAAGATCATCTTCGAGATCGGGCGGACGCGACGGCGGACGCGACGGCGGCACACGGGGCGGCACACGCCGGCACACGCCGGCACCGCCTGATTTTGCCTTAACCTAAAGCGGTATGAAGACTTGAAGCCATACCAGCCGTCGCTCACGCGAAATCCTCCCCAGGCCCCCGGCCCCGCCGCCGGGCGCGAGAACTAGAAGGGCGGCTTCACCGCCGTCCGCTCCCTTCGGAACCTCGCGGAGGGCAAGCTCAATGAACTCGGCACCCACAAATTCCTCGTCCTCGACCGCATCCGACGTGACCGGCGCCCCGACGATGACCGGAGGGCCGCCGCCGGCCGCCGGCGCGGCTCGGGGCACGTCCTCAACCGCACGCCCCACAAGGCCATCGGCCGGCCCGGCGAGTACGCCCGCGGCCTCGACCACGAACACTACTTGCAACTCCTGCTCAAGCACCTCCGCGACGCCGGTGCGAGGGGGCGCGAACCGAGGGATTGCTCGACGTGCTACCAACCCTCACGCGGGGCCAAGTCCGCTACCGTTTGCAGGTCATGCGCGGCAAGGGCAAGATCGTGAACCGGGAATCGCGGCCGAGCCGGACGCTGGTGGACGGCCGAACACGATCCGGCAGTTTTCGACTGACCGCCGGGCACGCCGGCCCCTCGCCGCGTGACCGCCAGGGCGCCAGTGACGGGCTCGCCTCGGGTTGGCGTTGGAACGGGCGGGCCGGGCGGCTACACTTTCGGCGGCCCGCGTTTCCCGCCGACTTGCCCCCCGATTTCCCCGCGACTTTGATGGAGTTCAACATGCCCGCTGCCCCCGCCGTAGAAGCCGACCTTTCCGCCAAGGCGACCAACGGCCGGTCGGCCAACGGGAGCCACTCGCGCAAACCTTCCAACGGCCGGCACTCCGCGTCCGACGGCAAGGAGCTCGACCGCCTCCGCATGATGATGCTCATCCGCCGCCTCGAGGAGTCGACCTACCGAGAATACACGAAACCCGGCCAGAAGATCGGCGGGTTCTGCCACCTCTACAGCGGCCAGGAGGCGGTGGCGGTCGGCATCGCGGCGGTGTTCGACAAGAGCCGCGACAAACTCATCAACGGCTACCGCTGCCACGGGCACTCGCTGGCGCTGGGCATGGAGCCGCGCGTGGTGATGGCGGAATTGTTCGGCAAGGCCACCGGCTGCAGCAAGGCCAAGGGCGGCTCGATGCACCTGTTCGACGCCAGCGCGGGCAACTGCGGCGGGCACGGCATCGTCGGCGGCCACATCCCCGTCGGCCTCGGCCTCGCCTTCGCCCAGTGGTACCAAAAGACCGGCGGCGTGACCTTCTGCCTCTTCGGCGACGGGGCGATCAACCAGGGCACCTTCAACGAGGCCCTCAACCTCGCGTCCCTGCTGAAGGCGCCGGCGATTTTCGTGGTCGAAAACAACGGCGTCGCGATGGGCACGCAGGTCGAGCGCAGCAGCGCGGAGCAGGATTTGGCGATGCGCGGCTGCGGCTACAATATGCCGCACCTGAACTTCGACGCGAATGATCTGGACGAAACGATCCGCGTGGTTGGCGAGGCCGTCGAGCGCGGCCGGTCGGGCGGCGGGCCGTCGTACCTGGTGGCGAACACCTACCGCTTCCGCGGCCACAGCATGAGCGACCCCCTGAAGTACCGCAGCAAGGAGGAGGCCGAGGCGGCGAAGGAGCGCGACCCGATCCAACTCTACAGCGCGCAGTTGAAGGAGGCCGGCCTGCTGACCGACGAGCGGGCGGAGCAGATGCAGGACGAGGTGAAGGAGCAGGTAAAGGCCGCCATCGCCCAGGCGGATGAAGATCCGCGGCCGGACGTGGAGAGCCGGTTCGAGGACGTGCTGAGCGAGCAGTACCCGTGGGAGGGGTGAACCAATCAGGGATGAGCGGTGAGGGATGGGGGATGGGCCGCTTGGGGACCAGTTCAATTTCTCGTATCGACATCCCGGAGCCAACATGAGCATCACTGCTGAAACGGCCGGAACCGTAAATAGCGCTTTGGCGCCGGAGGTTCAGCGGCACGAGGCGCGGATCAAGCAACTGCTTCTGGCCGATCCGTACAAGCCGTTTGAGGTGGTCCTGTCGACCGGCGTGAGGATCGTCGCCCCGCGGCAGTTCTCGCTCGCAATTGGGGAGAAGACGATGGCGGCCCTTTACCGGCCGAAGGGAATGGGCACGACGTTCCCCAAGTCGCTGATCGTCGAGGTGAACGTGCTGGGGTCGACGCAGTAGCGTCGGCCCGCGACGCCGGTGCCCATACACCAGTCCCCTCACGCCGCCAGCAACTTCGCCTCCATCGCCGGCAGGTAATCCGTCGGCCACGCGGCATCTGGAAGCGATCGCGCCGCGTCGTACTTTCCCGCCGCCGCCGTCAGCTCCGGGTGGGCATTGAGTCGTTCGAGGTAGCGGTCGCGCAGCTCCCGGTTGGCGTCGAGGAACCGCGGGTCGATCCGGTGCGCCGCCTCCGCCGCCGGCGCGACCGCGAGCGCCTTTTCCTCCGCCGCCGGCGGCGCGACCCGCTCCATCGCGCTCCGGCCCGACCCGACGTTCGTCGGCATCGGGATCAGCTTGAACTTGCCGCCGACGAAGATCCGCAGCATCTCCCGCGCCGGCACGGGGGGCTCGGCCGGCTTCTTCGCCGCCGCCCGCCGCTTCCTCGGCGTGGGAAGCGCCTTCGCCGGATCGACCGCCCGCCCGTCGGCGTCGACCATCGGCGCCGCCACCGCCGTCACCTCCGACCAGTGCGTGCCCGGCGGGATCGGGAACGCCAGCCGGTCCGCCCGCATCGCCCCGCCGGTGGTCTGGAACGGGTACCACAGCGGCGTGCGCTCATCCCCCGCGTCGATCCGCCGCTGCCACAGGATGTGAACCCGCCCCTTCCGCCCCGACCCCGCCCGGAACGCCAGCGGGACGAACCCCATCGCCTCCCAAAACCGGTTCGCCGGCAGGTCCTGCGCGCACCAGCAGCAGAACAACTTGCACCCGTACGCGCTCCGCTCGAACGCCGCCTTCAACAGTGCCGCCCCGACGAACCCGCGCTGCTTTTCGCCGTCGACGCACAACTGATACACCACCCCCAGCTCGTCGCGCTTCAAGTAGCGATCCTTGTATAGAATGAACCCCACCCCCGCCCCCGGCCGCCCCGCCTCGTGCGCGATCAGGATGGCCCCCTGCTCCAGATACCCCGCGTACTGCCCGCGCGGGAAGTACCCGAGCTCTTTGTTATATCGCTTCTGCAACCGGTCCAGAAACGGCAGGTCGTCCGCCGTCGCCAGTCGCACCTCGATCGCCAGTTTCGGTTCGGGTAGCATAGTTTGTTCCGTAAGGATGAAGGAGGAAGGATGAAGGATGAAAAAATTAAGGATGAAAGATGAAGACGGAAGGATGAAAGAAGAAGTGAGTGAGCATTCGCCCGCCCTCTTCTTCATCCTTCATCCTTCCGCCCTCATCCTTACTCACTACGCCGCAATCTTCATCCCGCCGCCCTGCGCCGTCGCCGCGGGCCTAATGCCCGTGCCGGCCAGGCGGACGCTGATGGGGGGGCTCATCGGCCCGCGCTCGTTGCGGCCGTTGATCCAGCAGCACGACAGCCAGACCGTCGTCGCCTCCCACACGCCCGGCCAGGCGAAGTCGAAGGTCGTCCGCCCCGACAAATCCGTCCCCGCCCACGCCGTCGGGTCGCCGGTCGGCTCGGACCCGAGCATGCTGCGGATCTCGAGCTGCCGGACGCCCGCGGGGCGTCGGCGTCGGCCGGCGTCGGCCGCGTTGCGGGCGGTGAACCGGGCGGAGGTCGGCCCCGTCAGCACCGCCGACGCCTGCGGCGCCGCCGCCGGCATCGGCGCGGGCGACGGCCTGCCGCCGCGCTGGGGGATCTGCAGCCGCGTCCGCTTCTCGGCCGTCATCTGCGGCCAAGCTTGGCAGATCTCCACCAACATGCGCGAGGCATTGACGAGCGTTTTCTTGGCCTCATTTTTGGCCGACACGTCCGCCGCCGACCGCGTCCCGAGGTTGCCGACCTTCGCCATCGCCGCCGCGAACTTCCCCTGCGTCGTGCCGAACTCCGCCACCTGCTGGGCGGTCAAGCCATAATCCCCCTCCGATCCGCTGGTGGTGGCGAAGAAGTCGGCCGACCAGGTGAGCAGGCCGGTATCCCGTTGAAGCATCTGTGCAAAGGTCATGGCGGTGTCCGTGAAGGGTTTATGAGGGTCGCATCCGGGCGGGCCGCAGCCCACCCCGCATCCGTGCCGGCGGCGGGCGACATCCGCCCACCACCCCGGCCACCCCTGTTGTCGACCACCCGCCCCCGCCGGTTGAGCCACCCCGCGAATTTTCTCCGCCGCCGCGCCAGCCGAACGCCCCGGCCCGATAAAAACCCGCCCGCCCGACAGCCCCCGCCGCTCCGCCCGTCACGTTCGAGTCAGAGGAAGCATCGACCGCGCCGATGGATGCTTCCTTCGACTCGATACACGCTTCCTTTGACCCAATACACGCTTCCTTCGAGTCAATACACGCATCCTTTGACCCGCTACACGCTTCCTTCGAATCGGTACACGCTTCCTCCGAGTCGATCCACGCATCGATGGGGCCGATCCATCGCACGATCAACCGGATCGACGGCGCGTCACACCGCAACCTGACCGTGCAACCTCCCACCACGGGTTATAGCGTTGCGCGGTTGCTCGTAGCGGGGGTGCCACGGGTTGACGTACTCGTCAACCCGTGTCTTTCGGTGATTTGGAAGCGGTCGGGCACGGGTTGGGAGTACCCAACCCGTGGCACCCAGAGGAATGCCGCTACGACCAAACACGCACCGCTCTAGAATGCCCGCATGGCCCTGCCCGCCGTCAAGCACCGGATGACCGCCGCCGAGTACCTCGACGCGGAGCGCGCCGCCGTCGACCGCCACGAGTTCCACGACAGCGAGATGCTGGCGATGGCCGGCAGCACGTTCGCCCGCTCGACCCCCGTGACCCACCTTGTCCGATCTGGGCGTGCGGATTAGGCTTTCGCCCATGCGATTCTCGCCCGGAAGCACGTCCCGTTCTCGCCCGAATCTTCTCCTGACGCTCTCGGTCTTGTTCGTCGTCGGCGCGGGGCTTCGCCTCCTGTTCGTCAACGGAACGCTGCGGGCAAACACTACGGCCAAAGTGTGGGCAATCAATGGGGATTCGTACAGTTACCGCCACTTGGGACACAACATCCGTGCCTATGGCCGGTACACCCGTGACGAAGAAGGGTCGCACTACACGGCAATCCTCCGACCGCCGGTCTACCCGCTGGTGCTGGCGGCGTTCGAATGGTTGAAGCGACTGCCGGATGGCGTGCTTTGGTCGCAGGCAATCGTCGGAGCACTGATCCCGCCCGTGGTCGCGTGGTTAGCCTGGGTGATCTATCAAGAGCGGTGGGCGATGTGGTTGGCTGGGGTGCTGGCGGCGTTCTCGCCCACGGGGATCTTCATCACGGCGGCAGTGCTCCCTGACCTGCTGCTTGCTGCCCTCTTCGTGGCCGCGTTTGGCGCCATGCTGATCGCAGTGCGCGAAAATTCGGGCACCACCGGGGGGTGGGTGGCGACGGTCGCATCGGGCCTGCTGTTTGGCGTGGCCGCCCTGACCAAGCCGGCGCTGACCTTCTGGCCCGTCGCTCTTGTGGCGGTATGGTGGCTCTTGGCACGGGCGTTTGGCGGACGTGCCAAATGGGGCCGACTTGCCGTGTCCTTTGCCCTTCAGTTGTCAATGATCCTCGCTTGGTGCGCGCGGAACTACGCGGCAGAGGGGATTTTTACGTTTTCGGCAATCCCCGCCCAAAACTTGCGCAACATGATTGTGCCGCGGATGGAGGTGTGGCTGAAGCTGGGCGACAAACCAAACCTCGGTCAGATCGGCCGCCACTACATCAACACCGGTCTGCGGACGAAGGAGTTCCTGCACGACCCGAACAACACGATTGCCCAGTTGATCGACGAGCAGATGTCGGTCGGGTTGTCCACCGTCCGCGCGCACCCCTGGATGGCGTTCCGCGTCTACCTCACGGACGTGTTGGAGCAGATCCCCGCCCGCTGGGACGTCTACGACCGCCAGTTGCGCGACGTGGTGAACGGCGGGACGTTCGACCCGTGGGAGCGGTCGCTCTTCGACGTGATTTTCTCCGCCGGCGAGTCGCTGGCCCAACCTCCCCGGTGGTTCGGATTTGAACTTGCGGTAGCCGCCCTAATACTTCCGTGGCTCAGCCCCCGTGAACGCCGAAACGCGATCTGGCGACGACGGGTGTGGGTGAATTGGGCACTCGCACTGACCTATGTCTACTTTTTGGCGCTTGCCGGAACAACGTTTGCACAGGGGACTCGAGTCATGTACCCGGCCCAGTTTACCGGGACACTTTTGGTTGTTTCGGCGTTCGTTTCCTCTCTTCGGTTCGTGAAGAGGGCACCAGACTCAGAGCGTGATGGTGTCGGAGAGCAAAAGCGTTCGACGCCCGCGACCAAGGAGTGACCACCTTGGTCGGAGCAAGGCACGGCAGGAAAAATTCTTCCTGACGTGCCTCAGCCCTTGACAGCGAGTTGGCTCCCGGATAGTTTGACGCTCGTCATTCCCAAAAGTCCGTTTCATTCTCTTTCTGAGGAGTCAGCGATGGGCGACAACAACCGTTCGGGTTTCGCTTTCGAAGCCCTCGAGACCCGTCACATGCTCTCGATCTCTGGCCTCGACGCGAAGCGTCAGTACATCTACGACGCTTTTACTCCCGAGTTCCAGGCAGCACTCGATAGCCGAGCCGCCGTCGTCAACGCGAGCGAGAACAACTACAAATTTGATCAGGCGCTGTTAGACCTGATGCGCGCGGTGCCCGGACAGGCCATCCGTCCATCAAACGTCAAGAGCGGTCTCGTCGGTGGCGATCCCACCGCCAGCTACGGCAGGACTCAATTCTTCTACGCGATTGATGCCGCGGGCGCGAACACGCCGTATGTCACTACGGTTGCTGAACAGGCCAAGATCTTTCCTAACACTGACCTCGACGTGCCTGGTGCCGTAATTCATGCGGAAGGCTTGGCTTCTGACCAGGCTTATCACAGCGATCCATCCAGCGGGCTAGATCCCGAGTACCACCGACACCAAAATTGGCCCGAATGGGCAAACGCCTATCGGTACGGCAAGGACGATGGCGTCTCGCACAACCTCTCCCCAAACCAATTCGTTCAGAAAATTGTAGATGACCTTGCCGCTTGGGCAACAAACGTGAATGTCACGCTCAACAACGCACGCGAGCCCTACACCTACAACATCAAGGGTGGAGGAACCCTTGCCAAGTTCGGCGGAGACCTCCTCGACATGGCGGAGCGCGTGATCAATTGGACTACCGTGTACCCAATGATCGTTGAATCGACGTCTTGGGATCGCGGGATCAACACTAGCTTCTTCTACCATTTGCTACTGCAAAGCCGCTCCCTGAATGCGAATGCCCAGACATCCTCTGGCGGATTCTTGTACGACTATAACGCCAGGCGAGCCACCGCCGGCAACGAGCCGGATATCGGATTCTCCCCAGTCGATCACAACAAGATCATCAACCAAGCGCAGGCTTTGCTTTACAGTGGCACGGCCTTTCAAGAGTTCGCCAGCGCTGGAGACTGGCGCAGCACGTCCCGTGATATTCTGTTCGGCCCGATGCTTTCGTCGACAGATCGAGATGAAAGCAGATCGGAAATCCTCCGCGCGTTCTACGATGACGGGGGTTCCCGCGAGGTTTCCGACAGTTACACCCAGCGATCGCTTCGCAGCCTGCTGAGCATTGCCGAGCTGGACATCGTCAGCGGCAACGCTTACGGGAACAACACGTGGCAGTGGTGGGACAATCAGATTGATGGGGATCCGCGTTCTCGGCGTTTCAGTGATTTCCTCGGCGATATTGAGGCCCACTACTACCAGACGATCCAACCGAGCCGCATCAGGGAATCTTTCGGGGACAGCAGTAGGGGTGACAAGAAGACAGGTGTCAAGGGGCTGGGCACGCTCGTCTTTGGCGACGAAGTTCTGACGAAGCTCACTCAGGCGGACACGAGCGGGCGAAAATACAACGCGCTAGTTCCGCAAGACCGGGAGGTCATCGACTTCGCCGACGCTTGGTTAGTCGGGAGTGTCAAAAGCAATCGAGGTTCCCCGCCAGGAGTTTACTCGCTGCCTGGGCGTGGGTTTAGCAACTCCGCTATTGACTTTCCGAAGGGGGGCGGTTCTGGTGGCACTCGGGGTGCCGGCGTTGGTGATTCGGGATTCTTCGTCTTCCGTAGCAAGAACGCGGGCGATCCGGGCGACCGCCAAGCACTGTTCCACGGCGCTAATCCTGACGGCACGTCCGACGGCAACATTGGCTCGGCAGGAGAGGGGCCGCACACGGATCGTGATCTGCTGAACTTCACGTACACCGGTTGGGGGCAAGAGCTCATCGTGGATTTGGGCAAAGATAACTACTTCGACAGGTCGGGCTTCCACAATGTCCTAACGCCGTATACAAACGGAATCGCCGATTCGACAAAGCTCAGGTCGGCCACTCAGCACCGGCAGTACGAGCCTTACCAAAACATCGACAACGTGCCCGTTGTAACCCGCGGGCGCTGGGACAACCAGAGCGGATCAGGCTACCGCCAAGCCACTTCTTGGACGAACGCTTGGGACGACGGCGCGAGTCGCGGGAAGGTCGGTGGCGGGGGCAACGCGAGCATCGTCGCACGCAGTGTCTGGGAGTTGAACAACGAGACGCTGACCAACTTGGTAGAGTCGAGCTACGGCGTTGCCGTGGTGATCGACTACGCCAAAAAGTCGAATCAGATCGCGGGCCAGCGGTACGATACCCGTTTCAACATCAACGCCCTCTACAACGACAACTCCCTTAGCAGTTACGCCCCGCAGACGACTCAGAATGTGACGAGTTACCGCTTCGGTAAGGCCGGCGCAAAGAGTTCGGCCACTGTTCAAATCACCCCCGTCGCCAACGGCCCAACCACGTTCGCCCCGAGCATCATTGCCACTGGCACTGGCAAAAACTTTCCCTCGGATCGCGCCAATATTCCGACGTTCGTCTCCAGCACGGGGACCAACAACGTCACCGACGCCGAAGTGATGGTTGCCCATGTGATCAGCAGTGGCACGGATTCCAGCCCTCCGCCAAGAATTGACGCCCGGTGGACGGATGTCTTGGGCACCAGTCGGTCGCTGGTCCTGAACCTGTACGCTCAAAACGGGACAACGCTGATCAAGTCCATCACTGTCCCGTTCATTGTCCCAACGACGGTGTGATCCCTCCAGTGGAAGGGCGAGGCATCTTGGGGGTTCGCTGCTTTGGAGTCATTTTGTCGCTACTACCTAGATACGGCACTGTCCGGGAGTGTCAACCCATTAGTCGCTCCGAGCAATCAGCGTGTGCCTCATTCAGCCGATAGGAGCGGGCGTCTGTGGGACATGCCGTAAAGCGATCGGGAAAAAAAGTCGTCCGCTGGAATAGCGCCGGGCGGGCGGTTTCCCCCCGCCGCCTCCCCGGCTACACTGTCGCCATGCCCGAGATTCAATACCGAGAGGCCCTCCGCGCCGCCATGACCGAGGAGATGGTCCGCGACGAGAACGTCTTCCTCATGGGCGAGGAGGTCGCCGAGTACAACGGGGCCTACAAGGTCTCCGAGGGGATGCTCGAGCAGTTCGGCCCCCGCCGCATCTTCGACACGCCGATCAGCGAGGCGGCGTTCAGCGGCCTGGGCGTCGGGGCGGCCACGGCGGGGCTGCGGCCGATCATCGAGTTCATGAGCTGGTCGTTCACCCTCGTCTGCCTCGACCAGATCGTCAACAACGCCGCCAACGTGCGCTACATGAGCGGCGGGCAGTTCAAGGTGCCGGTGGTCTTCCGCGGCGGCAACGGCATCGCCCACCAGCTCGGCGCGACCCACAGCCACCGCGTCGAGACGATCTACGCCCGCATCCCCGGCCTCATCACCCTCGCCCCCAGCACGCCGTACGACGCGAAGGGGCTGCTCAAGAGCGCCATCCGCTGCGACGACCCGGTGATCTTCCTCGAATCGGAAATCATGCTCGGCGACAAGGGGGAGGTGCCGGACGAGGAGTATTTGCTGCCCATCGGCAAGGCCAACGTGGCGCGGGAGGGGAAGGACTGCACCGTCATCAGTTACGGCCGGAGCTTCGCCCGCTTCGCCAAGCCGGCGGTCGAGAAATTGGCCGAGGAGGAGGGGATCGACTGCGAGCTGATCGATTTGCGGACCCTGCGCCCGCTGGACGTGCCGACGCTGGTGGAGTCGGTCAGGAAGACCGGCCGCTGCGTCGTGGTCGACGAGGACTATGGCTACTGCGGCATGGGGGCGGGCATCATGGAGAAGATTTACAAGCCCGTCTTCGATTACCTCGACGCCCCGATCGCCCGCGTCCACAGTGATGAGATCCCCGTGCCCTACGGCCACTTCATGGAGGAGGCGATGATGCCCTCGGTGGAGAAGGTGATCGCCGCGGTCAAAGAGGTTTGTTACAAGTAGGGTGGGCACCGCCCACCGCTCGCCGTCCCAGCTCAACGAATTGCGGGCGGCTTTAGACTGTTGAAGAAGATGGTGGGCGGTGCCCACCCTACGGAGCCGACCATGCCGTTTGAGATCACGATGCCGCAGCTCTCGGACACGATGACCGAGGGCACCCTCGTCAAATGGTTGAAGTCCGAGGGGGAGGCGGTGGCCGAGGGGGAGATGGTCGCCGAGGTCGAGACGGACAAGGCGACGATGGAGATGGAGGCCGGCGACGAGGCCGGCACCCTCGTGGCGGTGCTGGCGAAGGAGGGGGAGGCCGTCGCGGTGGGCGAGCCCATCGGCGTGCTCGCGCTGAAGGGCGAGGACGCGGCGGCGATCAAGAAGCAGTACGCGGGCGGGAAAAAAACCTCATCAAAGCCCGCCGCTTCAGCGGTGGGGACGGACGCGACCGAGGGCCAAGCCCCCGCCACCACGGTCGACAAGCAGGACGCCGCCCCGGCGGGCAAGGTCGGCGGCGGCACCGCCGTCGCGGAGAAGTCGACCGGCGGGTCGGCCGGCACCACCCGGCACGCGGCCGACATCGACTACGGCGGCCCGGCGTCGATCGACATGCCCATGCCCACCGCCGCCGACGACCACTCCGGCGATCACTCCAAGCAAAAGTCCAACGGCCACGGCGGCCGGCTGTTCGCCTCGCCCCTCGCCAAAAAAATCGCCGCCGACAAGGGCGTCGAGCTCGCCACCCTCGCCGGCACCGGCCCCGGCGGGCGGATCGTCCAGAAGGACGTGCTGGACTACATCGAAAAGGGCGAGGCCGCCAGCGGCCACCCGCACGTCGCCCCGCCGAAGGAGGCTGCGCCCGCCGCCAAGCCCCAGCTCCCCCAGCGCGTTGCCACCGGCAAGACCGAGACGATCGAGCTCACCAAGATGCGGGCGACCATCGCCCAGCGGCTGCAGCAGAGCAAGCAGACCATTCCGCACTTCTACGAGGTCGTGGACATCGACATGCAGGCCGCCAATGACCTGCGGGCCTCGCTCAACAAAACGCTCGAAAAGGAGAAGGTCCGCCTGAGCATCGGCGACCTGATCGCCAAGGCCGTCGCCTCGACCCTCAAGCAGCACCCCGCCCTCAACGCCACGTTCGACGGCAAGACCGTCACCCGCCACGGCGACGTCCACCTCGGCATGGCGGTCGCTCTGCCCGACGGCCTGATCGTGCCGATCCTCCGCAACATCGACCAGATGGGCCTCCGCGAAATCCGCCAGCGGTCGGCCGACCTCGTGGACCGGGCGCGGGCGCAAAAGCTCAAGCGCGACGAGATGAGCGGCGCGACCTTCACCGTCAGCAACCTCGGCACGTTCGGCGTCCGCGAGTTCAGCGCGATCGTCAACCCGCCGGAGGTCGGCATCCTCGCCATCGGCGCCGGAGACGAGCGGGCGGTCGTGCGCGACGGCCAAATCGTGGCCCGGCCCACCATGACCGTAACCCTCTCCGCCGACCACCGCGTGGTCGACGGCGCGACGGCCGCCGAGTTCCTCCGCACCCTCAGGCAGATGCTGGAGGAGCCGGGGATGATGCTGGTGTGAAGCGGTTGTCCACGAAGGGTCACGAACCAGACACGAATGAGGAGAAGAACTACAGGGCAGCCGGCAACCCCTACTCATCTCTTCACTAGTGTTTTATTCGTGACCATTCGTGGACAACTCTTTGACGCAGTGGGGCATTCTGTCGTATCCCAGTTTTTTTTTGCGAAGCCGCAAGCGGCGAAGGCGGTGTTGCGGGGGTGGCACGCGGCTTGCCCGATTTACACAAACGGCCGGGCGTCGGCCGGGATTGACAATTGGGAAGGAGCACTTGATGAAGCACGTGAAGACGATTGTGGCCGCCGCCGTGGCGGGTGGACTGATGGCCGCCGGGCCGGCGTTGGCGCAGCAGCCGCCGCAGGACAAGGGGCCGTCGGGGGAGGCCTACGTTCGGGAGATCACCGGGCCCGAGGTGCAGGTGAAGAAGGGCCAGACGCCGCGGGTGATCGCCTTTTTCCCCGCGATGGTCGGCACCGGGGGCGGGATGATGGGCGGGTCGGGCAAGGCGATGGGCTTCGAGGTCTCCCTCGTCGAGCGGCCCAGCCAGCAGGCGCAGCAGGGGCAGAACGGCGGGATGGCGGGCGGGTCGGGGCAGGACCGCGAGATCGTCTTCGCCGACGCCAGCGCCGCCGGCGGCATCGTGCGGTACGACTTCCAGAACGGCGGCCCCTACGCCAACCAAGCCCACAAGCTCGTGCTGACGGCCCGGAAGATCTCGGTCGCCACCGGCGGTCAGGACCAGGGGCCGACCGAGCAGTCGCTGCAGATCCAGCAGGTGGGCGGCAGCGGCGACCTGTACGTCTTCCGCGTGATGCCCCCGCCGCCGACCGAGGCGGAGAAGAAGCAGATGCAGCAGGAGCAGGAGGCGAAGCAGAAGGCCGCCGAGGAGCGCCGCAAGGCCGCCACCCAGGCCGCCGCCGAGCGCGAAAAGGCCGCCACCCAACAGGCCGCCAACGGCGGCGCGAATGCCGGTGCCAACGGCGGTCAGGCCCAGCCCCAACCCCCCGCCGCCCCCGAGCCGCCCGACGAGCCGAAGCAGGAGATGACGCCTGCGATCATCACGATCTACCTCGCCCCGCCGGCTTGAGAAGTGGGTAGAGTGTGGTAGGTAGTAGGTAGTGAAGAAAGAGGGTGGATGCGAGTCTCATTTCGCGTCCACCCTCTTTCTTCACTACCTACTACCCTCTACCTACTTCCCCACCGCCTGCCCGCCCTGCTGGGGGCCGACCTGCCACTCGAGGATGCCGGCGGACTCGTTCGGCTGGAACTGGGCCTGGAGCTTGAACTGGTCGGTCTTCACCGGCTCGAACGTGACTTTGTTGAAGCCGTCGAGCTTGGTGCCGTAGGCCGAGCCGCCGGTGAGTTTGACGGGCTTGAAGGTGTCGCCGTCCTTGTAAAGGAGGGTCCAACTGGCGGGCGGTCGGCAGTCGCCGGCACCGGTGTCGTCGTACCAGTAGACGGAGGTTTCGCCGACGACGCGGAGCTTGGCGGTGCGGTAGATGATCCACTCGCTGGTGCCGCGCTTGGGCCACCAGGTGAAGCGGGGGATCGACTCGTCGTGGCTTCGGGCGGGGAGGATGCCGTCGTCGATGGCGGCGATGGTGTCATTGTCGTAGGTGGCCGAGGCGGTGTTCAGGGACGGTCCGGCCGGGGGCTTCCACTCGTGGGCGTCGGGGCCGGTGCCGATGGTCGGGAAGGCGCTGATCCGCAGCCGCGCCGCCCCCATGGGGATGAGCTGGATCGACTCCGCCGGGGCGTCGTCCACCTTCACCGGGCTCGGCTGCAGCACGTCGGCCAAATCGCCCTTGATGGCGACCCAGTTGCCGATCCGCTTGCCCGTCGCCTGCAGGACGATCGGCGCGGCGTCGATCGTGAACGGCTGGTCCGGCACGGCCTCGGGGCTGACCTCGGAGCTCACGACCGTGAACGAAGATGCCGGGTCGCCCGCGTCGAGCACCAGGCCGTAATTCCACGGCGTGGTCGGCGTGATCTCGTCGCCGACCCACTCGATCGTCCGGCCCTTCTTGTTCCAGAACGGCTTGGCGTCCTGCCCGATCTTCAGCGAGAACGCGAGCGGGCCCTTGTAGACGCTGACGGCGTCCTTGTTCTCGGCCCACGTCTTCACGCGGACCGGCGTGGGGAAGGTCAACTCAACACTGTCGCCGTCGGCCCAGGTGCGGTTCACTGCAATATAGGAATCCGGCTTGAAGTCGACCGGCTGCTCGGCGCCGTTGATCTTCAGCGTGGCCGATTTTGCCCAGCCGGGGGCGCGGAAGAGCATGGGAAAGGCGGCGGGCGACTCGGCGGAAATCTTGAAGTTGATCGTGCCGTTGAAGGGATACGCGGTGGTCTGATCAATCGTCACTTCACTCCCCGCCGCGCCGACCTTTGCGGTGACGCTGCTCGGGGCGTACAGCACGGCGGCCAAGCCGTTATCCTGCGTCGCCAGGTAGAGGTTCTCCGCATAGTACGGCCAGCCGTGGCTGTGATTGTGTTGGCAGCAGCGGTTGGGGTTCCCGTCGGGCGTGTAGGCGTACATGTTGCCGCCGTTCTGGATGCCCGGATTCTTGTCCGCCGTGGTGAGGGCCACGTCGTTGGCGGCGGTGAGGTAGTGCAGCCCGCGCATGTCGGCGGTGAGGGCGGCGGGCAGGCTGTTGAAGGCGACGTCCTCGCACCGGTCGGCCCACTGCGGGTCGCCGGTCAGCTCCGTCAGCATCTGGAAACTGTGGGTGAACTCGACCATGCTGCAGGTCTCGGCGGCCTGGCGGGGGTCGGCGTAGCCCTCGCGTGCGTTCTCATCCGCGGCGAACATGCCGCCGGGCATTTGACCATACTTGCCCATCACCTCGTCATAGTTCCGCTCGGCCGACGCTTTATCACTCGCGTCGTGGCTTTGCAGGCTCCAGATGACGCCCTCGCGGAAGCCCTGGGTGATGTTCACGCCGTGCCAGTTGGGCACGGTTTTGCTCCAGGGGGCGGTGGACTTGTGAACCTTCTGCGCCGCCTCCAGCAGGAACTTGTCGCCGGTGCGGTTGTAGAGCCAGTAGATGCTCTCGAGGTTATCGCCGCCGCGCATGCGGTCCCAGTAGCCGGGGAGGATGTTGTCTTCGGGCAGGTTGAGTTGCCAGCGGAAGTACTTGGTCATGGCCTCGAGGATGCGCTGGTCGCCGGTCGCCTCGTAGCGCGACTGCAGGACGTTGAGCATGATCATGTTGGGCCAGAGGTCGAGCTTCTCGGTGCCGCCGGCGAGGCCGACGGGCTTGTCCTTGGTCTCGACGTTGACGCGGGGGCCGAGGTAGCCGTCGTCCATCTGGCCGGCGAGGAAGCCGTCGATCCACCGCTTGCTCTCGTCGATGATGCGCTGGTCCTTCAGGACGTAGCCGAGGTCGCCGAAGCCTTTGAGCCAGTAGGGCGCCTCCTCCCACGGGTACTCGCCCGCGCCGGTGGGGCTGGCCCAGGCGCTGGTCTTGATGTCGCACCACGGGCTGACCTCCGGCAGGTGGCCGGTCATGCCGTCCGCCATGCGGGTGAGCTGCCCGCGGAGCCACCCCTTGGGCGTGATGCTGCCGATGGGGAGCTTGATCAGCGGGTTCTTCGCCAGCGGCGGGCGGTTGGAGACGTAGAAGGCGTTGGTCGCGTCGACCGTGGGCGTCGCAACCGTCGTCACGCCGCCGGCCTCAGCCGCGGGCCGGGTGGAGGGCGCGGCGACCGCGGCGGCGGCAAACCAGGCGGCGGCGACGAGGGCGACGGTCGGGATCAGGGGCGTCATCTGGGGGCTCCGCGGAAGAGGTCATCGGATCAACAATTCGATTGTACTGATCGGCGCGACGCTGTAAAGGTGAAGAGTCCGCCGCCCGAGGCTTCGATGCGCCGCTTGCGGCTTCGCAAAAAAAGAGGGGCGACCGAACGCAGCCGGGAGCGGAAGCCCCGGTCGCGTTTGCGGCAGTCTCTATTCGCTGCGAAGCCGCGGGCGGCGGCGGCGGGCGGCGGCGGGCGGCGGCGGGCGGCGGCGGTTCTGCCGTCCGCAGCACTGCCCGCAAAAGAAGCCGTGGCGGGTCGGTATCCCGGTTTTTAGCCACTCGGACGGACCGCCGCCGTGTTTCGAATCACGGCGGCGTAGGAAGTTACAGGTCGTAAAAATTGTCGCACAACGCCCCGCCATCACGTCGACACAGGAGCGACTAGGGTTGTCTAAGGCCGGAAAGCGTCGAAAAATCGTAGGAAGACACCCTCCCCCCGCCGGGTCGGCCCGACAGGTTGGCCGGTTGCTCGTGGATTTCCGCCCGGCGTAGCCCGCCCACCTCACCCCGTTCCCCAGCGTGGCACGCCGATTGATTATCGGTCGTTCGCCGCGGGATCATTGCCTACAGGGGGCGCGATCGCCGCGGCGGATAGGGTCGGGTCGCGCCGCCGCGGGTCGGCGGGCGGGCCGACGAAGACGCCCACGGGAAAACCTCACATGTCCACCGCCTCCTCACCCCGCCCCGCGGCGGGCCGGCCGTCCGTTCGCGCCGCGCACCAGCCGCTTCGCCGCGCCCCGCTGCTCGCCGCCGTCGCGGCGGTCGGGGTGCTCTCCTCGTCGGCGCCGTCGGTCTTCGCGGCGTTCGACGTGGTCGAGAAGAACATCGCCGACCTGGAGGCCGCCTACTCCAGCGGCGCCACCACCAGCGTCGCGGTCGTGCAGCAATATCTGGACCGCATCCAGACCTACAACCGCGGCAGCCTCACGGGCATCAACGCCATCGCCCAGATCAACCCCGCGGCCCTGAGCGAGGCGGCGCGGGTCGACGGCCTCATCAAGGGCGGGGCGACCACCACGCAGTACCCGCTGCTGGGCGTGCCGATGATCATCAAGAACTCCTACGACGTGGCGGGGCTGACCACCACGAACGGCGTGAGCATCCTGAACGGGGCCAACGTGCCGGGCGCGACCACCCTGGTCGCCCCGAATGACGCCTTCTCGGTGAGCCAGCTCAAGAAGGCCGGCGCGATCATCATCGGCAAGGCCGCCCTGAGCACGATGGCCTACTCGTACAACGGCATCGACAACGCCAACGGCGTGGTGCTGAACCCCTACAACCCCAAGCGGACGCCCGGCGGCAGCAGCAGCGGCTCGGGGGCGGGCCTCGCCAGCAACTTCGCCATGCTCGCCATGGGCGGCGAGACCGGCGGCAGCATCCGCGTGCCCGCCAACCACAACGCGCTGGTCGGCCTCAAGACCAGCATCGGCCTGATCGACCCCGGCGGCACCTTCCCCCTCAGCCCCTACCGCGACGTCGTCGGCCCCATGGGCAAAACCGTCACCGACATCGCCTACGGCATGAACGCCCTGGTCGCCGCCAGCCCCACCAACCTCTTCAATAACACGCCCCCCTACCCCGGCGCCCTGCCCGGCACCGAGCGGCCGGCGGACTACCGCGCCTCCCTCTCCGACACCGCCCTGCAGGGCAAGGTCCTCGCCGTCCCGAAGTACATGGCGAACCGCGGCGACGTCGCCTACGAGGGCAACGTCCACCCCCTGGTCCTCGCCGGCTTCAACCGCGCCCTCGACACCCTCCGCGCCCAGGGCGCGACCATCGTCTACGTCGACGAGCCGGCGGCGCAGAACTACTACAACACCATCGGCCGGTCAAACGCCCGCGGCGGCGCGACCGTCGACGGCTTCGGCTTCACCTTCCCCAGCACCGTCGTCACCAACCCCGACGGCACCATGCGCAACGCCCCGTCGTTCGACTGGAACAGCACGTCGGCGGCCTACTACTACAACGCCGTGATCGCCGGGGAAAACAACCCCACCATCAAGAACATCAGCGACTTCGCCGCCGCCCTCCGCGCCGGCGTCGATGCCGGCGCGGGCAGCCCCCTCAGCCCCCTCGGCACCCGCCGCGTCGACGCCACCACCGGCGCCGTCACCTACACCGGCGCGGCCGGCAACATCACCTTCCTCGCCACCCTCTTCGAGCAGGGCAAGGCCGCCGGCTTCGGCGACGCCAACGGCGACGGCGTGCCGGACAACCCCGACGCCATCCAGGCCCTGCAGGCCTTCGCCGACCTCCGCCGCTCGCAGTACGAGAACTTCATGCGCACGCCGAACCTCGTCGACGACCCCGCCACCACCGACATCGACGAGTCGAGCATCACCCACATCGACGCCTTCACCGCCCCCACCTACGCCGACGTCGTGCCGCTGCAAACCTCCATCCTCCCCGACGGCACCAAAGACCCCTACGCCGTGCCCGACCCCGCCAACCCCGGCAAGTTCCTCAGCTTCGGCAGCCTCCTCGGCCGGCTCGAGGGCAACATCCTCGGCGCCCCGTCCATCAGCGTCCCCATGGGCTACCTGCCCGACGGCACCCCCATGGGCATCCAGTTCTTCGACGAGCTCCTCGGCGAGCAAAAGCTGCTGGGCATCGCCTACGACTACGAGCAGGCGACCCTCTTCCGCCGCGCCCCGGACCTGAGCTTCGTCCCCGAGCCGACGAGCCTGGCCTTCGTCGGCCTCGGCGGAATGCTGCTGATGCGCCGGCGGCGCACGGCATAGCGACCCCGCCCGCACCTTTCACCCCCGCCGCCCGCCCCGCCCCGCCACCCGGCGCGGCGGGCGGCGTGCGTTCGCCGACGAGCCGACTCCCGGACCGGCCGGGACCCGCCTTCCGCGGTGCCGGGCGGGCCGCGAGGACGCCCCGGAAAAGATTCTCGGATTCCCCGGATTTTGCCCTTGCATTCCCAGGCCCGCCCCGGCACAATGCCTACGCCACTTGCATCTCCACCACTTTCCGCCAAGGCCCGAAATGACCCACCGCTTCCACCCGCGCTTGGTGCTCGCTGCCCTCCGCGCCCTGCGGCCCTCCACCCCCCCCCCCCCCGTCCATGTGTAAGGCCCTGCCCGCCCGCGCGCTGATCGAGCCGCTGGAGCCGAGGAGGCTGCTGAGCGCGGAGCCGATGACGTTCGACCCGCTGACCTTTGGCGGGCGCGTACGAGCGGCCGGACGGCTCGATCGTGGTGCCCAACATCTCCCTCGCCCTCTCCGGCGTCATGGCCGCGCCCTCGGCTGTGCCCTCCGGCGCGGCCGACGACACGGCCGGCTTCTTCTCCACCACCGCCGCCCCGCGGGCCGAGGCGCAACCGGTCGCCTGGGACGCCGACGCCGCCCTGGCGCGGCCGGCGTCGGAGGACCGCCCCCTGCCCATCGCCGGCGTCTCGGGCATCGTCTACGGGAGCAGCGGGGGCTATTCCGAGGGCGGCGCGGCCGAGCCGAACAGCAACACCGCCTTTAGCGGCCCCCGCCTCTACGGGTGGCTGGCGTTCTCGCTCACCAGTTGCAACTACGGGAGCAACGCCGACACCTCGCCCGTCACCGTCAGCTACCAGCTGGGGGGAAGCCACGTCGGCTCGGGCATTCCCGCCGCCACGCCGGGCAAGGACTACAGCGGCCCGCTGGTCGAGAACCACTCCGTGCAGCTCGCGGACCACTCCACGGTCCTCGTGCCGTTCCGCGCGACCGCGGACAACGAGGTGGAGGGGCAGGAGGAGGTCCGCGCGACGATCACCGGCGGCGCGGGCACCTACAGGGGGGCGGGGAACTTCGGGTTCGTGTACATCGACGACAGCCCGCCGGTCGTCTCCCTGGAGGCGACTGACCCGCACGGGACGGAGAACGCCGCGGGCGAGGCCGCCGACCCGCTGAAGTTCACCATACGGCGCAGGGGCGGTGCGGTCAACACGCCGCTCGACGTGACTTACATCATGTCGGGGACGGCCAAGCCGGGGGCGCGTTACGTCACGCCGTCGGGGACGGTGGCAGTGACGGACGCCGCGACGATCCAGCTCGACGTGCTGGACGACCTCGACGCCGAAGGGCTGGAGACGGTCTTCATGCAGTTGACCGGCGGCAGCCCCTACCCGGGCAGCCCATACATGTACGACGGGCAGACTACGCAGCCGGCGACGGCCCCCGCGACGGGGCCGGCCACGGTACCGGCTGGGCCGAAGAAGGGAGGGGATGTTGATGACAATGTCTCGGTTAAATCGTTTTCCGTAAAGCGAATTGCAGAAGGTAGCATCAACGGGGTCGGAGGGTACGACTTTGATGTGGCAATCGAAGTTCAAGGGGAGCATCTGGATAAAGCTCAGATCAGGCAAACGATAAATAGCTCCACGTCCTTGACTGATTGGGACAAAACAAATCTTACGCGGCCTCAAGTTCTGGCTGCGCTTCCCGGTGCCGACCCTGTAGTTGTTGATTCTGGGGGAAAGTGGGAAGTTGATACAAACTGGGATTGGCAAGGCTTGAAGGTCGTCGACGGCAGCAAGAACGGTCTAGCCAAGCACTTTGACCATCAAGGAGGTTCTGCGGCCGTAGGTAGAATCGCCATTCTGCCGAACGGCGACACCACCCAATTGAGTTGGTTGGGGGGAATTAGTCGCTACTTCAGGCTGGAGACTCGAAAAGCGGGAGAAATTGCAAATCTCAACTCGTTTAGCTGGGGGTACAAATGGAACAACTACGGCGCGTTCTGGAGCCGCGCGGACGGATCGCCCGTAGCTTCCGCTGCATCAGAGCATCTGGCAAAGGGGAAGCTAAAATTCTACGACATTCAGGGCATCACAAACCTTGATACTCTTAACAGCTAGAGTGTTAAAAGTATCGAGGGAAGTATGAGGAGTGGCATTATGAAATGGCAATTCACGTGCATATTCGCATTTTTTATCAGTTTTTTGATATACTGCCAATCGCTGGGTAGGCAGATTGAAGCCTGGACGTATGGCCGGCTTCTCCAAGAGTCGGATGCTGTAGTCGTTGCCGCAGTGAGCTCGATAAAACCTGCGCGCGATACTCCTCCAGATCAATTGAAGATATATCAAGCTGTTGCCGAAGAGGTGAACTTCGCCGTCGAGGCGGTGCTGAAGGGCAAAGTCGACGGGAGCATCACCCTCCTCCACTTCAACCTCCCCGGCAACCCGTACACCACGAACGGGCCAATGTTATTGCGATTCGAGATAAATAAAGAGGCTGCAAATTCGGGCCGCACCGAATCCGAAAGAGGCGACGTGGCCTCTCTGGGAACTCCAAATTACCTGTTATTCCTCAAAAGAATGAAGGATGGAAGGTACGAGCCAGTCTTTGGCCAGTATGACCCTAGGCTCTCTGTAAGAGAAGTTCGTCGCCCTGCACCTCCTGCGGCTCACAATGAGAGTACGAAAAAGCCCTAGAAAAGAATAAGCGCAAAAAAAAAATTCAGAAAAAATGATAAAAAAATGGAAGGAAGAGACGTATATGTAATTACGCTCCAAAGTCGAAGTGCCGCTAGGTCTGCCGAAAGGTTGTGACTCCCATGTCCTCCCCCGCCGACATCCCCGGCCCCGACCTGCTGGCCGGCCTCGCCGAGCAGCGGGCGGGGCGGCGGGTGGAGGCCGAGCGAGTCTACCGGCGGGTGTGGGCCGACACGACTGAGCCGGTGGTCCGGCGGGCGCACGCGACGCACCTGCTGGGGCTGCTGGCGCGCGAGTGCGGGCACCTTAAGGCCGCGGCTGACTTGCTGGGGGAGTCGGCCGGCCTGCTCCCTCCCGGCGACCCGGCGGCGGCGGAGTTCGCGGCCAACCACGCCGGGGCGCTGGCCGAGGCCGGGCGGTGGGATGAGGCCTTGGCCGCGGCCGAGCGGGCGGTGGTGGACGGGTCTGGCTTCGCGCCGGCGCACCACAATCTGGCGGTGGTTTTGGGCCACTTCAAGCGGCGTGAGGAGTCGCTGGCGGCGTCGGTGCGGGCGTGCGAGATCGACCCGGCCTACTTCGACGCGTGCCTGCTGGGGGCCGAGACGCTCCGCACGCTGGACCGCCCCGCCGAGGCCGCCGCCGCCGCGGAAGTCGCCGCCGATTTGCGGCCCGGCGACTTCCGGCCGCGCCGGCTGCTCGGGTCCCTTCACGCCGACGCGGGCCGGACCGCCGAGGCCGTCGCGGCCCGGCGGCGGGCGGCGGACCTCGCGCCGGACCTCGCCGCCGTCGGCAGCGAGCTGCTATTCACCCTGCACTACGACCCGGCGAACGGGCCGCGGGAGCTGTACGCCGCGGCGCGGGCGTGGGCGGAGGTTCACACCGACCCGCACGCGCCGGCCGACCCGCAGTTCCCCAACAACCGCGACCCCGACCGGCGGCTGCGGGTGGGGTACGTCTCGCCGGACTTCCGCGACCACCCGATCGGCCGGCTGCTCGAGCCGGTGCTGGCCGGGCACGACCGCGGGCGGTTCGAGGCGATCTGCTACAGCGGCGTCGAGGCGCCCGACGCGGTGGGCCATCATCTGCGCGGCCTGGCCGACGGGTGGGTCGACCTGCCGGGCCTGACCGATGATGAGGTCGCGGCGAAAGTGCGGGCCGACGGCATCGACGTCCTCGTCGACTGCGCCGGGCACTTCGGCGACCACCGCCTGGGCGTCTTCGCCCGCCGGCCCGCGCCGGTGCAGGTGTCGGCCTTCGGCTACTGCGGCACCACGGGGCTGCGGACCATCGACCACCGCCTGACCGACGCGGCGAGCGACCCGCCGGGGGGGCCGGGGGCGGAGGCGTTCCATTCCGAGAAGCTGTGGCGGCTGCCGCGCGTCGCGTGGTGCTACCGGCCGTTCGACGGCGCGCCCGATGTGGGGCCTCCGCCGGCGGTCGGGAACGGGTTCGTCACGTTCGGGTGCTTCAACAACCTGGTGAAGGTCACGGACGCGGTGGTGGAAACGTGGTCGGCGATCCTGGCGGCGGTGCCCGGCTCGCGGCTGCTGCTGCTCGGGGCGGCGGGGGATGAACACACGGCCCGGCGGTTCGCCCGCCACGGCATCGACCCCGGCCGGGTCGAGGTCGCCGGCCGGCGGCCGCGGGCGGAATACTTCGCGCTGCATAACCGGGTCGACGTCGGGCTCGACCCGTTCCCGTTCAACGGGGACAACACGCTGTGCGACGCGCTGTGGATGGGGGTGCCGTCGGTCGCGCTGGCCGGCGACCGCTTCGCCGCCCGGCGGGGGCTGGCGCACCTGGCGGCGGTCGGCCTGGGGCACCTGGCGGCGGAGAGTGTCAAGGCGTACGTCGGAGTCGCGGTCCGGCTGGCAAGTGATCTGCCCGCGCTGGCCGAGTTGCGGGCCGGGCTGCGGGGGCGGGTGGCGGACTCGCCGCTGGGCGACGCCCCGGCGTTCGTGGCGGACCTGGAGGCGGCCTACCGCGCGATGTGGCGGGCGTGGTGCGGGGCGTAGTCGTCTCGCCCGGCGTCGCGTGCGCTACTCGAGCAGATTGTCTTTGATCAATTTCAGCACCCGGCTTTCCAATTTCGATTCGCTGAAGGCCTGGTACACGCGGTCGAGCGAGGATTTCGGGCGGAAGAGTTTGTAGTGGACGCAGCCGTGCGCGACGCCCTGGAGCTCGGGCGTGAGTTGGAAGCGGCGGAGTCGGACCTTCTCATTCGTCTCGAACTTGGCGTAATAGAGCGGGTCGCCCTCATTGATTTTCAGCAGTTTTTCGGTTTCGGGAATCTCGTAGGTGCCCTGGATCGGCCGGAGCCAGCGGGCGGCGTCGTAGGCGGCGGGGATGTAGGTCAGCTTCGTCTGCACCTCGGTGCGGTGCATGAAGGCGGGGTAGGTGGCGAGCGTGACCGGCGCGTCGGCGAAGAAGAGCATCCGGTGGTCGAAGAGGATCGTGCGGAAGCCCTTGCGCGTGGGGTGCATGTAGGAGAAGAGTTGGGCGGTCAGGTCCGATTTGGAGTCGGCCGGGGCGAAGCCGTCGTTGCTGATTTTGACGGCCGCGCCGAGGGCGCTGCGGACGACGAAGGTGTTGGCGGCGTGCTTGTGGAAGGCGGGGCAGGCGAAGAAGTCGTGGGGGTTCTCGCTGCCGCGCTCGGGCAGCAGTTCGGCCAGCAGCGGGCGCGGCTCCTTGTAGAGCATGTGGTAATCGGCGTAGACCTCCATCGGGTAGACGGTGGACCAGAAGACGTCCATGGGAAAGTCCTGGGTGCGTGGTGCGTGGTGCGTGGTGCGTGGTGCGTGGTGCGTGGTGAAACAATATAGACGGTCTGGGCCTGCGGCTGTCCACGAAGGAACACGAATAAGGCACGAAAAGAAGAATAGAAAGTGAGGGCTGGGTGCCGGCGGTGGTCTTCTCTGCGCTCGCCTCTGCATTTGTGTCTGATTCGTGCGGATTCGTGGATCCTCCCCGCGGCCGGCCCGGCAAACAATCTCTTGACAGGGTGGATCTTCATCCGTTACGCTGGCCCCACTGGCGGAGGGTTGCCGCCGGCCAATCGGGGAGTCGTACAGGCCGCGCCCCGGCCCGCCCGCGGCGTTCGGCGGAAGGAGAATCTCGTGAGCCGTACCACGTTCCGCAAGGGGATGATCGCCTTGGCGTGCGCCGCCGTGCCGTGCGCCGTTCATAGCCCCGCCGCCCGCGCCGCCTTCACGGTCGACACGGTCGCCACCGGGCTGAACCAGCCGACCTACGTCACCCAGGCGCCGGGCGACGACACGAACCTCTACGTCGTGCAGCGCGTCGGCACGAACAGCACCCTCGGCGACATCGCCAAGGTCAACCCGGCCACCGGCGCCAAGAGCACCTTCCTCAACATCGGCGGCAACGCCGTGCAGGACGGCGGCGTGCAGGCGATGACCTTCCACCCCAACTACCAGACCAACGGCCTGTTCTACGTCACCAGCCTCGTCGGCAACACCAACGTCGTGCAGGAGTACCGCAAGCCCGCCACCGGCTCGCCCGTCGCCACGCGCACGATCCTGAAGTATGACAACATCCAGACCCAGCACACCGTCGACTGGGTCGGCTTCAAGCCCGGCGCGACCGGCGCGGCCCGCAACGAACTCTACATCACCACCGGCGACGGCGGCGTGCAGGCGGACCAGGCGAATTACCCCAACAACGCCGCGAACAAGAATGTGGTGCTCGGCAAGGTGCTGCGGGTGAACGTCGACCCCGCCGCCCCCGACGCCTACCCGTCGGACCCGAACAAGAACTTCGCCATCCCCGCCGCCAACCCGTTCGTCGGCCAGTCGAACGCGCTCGGCGAGGTCTTCGCCTACGGCCTCCGCAACCCCTACCGCGCCAGCTTCGACCGGGCCACCGGCGACCTGTACGTCGGCGACGTCGGCTTCAACGCCCGCGAGGAGGTCGACTTCCTCCCCAACGGCACCGGCGGCCAGGACTTCGGCTTCGGCCGACGCGAGGGCACCGTCGCCACCCCCGGCGCCATCGCCAGCGTCGGCACCGCCAGGAACGGCGCGATCGACCCCATCTTCGAGCAGGACCACGCCGACGGCTTCAAATCCATCACCGGCGGCTACGTCTACCGCGGGCCGATCGCCGAGCTGCAGGGCAAGTACTTCTCGGCCGACTTCGTCAACGGCAAGATCACCACCTTCGCCTTCGACCCCGCCACCGACCCCGCCCTCTTCGACGGCTCGAACGCCACCGACGTGACCGACGTCACCGCGCTCATCAAGGGTCTGGCCGGCTCGAACTTCGGCGGCATCACCAGCTTCGGCGAGGACCACGCCGGCAACCTCTACGTCGTCAGTTTCGGCACCGGCAATATTTTCAACCCCACCCTCGGCACCGGCCGGATCTTCCGCCTGACCGCCGTCCCCGAACCGGCCTCGCTCGCCCTGCTCGGCCTGCTCGGCCTCGCCGGCCTCGGCCTGAATCGGCGGCGGCGCGGGTGAGTCGATCCGTCTTTAATAGCCGGAGGCGGAAGCCCCGGTTTTTCGGCGGGAAGCGGTGCCCGGTTCGGCACGCTTCCCCGGCAGGAAACCGGGGCTTCCGCCTCCGGCTATTAAAGAACCGTCCGCCAGCACCTCCAAAACCATGTGCGGCACCGTGAGCGCGCTCAGGCCGATGAACACCACCCGCAGCGTCGCGGCGGTCGGGGGGCCGGATCGGGTCAGCAGCCAGAACGCGCCGGCGGCCAGCAGCACCGTCAGGCCGGTCGCGGGGAGGGAGCGGAGCAACACCTCGCGCAGCCCGGCCCACGGGCGGCCGGGGTTCACCCGCGACACCAGGTGCAACTCGTGCCGCGGCGAGTGCCAGCCGCAGAAGTAGAGGATGAACCCGACCAGCACCGGCGCGGCCGCGAACAGCAGCACCAGCGCGACGAGCTCGAACGCCGCCAGCGCGTTCGACTGACGCGCCGCCGGCGATTTGGCGGTCAGGGCGGCCCTGGCGTGCCACGCGAACGCCGCCAGCAGGACCGGGATCACCAGAAGGCAGGCCCACCCCGCCGCGGCCGCCACGGCGTCGGCGGTGAGGAACCCGGTCGGCCCCGGCAGGACGGCGCGCAGGATCGCCGCCGTCTCCGCGGGGTGGTAGGCCGCCGGCAGCGCGATCGGCATCGCCCCCCGCCCCGCCGCCTCGACGGCCCACGCGAGGCCGGACGGCGCGTCGGCCCGCCGGGCGTCGGTGGTGCCGAAGTGCCACGCGGCGGCGGCGAAGAAGGCCCACAGTGCCGCGAGCGGCGAGATGACCCATAGCGCGATCACCCCCCCGGCCAGCCCGAGGTAGCCGGCGGTGAACCAGACGCCCCAGGATCGGCCGAGCGTCGGGCGGAGCAGGTCCTCGCCGATCACCGCGTCGAACGCCCCGTGCGGCAGGCCGAGCACCGCGACGGCGATTGCCAGGCCCGCGATTTGCGCCGCCGGCGGGACCGCCACGCCAGCCCGTAGGAGCGCGACGGCCGCGAGCGTGAACGCGAGCAGCGCGACGGTGTGGCGGGCCTCCCAGGCGTCCAAAGGTTGGGCCGGCGGATTGAACAAGTGCCCCCTTAGTAGCCGGGAGCGGAAGCCCCGGTTTGACGCGCGAGGAAGTTTGTCGAAGACGGAGAAGTGTCCGGCCGAAGACCGGGGCTTCCGCTCCCGGCTACTTGGGGAGGCATTTTATCGTGTGGCGTGCGTCGCGCCCAGAGTCGCCACGAGCGGGCGGCCTCGGCGGCGAAGGGGAGTTTGGGCAGGGCCGCGATCACCCTTGCCACGTCGGCCGGCGTCGCGCGGTCGGAGAGGAAGCGGACCAGCGCCGCGGGGTCGGCGGCGGCGAACAGGCGGGCGAACAGCGCCGGCGCGAGGTCGGGCCGGCGCCGCAGGCGGGCGAGGAACACCCGGTCCAGCGCCGTCGCCACCCCCGCCCGCACCGCCGGCGGCGCGAGCAGCGGCCGATCATCCACCTCGTGCCGCGCGATCGACTCCGCCGCCGACCGGCTGAACCGCTGCACGGCCAGAAAGGCGTACCCCGTCGACGGCTTGGCGAGCCCGCCGGCCAGCCCGATCCGCCACACGCGCGGCGAGACCGCCACGCGCCGCGGCACCGTGGTCATCGGGATCGCGCCGCGCTCGGTGCCGGTGACTTGCCAGTTTTCGACGCCGACGACGCGCCGCAGGTACTCGCCGATCACCGCCGCGTGCGCCGCGTCCGGCACGGGCGATTCGGCGATCGTGGTCGCCTCGACCAGCGCGGTGGTTTCGTCGAACGGCAGGACGTAGACGAACCGGATCGCGCCGGCGACGGGCTCGACCCGGAAGTCCATCAGCGTGACGGACTCCGGGTCGAACGCGGGCCGGCCGGTGCGGACGAAGTGCCCGACGAACTGCTGGGAGAAGCGGACGTCGGGCACGCGCAAGAATGGGTAGCTGCGGACCAACGGTCCGCAGTCCGCGTCGGTCGGGGCGAAGACTGCGGACCGTTGGTCCGCAGCTACCTTGGTCGCCGTTGCGGCGGGCGGGCGCGAGTCGAAGGCGTGCGACGCGCGGAGCGTCGAGCCGTCGTCCAGCGTCGCGGTCACGACGTCGGGCGAATCGTCCAGCGACCGGACGGATTGGCCCAGCAGGAGTTCGACGTTCGGGTCGCGCCCCAGCCGCTCCAACGCGGCGGCGTAAAAGGCGTCGCCGGCGATGTGGCAGTAGGACAGGCCGGCGGCCGACCGCTCGACCCCGGCCCCGCCGTCGGCGACGCGCCACCGCGGCCACCGCTTCGACACGCAGGCGGCGAAGGGGTGGGGCGCGGGGTCGACGTCCCAGTAGCACCAGGTGCGGTCGCGGGGGAAGTTGCGGCGCGGGTCGACGATCAGCACGCGCCGGTCGGCCGTCGCGCCCGCGGTGGCGAGCGCGACGGCCAGGCTGAGGCCGGCGAGGCCGGCGCCGGCGATGAGAAGGTCGGCGTCGCGGGTGGGCACTTACGCCTCCACGGTGGTGCCCATCGCCGGCGTGCCGACGGGGCTGCCGACGGGGCTGCCGACGGGCGGCTCGACCACGCGGCCGCCGGACATCCCGCCGTCATTCATGCCGCGGTTGGCGGCCGGGGCGCGCTCGCCGCGGGGGCCGTAGAGGCGCTCGGTGACGGCCTGGGCGGCGGTCCAGGCGACGTAGCCGTAGATCGCCTTGTTCGTGAAGTCGCCGACGTTCCACAGCAGCTGCGTCAGGTCGCCGACGTAGCCGAACGGGGCCCAGTAGAGGCGGAACAGGTAGCCCAGCGGGTAGACGGCCCAGCCGACGACCACGAACAGGATCATGGCGTTGACGGCGTTGCGCTCCTCCGGCTCGGCGTCGAGCGCGGCGCCCTTGACCGGGCCGAACAGGATCGCCATGACGGCCAGCCAGCCGACGCAGGAGAACAGGAACATCCACAGCGGCAGGGCGGTGTTGCCCGCGAGGATGCCCGCGGCGCCGCGGAGGTTGATCGCCTGCTCGCCGATGTAGCCGGTGATGATCATGAACAAATCGGCCGACACCAGCGCGATCATCGTGCCGTTGCCGACGCGGCGCTTGCCGGCCATCGCGCAGAGCTTGAGCAGCAGCAGGGGCGTGGTGATGGTCCAGTCGGCGTAGCGGAACTCGGTCACGTAGTAGTGGCCGGGGACCCACGTCGTGCTCATGTAGTAGTAGCTGATCGTGGCGGCGAAGGTGATCAGCCCGCCGACGAGGATCGACAGCCGGTGGCCCGCCGCCACGCGGGTGCTCTCGATGAGCAGGAAGACCGTGGCGACGGCCATGCCGATGAAGGTGAAGGAAAAGCTCCACTTCACGATCGTCTGGAACAGGGTCATCCGCAGGGCAGAGTCGGCCTGGATGATGGCGTCGGCGGACTTGGCGAGCGCCCCCGCCGGGAGCTGCGCGAGCAGCGATGGGACCATTTCGTGAAGGAACATGACGTGACCTCGGTGTGAGCACCCGCCCCGGCCCCGCCGCCCGCCGCAACCGTTGCGGCGGGTCCGAGGGTGGGGGGCAAGGGCGCAAACTAGATCGCCTTAAGCGGGGAAGGAACGGCCTAATTTCCGGGCCGGTTATTTTTCGCTCCCGCCCGCCGTAAAGTGCCGCCGTGCCCGTGATCTTGCCCCTCCTCCTGCTGACCCTGCCGGCGACCCCAATGCCTCCCCCGCCGCCCCCGACGCCGATCTCGCCCGACGTGCTGGCCGCCGCCGCCGCCTCGCCGCGCCGCTACCTCTGCCACCGCGTGCCCGGCCCGATCGCCCTCACCGGCCGCGGCGACGATCCGGCGTGGAAGCGCGTGCCGTGGACGGACGATTTCGTCGACATCGAGGGCGCCGCCAAGCCCCCGCCGCGCCTCCGCACGCGGGTGAAAATGTGCCACGACGACCGCTACTTCTACGTCCTCGCCGAGCTCGCCGAGCCCCACGTCAACGCCGCCATCACGGTTCGCAACAGCGTGATCTTCAGGGATAACGACTTCGAACTCTTCCTCGACCCCGACGGCGACAACTTCAACTATCACGAGATCGAGCTCAACGCCCTCAACACCATTTGGGAGCTCACCCTGCCCGCCCCCTACCGCGCCGGCGGCAAACCGATCGACCCGGACAACCTCCCCGGTTTGCGGACCGCCGTTCACGTCGACGGCACGCTGAACGATTCGTCCGACACCGACGCCGGCTGGACGGTCGAGATGGCGATCCCCTTCGCCGCCCTCGCCCGCTTCGGCGGCAACCCCAACGCCCCGGCCCCCCCGCCCGAGGGCACCGACTGGCGCGTCAACTTCTCCCGCGTGCAGTGGGTTTACGCCGTCGAGCAAGGCCGGTACGTCAAAGCCCCGCCCGACCAGCACGAATCGAACTGGGTCTGGAGCCCGCAGGGCGTGATCGACATGCACCGCCCCGCGACGTGGGGCTACGTTCACTTCACCAATCAACCCCCATCCGCCCACCCCCACTTCTCCCACCACCCCCACCCACCTGCCCATCCCTCACCCGCTCCTCCCTTGTTGTCCCTCCCCGCCCGCAACCGCCTCATGGCCGTCTGGGAAGCAATGCGGGAGCATCCCTCAACCTCCCTCGACGCCCTGAACCTCCCCCCGTCGGACGTGCCGACCACCCTCGCCAAAACCCCCGCCGGCTGGACCGCCACCGCCACCGCCGCGGGCCGAACCCTGCACGTCGACCAGTCCGGCCGGCTGTGGGAGGAATGAGTCAGAAATCGGTTGACCCCCGCCCGCCGCGCCGGTAGGTTCCGCCCATGCGAGTAATCCACCGGGCCGCGATATTGGGGTGCGTCGGGGTCATGGCCTGCGCCGGCCGGGCGGGGGCGATGCCGACGGCGGCGGAGGAGGCGGCCGCGCTGCCGGCGAAAATCGCCGACGTCACCGGCGCCGACCCGGCCACGCGCCCTCGCCGCCGAGTGGCTGATGAACACCGCCCCGCCGACGCTGGGGCTGATCGAAAAGGCCGCCGCCGACCTGAAGGCCGACCCCAAAGCCGACCCCGCCGCCGTCGAGCGGCTGGCGTCGGTGCTGGCGGCGCTCGAGCCGCTGGACAAAATCCGCCTCGCCGAGCGGGCCGATCTCGACCGCTTCAATGCGTGGAACCCCAGCACGGCCCTGGCGGCGTTCGACAAGGCCGGCCCGCACGACCCCAAGTTCGCCGCCGAGGCCCGGCGGGGCATCGAGCAGGCCGTCAGCCTCGACTTGGCGGAGAAGGCCGAGGCGTTCGACACGCTGGAGCACGTCACCAGCGTGTTGCACTGCAACGACCCGCTGGTCAATTACTTCGACGCGCTGCTGCTGGAGCAGCACTTCGACGGCCACGACCAGAAGGCGTTCCAATCAACGCTCAACACCTACCTGTCGGCCTGCAACGGGATGCACGGGTCGGGCTACCCCGCCGACCGGAAGCTGATGACCTTCGGCCGGACGTGCGCGTTCATCAGCAAGTGGGGGCTGATCAAGGCCGGCACGCCGTTCGGGGGAATGGTGAACCAGATGAGCCAGGACATGGTGGCGACGGTGTGGCCCGCCATGCTGGTGGAAAAAGACCTGCCGTTCCAGACCGCCTTCGCGGCGGGGAACCTGACGCTCGACGCGCGGGTGGCCGCCGGTGCCGACCGCAAGGACGTGCTCGGCCAACTGCTCCCGCCGCTCGCCAAAACCTTCCCGAACGACCCCGGCGTCAAGGTGTTCGAGGGCAACGCGCTGGTCCAGTGGGCGTGGGACGCGCGGGGCACCGGCTACGCCAACACCGTCACGCCCGACCGGGCGGCGAAGTTCCACGACCGCTTGGCGGCGGCCGACAAGGTGCTCGAGGCCGCCTACGCCGCGAATCCCGCCGACCCCGGCGCCCCGATCGCCCTGATGGCGGTCGGCCTCGGCCAGCAGTGGCCGGCGGCGCGGATGGACCTCTGGTTCCGACGCGCCCTCGCCGCCCACCCGGACATGATTCCCACGCGGTACGAGGGTCTGGGCACGCCGTTCGACGCGCGGGTTTGGCCGATGCAGCCCAAGTGGGGCGGCAGCAACGCCCAGATGCTCGCCTTCGGCCGCCGGCTGCTGGCGGGGCGGAACTGGCGGGGCCTCATCCCCTACCAACTCGCCGTCATCCACGCCATGATCGCCAACGAGTCGGCCCAACCCGAGGCGTACTACCGCCAGCCGGCGGTCTGGGCGGACCTCGACAAGCTCACCGCCGAGCCGCTGCGGGTCTGGCCCGACGACGCCACCTACCAATCCACCCGCGCCTACTTCGCCTGGAAGTGCGGGCAGTGGACCATCGCCGACGCGATGTTCAAGCAACTCGGCGACCGCTGCGTGGCGGCCCTGTTCGGCGGCCCCGACGGCCTGGCCGCCGCCAAGGCCGCTGCCGCCGCCGGGGGTTGACGCCCGGCCCAAATCCTTAAACTGGTTGGCATGATTCTACTGCTCCGCCACCCCCTCCACCGACTCGCCGCGGCCGCCGCGATGCTCGCCCTGGCCGCCGCGCCCGCCCTCGCCCGGCCGACGCCGCAGCAGGAGGCCGCCGGCGTCGACGCCCGCGTCGCGGCCCTCTCCGCCGCCGACCCCGACGCCCGCGCCCTCGCCCGCGAGTGGCTGCTGAACACCTACCCGACCACCCTGCCCGCCATCGAGCGCGCCGCCACCGCCGCCGGGCCGGACTCGCCGGTCGGCAAGCAACTCGCGCCGATCCTCGACACCCTCCGCCGCCTGGGCAAGATCCGCACGGGCCGCGCCGTCACGCGGTTCAAGACGGCCGCCTGGAACCGCACCGCCGCCCTCGACGCCTTTGACAAGTTCGGCTGGCACGACCCGTCGTGGGACGCCGCCGCCCGCGAGGCGATCGGCCAGTTCTACAGCCCCGACCCCGCCGAGCGCGCCAAGGCCGTCGCCTCCCTCGAGCACGCCGCCACCGTGCTGCACTGCACCGACCCGACGGTGATGCTGCTGCAGGGCATCGAGCTGTCGCGCAAGGGGAATGACAAGCCCTGGCCGATCCGCTCGTTCAACGCCTACCTCACCTCGCGGTTCCACGTGTTGCAGAGCGATTACCCGGCATTCGTCAAGGCCGAGGCGCTCGGGCGGTCCTGCTGGTTCATCGAGAATTACCAGATGCTCACCATGGACCCGAAGCTGGCGACGCAGGTGAAGTCCGACGCGGCGAAACTGCTCGAGCTCTGGCCCGAGGTGCTCAAAACGCCCGATTTGCCGTTCGACCGCGCCTACAGCATCGGCGGCTGGGTGCTCGACGCCCAGGCGCTCGACGGGGCCGACCGCGGCAAGGTGCTTTACGACACGGTGCTGCCGGCGCTGGCGCGAACCTATCCCGGCAATCCGGGCGTGAAGGCGTTCGAGGGGGCGCAGCTCGTGGCGTGGGGGTGGGACGCGCGGGGCGGCGGCTGGGCCAACACCGTCACGCCCGAGGGGTGGCGGCTGCTGCGCGAGCGGCTGGACAAGGCCGACGCGGTGATGACCGCCGCGTGGAAGGCCGACCCGATGGAGGTCACCTACCCGCTGATGATGCTGTCGGTGGGGCTGGGCAACGACTTCCCCGAGCCGCAGATGAAGCTGTGGTTCACGCGGGCGGTCCGGGCCGACCCCGACGCCGACCGGCCGCCGTTCGGCCTGATCCAAGACCCCTACGAGATCCGCCGCGAAACCCTGCAGCCCAAGTGGGGCGGCAGCCGCGAGCAACTTCTGGCGTTCGGCCGCGAGTGTTTGGCGGGCCGCAACTGGGCCGGCGGCGCGCCGTATGAACTGGTCTACATCCACGAGAAGATGGCCGCCGACTCGCCCGATCCCGACGCCTACTACCGCCTGCCGGACGTCTGGCCGGACGTCGACGCCGTGTTCACCGGCGTGCTGCGGGTCTGGCCCGACGATGCGTGGCTGCGGACGCGGCGGGCGATGTGGGCCTACCGCTGCGGGCAGTGGGCCGAGGCCGACAAGGCGTTCAAGCGACTGGGCGACCGGGCGGACCCCGACGCCTTCGACGCCACCCCCGAGTCCCTCGCCGCCGCCCGCCGCGAGTGCGCCGAAAAGGCCAAATAGAAGCCCGCCCCTGGGCCGGAACAAGCCGGCGTCTGAGCCGAAGGCGAAGACCCGGGTTCTCGGCGCAGGGGCACTCGGAACTCCGCAACGCTTCTGCGCCCGACGACCCGGGTCTTCGCAAGCTCAGACGCCGGCTTGTTCCGGCATTCTGGCGCACCTCCTCTGCACCAAATGGCCCGTCGAATCGGGTTGACGCGCCCGCCGCCGTCGCGGTAGATTGCCGGGCATGAAGCACTTCCCGCACGCCGCGGCCCCGGCGGCGCTGGCGCTCTCGCTGGCCGCCGCGCTGCTGATCCGCCCCGCCGCCGCGGTTGCCGCCCCGTCGGCCGAGCAGGAGGCGGCGCGGCTCCCCGCCCACCTCGCCGACGCCACCGGCGCGGACCCGGCCAAGCGCGCCCTCGCCACCGAGTGGCTGATGAACACGCTGCCCGAAACGCTGCCGCTGATCGAACAGGCCGCCGACGCCGCCAAGGCCAAGTCCGACCCTTCCGCCCCGCGGCTGGCGGCGGTCGTGACGGTGCTCAAGCCCATCGACCGCGCCCGCGACGCCCGCCTCGCCACCGTCGAGGCCGACGGGCAGTGGAACCTCCGCACCGCCCTGCACGCCTACGACTTGAAGGGCATCCACGACCGCACGTGGGATGCGATGGCCCGCCAGGGCATCGAGGAGTTCGTCAGCCGCGACCCGGACCGGGCGGCGCGGGCGTTCGACACGCTGCAGTACGTCACGGCCCACCTCTCCTGCAACGACCCGCTGGTGCTCTACTTCGACGCGGTGAAAATTGAGGCACGCGCCGCCGAAGGCGAGTTTGATGCCGAACGGCTGGTCTCCGCGATGAACATTTACAACTATGCGTGCGACAAGTTCGACAAGTCCGACTACCCCGCCGACCGCCGCGTGATGGCGATGGGCCGGGTGAGCGCGATGTTCGCCAAGTACAACGTAAACGCCCGCTCGCCCGACGCGGCCAAGCGATCCAAGCGGTACGCGGCGCAGATGGTCGACCTGTGGCCGAAGGTGCTGGCGGAGAAGGACTTGCCGTTCTCCGTCGCCTACGCCACGGGGTGCCTGACCCTCGACGCCAACGTCTCGGCCGGGGGCGACCGCGGGGCGACGCTCAAGAAGCTGCTGCCGGCGCTGCGGGCGGCGTTCCCCAAGCACCCCGGCGTGGCGGTGTTCGAGGGCAACGCGCTGATCGACTGGGCGTGGGACGCGCGGGGCACCGGCTGGGGCAACACCGTCACGCTGCAGGGCGCGCTGCTGCTGCACACCCGGCTGGCCGAGGCCCAAAAGGTGCTGGAGGCCGCCTACGCCGCCGACCCCACCGACGTCGGCGCCCCGACGCTGCTGATGACCGTCGGCCTCGGCCAGGGCTGGGGGGCGCAGAAGATGGACTTCTGGTTCACCCGCGCCCGCCGCGCCTACCCCGACCGCATCGAGCCGATCTACTGGAAGATGTCCGACCCCTACACCGCCCGGATGCAGGCGATGCTGCCGCGCTGGGGCGGCAGCCACGAGGCGATGCTCGCCTTCGGGCGGCAGTGCCTGGCGGGCCGCAACTGGCGCGGCGACGGGCCGGACGTGCTGCTGACGGCGCACCTCCTGATTGCCGCCGAGTCGCCGGCCGGTTACTGGTCGCGGCCGGAGGTGTGGGCGGATTTGGACGACCTGACCGCCGGGGAGTTGCGGGTGTGGCCGGACGACCCGCAGGCGCTGGGGATGCGGGCGTTGCAGGCGATCCGCTGCGGGCGGTGGAAGGCCGCCGACGCCGCCCTCGCCGCCGGCGGCAAGCGGCTCGACCCGGCCACCTTCGGCGGCCCCGCGGTGCTCGCCCTGCTCCGCGCAACGGTCGCCTTCAAGGCCGCCACGAATGCGCCGCCGGACTGACGCGATCCGCGGCCGCTCGCGGCTTAACAAAGAAAACCGCCGCCGACCGCGTTTCGTTGCGAAGCCGCAAGCGGCTCACAGGCCCACTGGTCCACGGACGGGCGCCGGGTTGCCAGCGGCGGTTCAAGCGGCGCCCAAGGATTGCCATATCCGAATCAGGGTTAAGAGTGCTGCCACGAAGACTTCTAAATTGGGATTTTCCAATGACGGACGGCGTTTACCTCGCCGTCTTCCTAACCACCCAATTGCTTGCAGGGATGCTTGCTTCTTCGGAGTTTCACGCGCCTCCCGATCAACGGGCAAGTGCGTTTCTACTGCTTCTCGCCGTGATTCGGGTACTTATTTTCATCGCCGTAGTTGGCGTTATAAGTTTTCCCCAAAAGGCGTCTATATTAATAGACGTCTTGATGACATTATTGCTCTCCATGCCGATGTTGACCTACTTGGCGGCGAGGCTTTGGTCGAGATTGCATCGATCAACGTTGTGGCGAGTGACGGCGGCGGCCGACCACGCGGCCGAGCTCGCCGCGATGGAGTACGGGTTGGAGCCGAAGTGGGGCGGCGGGGCCGCGGAGATACTCGCCTTCGGCCGCCACTGCCTGGCGGGCCGGAATTGGCGCGGGTGGGTGCCGTGGGAGTTGGTGAACGTCCACCAGGTGCTGGCGAAGCCGGCGCCGAACGAGGCCGCCTATTGGCTGCGGCCGGAGGTGTGGCCGGACGTCGATGCCGTGACCGCCGGCGCGCCGCGGCTGTGGCCGGACGACGCGCGCCTGCTGACGCTGCGGGCCTACTGGTCGGTCCGGTGCGGCCACCCCGGCGAGGCCGACGCGGCGTTCGGGCGACTCGGCCGGGTGCCACGGATTGAGGTGCTCCTCAACCCGTGCCGGGCGGTCCCAGTTGTCCCACGCCATGGGTTGGCGAACACGCGACTCTGTGGAGGCTGGCCGCAGTTGCAGCCCGACAGTCGCGGCCCGCTAAACGGGAAGCTCGGCGGCATCGGCAAGCGCCGGGCGGGCCACGGTGGTGTCGGCGATCTTTCGCGTCAGCCGCCGACCCAGCGTCCGGGCCAGACGGTGCCCCGGCAACTCGATCGCCAGGTAAAACAGGTAGCTCGCGGCGAGCACGAACGCCATCAGGTTCACCCAGTTCAAGAAGTACCCGAAATTGGGCAACGCGATGCCGGCGAATATAGAAGCGGCAAGAATGTGGATGAGGTAAATGGAGTAGCTCCATCCCCCGACCCAACTCAGCCAGGGCGAGGGCTCCCGCACCTTGTAGTGAAAGATCTCCTGGGCGATCCAGAACGCGACCAGGATTGCGAAGAAGTTGAGCGTCCAGGGGTAGGTCAGCGGGGAGTGGAATCTAGCGATGCTGAGCGCGACCGACGCCCCGAAGACGACCAGGCGCCAACCCCAGATTCCGCCGAGCTGCGGCAGCTTCCCTCGGGTGATTTGCTCCGCCAGCAGGCAACCCAGGAGCCAGCACGGCAGCCCGAGCAGCCAGTTTAGCCCGACGCCGAAGGAGGGGTAATTTCCCGCCGTCGGCTTGGTCGCGGCCAGGGCGAGGGCGAGGGCGAAACCGACCGCGATCATCCACTCCCACCGCAGCCCGGACCGCCGCACCTTCAGGAGCGCGGGGTAGAGGGAGTAATAGACTAGCTCGGCGGCCAGGCTCCACAGAATGCTGTCGTGGAACAGCGTGAGCTTCACCGACAGCAGCGGCGCGAGGGCCATGGCCGCCACCAGCGGGATGCCGATCCGAAGGTAGCGGCGGACCGCGTAGCCGGTGAGCGACGGGATTCGCAGCGGCCGGGAGAAGGGGTAGTGGATGCAAAAGCCCGAGATCACGAAGAAGACGATCACGGCCGCCGGGCCGTTCCAGAAGTTGTTGATGATCCCGCCGACCAGGCGCCCCGCAAAGGCGTGGTCGTCGATGCCGGCGGTCAGCGGCGGGCCGCCGAAGTGGCCCATGACGACCCACAGGGCGCAGACCGCGCGAATGGCATCTAGTCCTCGAATGCGCTCCATGTGATCCTTTGCAACTTGGGACGGAGGCGGAACTCGCCTGCCGGCGGGAGTCAACGCGGGATAGAACGTGCCGGTCGACTCGGGCGGATTCAGGGCGATCTTAGCCTCCACCCTCGACCGCCCCCGTTTCCCGAACGGCGTCGGCCCATGATTGGTCGGCGTCGTCCAGCGGCGGGTCGGGCGGGTCGCGGTAGACGTAGGCGGCGTAGCGGCAGGCGTCGTAGACCTCGTTCAGGACGGCCTGCAGATCGAGCGGCGCGTCGGGGTCGGGCGGGCGGAGGGGGATGGGGATCGTCGGCAGCGGGTCGCGCAGGGCGAGGGGCCAGAGGCCGGCGTCGGGCAGGGCCTCGGGGCGGGCGACCAGGGCGTAGTAGTCGCACGGCGGCAGGGCGCCGGGCGCGACCCGGCCGTGGCCGCGGAGCAGGTCGAGCTCGACGAAGTTCGCGCCGGCGCGGAGGGTCTGCTGGCGCTTCTGGCGGTAGGCCCGCCGGCCCTTGCCGGACTTGTTGGAGGGGCTGAGGAGCTCGATCATGGTGACCAGCCGCCGGCCCTGTCGGTCGCGGATTTCGAGGTGGCGGTGCTTTTTGAAGATCGGGATCGGGTCAAATCGCACGGCCGCGGGCGGGTCGAGCAGGGCCGTGCCGCCGCCCCGCCGCGGGAGGGGGCCGGCGTTCGGGAGGGGCCGGGCGACGGAGACGTCGGCCTCGGCGTAGGCGCGGCGCGGGCCGCCGGCCTCCTCCTCCTCGACGAACAGCGTTTCCTCGAACTGCACGATGTACGCCGGCGCCAGCCGGGCGGCGAGGGTGATGCGGACGTGCAGCAGGAAGCTGCCGTGGAAATCGTGCCACGTCTGCGGCCCCTCCAGGTAGGGGTTCATGCCGGGGAAGGGCGAAGGCATCGGGCGGCTCCTCTGTCTGCACAACGGCTCGGACCATCATACCGGATTTGGGACGTCGGCCCGCAGGGCGTCGGCCCGAAGGGCGTCGGCCCAGGCTTGGTCGGCGTCGGACAGCGGCGGGTCGGGCGGGGCGCGGTAGGCATAATCGGTGAAGCCGGCGTCGTCGTAGACGCGGTGGAGCATCGCCTGCAGGTCCAGCCGCGCGTCCGGCTCGGGCGGGCGGAGCGGGACGGGGATGGTCGGCAGCGGGTCGCGCAGGGCGAGGGGCCAAACGCCGGCGTCGGGCCACTCGTCCGGACGGCTGACCAGGGCGTAGTAGTCGCACGGCGGCAGGCCCTCCAAAGGAAGGCGGGGGCCGGCGCGGAGCAGGTCGATCTCGATGAAGTTCACCCCGGCGTCGATGAGGCGCAGCCGCTTGCGCTCGTACAGCCGGCGGTCGCGGCCGGGCCGTTTGTTGGCGGGGCTGAGGAGCTCGATGGCGGTGACGAGGCGCATGTCGGCGCGGTCGCGGAGCTCGAGCCAGCGGTGTTTGAGGCGCGGCCGCGGCTCGGGAAGGCGGGCGCGCGCGGGCGGCTCCAGCAGCGCGACGGCGGAGTGCCCGTTCGGGCCGTGGCGAGGGCCGGCGAACGGGCGGAAGATCAGCACGTCCGACTCGTCCGCGCCGGCCTCGACGAACAGAGATACCTGGGCCTTGACGACGTACTCGGGGCGGACCTGCGGCACGAGGGCCTTTTGCATCTCCACGAGGTAGGCGTTGTGGAAGTTGTGCCACGTCCGCGGCCCCTCGATATAGGGGTTCATGCCGGGAAAGGGGGAAGGCATTGAGTCGCTCCTCGATTAATCCAATACATCATACCCCCTCACCGCGACGGCTCGGCGATCGGCTGGCTGGTCGGCAGGGGCACGCCAAGGGCCGGCGTGCCGTCGGGATTCCAGGTGAAGGGTTGGGCGCGGGCGGTGCGGTCGGCGTAGGTGATCTCGGGGGTCGTCTTGGCGTGGTAGGCGATCCAGAATTGCTTGCCGTCGGGCGAGGTGAAGACGAAGCAGTGGCCGGGGCCGTAGACGCCGGCGGGGTCGTTGCGGGCGAAGACCACCGCGGGGTGCTGCTTCCACGCCGCCGGGTCGGCCAGGTCGGCCTGTTCGTCGGCGACCAGCAGGCCCAGGCGGTAGTCGGGCTCGGTCGCGCCGCACATGGAGTAGAGCAGGTAGATCTTCCCGCCGTGCCGGACGGCGGCCGGCCCCTCGCGGACGTAGGGGCAGCCGAAGCCGTCGGCGGCCAGGGCGTGGCGCGGGCCGTCGATCGTCCACGGGTTCTTCATCCGCGCGGCGAACAGCCCGAGGCCCTGCGGGCTGGGGGCGCCGCTCCAGATGAGGTAGAGGGCGCCGTCGGCGTTTCGGACGGGGGTGCCGTCGATGGCGGTGTGCGCGTCGGCCGGGTCGGTGGCGAGTTTGGCCTTGAAGTGGTAGGGGCCGAGGGGCGTGGGGCCGGTGCCCTCGATGACGAACATGCGGTGGTCGTCGGTGTTTTTGTGGGCGGCGGTGTAGTAGCCGTACCAGCGTTTGGTGCCGGTGCCGTCGTCGAGGAGGTGGAACTCGGCGGCCCAGATCTGGTCGGCGCGGCCGGGGGTTTGGTCGGCCCAGACGACTTGATCTTCCGCCGTTTTGAGGCCCCCGAGGGTCGGGGCGCGGCGCATGCGGATGTCGGCCGAGGTGGTGGTGGTGAGGTAGTAGAAGCCGTCGTGGAAGGTGATCCACGGGTCGGCGCCGTCGGCCTTGAGCGGGTTGGTGAAGGTGGCGGGCCGCGTGGCGGGCGGGCCGGCGGTGGCGGTGGTGGCGGACAGCAGCAACAGCAGCAGCACGGCAATCGGGCGGGACGTCATGGCACGATCTTACCGTGGCACGGGCGTCCCGCCCGCGTCTTGGCTTTGTGAAGTGCCTCCATGCGCAGACGCGGGCGGGACGCCCGTGCCACCGAAGACCTCACCCCTTGGTCAGCTTGCGGTACTTCACCTTGCGGTTGGCGAAGGCCTCCTCGCCGGTCTTCTCTAGGCGGTCGGCGGCGTAGGCGGTGTAATTGCCCTCGAACCAGTGGGCGGTGCCGTCGCCCTCGAAGGCGAGAATGTGCGTTGCCACGCGATCCAAAAACCAGCGGTCGTGGCTCACCACCACCGCGCAGCCGGCGAAGTTCAGCAGGGCTTCCTCGAGGGCGCGGATGATGGTGACGTCCAGGTCGTTGGTCGGCTCGTCGAGCAGGATCACGTTCGCGCCGCTCTTGAGCATTCGGGCGAGGTGGACGCGGTTGCGCTCGCCGCCGGAGAGGTCGCCGACGGACTTTTGTTGGTCGGTGCCGGTGAAGCCGAAGCGGTGGACGAAGGCGCGGCTGTTGAGCTCGACGGGGCCGAGCTTGACCACCTCTTCGCCGCCGGTGATGGCCTGCCAGACGCTCTGGTCGTGGCCGAGCGAGTCGCGGGACTGCTCGACGTAGGCGAACTTGACGGTGGAGCCGATCTTCAGGCTGCCGCGGTCGGGCGTCTCCTCGCCGGTGATCATGCGGAACAGCGTGGTTTTGCCCGCCCCGTTGGGCCCGACGATGCCGACGATCCCGCCGGGCGGCAGGCGGAAGTTGACGTCCTCGAACAGCATCCGGCCGTCGTACCCCTTGGCGACGTTTTTCGCCTCGATCACCACGTTGCCCAGCCGGTCGCCGGGGGGGATGAAGATCTCGATCTCCTGCAACTTCTCGCGGACGACCTCGGCGACCATCTCGTCGTAGGCCGCCACGCGGGCCTTGCTTTTGGCCTGACGGGCGCGGGGGCTGGCCTTGATCCACTCCAGCTCGCTCCTGATCGCCTTCTGGCGCGAATCATCCTGCTTCTGCTCGACGGCCATCCGGGCGGCCTTGTTCTCCAGCCACGCCGAGTAATTGCCCTTGAACGGGTAGCCCCGGCCTCGGTCCAACTCCAAGATCCAGCCCGCCACATTATCCAAAAAGTAGCGATCGTGGGTCACGGCGATCACGGTGCCGGCGTAGCGGTCCAGGTGCTGCTCGAGCCACGCCACGGCGTCGGCGTCGAGGTGGTTCGTCGGCTCGTCGAGGATCAGGATGTCCGGCTTTTTCAGCAGTAGCCGGGCGAGCGCGACGCGGCGTTTCTCCCCGCCGGACAACACGCCGATGTTCGCCTCGCCCGGCGGGCAGCCAAGGGCGTCCATCGCCATCTTGGTTTGGCTCTCCAAATCCCACCCGCCGGCGGCGTCGATCTGCTCCTGCACCTCGCCCTGCCGCTCGAGCAGTTTGGTCATCTGGTCGTCGTCCATCGGCTCGGCGAACTTTTCGTTGATTCGCTCGAACTCCTTGAGTAGCTTCACGGTGCCGGAGAAGCCTTCCTGCACCACGTCGGCGACGGTGAGGGACTCGTCGAGCTGCGGCTCCTGCGGGAGGTAGCCGATGGTGTAGCCGGACGAGAGGCTGACGCGGCCGGTGAAGTTTTTGTCCTCGCCGGCGAGGATGCGGAGGACGGACGATTTCCCGCTGCCGTTGAGGCCGAGGACGCCGATTTTCGCGCCGTAGAAGTAGGAGAGGGTGATCTCCTTGAGGACCTGCTTTTTCTCGTAGGCCTTGGAGACGCCGACCATGGAGCAGATGATTTTGTCCGGGGCGTCCTTGGCGGTGTTGGGCTTCTCGGTCATGGGGCGGGATTGTAGGGGCCGCCGCTCGCGGCTTCGCAAAGAAAGGAGCGTCGTGGGGCCTCTTTTCCTTGCGAAGCCGCGGGCGGCGGGCGGCGGCGGGCGGGCGGATCAGCGCGGCACCAGCGCCTGGGCCCAGGCGCGGTCCTCGTCCGAAAGCGGGGGCTCGGGGGCGTGGCGGTAGACGGAGGGTGCGTAGCCGCCGGCGTCGTAGACGTCGTTCAGCAGGGCCGGCAGGTCGAGGTGAACGTCGGCGTCGGGCGGTCGGAGCGGCACGGGCAGGACTGGCAGCGGGTCGCGCAGCATCAGGGGCCAGACGCCGACGCGGGGGCGTTCGGACGGTCGGGCGACCATGAGGCAGTAGTCGCACGGCGGCAGGCCGTTGAGGGGCATCCGCCGGCCGGCGCGGAGCAGGTCGATCTCGACCAGGCTCACGCCGTCACCCAGGAGGCGGAGTCGCTTTTGCTCGTACTGCTGGCGGTGGCGGAGTTTGTTGGTCGGGCTGAGGAGCTCGATGACGGTGACGAGGCCGCCGCCCTCGGAATCCGTGATTTCGAGCCAGCGTGACGTTTCGGAGAGGACCGCCTGCGGCAGCGCGGCGTAAGCCGGCGCGTCGGCCAAAGCGGTTCCTGCGCCGACCGGTGCCGGCCGGTCGCTTTTCCCCGCGATGCCGAGGTCCGACCACCCCATCAGGTGCCGCCGCTCGTCGGCCGACGCCTCGCGGATGAACATCTCCTCCTCCGGGCGGACCTCATATCCGGCGGGCAACTGCGGCACCAGCGACCGCCCCATCGCGCCGATCAGGTAGGTGTGGATGCCCCTCCAAACCGAGGGTCGCTCTAAGTACGGATTCATTCCGGGAAACGGCGACGGCATGGCGGGCTCCGGCAGAGGTCCAACGGGTCGTGAATCAGCTTGTGGCCGCCAACGCCTCGGCCCAGGCGCGGTCGGCGTCGGGCAGCGGCGGGTCGGGCGGGTGGCGGTAGGCGGCGCGGGCGAGGCCGCCGCCGTCGTAGGCGTCGTCCAGCAGGGCGGGCAGGTCGAGGTAGACGTCGGCGTCGGGCGGGCGCAGCGGGATCGGCAGGACCGGCAGCGGGTCGCGCAGCATCAGCGGCCAGACGCCGATCCGCGGCCGCTCGGCGGGCCGGGCGACGGCCAGGCAGTAGTCGCACGGCGGCAGCCCGTCGAGCGGCATCCGGCCGGCGAGGCGGAGCAGGTCGATCTCGACGAAGTTCGCGTCCCCGCCGCTCATCAGCCGCCTGCGCTTTCGCAGGTAGGACTCGCGGTGGCGGACCTTGTTCGACGGGCTGAGCAGCTCGATGACCGTCACGACCCGCTCGCCGTCGGCGTCGCGGATTTCCAGCCAACGGTCGGTTTCGAGCGCGACCTCCTGCGGCAGCGTGGTATACGCCGGCGCGAGCACGGCCGCGCCGCCGGCCGCCGGCATTCCGCCACCCTTCTGCTGAACCGCCACGTCCGCCCGCCCCGCCAGCCGACGCTGCGCGGCGGTCGGCTCGTGGACGTAGATGTCCTCCTCCACGTTCACGCCGTATCCCTCGCCGAGTTGTGAAACGAGTGCCCGGCTGATCCCCCCCAGCAACAGGACGTGGATGCCCCGCCAGAAGCGCGGGTGCTCCAGGTACGGGTTCATTCCAGGAAACGGCGAGGGCATGGCGGGCTCCTTTCCACAGTGTAGCGAATTTGAGAGACGCTTCCTTGATAGCCGGAGGCGGAAGCCCCGGTTTCTCGCCGGGAGAGTCTACGGAATCCTGAAGCGTTTCTCGCCCGCGAAACCGGGGCTTCCGCCTCCGGCTATCAAGGAACTTCCGCCGCTCCATACCGTTCAATGAACTCCGCCTCGGTCAGCACTTCCACGCCCAGCTCCCTCGCCTTCGCCAGCTTGCCGCCGGCCTTTTCGCCGGCGATCAGGAGGGCGGTCTTCTTGCTCACGCTGCCGGACGCCTTGCCGCCGAGGGCGAGGATTCGCGCCTCGATCTGCTCGCGCGAAAAATGCTCGAGCGTGCCGGTGGCGACCACGCTCTTGCCCGCCAGCGGGCCGGTCGATGCTTCGATTTTCACCGCCTGCGTCGGGTTCAGGCCGACGGACTGCAACTGCTCCACCGCATCCAAACCGGCGGGGTTGTCCAAAAAGTCGCGCAAGCTGCCGGCGATGGCGGGGCCGATGTCCGGCACGGCGGACATCGCTTCAACGGTCGCGGTTTTCAGTGCGTCGAGCGACCCGAAGTTCGCCGCCAGCAGCCGCCCGGCGGTGTGGCCGACGTGGCGGGCGCCCAGACTGCACAGCAGCCGGTCCAGCCCCTGCCCGCGGCTGAGTTCGATGCTGTCGATCACGTTCTGGGCCGACTTCTCGCCCATCCGCTCCAGCCCCTCCAACTGCCCGGCCGTCAGGCGGTAAATGTCGGCGAAGGCCTTCAGCAGGCCGGCGTCCACGAGTTTGTCGATCAGTTTTTCGCCCAGCCGCTCGACGTTCATCTGCCCCCGGCCGCAGTACCATTTCAGTCGCTCCTTGAGCTGCTTCGGGCACGCGGGGTTGACGCAGAAGAGCTCGACCATCGCCCCGATCGGCTCGATCGGCCCGTCGCACGTCGGGCAGACCTCCGGCAGCTTTTTCCGCTGCCGCCGGCGGTAGTAGTCGTCGCAATCGACGTTCAGGCAGCGGAAGCCGACGTGATCCTCCTTGAGCGCCTCCTCCTCCAGCGGGGCGGCGCACTCGGGGCACTTCTCGGGAATAGTAATCGGCGTCGCGTCGGCCGGCCGCTCCTCGAGGACCACGCCGACGATCTGCGGGATGATCTCGCCCGCCTTTTCGACCACCACGCGGTCGCCGACGTACACGCCGAGCTTTGCAATGTTGTCGCGGTTGTGCAGCACCGCCCGCTTCACCGTGGTGCCCGCGACATAAACCGGCTCCAAATCGGCCACCGGCGTGAGTGTGCCGTTCTTGCCGACGGTCCACTCGACGCCGACCACCGTTGTCTGCACCTGCTCGGCGGGATATTTGTAAGCAATCACCCACCGCGGCGCCTTGCTCGTGTAGCCGAGCGTTTCTCGCTGCGCCAAGTCATCGACCTTCACCACCATTCCATCGGTCTGGAAGCCGAGGGTGCCGCGCGTTTTGGCGAACGCTTCAATCGCCTTCAATGCCGCGTCCACGTCGTCCACCACCGACACATGCTCCGGCGTCGGCAACCCCACGCTTTTCCAATAAGCAATCGTCTGCTCATAACTCACCAGCTCCACCCCCACCACTTCCCCGAGGCCGTGGGCGACGAACTGTAGTTTTCGCTCGGCCGTCACCTTGGGGTCGAGCTGCTTGAGCGTGCCGGTGGTGGCGTTTCTTGGGTTGGCGAAGAGCGCCTCCTCCCTCCCCTCCCGGATTTTGTTGAGTCGCTGAAATTCATCGTTGGGCATGTACACTTCTCCGCGCACCTCCAGCACGGCCGGCGGCGCGTCGGTGTCGAGGCGGAGCGGGACGCTGCGGAGGGTGCGGACGTTGTGGGTGACGTCGTCGCCCCGGTTCCCGTCGCCGCGCGTGGCGGCGAGGGTGAGCAGGCCGGCCTCGTAGCGCAGGCTCATGGCGACGCCGTCGACCTTCGGCTCCAGGACGTACTTCAGGGCCGCCCCCTCGCCCAGGGCGCGGCGGACCCGGCCGTCGAACTCGCGCAAGTCCTCGGCGGAGTAGGTGTTGTCGATGCTCATCATCGCCACCGCGTGGGTGACGCTGTTGAAGGCGTCGATCGGCTCGCCCCCGACGCGGCGGCTCGGCGAATCGGGCGTTTGCAATTCCGGGTGCTGCTGCTCGAGCGCGATCAGGTCGCGCATGAGCTCGTCGTACTTCTGGTCGCTGATGACCGGGGCGGCCTCGACGTAGTAGAGCGTGTTGTGGCGCTCGATCTCGGCGCGGAGGGAGTTGACCCGTTTGGCCGGCGTCTGTTCGGGGGTGGGCATGGGCCTTGAATACCCGCCGGGCCGGCGGATTTCAACCCGCAGCCGCCGCCGGCTCCAGCGCCTCCGGCTTTGCCTCGGCGCCGGCCGGCTCGTCCGACCGGATCGGGTCGGACAGCCGCACCTCAATCGTCCGCCCGAGGGCGGCGGCGATGCGGCGGAGCAGGTCCAGCGCGTCGCCCTCGTAATCCTCATAATCCGCGAGTTCCACGTCCTCGATCAGTGACGGCTTGACCCCCACCCGCCCGGCGAGCTGCCGCCGCGTGAGCCCCGCCGCCTCGCGGGCGGCGTAAAGGTCGCTGCCGAACTCCATCTCGAGCTTGAACCGCTCGATCTCCGCCCGCTCCTCCGGCCCGTTGCCGAAGCGGCGGTTCATGATCTCGATGGCGTCCATCGTGGGCTTAAGCGTTTTGATCACTGCTGGTACTCCTCTCCAAGGTGGGTGTTCGGATCACTCTCGAATCGCCGCTTCCGCCTGACGGCACGGTCGATATCGGTTGAGGGCACCGCCTTCTCCTTCGTCAAGCCGTGAGCCAAAAGGGCCACATCTCGTCCGTGGAAGAAGTAGAGCAGCCGGTAATTTACCCGCCCGATTTGGGTCCGAAGCTCATAAACGCCGTCACGAAGCAGGTCCGCCTCCGGCCGCCGCAATTCATGTCCTGCCTCCCGCAGTCGCTCGATCAAGGCCCGGCAACGGCGGACAGCCCGGCGGTCGCGCCGGCCCAAATCGTTCAGCCAGTCCAGCACCGGCACGTCGCCCGGCGACTCTTGATAGAAGTAGACGTCCGTCTGCGGCATCGTAGCAGTCTATCCTACGACGGAAGGTGTTCACAGGTCGATCACGGGCTCCAGTGCTTTGGGAGAAACGGATGACGGACCCGGTCCCCACGCCGGTCGCCCCGGTGCCTCCGGCCCCGCGACATCCGAAACCTCCCGGCTACTAAGGAACGCCTTTCGCAGAACGGGTTGCGGCCATCCTCGCACATGACCTGCGAACCGTTGGTTCGCAGCTACCGCCGAACTCCCGTTATTGCTGCCCCCGCAGCACCGGGAAGTAGCTCACCCGCAGCTTCGTCGACCCGAAGGGGATCAGCTCCACCCGCTCGGTCGGGGCATTCGACGCCACCGGGCTGACGGGGGGTTCGGACGAGTCCTCGCTCTTGCCGGCGCGGGCGGCGAGGCCGACGTAGTAGCCCTTATAGCCGTCCAGGGCGGGGCGAAGGTCGGTGGCGCGGAAGATCAGGCCGGCGTTGCCGCCGGGCTGCACGGTCACGGTCGCCTCGTAGGTGAAGTCCGCCAGCTTCTCGCGGCCGGCCAGCACCGCCTTGGCGTCGGCGGCGGCACCGGCGGCGTAGGCGCCGTTCCTCACCGCCCACTCGCCGCCGAAGGGCGTCCAGCCGGTCGCGCCGCCGGCGTTGAAGTTCGACACGGGCTTGCCGTTGAGCTTCACGTCGTCGAACCGCGCCGCCGTCTGGTACGCCCGCAGCCCGACCGACCCGGCGGCGTAGGTGCCGTCCTGCCGCTCGATCACCGGCTTGGTCATGTCGTCGACGAACACCTTGATCGACGGCCCCTTGGCGACCACCCGCAGCAGGTGCGGCACGCCCGGCTCCAGCGGCGCGGTGCCGCTGCCCAGCCCCTGGAAGCCGCCGTCAGACTTGCCGAGCTCGACCGTGCCGAGCGTCTGCCGCATCCCCCACCCTTCCAGCCGCCGGGCCGGCACCTTCAGCACCACCGGCGGGGCGGCGGTGTCGAACGGCACGGCCGGCACCGGGTGCTCCTCGACCACCACCGACTTCGCCACCGCGTCGCGGTCCACCGCCAGCGCGTAATTCCACGGCGTGGTCGGCAGCACCTCGTACTCGTCGAAATCCTTCAGCAACTCCTGGTGCTTTTTCCAGTCCTCGGCGATCTTCAGCGAGTACGCCAGCGGCCCGCGCTCCAGGCCGACGGAGTTGTTGATCCACGTCGACGCCCGGACCTCCATCGGGAAGGTCAGTTCGATGGTGTCGCCGGGTTTCCACTCGCGCTCGATGCGGTGGAAGGTGCCGGCCTTGACCCCGCCCACCGCCTTGCCGTTGACCTTGATCGACGGCGTCTCGCACCACCCCGGCACGCGCAGCACGAGCGGGAAGGTGACCGCCCGCTGCGGCTCGACCGCGAGCGAAATCGTCTCCTTGAACGGGTAATCGGTGGCTTGCGTGATGCCCACCGGCACCCCGCCCGCGACCGTGGCGTTGACCTTGTTCGGCCCGTAGGCGATCAGGGCGAGGCCGCCGTCGGCGGTGGCGGCCCACATGCCCTGGACGTACTTCGGCCAAGCCATGTGCCAGTTGTAGCAGCAGCACGGAAAGCCGCTGTACGGCCCCGGCACGTTGGCGTTGGCGTAATCCTGCGTGAACCCGTGCCCGCCGATGGTGGCGGCCACCTGGTTGGGGAACTGGTAGTAGGTCATCTGGTGCGCCGTCGGGCTGGTGTGGGCGGGCAGCGAGTTGAAGGCCACCTTCTCCATCTGGTCGCCCAGCGCGGGGTCGCCAAGGATGTCGATGGCGATGCCGTTGGAGAGGATTCGCTCGGCGTCGGCGCAGAGCTCGACGCCGGCGGTGCTGCTGAGGTTCGAGAGGAACTCGGTGCCGCTGACCTGCCCGTCGATCCGGCCGTACTGCCGCTCGAGGTTCGCCACGCCCTTCTCGAACGCCGCCCTGTCGGCCGGGTCGTGGGTGAACTGCCAACTGACCGCCGGCATCTTCAGCGCCTGGCTGACGTTGACGATGTGGTGCGGGTGAAAGTCCGACCCGAAGGCGTAGAAGCGGTTGTCGGCGAAGATCGACGTCCACGGGTACGCCTGCTTGTAGAGCAGCTTGGCGAGGTCGAGCAGGAAGGGCTCGCCGGTGCGGTTGTAGGTCCAAAGCACGACGTCGATATTGTCGCCGGCGCGGGCGCGGCCCCACTCCACCAGCGGCCGGCCGGGCAGGGCTTTGAGCTCGTGGCGGAAGTAATTCAGCAGGAAGGGGATCACGCGCTCGTCGCCGGTGGCCTCGTAGTGGTCGCGCAGGTAGTAGAGCACGACCATGCGGGGCCACCAGTCGTCGTTGGAGGCCGGCCCGAAGAAGCCGTCGGGCCGCTGGCTTTGCAGGGTCCAATCGACCCACTTCTGCGCCCGCTGCTTGAGGTCGGCGTCGTCCAGCGTGTGGGCGAGGGCGATGAGTCCCTTGACGTAATAGGGCCCCTTCTCCCACCCCTCGCCGGTGCCGCCGAGCCAGCCGGAATTGGGCGTGAGGGCGTCGTAGAGGTCTTCGCTCGAGCCGGTGAGGCCGGCCTTCTGCAACTCCAACTGCCGCCGAAGCCACCCCTCGGGGTGAACGCTGCCGAGGGGCAGGCGGACGAACGGGGTTTGCTCCAGCGGGGCGCGGTTGGGCACCGCCGCGTCGTGCGCGGGGGCGTCGGCGGCCACCTGCCCGGCGGGTTGGGCGGCCACCGCAAGCGAGGCGCACAGGGCCGCGGCTACCACGGCGGCGGACTTGGCGAGGGAGGCGGGGTTCATGCCCCGATTCTACCCCCCCCGCGCCCCGTCCGAAAGTGACCGGGCCGCTTGCGGCTTCGCAAAGAATCTCTTTCCCCCACTCGGTTTTCCTTGCGAAGCCGCAAGCATCCAGACGCCTCAAGGGGCGGGATCGGCCGCCTGCGCCTCTTTCCTTCCGACCCGCTCGTCGACAAGGAGAGGGCTTTGCAACTCAACCGCGAGACTCACCGCCTCCCGCTCCCCAAGGTCGAGGCGAGGCAGCGGGAGGATCGTTCGAGGAACCTGTTCCTCAAGCCACTGCGGCCGGACCATTGCAAAATCCCGAACTGCCTGTGGCGCACGGGGGTGACTTAGTTCCGCTAAAACCGCGGGCGGAACCATCACCCGGTTGAAGAGTTCGGGGAGCACCCGAACCTCTCCAATGCGGATGAGGACGTTCAGCGGCGAGTTGTCCGAAACGACCAGCACCGCCCTCTCATCAGTCGCCGCCATCTTGTGGGTCTCCGAGCAACTGATCGAGGGTCTGGCGGTCGGATTCCAGGTCGGCCAGCGTGTAGTTCAAGCTGGCGCCCCGCCGGCCGAGCCAGCGCTCGGTGTCCCAGCGGTTGTCCAGCCCGAGTAACTGCTGCACCTCGAACCGGCTCAGCGCGCCGGTCCGGTAGCCCTCCAGCGCATACCCTTCCACCGCGGCGCGGGCCAAATCGTCGCCCACCGCCTCGCGCAACCGCCCCACCAGGGCATCGGGGATGTCAAGAATCACGACCATTTGATGCTTTCCATGTGACGCCGCCGACTCTGTTCAGATCAGGCCGCGGCGGCGAGTAGCGGCTTGAGGTCGGCCGCCTCCAGCGGGGGCTGCGCGAGCGAGGCGAGCAGGCCGTTGATTTTAGAGGCGGGCGTCGCGCCGGGGCGGGTGATCTCGATGCCGATGGGCCGGCCGTCGGCGGCGTAATCCACCAGCAGGCCGGCATTTGCCTCCACCGTCCGCGCCGCCCGGTCCCCCGCCCCGCGCGGCAGGTAGAGGTAGGCGGCCAACGCCGTGCCGCGGCGGTAGGTGACCTCCAGGTATCGCTGCTTCATTGGACGCCTCCTCTACGGGTACGGGTAAGCTGTGACGACCACAAGCAACTCGTCCACCTCGTCCGGCTCCACGATCACCACCCACGCCTGCCCCACGTGCGTCGTGTCCACCGCAAAGCGGCCGGTCATTTGATCCGGCCGATAGCCGTGGGCTCGCTCAAGCATATCGCGGAGGTCGGTCTCCGTGAAGCTGCGATCTACCATCCGCTTCAGCACGTGCGGCAGGAGCTCCAACTCCCACTCCCACCACATGGGCCACTGGGGCATCGGTCCCTCCCGGCAGAAGTGCGACGGCCCCGCTCACACCGACAGCCGCGGCCCGGCCGGGGCGGACGCCGCCGGGGCCGGCTCGCCCTGGGCCTCGGCGACCGGGCGCTGCCACACCTGGCTCACCTTCCGCAGAAAATCCGTCATGTCCACCTGCGCGATGCTGAACGCCTTGACCTTCAGGTTCCCCGCCAACTTCGCCTGCAGCGACTCCACGGCCGACCGGTCGGCGGCCGTCACGGGCTGGCCCATCTGCTCGTTGCGCATCATCACCTGCACCTTCTGGTCGAAGTCCGACAGCAGCCGGCTCGCCTCGGCGTCGCCCGACAGCGACGCCTGGGCGTCGGCGAACTTTTTGATCGCCGGGTGCGCCGCCACCAACTCCCCCAGCGCGGCGGCGGCGGCGTTGATCTCGGTCATCTGCGAATCGGTCTCACTATCGGCCATTGAAATCCTTCGGTTGGGGGAATCGGGAATATGATACGGCCGTGACCGCCCCCGACAATGCCCCCGACAATCCAGCCGCCCGCCACCACCGCCAAACCCTGCTGCCGTGGGTCGGCGACGCCGGCCAGTCGCGCCTGGCGGCGGCGCGGGTGCTCGTGGTCGGCTGCGGGGCGTTGGGCACCACGGTCTGCGAGTTGCTGGCCCGCGCCGGCGTCGGGCGGATCGACGTCGCCGACCGCGACGTGGTCGAGTGGACCAACCTCCAGCGGCAGACGCTGTTTGGCGAGATCGACGCGCGGGAGGGCCGGCCCAAGGCCGTCGCGGCGGCGCGGCGGCTGGGGGAAATCGACCCGTCCCTCACCGTCGTGCCGCACGTGCTCGACGTGACGGCGGAGAATCTCGAACGGCTGCTGCTGGAGCCGCGCAAGGCCGATCTGCTGCTCGACGGGACGGACAACGCCGAGACGCGGTATCTGGTGAACGACGCGGCGATCAAGCACGGCGTGCCTTGGATTTACGGCGGCTGCGTCGGCACGTCGGGCCGGGTGATGGCGGTGCGGCCGGGCGAGACCGCGTGCCTGCGGTGCGTTTTCCCCAAACCGCCGTCGCCGGGCGAGTTGGCGACGTGCGACACCGCCGGCGTGCTCGGCCCCGCGGCATCGGCGGTGGCCTCGGTCCAGGCGGCGGAGGCGCTGAAGCTGCTGGCCGGCCACCCCGAGGCCGTGCCGAACCGGCTGCTGAGCATCGACTTCTGGACCGGCCGGTTCTCGTCCGTCGATCTGGCGGACGCGAAACGGCCCGACTGCCCGTGCTGCGGTTTGCGACGATTCGAGTTCCTGGCCGCCCCGCCGCCGAGTTCGCGGCGGCTGTGCGGCAGCGACGCGGTGCAGGTCCGCCCCGCCGCGTCGGGCGCGTCGGGGGTGTCGCTGCCGACGGTGGCGGCGAAGCTGCGGTCGGCGGGGGCGGTGGAGTTGCAGGACCATTTGCTGCGGTGCCGGCTGTCGGGCGAGGGGTTGACGCTGACGCTGTTCGCCGACGGCCGGCTGGTCGTCCACGGCACGGCCGATCCGAGCCGGGCGCGGTCGGTCTACGCGCGGTACGTCGGGGCGTGAGAAGAGGGAGGTCCACGAATTGACACGAATAAGACACGAATGAAAAGAAGACATTGGCTTGGCCCATTTCCTTTCTTAGCTTCATTCGTGCCTGATTCGTGTCGATTCGTGGACCTCCCTCTTCCCCGTTGCCCCCCACGCCCACCTTCCCATATGCTTTAGCCGAAACTCCAACCGAAGGACCGCCCATGCCGCTCAAGCCCCACGGAAAAATCTACGACGACATCACCCAGACGATGGGCGGCACGCCGCTGGTGCGAATCAACCGCCTGGTGCCCGAGGGGGGCGCGACGGTGCTCGCCAAGTGCGAGTTCTTCAACCCGCTGGCGAGCGTGAAGGACCGCATCGGCGTCGCCATGATCGAGGCCGGCGAGGCCAGCGGCGAGCTGACGGCCGGCACCACGATCGTCGAGCCGACCAGCGGCAACACCGGCATCGCCCTCGCCTTTGTGGCCGCGGCGAAGGGCTACCCGTGCATCCTGACGATGCCCGAGAGCATGAGCATCGAGCGCCGCCGGCTGCTCAAGCACCTGGGCGCGGAGGTCGTGCTGACGCCGGCGGCCGACGGGATGAACGGCGCGATCAGCAAGGCCGTCGAGATCGCCCAGGGGCTGGAGAGGGCGTACATGCCGCACCAGTTCAAAAACCCGGCCAACCCCGAGATTCACATGAAAACCACCGCCGAGGAGATCTGGCAGGACACCGGCGGGCAGGCCGACATTCTCGTCGCCGGTGTCGGCACCGGCGGCACGGCCACGGGCGTCGGCACGGTCCTCAAGCAGCGCAAGCCGGACTTCAAGGTGATCTGCGTCGAGCCGGTCGCCTCGCCGGTGATCGAGCAGACGATGGAGGGCCAGCCGGTGAAGCCCGGCAAGCACAAGATTCAGGGCATCGGCGCGGGCTTCGTGCCGGACAATTTGCACCTGGACGTCGTGGACGAGACGATCGGCATCACCGACGACGAGGCCTTCGAGTGGGGCCGGCGATTGGCGCGGGAGGAGGGCATTTTGGGCGGCATCAGCAGCGGCGCGAACATGTGCGCCGCCGCGAAGGTGGCGGCGCGGCCGGAGAATGTGGGGAAGGTGATCGTGACGATCATGTGCAGCTTCGGCGAGCGGTATTTGAGCACGCCGCTGTTCGAGGGGGAGTGAGCGTCTGGATTTCGGGAAGCACCCGGGTCTTCGCCTTCGGCTCAGACGCCGGCTTGTTCCGTGCTATGGATCGTTTCCTCCATTTCCTTGAACGATGAATGGGCCGGAACAAGCCGGCGTCTGAGCCGAAGGCGAAGACCCGGGTGCTTTGCGGGAGTCGATGGCTATCCGAAACACCACACCCCGCCGCCTCGCCCCCGGCTAATAAGGTTTCATCATGACACTGGCGACCCCACTCGAACGTCTGGGCGGGCGGCCTGCCGAGGCCGTGGACGAGCACCCCTTCGCGCCCGGCTCCATCGGGTGGACGGTGGACGACCTGATGGACGACCCGGCGTTGGCGCGGCGTTACAGCGAGGGGCGGTGGGAATTAGTGGAAGGAGCTCTGGCCGAGTTGCCACCCGTAGGAATCCAAGGCATTTCCCCGATCAACAGGCTCCGCCGGGACATCGAGCGTCAGCTCGACGCGACGGGGCAGGGGGGCGAGTTTTATCCCGAGTCTGATCTGCTGCTCCGGCCCCGCCGGGTGCCGAGGCCGGACATGTTGTTTTTGACCGACGAGCAGTGGGCGCGGCAGAAGCAAATCGAGGCGGAGAAGCAACTCGACCCCAACCAGTACCGCCCCGTCTACGTCGTCCCCCTGCTGATCATTGAATCCATCAGCAAGGGCTACGAGGACCACGACCGCATCACCAAGCGCCGCTGGTACCGCCTGGCCGGCGTGCCGCACTACTGGCTGCTCGACCCCGGCGATCAGTCGCTGGAGTGCCTGACGCTCGACGGCGGCCGCTACCGCCGGGCCGCGCTCGGGCGGGGCGAGGAGACAATCCGCGCCCCGATCTTCGGCGGCGTGGAGATTCCGCTGGCGAAGGTGTGGGGCTAGAATCCGCCGAGACCACCGCCATGAGCACCCTCGAACTCTACAACGACGCGATCAAGCCCCTGCCGCCGGAGGAGCGCCTGCGGATCGCGGCGCTGATCCTCAACGACGCCACCGCCCCGCCGGTCCCCGCGGCCGACCCGTGGACCGAGGAGGGCGTGGACGTCAGCGACGAGTGGACGGACGAGGACATGGAGGACCTCAGGAAGCATTCCATGGCCCGCCTGGCCGAGCAACTGGAAGGGGAAGCGGGGTATGACGATGCCTGACCCCGGAGACGTGGGCCTCGTGAATTTCCCGATGGCGAGCGGCGTGAAGCGCCGGCCGGCCGTTGTGGTGTCGAGCGCGACATACCTCAAGCAGCGGCCTGACGTTGCAATGAGCTTGTTGACGTCAAATGTGGCGGCGGCCAGAACGTCGACCGACTATGCCCTGCAAGATTGGGCGGCGGCAGGGTTGAGGAAGCCGACCGTGTTTCGCGTGTTCTTCAGCATGTTTCTCCCCTGGGAAATTCAGGTGATCGGCAAGCTAAGTCCTAAAGACTGGCAGCAGGTGAAGGTCCACCTTTCCCGCGCCATCGGCTGACCCGCCCGCCCCCCTACCATCCGCCCGTGCCCGACTCCCCCGCCCCCCGCTTCGTCGACCTCCACTGCCACTCCACCGCCTCCGACGGCACCCTGCCGCCGCGGGAGGTCGTGCTGCTCGCCAAGGCCGCCGGCCTCTCCGCCCTCGCCCTGACCGACCACGACACCGTCGCCGGCGTGCCCGAGGCCGCCGCCGCCGCCGCCGAACTCGGCGTCGACTTCCTCCCCGGCATCGAAATCTCCGCCAGCTACCCCCGCCCCGGCACCATGCACCTGCTCGGCTACGGCATCGACCCCGCCAGCCCCGACCTCCGCGACTTCACCGATCAACTCCAATCCGCCCGCCACGAGCGGAACCTGAAAATCGTCGACCTGCTCCGATCCAAGGGCGTCGCCATCACCTTCGACGAAGTGAAGCAGGCCGCCGGCGAGGGCGTGATCGGCCGGCCGCACTTCGCCAAAATCCTCATCGACAAGGGCTACTGCAAAACCAACGCCGCGTGCTTCAACAAATACCTCGGCCAGGGCGGCTCGGCGTACGTCAACAAGGAGCAGTTCACCCCCTTCCAGGCCATCGCCCTGATCCACGCCGCCGGCGGACTCGTCAGCCTCGCCCACCCCAAGCAACTGCAAAAGCAGAACGACGCCCAACTCGTCGGCGAGATTAAAGATCTGGCCGACGCCGGCCTCGACGCGCTGGAGGTCATCCACTCCGACCACCGCGAGAGCTTCGTCGACCACCTCTCCGACGTCGCCGACCGCTTCGGCCTGCTCAAAACCGGCGGCAGCGATTTCCACGGGTCGAACAAGGCCCACATCTCCCTCGGCAAGGCCGGCCTCCGCCGCGTGCCGCGCGAGTTTTACGACAAGGTCGTTGAGCGGCTACGGCGGTGAACCGTGGCACGGGCGTCCCGCCCGCGTCTTGGCTTGTCTTGCCATCCGCAAGCGCAGACGCGGGCGGGACGCCCGTGCCACGTCCCGCCCGGACTTCTTCTCTTCCAAGCGAAGAACGAAATCCGGGCGGGACGCCCGTGCCACGAAAGCCGCAAGACGTGGTTACCATCCGCCCGTGGCGAGCGGCTTCTCGATCAACTTGACGCGGCGCTGCTGGCCCGCTACCCCGAGGGCATCGACGCCACCTGCCGGGTCGACCCGGCCACCGTCCTCAACAGCCGGCTGCTGGAGTACGACGGCGGGGCGGAGGACTCGACCACCTACACCGTCGACATCCTCTACGAGTACGCCTTCGCCGGCCGGTCGTGGCGGTCGGCGCGGCATCAATTCTCCGGCGGCTCCTCGAACGTCGGCGTCGGCGAAAAGCGGGCGCTGGTCCAAAGCCACGGCCCCGGCAGCCGGATCACCGCCTACGTCAACCCCGCCGACCCGGCCGAGGCGGTGCTGGAGCGCGGGCTGACGTGGGACGACGCTTTCGTCGTGATCCCCCTGGTCTTCATGCTCTTCGGCGGCATCGGCGGCGCGGCCACGCTTCTGAACCGGCGCGACGCGAAAGTCCGGCCGCTTGCGGCTTCGCAAAGAAAAGAGGTCCGTGCGAAGCCGCAAGCGGCTGAAGCGCGGGCGGCGGACGAACCCCGCGTCCGCCGGTCGCAACCCAAGGGCTTCGCGTTCATCTTCCTGATCGTGTTCACGACCCTCTGGAACCTGATCGTCTGGAAAACGTCCTCCTTCCACCTGCCCGGCGGCCTCACCTGAATCGGGGCGATCGGCCTGGGGATGAACGCCCCGTTCCTGCTCGTCGGCGTGGGCCTGATCGGGCTGACCGCGTGGGTCGGCCTCACGCTGTTCAACCCGACCGTCGAGGCGACCATCGACCCGCCGCAGGTGCCGCCCGGCGGCACGTTCACCGTCTCATGGACCCTCCAAGGCCTCTACGACCGTGTGCGGAGGCTCGCCCTCTCGCTCGAAGGGGCCGAGGAATTCGACGCCGGCGAAGGGCGGAGGACCGTCTTCCACGCCCGCGAGGGCTTCGCCACCACCCGCGCCGACCAGATCGTCCGCGGCACCGCCGCCGTGACCGTGCCGGCCGACGCCCCGCCGAGCGTCGGCGGGCGCGGCCGGCGGGCAGTCTGGAAAATCAAGCTGCGCGGCGAGATTCCGACGTGGCCCGACGTGGTGGAGACTTATCAGATAAGGGTTGCGGGGCCGCCGGGTGCCACGGAGGATTTCGCATGAAGGGTCGGGGGCAGCAGCGTAACCAGCCTTGGGTCAGCGGGTTGGATCGCGGTGCTCCCGTTGCGAATTCGCCGCCGCGCCGGAACAAGCCGGCGTCTGAGCCGAAGGCGAAGACCCGGGTCCTCGGCGCGGGGCCGCCCCGGAGTTCGGCGGGGTTCTGCGCCCGAAACCCGGGTCTTCGCCTTCGGCTCAGACGCCGGCTTGTTGCGGCGTTCGGGTCGCCTCGAGGTTCTTCATGCGAAGTCCTCCACGGGTTGAGGTGCGCCTCAACCCGTGCCGAGGAGCGCCCGATCAGACGGGTGCCACGGAGGATTTCGCACGAAGCCGCCGGCCGCCGGCCGCGGACCCCCGTGGCGTGGGCATCCTGCCCACGGGTCGCGTGGGCGTCCCGCCCGCGGTGCTCGTCGGGCCCGGGCGGAGGCGCGGGCGGGACGCCCGCGGGACTCGTGGGCGGGACGCCCACGCCACGGGGCGACGCGCATCGGCACGGGCGGATGCCGACGCAACTTCAACCGAGTCAAAGACTTGCGTCCGCCATCGCCGTCCTTCATGCGAAATCCTCCACGGGTTGGCGAGTACGCCAACCCGTGGCACCCGAGGTTGTGACATTCGAGGCTCGACCTTTCTTTGCGAAGCCGCGAGCGGCCGGATGCGCGGGCGGCTCAGACGGTGGTGATGAGGCCCGCGACGGTGCCGAGGACGGTTTGCTTGCCGATGGCGCCGGCGCGGATGAAGGCGCCGCGCTCGACGTCGCCGGCGACGTAGAGGGTGCGGAGGGTGTCGGTGATGCGGACGTCGGTGCCGCTGAGGACGCTGCCGCCGACGCTGAGGAGTTTGACGCCGCCCGCGCTGAAGGGGCTGGTGCCGAGTTGTCGGCCGAGGAAGTCGCCGCCGGTGCGGAACTCGTCGATGCCGACCGAGGCGCTGAGGGGGGCGAACCACCCCTGGTTGACGGCGATGCGGCCGACCGAGCCGTTGGGTCCGAAGACGCGGAAGACGCTGTCGGAGTGGACGGTGCCGCCGACGCTGAGGTTGGCGAGCCGGCCGCCGATGTTCATGTCGGTGTTGAACACGCCGCGGCCGACGGTGAAGGTCCCGACGCCGCCGCTGGTGACCTCGAGGCCGACCACCGCGCCGCGGACGTTCACGTTGTCGATGTTGTTGCCGACGGTGAAGCGGGTGAAGTTGACGCCGTTGCGCCCGGTGGCGTTGGCGTTGGGGCCGTTCATGTTGTCCTGAATCTGGTACGCGCTGACCTTGTTCAGCGTGCGGCTGGCCGAGACGGTGGAGTTCTCGATGATGCCGGCGTTGGTCTTGCCGCTCTGGCGGGGCTTGCGGCGGGTGGTGTCGGTGTAGGTGTAGATGTCGTTGGAGGCCGTGAGGAGTTTGCCGGTGATCGGGTCGAAGGTGTTGCCGGTGGTGGCGTCTGAGCGGACGAGGCCGGACTGGCGGGCGCTGGGGGCATAGGCGTTGACGTTGAGGAGGTTGCCGTCGCCGCGGGCGGAGAGGTTTTGCACGACGGCTCCGCCGGTGATGGTGGTGCCGCGGACGCCGAGTCCGTCGGTGGAGATGGGCTGCTGGACGCCGTCGCCGGTGCCGTTGAAGCTGGAGGCGAGGATGCCGAAGCCGCCGTTGACGCTGACCGGGCCGCCGTCCTGGGTGTTGAACTGGGAGCCGATGATGCCGCCGATGCCGGAGAGGGTGACGTCGCGGATGTCGGCCTGGGGGTCGGTGATGGGGCTGCTGGCGCTGGGGGGGGCGTTGACGCCGACGAAGGCGAGGCTCTGGTCGAGGGTGGAGGCGACGTCGATCTGGGCGCCGTTGATCACGCCGTCGTTGAGTTTGATCGAGCGGATGCCGCTGCTGGAGACGACGTTGCCGTAGATGTCCGAGCCGAGTCCGCTGTTGGTGATGTCGCCGATGAGGCCGTTGGCGTAGAGGCCGGCCTCGCCGCGGTTGCCGGTGCCGCTGGGGGCGATGCCCTGGCCGCCGATCTCGACGCGGCGGATGGTGCCGACGGAGAAGATCGGGCCGGCGATGCCGTCCCAGAGGGCCGGGTCATCCTTGCCGTCGGTGTCGGTGCGGAGGGTGCCCAGGTCGCCGCCGAGGACCGGGTCGCCGACGACGAAGTTGCCCGCCCCCGCCCGCGTGTCGGCCTCGGCGATGGTGTTGGCGACGATGCCGGTGGTGGAGTTGAGGAACGGGAAGAAGTTGGCGGCCAGGCTGGTGCCGAAGATCGGGCGGAGCTGGTTGACCAGCGACAGCGGCTCGGGCTTGGTCTGGGTGGCGAAGGGGCGGATGGAGCCGAGGGTGTTGGCCGAGATGCGGTTGATGGTGTCGGACTGCACCGTGGCGATCTCGCCGGGGGTGGAGTTGGTGATCTGGTCGAAGTTCCCGCCGACGAGGCGGAGCACGTCGAGGCGGCCGTTGCCGCTAAAGTCGGCGTTGAGGCTCGCGGGGACGGTGGTGGCGTTGGGGTCGAGCAGCGGCAGGCCGACCTGGTTGTCGAGGACGGCGAAGCGGTCGGCGGTCTGGCCGGGCAGGAGGGGGAGGGTGGGGGCGGGGTTGACGTCGTTGACGACGGCGGTGCCGGGGCCGTTGAGGGTGACCTGGCCGATCTCCGCCGCGACGCCGTCCTCGCTGGCGTTGAGGCCGCCGGTGCTGGTGACGTCGACGATGACCTGCCCGCCGCTGCGAATGGGGTAGGTGGTGACGGTGAGGGTGTCGCCCAGCGGCACGGGGTCGCCGGGGTTGGTGGTGGGGGCGAGCGAGGCGGTGGGGGTGAGGGTGATGCGGGAGCCGGAGTCGTCGGTGAAGCGGGCGACCTGTCCGGGCTGGAAGCTGGTGACCTCCGGGGTGCCGCGGCCGAAGATGGGGTCGCGGAAGGGGGTGCCGACGGCGCGGATGTAGCGGACGTTGCCGCCGGGCCCGGTGGAGATGATCGGGCCGCCGGTCTGGCCGGTGCCGAGGGAGCCGCCGGAGTCGATGAGGTCGATGACGCCGTCGTTGCCGGCCTGGTCGGCGTCGACGACGAAGGCGGTCTCGATGCCGGGGCCGCCGATCATGCTTGCGCCGCGGACGGTGCCGATGCCGCCGTCGGCGAGGTAGCTGCCGACGACCTGGGCCGCGCCGTCGACCATCTGGTAGCTGCCGCCGACGGCGGGGTTGACGCGGCGGCCGTCGGCGAGCAGGACGGTTTGGGCGAGGCCGTTGGCGGTCGCGCCGGGGTTGACCGACAGCAGGCCGGCGGTGGCGCGGACCATGCCGACCGAGCCGCGCGGGACGTAGAGCAGCGGCCCCTGGAGGGCGCCGCCGTTGAGGGATCGGAAGTTGCCGGCGTCGGCCTCGACCGCGCCGGTGGAGGCGAGGTTCCCGCCGGCGGTGAGGGCGCCGAAGTCGCCGTTGAAGGCCCGCAGCGGCACGGTGTCGGGGTTGACGAGGTCCGCGCCGGCGGTGATGCCGCCGACGCTGACGTTGGCGATGCGGCTGAGGCGGAGCTCGTAGGAGCTCTGCAGCGGCCTGGGGCTGGCTTCGCCGACGAACGCCGTGTCGCCGTTGAAGGCCGCGGCGAAGCGGTAGGTGCCGGGCATGGAGGGGGTGAAGTGGAAGGCGTCGGCGCCGTCGGCATAGTTGGTGGCGACCAGCCGGCCGGTGGGGTCGAAGATCCCCAGGTTCGCCGCCGACGGGCCGACGTTGATGAACTGGACCTCGATCTGCTGGCCGGCCAGCAGGGGCATGGCCCAGTAGTCCACGCCGTCGCCGGGGCCCGCGGGGGGCAGCGAGATGTTGCCGAAGACCTGCGCCTGCTCGCCGAACCGCCGGCCGGAGCTGAAGAAGCTGTTGATGTACTCGGGGGTGTCGAAGGTGTTGTTGCTGAATCGGGCGTCGCTGAGGCTGAAGCCCTCGAACGCCGCCGCGCCGCCGCCGCCCTCGGTTTCGGGCTGTCCGTTTTGGAGGGTGCTGACGCGCTCGGAGCCGAGCACGCCGGCGGTGCCGAGGAGGGACTCGCGGGTGGAGAGGTGGCCGAGCTTGCCGCTGACGGCGAGTTGGAAGCCGGTGCGGTAGCTGGGTCCGCCGAGGGTGGGGTCGATGGTGCCGATGGACGCGCCGGTGACGAGTCGGCGGAGGTCGCCGTTGACGGCGAAGTTGTCGATGGCCGACACGGGGTCGGTCAGGCCGATGCCGCCGGAGTCGCCGGTGAGGATCTGGCCGGCGTAGAAGGTGTTGGCCGCGCCCTGGAGGTTGACGCGCCCGGTGACGGTGCCGCCGAACATGAAGGTGCCGAAGGTGCCGTTGGAGCGGACGCCGGGCTCGAGCATGCGGGGGATGCGGAGGTCGTTGACCAGGCCGCCGGAGGCGGTGAAGGTGTTGTAGGGGATGGCGGGGATCAGCGGCGTGGTGCGCGGCCCGGTCTGGATCGGCCGCAGGCCCAGCAGCAGGCTGCCGGTGTCGGCCTCGGGGGTGATGTCCACCCGCCGGCCGGCGGTGTTGGTGATGGTGATGGTCCCCGCGTCGCCGGTGTAGGGGATCTCCAGGCCGGTGGTTTTGTCGACCTCGGCGATGGCGATCTTGCCCGTCTCGTCGCTGTCGGTGATGACGACGTTGTAGAGGCCGGTGGTGGGGAAGCGCGGGCGGTCGTCCAGCACGACGAGCTCGTCGGTGCCGATGTCGGTGGCGATCAGCGAGCCGACGTCGTTGGACGGGTCATTGTCGGTGAGTCGGAAGACGTTGGGGACCTTGGGGTTCCAGGCGAGGCCGATGATGTTCTCGCCGCGCCGCAGGGGGCCGCCCTGCCCGGGGTCGGGGAGGTTGCCGAGGTCGAGGGCGTTGCCGGTCCCGCCGCCGCCGGCGGTGTAATCGATGCGGATGAGGCGGGCGCCGTCGCCGGCGGCGGGGTCGGTGACGGGGTCGCCGAAGAGGCTGTTGCCGTTCCCCCCGCCGGCGCCCCCCATGCCCGCGCCGGCCGGGATCACGCCGCCGCCGTTGACGACGGCGTAGACCAGCCCGTCGCGGCCGGGGATGGTGGTGATGGCCGACACCTCGTCCAGCGCCATGCCCCCGAAGTTGACCTGCCTCAGCGGCGAGAGGGCGTCGGAGTTGATCGCGCCGTTGAGCCGGCCGACCGTGACCAGCCCCGACGCCGCCATCTGCCCGCCGCCGCCGTTGCCGTTCACCGCGGCGAACTGCACGAACGCCAGCAAATCGCCGGCGTCGTTGAACGTGATGCCGTAGACCTGCGTCTCGCGCATCGGCGCGCTGCCGAAATTGCCCCCCAGCAGCGTCACGGGGTTGGGCGTGACGCCCGTCACCGGGTCGGGCCGGCGGCGGGTCTGCAGGTTGTAGGTGAACAGGAACGGCTGGACCGACCCCATCCCGTTGGCCGCCCCGCCCCCGCCGATCCGCACGCCGGCGACGAAGTAGAGCAGGTTCGGGTCGTCGGGCGAGAACGCCGCCGTCACCACCGGCCCCAGCGCGTCGGTCCCCACCCCCAGCGTGGCGGCGACCTGGTTCTCGAACGAGTCGACCACCGTGCCGTTGCCGTTGGCGCGGTTGATGCTCACCAGCTGGTAGTTGGCGAACGTGGTCATCCCGACGGTGGTGCCGAAGGAGTTGATCGCGTAGGTTTTGGCGTCGGAGTTCACGGCCAGCCCGCGCAGGTTGATCAGCGGGCTGGCGGCGCCGATGTTGAAGCCCAGGCCGCTGAGGTCGGTGGTGCTGGCGGTCTCGGGCGGGAAGGCGGTGTTGATCGGCGCGATGCCGTCGGCCCCGCCGAACCCGCCGAACAGGTTCGTGCCCGCCCGCGGCCCGCCGGTGATCGTGCCGGGCACCTCGTTCAGCGTCGGCCGGCCGCGCTCGTCGAAGCTCGCCCCGATCAGCTCCGCCTGGATGTTGCCGGTCAGCGAGACGCGCACCGGCACGTCGCCGGTGTAATTGAACAAGAACGTGTCATTGCCGACCAGCGTCGTCAGCAACTGCCGAGGCTCCAGCCGCTCGATCACCGCCCCGGTCCGCCCGGAAGGCGCGGCGGCCTTGTCGCCGGACGAGCCCCCGGTCGGGATCAGTCGGCCCGCGAGGGCCAGGGTGCGTTGCAGGGCGGCGGGAAGGTCGAAAACCATGTGCATCACTCCGTGGGACCGGCCTCGCGCCGGCGGGTACAACTTCTAACGACGACTTGCTGAACCTCGTAAACCTGCGTGGACAACCGTGCGAATCGTGGAACGGGCGTCCCGCCCGGATTCCTCGCCGGATTCCTCTGCCGAACAACCGGCCGGTGCGGCTCCCCCCGGCCCGCACAGGGGATACGGCCCCCCGACGCGCCCGGATCAACCGCCCGACCCCTCCCCCCCGCTTCCCCCGCCCGCGGCGGGATCGGCACGGTTGTACCGCCCGCCCCGCCCCGCGTCAACACTTCCCGAACACCCCGCCAGCCCACCCCGCCCACCCGCCTTGCCGCTTGCCGCTTGCGGCTTCGCAAAGAAAGCGACCGGCGCAGATCCGGCACAACCCGATTCGACGCCGCGACCCTCGGGAAGTTCCAAAGATTTCTTCGCGAAGCCGCGAGCGGCCGAAGCGACCGCGCCGCGGCCCCGCCACTTGCCCCGCCACTTGCCCCGCCGCTTGCGGCTTCGCAAAGAAACGAGGGGGTTGAAGTCCACACGCTCCCCGGCGGTCGGGACGTTCCAAACATTTCTTTGCGAAGCCGCGAGCGGCCAATTCCGTCCCCCTCACCGCAGCAGGCGGAAGTCGCGCAGCGTCAGATCCCGGCCCTTCTCCGCCGCCAGCTTCACCGCCGGGTCGGCCGCGCCGGACGCCACCGATTTCAGCACCCGCGCCGCGCCGGCCTTGTCCCCCACCCGCGCCGCGCTGTACCGCAGCCGCCCCAGCTTCAGCAGCGCCTCCACCCGCCACACCCGCTCGGCCGCCCCCTGCCCCTGCCCCTTGCCGGCGAGGCGGAAGACGTCGCCGGCGTACTTGTTCCGAACGCCGGGGTCGATGCTGCTGACCGCCCGCCAGACCGGCGCGATTTGCTGGTCGTACAGCGCCGCCCGCGCCGCCTCGAACGCCCCCACCCGGCCGGCCAAATCCGAGTCCCCCGCCTTGGCCGCGTACGACTTCAGCCCCGCGTCGGCCAGGCTCATCAGCTCCAGCCCGCCCTGCAACTCCGGGTACGTCAGCCGCTCGGCGGCGAGGTTGGCCCCCAAGGCGAAGGCGGCCGAGTAGAGCCGCCGGGCGAGGGCCGGGTCGCCCGCCTGCTTCAGCAGCCCCGCCGTCGCCGACGCCCGGCCGAGCTGCAGCAGCGCGGCCAGCGGCGGCGGGTCGGACCGGTAGCCGACCACCGCCGACGGGTCGACGGCGAAAATGTCGGCCGATCGCATGGGCGTTGCGGCGAGGAGTTTCGCCAGCCCCGGCAGCGTCGCGGGGTCGGCCGCGGCGATGGCGGCGCGGTCGCCGCGGGCGAGGCGGTCGTAGGTCGCCTCGTCCGCCCGATACGCCTTGATCGCGTCGCGGTAGAGCGGCCCGGCCTCGCCCGCCGCGGCCGCGGGCACGACGGTGCGCGGGTCGACGTCGAACCGCAGCGGCCCCATCGCCGCCGGCCCGAACTCGCCGGTCGGCGCGGTGGTGCCCTTGGCCGACTCCAGCATGAACAGCGCCGCGGCGAAGCCGATCACGAGCAGCGCGGAGAGGACCCAGCCGGGGCGGTTGCCGTACATGGCAGCGGATCATACCACGCGGCCCCCACCGTGGCACGGGCGTCCCGCCCGCGTCTGCGAATGGAAGTCACGCAGTGGGCAGTGGGCAGTCTAATCAATCGTCCAACTATTATGGCAAAAAAACACTTCCTTTCTTTCTCTGTGCCCTCCGTGCCCTCTGTGGTTCATTCTTTTTTCGCAAAACGCGGGCGGGACGCCCGTGCCACGGGGCGTCAGACCGCTCCGCGGCGCATGGGCGGCAGCGCCTCCAGGAACTTGCGGCCGTACGCCTTGGTTTTCACGCGGGAATCGAGCAGCACGACGATGCCGGTGTCGGTTTTCGAGCGGATGAGCCGGCCGACGCCCTGCTTGAGGCGGATGGCGGCCTCGGGGACCGAGAGGTCCATGAACGGGTTGCCGCCCGCGGCCCGGACGGCCTCCAGGCGGGCCTCGGTCAGCGGCTCGTCGGGGGCGCCGAAGGGCAACTTCGTGATGATGACGTTCCGCAGCCGCTCGCCCCGCACGTCGATCCCCTGCCAGAAGCCGGCGGTGCCGAACAGCACGCCGTTGGTGGCCTCGCGGAAGGCGTCGAGCAATTTGCCGCGGGGCATCTGCTGGCCCTGCACGAGCAGCGGCAGGCCAAGGCCGCGGGTGATCGGCCCGTGCAGGCGGTTGGCGGCGTCGATCATCATGGCGTAGCTGGTGAACAGGACGAACGCCCCGCCGTTGGTGAGTTTGAGGTAGTGGAGGATCCGCTCGCCGGCGGCGTCGAGGAACGCCGGGCTCGACGGCTCCGGCAGGCCGGCCTCGACGTAAAGCGTCGCCTGGGCGGCGTAATCAAACGGCGAGCCGAGCTGCAGCGTGCGGGGGTCCGGCGCGCCGAGGCGGGAGATGAGGTAGGCGAACCCCCCCGTGGAACGGGCGTCCCGCCCGGATTCCTCTTTGTCTTGGGCGGCCGAGGTCGCAGACGCGGGCGGGACGCCCGTGCCACGGGGCATCGTGGAACGGGCGTCCCGCCCGGATTTCTTGTCTTGGCTTTGGACGGGAGAGGTCGCAGACGCGGGCGGGACGCCCGTGCCACGGGGCATCGTGGAACGGGCCTCCCCTGGCAATCCCACCCATCGCCAATCCTTCAGCCCCGCCTCCTCGGGATTCCTCCGCACATACTCCACCTGCGCGAAAAAATCCCGCCCGTCCCGAATCAGGTGGTCGTAAGACTCGGTTTGCCAAAAGGCCCCCTCGCGCCCAAGGACCGCGTTGGCCCGCTTGGCCGTGAACGACTTGATCGAATGCAGGACGTCCGGCAGCCGGTGCCCACCCAGCGGCCGGAGCACGGCGTGGACGTGGTTCGGCATCACGACCCACGCGATCAGCTCGTACCGGTCGCCGTCGAAGTGCCGCAGCGCGTCGGCGACGAGTTGGGCCACCCGCCCGTCGCGGAGCCAGCACGCGCCGTGGCCGGCGTTGAGAAACGTTTCGACCCGTTCGGAGAACAGCCGGGCCAGTTCCGCCCGCTCCTCGGGCGTCGGCGGCCGCTCGCCGATGAGCCGCAGGCATTGCTCACGCTCCTGCCGGTACGCCTCGACGGCGGCGGAGGGCAGGGCGTCGGCCAACCGGAAGGTGACGGCGTAGGTGCTCCCCCCCTTGGTCCAGTGGGGAAGGTAGTTTCCGCGCCGGATTTGCAAGGCGTCGGAAAGCGCGGACGCGGGCGGGACGCCCGTGCCACGGGGTTCCGTGGAACGGGCGTCCCGCCCGGATTCCTTGCCTTGGCTTTGGACGGGAGAAGTCGCAGACGCGGGCGGGACGCCCGTGCCACGGGGTTCCGTGGAACGGGCGTCCCGCCCGGATTCCTTGCCTTGGCTTTGGACGGGAGAAGTCGCAGACGCGGGCGGGACGCCCGTGCCACGGGGTTCCGTGGAACGGGCGTCCCGCCCGGATTCCTTGCCTTGGCTTTGGACGGGAGAAGTCGCAGACGCGGGCGGGACGCCCGTGCCACGGGAACTCGTACACAGCGTCGCGCTCGTCAGCACCACGCCCTTCACCTTGTCGAACAACTCCCGCCGCAGCCCCTCGGCCACCGTCACCGGGGCGGCGTGCAGCGTCACGCGCCTCGGCGAGCGGCCGGCGACCTCCACCCAGTACACCGCCTCGGGCACCGTCTGCTCCACCAGCGCCGACACCGTCGCGGCCGCAATCCCGAGCTTGTCGGCGGCGGACGATAACTCGGCGATCTCCTCCGGCGACTCCATCCCCGGCAGCATCGCCCGCACCTGCTTCGCCAACGCCGACAGCCCCGGCGACAAATCGTCGGCCATCGCCCCCGGCGACCGCACCCGGCCGTTGCTGCCGCCGTGCTCGGCCCGCCACCGCACGCACCGCTCGAAAAACCGCTCGGCGATTGGCGCCAAATCGACGGCGGCCGTGATGGCGGCGTTCGCCCGCTCGCCGTGCGCCGTCAGCAGCCCGCGGCCCTTGCCCACGTCGTACAACTGCCGCAACTGATACGCCAGCGACCCCTCCCCCAGCCGCAGGCCGAAGTGCTTGCCGGCCACGTCCTCCAGCGTGTGGGCCTCGTCGAAAATGGCGTGGTCGTAGTCCGGCAGGTACTTCACGCCCGCCATCCGCAGGGCGAGGTCGCTGAAGAACAGGGCGTGGTTGACCACCAGAATCTGCGCCCCGTTCATCCGCCGCTTGGCCGCCTGCCACGCGCAGCCGGTGAAGAAGCTGCACTTCTTGCCCAAACAGTTGCCCGCCTCGGCATTCGCCTTTTCCCACACGGACGAGTCCTCGAGCTCCGGCAGCGTGGCGAGCGAGCCGTCCTCGGTCGACTCGGCCCACTCTTGGATCACCCGCAAACTTCGCAGCGACTTTTGGGCGGGGAACAGCGTCTGCTGCTTCCGCGCCGCCTGATCCAGCCGCCGGCGGCACAAATAATTGCCCCGGCCCTTCACCAGCACCGCGTTGAACGGCTTGCCATACACCTCCGCCAGCAGCGGCAAATCCTTCTGCACGATCTGCTCCTGCAGCGCGATCGTGTGGGTGGAGATGACGATTTTCTTCTTCCCCCGCACCGCGGCGTCGATGGCGGGCAGGAGGTAGGCAAAACTCTTGCCCACCCCGGTGCCGGCCTCGACCAGCAGCGTCTCGCCGTCGGCCAGGGCGGACGCGACGGCGTGGGCCATGTCGAGTTGCTCGGGCCGCGGCTCGTAATCGGCCCCCAGCCGCCGCGCGACCGACCCGCCGGGGCCCAGGGCGTCAAGCAGCGGGTCGGAGGGGGCATCGTCCACGGTTTCAATTCTACGCGACGCCGGCGTCGGTTCGCCGGCGGTTTACCCGGCCGGGCCACGGGGTCTACAATGCCGGCCTAACGGTTCGTAGTTTTCGAGACGCTTGAGAGGATTTCCGTCATGGCCCACATCATCGCCCAGCCCTGCATCGGCACCAAGGACGTGAGCTGCGTCGCGGTCTGCCCGGTCGACTGCATCCACCCCGTCGCCGACGCGGAGAACTTCGACGCGGTGGACCAACTGTTCATCGACCCCGACGTCTGCATCGACTGCGGGTTGTGCGTCGACGAGTGCCCCGTGCAGGCGATCTTCCCGCAGGAAGATTTGCCCGCCGAGTGGGCCAGCTTCATCGAAAAGAACGCGGCGTACTTTCAAGAGGGGTGAGCGGCCCCCGTGGAACGGGCGTCCCGCCCGGATTTCTTGCCTTTGCTTTGATCGTCCAAAAGCGCAGACGCGGGCGGGACGCCCGTGCCACGGGGCTTTGTGGAACGGGCATCCCGCCCGGATTTCTTGCCTTGGCTTTGATCGTCCAAAATCGCAGACGCGGGCGGGACGCCCGTGCCACGGGGCTTTGTGGAACGGGCGTCCCGCCCGGATTTCTTGCCTTGGCCTTGATCGTCCCAAAGCGCGGACGCGGGCGGGACGCCCGTGCCACGGGACTTTGTGGAACGGGCGTCCCGCCCGGATTTCTTGCCTTGGCCTTGATCGTCCCAAAGCGCAGACGCGGGCGGGACGCCCGTGCCACGGGGCTTTGTGGAACGGGCGTCCCGCCCGGATTCCTTGCCTTGGCCTTGATCGTCCCAAAGCGCGGACGCGGGCGGGACGCCCGTGCCACGGGGCTTTGTGGAACGGGCGTCCCGCCCGGATTCCTTGCCTTGGCTTCGATCGTCCCAAAGCGCAGACGCGGGCGGGACGCCCGTGCCACGGGGCTTTGTGGAACGGGCGTCCCGCCCGGATTCCCCGCCTAGGCTTTGAATGTTAGAAGTCGCAGACGCGGGCGGGACGCCCGTGCCACGCTTATGCCCGCCACCGGCAACACCCTCGAAGCGAACTTTTCCGTCGGCGGGATGAACTGCGCCTCGTGCGTCGCCAGCGTCGAAAAGGCGATCCGCGCCGTGCCGGGCGTGCGCGAGACGCACGTCAACCTCGCCCGCGGCCGGGCGACGGTTCACTTTGACCCCGGCGCCGTCGACCCGCAGCGGCTGGCCGAGGCCGTCACCGACGCGGGGTATCCGACGACCGCGGAGGGGATCGACGAAAGCGCCGGCGAGGCCGAGCGGCGGCGGGTGGACTCCCAGCGCGAGCACGCCGCCGCGTGGCTCCGCCGGGCGGTCCTGGGCGTCGCCCTCTGGCTGCCGCTGGAGGGGCTGCACCTGTACGGCCTGTTCGCCGGCGGCCACGGGGGGCACGGCGGCGTGACGTGGATGACTTGGGTCGCCCTGGCCCTCTCGACCGTTTCGCTGGTCCTCGTCGGCGGCGCGTTCTTCGCCAGCGCGGTCAGGAGCCTGCGCCACGGCGCGGCGAACATGGACGTGCTGATCTCGATGGGCGCAAGCGTCGCCTACGGCTACAGCCTCGCGGCACTTGCCGGCCACCTCGCCGCCGGCTGGCCGCTGCCGCCCCTTTACTTCGGCGAGGCCGCGGGGCTGCTGGCGCTGATCTCGCTGGGCCATTGGCTGGAGGCCCGCGCCCGCGACCGGGCCGGCGGGGCGATCCGCGAACTGCTCGATCTGGCGCCCGCGACGGCTCTGAAAGTGGGCGGTGGGCAGTCGGCAGTGGGCAGTGAAGCGGGGGAGCCGCGATCGGTGCCGGTCTCAAGTTTGGCCGTCGGCGACCGCGTGCTGGTGCGGCCGGGGGACAAGGTGCCGGTGGACGGCGTGGTGGTCGAGGGGGCCAGCAGCGTCGACGAATCCATGCTCACCGGCGAGCCGCTGCCGGTGTCGAAAATCGTGGACGATGACGTGGTCGGCGGCACGGTGAACGTCGACGGCCGGCTGGTCGTGCGCGTCGCCAAAACCGGCGGCGAGACGGCGCTGGCGCAGATCGTCAAGCTCGTCGAGACGGCCCAGAACGGCAAGCCGCCGGTGCAAAAGCTGGCCGACCGGATCGCGGCGATCTTCGTGCCGGCGGTGCTGGGGATCTCGCTGGTCACGGGCGTCGGGTGGCTGCTGCACGGCACGCTGTCGGGCACGGGGACGGCCGCGACGTGGGGGCGGGCGGCGAACGCGGTCTGCAGCGTGCTGATCATCGCCTGCCCGTGCGCCCTGGGCCTGGCGGTGCCGGCGGCGCTGATGGTCGGCACCGGCGCGGGGGCTAAGCGCGGCATCCTGATCCGCGACATCGACGCCCTGCAGCGGGCGGAGCAGGTCGGCGTGGTCGTGCTGGACAAAACCGGCACCGTGACCCGCGGCCGGCCGGTCGTCACGCGCGTTACCGCGCTCAACGGCACGGCGGAAGATGAGGTGCTGCGGCTGGCCGCGACGGCCGAGCAGTTCAGCGGCCACCCCCTGGCGTCGGCGGTGATGGCGGCGGCGAAGGCGCGGGGCGTGAAACTTTCCGACCCCGATTCCTTCCGCGACGAGCCGGGCCTGGGCGTGGTGGCGGAGGCGGAGGGGAAAACGATTTACGTCGGCGGCGAGGGGCTCTTCCGTGGCACGGGCGTCCCGCCCGCGTCTGCGCATGAAACGCCCGAAACCGAAAAACGCGGGCGGGACGCCCGTGCCACGGGGGGCACGTTCATCCACGTCGCCTCGTCCGACGGCGACGGCGTGCTCTCGCGCCTGGGCCGGATCGAGGTGGCGGACGAGGTGAAGCCCGACAGCGCCGCGGCCGTCGCCGAACTCCGGCGGATGGGCCTGCGCGTCGTGCTGCTCACCGGCGACCGCGAGCCGGCGGCGCGGGCGGTGGCGGCGGCGGTGGGGATCGACGACGTGCGGGCCGACGTCCGCCCCGCCGGCAAGGCCGAGGCCGTCGCGGCGCTGCGGGCGGAGGGCCGATTCGTGGCGATGGTCGGCGACGGCGTGAACGACGCCCCCGCGCTGGCGGCGGCGGACCTGGGCATCGCCGTCGGGTCGGCGTCGGACGTGGCGAAGGAGGCGGGCGGCATCGTCCTGGTCGGCGGGAGTTTGCTCGACGTGCCGGCCGCCCTCGCCCTGAGCCGCGCGACGATGCGGGTGGTGCGGCAGAACCTGTTCTGGGCCTTCGCCTACAACGTCGTGGCGATCCCGCTGGCGGCGCTGGGGTTGCTGAACCCCCTCTGGGCCGCCGCCGCCATGGCGCTGAGCGACGTGACGGTGATCGGCAACGCCCTGCGCCTGCGCCGCGCCGGAAAAAAGCCTTGACGGCCCCCGCCCCCGGCCGATACAACCCCGCGGCGATCCCGAATCGCCTCCGCGCCGCGCCGGCCGATTCCGCCCCTTGACGGCCCCGGCCGGCGGATGCTACACGCACCAAAGCAATCGAACCCCACCCCCGACTTCCACCCCGACCCGGAGGACCGGCCATGACCCCCCCGCACCACCCGCTCAACATAATGAACGCCATGCCGCACCACCCGCTCGACCCCTTCCACCCCCTCGCCCGCCTCTCCCCCGCCGGCACCCTCGGCGAGGAGGATGATGACATCTTCGAGGATGACGACGAAGACGACGATGAGGACGACCTCGAGGAGGACGAGGAGGATGAAGATCTGGACGAGGAGGAGGACGAGTTCGAGGACGACGATGACGACGACGAGGAGGACTTCGAGGACGTGGACGACGAGGACTGAGCCGGCGACCTGTCCGCCACGGTATAGTGCCGGCCATGGACGCCCCCTCTGACTCACTCCTGCACCTGCTCGCCGAGGTCTGCGCGCTGCCGACGGCCCCGTTCCGCGAGGCGGCGGTGATCGCGTATGCCGAGCGGTTCGCCGCCGACCGGCCGGCCGTGCGGCTGTCGGCCGACGCGCACGGCAACCGGCTGCTGCAAGTCGGCGGCGGGTCCGGGCGGCCGAAGCGGTCGAGATCGGCGAAGGTGCCGCGGCTGGTGTTCGTGGCGCACATGGATCACCCCGGCTTCGTCGCCGGCGCGATGGAGGGGAAGAAGACCCTCCGCGCCCGCTTCCGCGGCGGGGTGCTGCGCGAGTTCGTCGACGGGGCGGCCGTCCGCTTCTTCACGCCCGACAGCGAGGTGAAGGGCCGGGTCAAATCCGCCGACGCCGACGAGCGCGGCCGGGCGACCGACTGCGTGGTGAAGGTCAAAGGCCACGTCCCGCCCGGCAGCGCCGGCATGTTCGACCTTCACGCCGGGCGGTTCAAGGGCAAAAAGCAGCCGCGGTTCCACGGCCGCTGCTGCGACGACCTGGCGGGCGTGGCGTCGGCGCTGGCGATGCTCGACGAGTTGGCCGCCGACCCGCCCAAGCACGCGGTGGCGGCGCTGCTGACGCGGGCGGAGGAGGACGGCTTCGTCGGCGCGATCGGCAGCGTCCTGTCGCCGAAACTGCTGAAACCGACCGACCGGCTGGTGAGCATCGAGACCAGCGCCGCCCAGCCCGCCGCCCCGCTCGGCGGCGGCGTGACCGTCCGCGTCGGCGACGCCACGAGCGTGTTCGACTCGGCTTTAACGCACTTTCTGACGTCACAGGCGAAGGCGTTGGCGGAGGAGGAGGAATCCTTCAAGTTCCAGCGCGCCCTGATGCCCGGCGGCACCTGCGAGGCCACGGTGTTCGACGCCTTCGGCTACCAATCCGCCGCCGCGTGCGTACCGCTGGGGAATTATCACAACATGGACCGCGAGAAGGGGCGGGTGGCCGAGGAGTTCATCGACGTGAACGACTGGCGGAGCATGGTGCGGCTCTTCGTCCGCTGCGCCCGAAACGCCGACCAAATCGACGGCGGGTTCGACGCGTTAAAGCAACGGCTGACGGCGCGGTTCGAGGAACACCGGCCGCTGCTGTGACGCGACGCAAAGTGGAACGGGCGTCCCGCCCGGATTCTCTTTTTCTAAAACGGAATCCGGGCGGGACGCCCGTTCCACGTCAGTCCGCCCACGCCCGCATCACCTCGCGGACAGTGGGCCGGTCCCAGAGCCAACCGACCTTCATCCAGAACCCCTCGAGCACGCTGCTGCGGTAGACGCCATCGGCCCCGACAACGGCGGCCTCGTACTTGCCCGCGCCGTCCAGTTGAAAGAACGTCGCGGCGCGGCGCTCCGGGTCGATCAACCAGTATTCCTTCACGCCGCCGGCCTCGTACTCCTTGAACTTCTCGACCGAGTCGCGGCGGCGGCTCTCGGGGCTGATGATCTCGATCACGATGTCCGCCGGGCCGTCCACGAACAGGCGGTGGACGAGGTGCAGGCGCTCCTTGACCACGAACATCACGTCCGGCTCGCGGCCGGACAGGCCGGCGCCGAGAAGCTTCATCTGGAAGGTCTCGAAGTAAACTTGGCCGCCGTGCTGCTCGGCAAAGAGCGAGAGCAGCAGGATGAAAAACCCCTGAATCAGGTTGTGCTCTTCATCGTTCGCCGGCTTCTCCACCACGCGGCCGTCGACCCACTCCACCCCCCGGCCCATCGCGTTGGCCTCGCCCCAGACGAGAAATGCTTCATAACTGATCCACTCGGTCGGCAGCGGGAGGGGCAAGCGGTCCAAATTGACCCACTCCCGCGCCTTGGGCGTTTGGGAGGTCGTGTGGAGGTCTTGGCGGACGTCGAGCGTCATGGCGAAATCTTCCGTCGGAAACCGGGCCGAGCCAACACCATTTTCACGCCGGGTCATACCCCCGGCCGCCCCAGGGGTGGCAGCGGGCGATGCGCCGCAGCGTCCGCCAGCCGCCGCGCCACGGGCCGTACTTCGCCACCGCGTCCAGGCCGTACTGGCTGCAGGTGGGGTGGAAGCGGCAGTGCCCGCCCAGCAGCGGGCCGAGCGTGGCGCGGTAGGCGTGGATGACGAGGGTGAACAGCCGGCCCATCGCCTCAATCATTGCGACGCCACTGAAGTCGGACCACCAGCGGCAGGTGATCCGACCCTTCGGCCGCGACGAACGGCGCGGCGTCCAGCACCGCCAGCCCGCGCACGAACGCATGATCGAGCGCGAGCCGCAGCAGGCCGCCGCGGTAGGTGATCCCGCTTAATCCCCCGCCGCTCGCGGCTTCGCAAGGAACAAAATCCGCGGACGCCATCACCCCCCGCAGCCGCCGCGCGTCGGCCCCGGACGGCCGCAATCGCCACAGGTTGCCGGCGGTGTTGAAGTCCCCCAGCACCAACGCCGGCCCGGTGGGCAACTCCTCCCGCAGCCGCTCGACGAGAGATTCCGCCGCCGCATCGCCGCCGGCGTTTGGGTCGAGCCATGTCGGGCCGACGTCGACGCAGACGACCGCCACGGGCCCGCCGGGCGCATCGACAGTCGCCACCAGCGCGGCCCGCCGCTTGGGGCCGGCCGACTTGAGCGGCCAGACGGCCACGGCGGTGATCGGCCACCGGCTGACGATTGCCTGCGCCTCTTCTCCGTTGACGACCGCCGCGACGCCCCACCACGGCCCCGGCGGCAGGAGGGCGGTTAGCGGCGCGAGGCCGTCGACGTCAACTTTCACTTCCTGAAATGCCCAAAGGTCCACGGCCGAGAGGTGCCGAAAATCTTCGCGGAGTTTGGCGGGCGCTGACAGGTCGCGGAGGTTGTAGGTGGCGGCGGTGAGGTCCGCCGGCGCCCGCGTCGCCGCGCCCGCGATTTGGAAGCGGACGGGGCGGATTGGGGTCGCGGCCGGCCCGGCGCAGCCGGCGAGGGCGAGCAGGCAGCAGGCGATGAGCGGCAGGCGGATCAGTGGAGGCGTTCCTCACGTCTTTGATAGCCGGAGGCGGAAGCCCCGGTTCTTCGACGGGTCGGTTGCCGATCAAGAACCGGGGCTTCCGCCTCCGGCTATGAAGGAGCGCTCTCGGCCTTCCCGCGCCGCTCCCACTCGGCGTGCAGTTTGGCGGCCGAGTCCGCCAGCAGCCGCTGGTAGTCCGCCAGCGCCAGCGGGGCATGCGGCCGCACGACGATCAGATAATCATAACCCCCCGGACCCCCCGGCAGGTCGTGCTGCCCCAGCCGGAACGCCTCGCGCAGCAGCCGCTTGATGCGGTGCCGGCGGACGCTGTTGCCGACCTTGCGGGACAGGCTAGTGCCCAGCCGCGGGTGCCCCAGCCCGTTCGGCCGCGAAAAGGCCAACAGCGGCCCCGCCGCCCGCTTCACCCGCGCGTCATACGCCCCGGCGAAGTCGCCGCGCGTGTGAAGCCGGAGCGATTTCGGAAGGGCAAAGCGATGAGCGATGAGCGATGAGCGATCGTTTTCCGACACGGCCTTCTCCAACTCGCCCGCTCATCCCTCACCCGATCGTCCCTACCTTATTCGACCCCCTGCTCGGCCAGGAAATGCTCGGCGTCCAGGGCGGCCTTGCAGCCCATGGCGGCGGCGGTGACGGCCTGCTTGTAGATCGGGTCGGCCACGTCGCCGGCGGCGAACACGCCCGTCACGCTCGTGTGGGTGTGCGGGTGGTTGGTCAGCTTCAGGAAGCCGAGCTCGTCGGTCTCCAACTGGCCCTTGAGGAACTTGGTGTTGGGGCGGTGGCCGATCGCCACGAACATGCCGACCGCGTCGAACTCGGTCTCCTCGCCGGTGTTCACGTTCTGGGTCCGCACGCCGGTCACGCCGCGCTTCTCGTCCCCGAGCACCTCGACGACCTGGCTGTTCCAGACCGGCTCGATTTTCTTGTTCGCCAGCACGCGGTCGGCCATCACCTGGCTGGCGCGGAGCGCGTCGCGGCGGTGGACGAGGTGGACCTTGCTGGCGAACTTCGAGAGGTAGTTGCTCTCCTCCGCCGCCGAGTCGCCGCCGCCCACCACGACCAGCGGCTTGTCGCGGTACCGCGGCAGCGCCCCGTCGCACACGGCGCAGGCGCTGACGCCCTCGTTGGCGAACCGCTTCTCGCTCTCGAGCCCCAGGTACTTCGCGCTGGCGCCGGTGGCGATCACCAGCGCGTGGGCGCGGAGGGCCTTGCCGTCGGACCCCTTGAGTTTGAACGGCCGCTCGGACAAGTCGAGGTCGACGATGTCCTCGGTGACGATCCGGGCGCCGTGAACCTCGCTCTGCTCGCGCATCCGCAGCATCAGGTCGGGGCCCAGGATGCCCTCGGGGAAGCCGGGGAAGTTCTCGACGTCGGTGGTCCAGTTGAGCTGGCCGAGCGGGAGGGTGCCGGCCAGGCGGTTCTCGTCGCTGATGGCGCCCTCGTAGTTCAGCGGCTTGAGGTTGGCGCGGGCGGCGTAGATCGCGCACGTCCACGCGGCGGGGCCGGAGCCGATGATGATCAGGTTTTCGATGGCGTCGGGGGTTGGGGCGGTCTCGGGCATAGTCGGATTCCTTCTTGCGTTCGGTCCTGAATACTACGCCCCGCCCGCGTCGGGGTGCGTCTCGCCGGTATCGCTATGATGCGCGTCCATGTTCGGCAATCTATTCATCGAAACGCTGGCGAGCGATCGCCGCTTCTTCTTCGCCGTGGTCATCACGGTCGTCGTCAGCATCACGCTGCACGAGTTGGCGCACGGCCTGGTCGCCCTGCGGCTGGGCGACCGCACGCCGGTCGAGACCGGGCACCTGACGCTCAACCCGCTGGTCCACATGGGCGGGATGTCGCTGGCGATGCTGGCGGTGGCGGGCATCGCGTGGGGGTCGATGCCGATCAACCCGAGGCGGCTGCGGGGGCGGTTCGGCGAGGCGCTGGTGAGCCTGGCCGGCCCGGCGGCGAACCTGCTGCTGGGCCTGGGTGCCCTGACCGCCGTGGGGCTGTGGGACCGGTTCGACCCCCGGCCGCTGTCGGCGATGGGGCCGGTGCTGTCGAACCTGCGGTACCTGCTGGTGATTTTCGGGTCGTGGAACTGGCTGCTGTGCGCGTTCAACCTGCTGCCGGTGCCGCCGCTGGACGGCTCGCACGTCGCGGCGGACCTGGTGCCGGCCTACCGCGACCTGGTCCGCCGGCCCGACCGGCAGTGGATTTTCGTCGTGCTGTTCGTGGCGGTCTTCTGGTTCAGCGGCCGGGCGTTCGGGTGGGTGGACGGCGTGTCGATGTCGTACCTGGGGCTGATCGCGGGCCGATAAACCGCTTGCGGTTTCGCAAAGAAAAAGGGACTGCAAGAAGCGTTTCTTTGCGAAGCCGCAAGCGGCAGACTCCTAAACCCGCGCCGCCACCGCCTCCCCCACGGCCGCGGTCGTCGCGCTGCCGCCAAGGTCCGGCGTGTGGTTCGACGGGTCGGCCAGCACCGCCGCCACCGCCTCGCGCACCGCCGACGCCGCCTCCGGCTGGTGCAGGAAGTCGAGCATCATGCCGACGCTCAGAATCGCCGCCACCGGGTTCGCCTTGCCCTGCCCGGCGATGTCCGGCGCGCTGCCGTGGACCGGCTCGAACATGCTGGCGAATTTTCTCGACGGGTTCAGGTTCCCGCTGGCCGCCATGCCCATGCCGCCCTGAATCGCCGCGCCGAGGTCGGTGATGATGTCGCCGAACATGTTTGTCGTCACGATCACGTCGTACCGCTTCGGCGAGTTGACCAAATACATGCAGCAGGCGTCGACGTGGTGGTAATCGGTCTGCAAACCGGGGTACTCCGCCGCCACCTCGTTGAAGGCGCGGCTCCAGAGGTCGTGGGCGAAGCGAAGCACGTTCGTCTTGGCGACCAGCGTGACCTTCTTGCGGCCGTGGTTTTTCGCGTACTCGAAGGCGTAGCGGACGCACCGCTCGACGCCGTGGCGGGTGGTCACCTCGATCTGGTTCGCCACCTCGTGCGGCGTGTTCTTGTAGAGGAACCCGCCGTTGCCGCAATACAGGCCCTCGGTGTTTTCGCGGACGATCACCAGGTCGATGTCCTCCGGCGACTTGTCGCGCAGCGGCGTCGGCACGCCGGGCAGCAGCTTGGTCGGGCGGAGGTTGACGTACTGGTCGAGCTCGAAGCGCATCCGCAGCAAAATCTCGGTTTCGAGAATGCCCTGCGGGATGTCCTTCATGCCCTTGGGGTCGACGCCGACCGCGCCGAAGAGGATGGCGTCGTGCTGGCCCAATTCCTTGAGAACCGGGTCGGGCAGGGTTTCCTTGGTCTTGAGGTAGTGCTCGCCGCCGTGGGGGTAGCGGGTGGTGTTGAAGGCGAAGCCGAACCGCGCCGCGGCGGCGGCCAGGACGTTCAAGCCCTGCTCGATGACTTCCGTTCCGACGCCGTCGCCGGGCATGACTGCGATGTTCATTGGCTTGTCCGTGGTCCGTTGTCCGTGGTCCGTCGCAGGGCGTCCAGAATCGCGGCGGCGTTTTGGTCCGCCGGGCGGTCGCCGGGGAGCCAGTTTAGGTTCGGGAAGCGGCGGAACCACCCCTGCTGCCGCTTGGCGAGTTGGCGGGTGTTGATCTTCGTGCGCTCCAGCGCGTCGTCGGGCGACAGCCGGCCGGCGAGGTGTTGGATGATCTCGCCATACCCGGCCGCGCCGGCGGCGGTTTTCGAGAGGCCGCCGGGGCGGTCCAGCAGCGCTCGGACCTCCTCGACCCAGCCGGCGGCGAACATTTCTTTGGCGCGGGCGTTGATCCGGCGGTTCAGCGGCTCGCGCTCCCACGCGAGGCCGAACCACACCGCGTCGTGCCGGCGAGTGCCGTCGGCCCACTGACTTTGGTGCGACGAGATCGGTTTGCCGGTCAGCTCGAAGACTTCCAAGGCCCGGATCAGCCGCCGCTGGTCGTTGGCGTGAATCCGCCCGGCCGCGGCGGGATCGACCTCGGCCAGCCGGCGGTGCAGATCGTCGGGCGGCTGAGTTTTGAGCCGCTCGCGCACCGCCGGGTCTGCCGGGGGGCCGTCGAACAGGCCGTCGAACAGGGCCTTGTAGTACAGCGGCGTGCCGCCGGCCAGAATCAGCGGCACGCCCCGCTTCGCCGCGCCTTCGATCACGGCATCCGCGTGGTCGACGAACCGGGCGACGGTGAAATCCTCCGCCGCGTCGGCCAGGTCCAGGCCGTGGTGCGGCACGGCCGCCCGCTCGTCGGCGGTCGGCTTGGCGGTGCCGAGGTCCAGGCCGCGGTAGACCTGCATCGAGTCGACGCTCAAAATCTCGCCGCCGACCGCCCGCGCGACCGCCACCGCCAGGGCGGACTTGCCCGACGCCGTCGGCCCCAGAATCACGCAAGGCGGCACGCTCACCTCGCGTCCGCCCGCGCCAGCGGCGCCTCGTCACTGGCGTTGGTCGGGGCGTAAGGGTCGACCTCGATCTCCCACCCGCCGCCGAGGGCGCGGTAGAGGCTGACGAGGTTGGTCGAGACCGCCAGCTCGCTGCTCGCCAGCGAGTCCTGGGTGGTGAAGAGGTTGAGCTGGGCGTCGAGGACGGTGGTGAAGTCGACGGTGCCCTGGTTGTATTGGTCCTTGGCGAGCTTGACCGCCCGCTGGTTGGCGGCGACGGCGGCGGTGAGGGCGGCGCGGCGGGCCTGCTGCTTGGCGTAGGCGACCAGCGCGTCCTCCACGTCCCGCAGCGCCGTCAGCACCGTCTGCTGGTAATTCAGCAACTGCTGCTCCTGCAAAGCGTTCTGCACGCGGACCTGGGCGCGGAGCCTGCCGGCGTCGAAGATCGGCCAGCTCACGCTGGGGCCGACCGAGAAGTACCGGCTGCCATAGTTCAGGAGGTTGTTGGTGTTCACGCTCTGCAGCCCGAGCGAGCCGGTGAGGCTGAACTGGGGGAAGAGGTTGGCGACGGCGACGCCGACGTTGGCGGTGGCGGCGGCGAGCTGGCGCTCGGCCATGCGGACGTCGGGCCGGCGGCGGAGCAGGTCCGACGGCAGGCCGATGGGCACCTCGGCGGGCACCGGCGGGATCGGCGCCGCGTCGGTCAGCTCCGCGTAGAGCGCCTCGGGCCGCTCGCCGAGCAGGGTGCCGAGCTGGTGGATCGACTGGCTGATCGTGACCTGCAGCGGCGGGATGGTGGCGGCGGTGGTCTGGACCTGGGCCTCGGCGCGGGCGACGTCGAGGTCGGTGACGGTGCCGGCCTGCTGGCGCTGGCGCTGCAGGTTGAGGGTCTCCTGCTGGACCTTGAGGTTGTCCAGCGCGAGGGAGAGGCGGCGCTGGGCACCGCGGAGCTGGAGGTAGTTGGTCGCCACGTCGCTTAGCAGGGTGAGCAGCACGCCGCGGCGGTCCTCGATGCTGGACTGGATGGAGGCGTCGGCGGCCTCGATGGCGCGGCGGACGCGGCCGAAGACGTCGATCTCCCAGGAGGCGCTGTTCAGGCCGAGCTGGAAGAGGTCGAACTCGCTGAGGACCGCGCCGGGGACGGCGGTGCCGCCGTTGGAGCCGGCCGCGGGCGGGGCCGTGCCGTTCATGCCGCCCATGCCGCCGCCACTCCCCCCGCCGCCGCCCGCCCCCCCGCCCGCGCCGCCGGTGGAGCTGCCCCCGCCGCCGCCGATCTGGCTGGTCACGCCGTTCTGGCTGACGCGGGTGTGGGAGTACTGGCCGATGGCGTCGACTTCGGGGAGCAGGTCGGCGGCCGTCACGCGGCGCTGGGCGCGGGCCTGGCGGATGCGGCTGGTGGCCTGGCGGAGGTTGAGGCTCTGGGCCATCGAGCGGGCGATCAGGCTGTCGAGCTCGGGGTCCTTGAACGTGGTCCACCAGCGCACGACCGGGGCGGCGGTGGCGATGGTGCGGCTGGGGGGGGCGAACGGCTGGGTGGTGGCCGCCGGCGTGGCGAAGGGCTCGGCCCAGCCGTCGGGCGCGTCGACGGCGGGCGGCTGGTAGTTCGGCCCGACCGCGCAGCCGGCGATCAACCCGGAGCCGCCGGCGGCGGCGGCGAGGAGGGTTGCCACGAGGGCGGGGGCGAGGCGTCGGTTCATTTGGAGTCTCATGTTGGTTGCTGCTTTCGGCACGGTCTCACGCCCCGGATACTTCCCGATCCACGTCCCGATCATTTCCCGGTCACCTCGCGCAGACCACGCCGCTGCCGCCGTGGCAGTTGCAGGTCGCGCTGTCGTCCGCCGGTCCGCCGCCCGACCCGCCGCCCGACTCGGCCCCCCCGCCGCCGCCGTCCTTTTTGAGCAGCAGGCAGAGGGGCGCGAGCGCGAGGACCGAGAGGGACAGCCAGTAGAAGACGTCGAGGTAGCTCATCATCGTCGCCTGCGTTTGCACCATCTTGTAGAAGGTGCCGACGGCCTGGTTCGAGGCGTCGGCCGCGCCGGCGCCGGTCGCCATCAGCGCGCGCCTGATCTCCGCCAGTCCGCTGCGGTAGGTCTCGTCCATCGGGGTCAGGTGCGAGATCAGCCGGCTCTGGTGGAACTCGGATCGGCGGGTAATCATCGTCTGCCCGAAGCTCACGCCGAAGCTGCCGCCGATGTTGCGGAAAAAGTTGAGCAGCGACGAGGCGTCGGCGGACTTGCTGGTCGGCAGGCCGACGAACGCGATGGTGTTGATCGGCACGATCAGCAGCGCCAGCGGGGCGGCCTGCCAGACGCGGTACCAGATGATCGACTCGAACGAGGCGTTGAGGTCCAGCCCGGTCATGTGCCAGATCGCCGCCGCCTCCAGCAGCAGGCCGAGGGCGATCAGCCACCGCGCCTCGATCTTCCCGACCAGGAAGCCGACGATCGGCAGCAGCACCGCGATCAGCATCGCCCCCGGCGCGACCACCAACCCCGATTGGAAGGCGTTGTAATCGAACTGGTCCTGCACCAGTTGCGGGATCAACTGGGTGGTGGAGAGCAGGATGAAGAACGTGAAGAACATGATCATGCAGGAGACGAGGAAGTTGCGGTAGCCCAGCAGCAGTCGGAGGTCGACGATCGGCTCCTTTGCGAGAAACTCGCGGACAACCAGGCCGATCAGCGCGAGGACGCACAGGACCGTGAGGGTGAGGATGATGTCCGAGCCGAACCAGTCGTCCTGCTGCCCGCGGTCGAGCACGACCTGCAGGGTGCCCATGCTCAGGGCGAGCAGCCCGAAGCCGAGGTAGTCGACGCTGAAGCCGGCGGAGAGTTTTTTGCGGACCGCCCGCTTCTCCGCCGGCGGGGTGGTCAGGAAGCCCGAGCAGAGCAGCAGCATCAGGATGCCCACCGGCACGTTGATGAGGAAGACCCAGTGCCACGAGTACTTGAGGACGATCCACCCCCCCAGCACCGGCCCGACGGCCGGCCCGACCACCACGACCAGGCTGTAGAGGGAGAAGACCGGCCCGATCTTGCTGGCCGGGAAGCTGTCGCGCAGGATCGTCTGGGTGATCGGCCCCAGCCCGCCGCCGCCGATGCCCTGCAGGATCCGCCAGAAGACCAGTTGCGCCAGCGACCCGGACAAACCGCACATCATCGAGCTGGCGGTGAAGAGCCCGACGCACCCCATGTAGAATTTTTTGCGGCCCATCACGCTCGACAGCCAGCCGCTGATGGGCAGGAAGATGGCGTTGCTCGCCAGGTAGCTGGTGAGGACCCAGGTGCTCTGGCTCTGCGACGCCGCCAAACCGCCGGCGATGTAGCGCAGCGCGACGTTGGCGATGCTGGTGTCGAGCACCTCCATGAAGGTGGCGATCGAGACGATGACCGCGATGAGCCAGGGGTTGAAGGGCCCGGCCATGGACATCGGCAGGTCTGCCGCGGGGCCCTTCTTCCCCTTGGTGCCCGGCTGCCGCGTTTGGCCCCCGGCTTCGCCGGCCTCGCGCGGGCCGCCGCGGTACTCGGCCAGTTGCAACCCCCCGCCGCCCGCTCCGTTGGAACTCGCGCTCATCGGCACCCCGCGTTCGGTGATGTGGCCTGCGGCGTTGATTTCCCGGTGCGCCATTCATTAACCGGACTCCGCGGACACTTCAACGTGCGAAATTACCCATTGCGGTCAGGCCGGCCGAAGGCCCCCGGCCCCGGCCCCCGCCGGCTCAGTGGCCGGCTCAGTGGCCGCCGCCCTCGCCGCCGTGGGCGCCCTTGTCGTTTTTGAGCAGCAGGCAGAACGGCACCAGGGCGAGGCCGGCGAAGGTCAGGACGTAGAAGACGTCGAGGTAGCTGATCATCTGCGCCTGCCGCTGGACCATGCCGTAGAGGGTGCCGACGGCCTGGCGCTGGGCGTCGCCGGCGGCGGCGCCGGTCTGCATCAGGCCCTGCTTGATCTGCGCCAGCCCGTCGCGGTAGGTGCTGTCGTAGGGGGTGAGGTTGGAGATCAGGTGGTTCTGGTGCAGTTGGGCGCGGCGGGTGAGCCACGTCTGCCCGAAGCTGATGCCGAAGCTGCCGCCGATGTTGCGGGCGAAGTTCAGCAGCGCCGACGCCTCGTTGGTCTTGGTGTCCGGCAGGCCGGTGTACGCCGCGGTGCTGATCGGCACGATCAGCAGCGCCAGCGGCAGGGCCTGGTAGATGCGGGCCCAGACGACGGCCTCGAACGAGGCGTTGAGGTCCAGCCCGGTCAGGTGCCACGTCGCCGCCGCCTCGGCCAGCAGGCCGACCATCACCAGGTACTTCGCCTGCACCTTGCCGATGATGAACCCGATCGCCGGCACCGTCAGGATGATCCCCACCGCCCCCGGCGTGATGACCATGCCCGCGTCGAACGCCGTGTACCCGAACAGCGTCTGCACCATCTGCGGGATCAACTGCGTCGTGCCCAGCAGGATGAAGAACGTGAAGAACCGGATCGCGCAGCTCATGAAGAAGTTGCGGTTGCTGAACAGCAGCCGCAAATCGACGATCGGGTCGTCGATCAGCAACTCGCGCACGATCAGCCCCACCAGCGTGACGGCCGAGATGACCACGAACGCCAGGATGAACGTCGACCCGAACCAGTCGTCCTGCTGCCCGCGGTCGAGCACGACCTGCAGCGTCCCCATGCTCAGCGCGACCAGCCCGAACCCGACGTAATCGACGCTGAAGCCCTGCGACCGCTTGGCCTCCACCCGGCGGACCTCCTCGGTCGGCTCGGTCAGGAACGCCCCGACCAGCAGCAGCGACAGCACGCCGAACGGCACGTTGATGATGAAGATCCAGTGCCACGAGTAGTGGTCGGTGATGTACCCCCCCAGCACCGGCCCGATCGCCGGGGCGGCGATGACCACGATGCTGTAGAGCGCGAAGACCGGCCCGATCTTGCTGGCCGGGAAGCTGTCGCGGAGCATCGCCTGCTCGCTCGGCGCCAGCCCCCCGCCGCCGGCGCCCTGCAGGACGCGGAAGAAGATCAGCTCCGTCAGCGACGTCGAGACGCCGCACATGAACGAGCTGATGGTGAACAGCGCCACGCAGCCCATGTAGAACTTTTTCCGCCCGATCACGCCGCTGAGCCACCCGCTGATCGGCAGCACGATGGCGTTGGAGACCAGGTAGCTGGTGAGCACCCACGTCGCCTCGTCCTGCCCCGCCGACAGCCCGCCGGCGATGTTCCGCAGCGAGACGTTGGCGATGCTCGTGTCGAGCACCTCCATGAACGTGGCGATCGACACGATGACGGCGATGAACCACGGGTTGTAATTCCCCGCCACCGACATCGGCAGGCCCGCCGACTTGCCGGACTTTTTCGACGGCCCGCCCGAGCCGTTAGACCCGTTGCTTCCGTCGGACCCGCCGCGCCCGCCCGACCCGTCGCCGGGCCCGCGGTACTCGGCCAGTTCCAGCGCCCGCTCCCCGCGGCTGCCCGTGGCAATGCTCATCAAGCCCCTTTCGGCGCGAACCCCAAACTCACCCGCTCACCCGCTCACCCGCTCACCCGCTCACCCGCTCACCCGCTCACCCGCTCACCCGCTCACCCGCTCACCCCTACTCGACCTTCACGCTCGGCTCGACGCTCATGCCCGGCGACAGCCGCTTGTACGCCGCGCTGGTCGTGTCGTCGAACGTGATCTTCACCGGCACCCGCTGCACCACCTTGACGTAGTTCCCCGTCGCGTTCTCCGGCGGCAGCAGGCTGAAGTGCGCCCCGGTGCCCTGCTGGATGCTCTGCACCTTGCCGGTGAACTTCTGGTCCGGGTAGGCGTCGACGTGGACCGTCACCGACTGGCCGACGCGCATGTCCGTCAGCTCCGTCTCCTTGAAGTTCGCCGTGACGTAGACGTCCTGCGGCACCACGGCCATCACCTGCTGGGCCGCCGAGACGTAGTCCCCCACCGCCACGCTCTTGCGCGTCACGGTGCCGGCGGACTTGCTCACCACCGTGCAGTACGACAGTTGCAGCCGCGCCTGCTCGAGCTGCGCCTCGGCGCTCTTCACGCTCGCGGCGTCGGCCTCGATCATGCTCTCGGCGAGCTTCACCTGCGCCTCCGCCGCCGTCACCTGCGTCAGCGCCGCCGTCAGGTTCGCCGCCGCGCTGCGGTAGCTGCTCGTGGCGTTGTCCAGCGTCTGGCGGCTGACGGCCTCCTTGCTCAACTTCTGGTAGCGGTCGAGGTCGTTCTTGGCGTTGTCCGCCTTCGTGCGGTTCACGTCCACCTGCGCCTGGGCCTGCGCCACGTTCGCCAAGTTCACCGACTTCTGCGCCTCGGCCTGCGCCAGCATCCCCTTCGCCTGCGCCACCGACGCCGCGGCCTGGTCGACCCGCGCCTGGTAATCCCGCGGGTCGATCTGCACCAGCAACTGCCCCGCCGACACCGCCTGGTTATCGTCCACCGGCACCGACAGCACCCGCCCCGACACCTGCGGCGCCACCTTCTCGCTGTGCGCGTCGATGATCGCGTCGTCCGTCGACTGGTACTGCCGCGCGTTCAGGTACCACGGGATCCCCACCGCCAGCCCCACCGCCAGCAGCAGCAGCGCGACCGCGCCGACGATGTACTTCGGCTTCTTGTAGAACGGCCGGTTCTCCTTCTCCTTTTTCTTCTCCTCCTCCTCGTCCTCCGGCGGGGCGATCACCGGGTGGGAGATGTCCGCCACCGGCCGGTCGTTCGGCCGCACCGACGTCGGCGGCGACGGAACGTACCGCCGCGGCACCCCCACCGGGGCCACCCGCGGCGGCACCGTCCGCGCCGATGAATACGTCGGCGCGGGGTCGCCCGGCGCCAGCCCCGGCCCGCCGGCCTCGACGAGTTGATCGTCCACCGGCTCGTCCGGCGGGTCCATCACGCCCTGACCAACGCCCTGCCCGGCGTTCGTGCCGGCGTTCGTGCCGGCGTTGCCGTAGGCCGAGCCGTTGGAGTCCGACGGGACGAAGCCCGTGCCGCCGCTGATCGTCTGGTCGCTCATGCGTTGCTCCCTTGCGTGTCGATGCCGTGTCGGTGCCGTTCGTGCCGCTCACCCTGCTGATTCGGTTCGTTGCTCGTCTGCCCCACGCCCGCCCGGCCCGCCGGGGTCGAGCGCCGCCAGCCCCCCGCCGACCTTGCGGAGCAACGCCACCAGTTGCGCCCGCTCCCCCGCACTCAGCCCCGCCGCCACCCCCGCCATCCGCCGGAAGTGGTCCGGCAGCATCGCCCGCAAAAAGGTGGACCCCGCGCCGCTCAGCCGGATCGTCGCGCCCCGCAGATCGCTCGGGTCGGGCTCGCGGACGACCAGTCCGTCGCGCTCCAGGCCCCGCAGCAGGCCGCTGACCGTCGCCCGCGTCACGCCGGCGCGGCCGGCCAGTTCCGTCGGCGACAACCCCGCCGCCGGCCGCTCGCCCTGCCCCTCCTTCGACGCCGCGTCGAGCATGAGGAGCATGACGAACCGCCCGCCGGACGTGCCGTGGGCGGCGTAGTGCCGGCCCATCGCCGCCACCAGGTCCGCCGCCACCCGCCGCAGCACCAGGCAGCACTCGACGGCCGACGGGTCCAGGCCGGGGTATTGCTCGCTCATCGCCAGCAGCGTCTCGAACCGGGGAAGGTCTCGCAGCAGCAGCACGCATCTCCTGACACCAAGGGCCCAGTTGCTTAGCCGCCATAATATATTCCGCGACATTTCCGGACGGCAACCGGCAAACTGGGAAAAATTGCAAATCCAGTCGGGCGGCGTCCCGCCGGGAAAAATCGCGGGCGTGTTTGGGCCGGGGGGCCGGAAAAAGAAGTGGCAAAATCGGGGCGACAGGATTCGAACCTGCGGCCTCCTGGTCCCAAACCAGGCGCTCTACCAAGCTGAGCTACGCCCCGCGGCCCGACGCTCGGACTGACGATAGGCCCGACGGCCCGGCCGGGCTGCGGCGGGCGCAAAAAAGTGGCCCCGGCGGGGGCCGGGGCCGGGGGAACCGAATGGTTCGGGCGGGCGAAACCTACCGGCGCGGCCCCTGCACCCGCCCCGCCGCCGACGGCCGCCAAAACGGCCGGGCCGGTGCCTCCCCCGCCTCCCCCCCCGCCAACGGCCGCCGGCCGGTCGCGCGGTCGGCCGTCCGGTCCAGCGACGCGCCGAACAGCAGCGCGTTCAGCAGCCACACCTCCAGCCCCGCCTGCACCGAGAAGATCGGGTTCCCCAGCGACGCCGCCACCGCCGCCACGTCGAACGCCAGGATCACCGCCCCCCACACCGCCACCTCCTTCATCCCGCCGCGCCGCGTGGCGATCCGCCACGCCGTCCACAGCATCGCCCCCAGCGTCGCGGCGTTGAGCAGCACCAGCGGGATGCCCCCGTCGTAGAGCCACGAGGTCCACATCATCTCCGACCAGATGGACGTCGCTCGGTTGCCGAAGTACTGGTTGATCATCCCCCACCGCCCCAGGCCCGCGCCGAAGGGGTACTTCCAGATGTCCTCGGTCAGCATCTGCGTGAGGAACTGCCCGCGGTTCTTCTGGTACACCTTGCCGGGGCTGTCGGCGAGGAGCGTGGCGAAGCGGTTGACCGTCTGGTCTCCCGCGACGGCGAACGCCCACAGACTGCCGGCCACCGCGACCGTCCCGAGAACGGTGCCGAGCTTCGCCACGCGCCCCCAGTCGGCCCGCCATGCCAGCACCCCCAGCGTCACGAGCGAGCAGATGCCGACCACGATCAGCGACGTGCGGATCTGCGACAGGAAGATGCAGAACAGCCCCACCGCCATCCCGCCGACGGCCATCGCCCGCAGCCACCGCGACCGCTCGGCCAGCAGGATGCCGGTGCCGAGGATGATGGCGAACACGCCCCCCGCCGCCGCCCCGCCGGGCGCGTCGCTCAGGCCCATCGGCTTCTGCGAGACCGTGCCGTCGGCCAGCACCACCGCCGCCGAGCCGTTGCGGAAGTTGCGGTCGTTGGCGACGCCCTCCGCCATCGCCCCCTGGAACCGGCCGGGGTTGTAGACCTGCACCACCCCCAACGCCGCGCTGGCGACGTAAAAGCCCCACATCAGCAGCGCCACCCGCCGCAGCACCGAGAAGTCCGGCCGGCCCGCCGCCACCCACGACAGCGGCGCCAGCACCGACACGTACAGCGCCGCCTGCGCCGCCCCCGCCAGCAGCGTGCTCCGCTCGGGGTTCAGCAGCCCGATCGCCAGCAGCACCGGCACCCACACCGCCAGCCGCAGCGCGGGGTGCGTCCGATGCCGCGGCAGCCGCGTCACCAGCAGCGCCAGGCTCGCGGCGTACACCGCCACCCGCAGCGGCGTCCGCAGCGGCGTGTCGCCGAACGCCACCAGGCTCGCCGAGCAGGCCAAATCAAACAAGATGAACCGCACCGGCCACGGTGCCAGCGCGTCGCGCAACCGGTGCCGCCCCACCGCCCGCCGGGCCACCGGAACGGGTCGTGGCGGGTTAAACGCCGGCGCGGGATGGGGGGCGAAACGGCTCAATGCTTCTCCTTCGGGGCTTCTCCTTCAGGGCTTCTCCTTCGGGCACGCCCGATCTCCCGCGCCGGCACCCCCGCCACCACCGCCCCGGCCGGCACGTCCCGGGTCACCACCGCCCCCGCCCCGACGCGCGCCCCGGCCCCGATCCGCAGCCCACAGTTGATTTTCGGGATAATGCTCGCCCCCACCCCGATCAGCACGCCGTCCTCGATCACCACCCGGTGCGGCGAGCCGATCCACGTCTCGCCCGCGATCGTCACGCCGTGGAAGATCCGCACGTTCCGCCCGATCGTGACGTTGGGGTGGACCACCACGCCCAGCGCCCAGTGGTCGAGGTGCAAGTCCGGCTGCACCTCGGCCTCGAACGGCAGCAGGCAGCGGAACAGCACGTAGTTCGCCAGCTTCAGCGCCTTGGCCGTCCGAACGTGCCCGCGATGGTAGGCCCGGCAGCTCCGCCACCACAGCCCCGCCGGGCAGAGCAGCGGGGGCTTCAACGCTCCTCCTGATCGGCCCGGCCGGCCATCTCGGCCAGCGCGTCGGTCACGCCCCGCGCGTACCGCTCGACGGAGAACTGCCCCGCCCGCCCCCGCGCCGCCACCCCGACCTGGGCCGCGAACGCCGGGTCGTCCAGGTACCGCAGCACCGCCGCCGACAGCGCCGGCGCGTCGCCGAAGGGCGCCAGCAGGCCGTCGACGCCGTCGGTAATGACCTCCCGCGGCCCCCCCTCGGCCCCGGCGACCACCGGCCTGCCCAACGCCATCGCCTCCACCACCACCATCCCGAACGGCTCGCGGTCCGAGGCGTGGACGACCACGTCGCACGCCGCCATCCACGCCGGCACGTCGCCCTGATGCCCGGCGAGGATCACGCGGTCGGCCAAGCCCGAATCGTCGATGCGCGACTTCAGAAAGGCCGGATAGTCGGGCTCGAGCTTCCACTCCCCGCCGACGATCACGGCGTGGGCGTCGGGGTGGCGGGCCAGAATCCGCGGCATCGCCTCGACCAGCACGTGCATCCCCTTCCACCGCTGCATCCGGCCGGCGATGCCGACCAGCGGCCCCCCCGCCGGCAGCCCCAGCCGCCGGCGGAGCTCGGGTCCGCCGCCGGTCTGTCCCGCGTCAAACCGGCGGAGGTCGGCCGCGAGGTGGACCGGGTACATCGGCGTGTCCGGGTTCAACCCCCGCTGGGCGTCGGCCACAAACATCGAGCAGGTGAGGATGCCTTTGGCCGGCACCCGGCTTATCAATCGGTCCATGCGGCCGGTGGGGTCGGGCAGGCCCATCTGGAACCAGACCGCCGGCACCCCCGCCAACCGCGCCGCCGGCCCACCGTAGAGGTGGGCCTTGCCCATCCAGCTCAGCACCGCGTCCGCCCCGACCCGCCGCGCCAGCCGCGCCAGCCGCCAGACCGCCAACCCCCCCCGGTGCGGCTGCCGCAGCCGCCCCGCCGGGATCACGCTCGCCCCGACCCCCGCCGCCCGCACGGTTTGCACCATCGGCCCGTCCTCCAGGAACGCGACGTGCCACCGCACGCCGCCGGGCGCGGCGACGAGTTGCTCGAGAGCCAACTCCGCCCCGCCCCGCTGCTCGGCGAGGGGCATGACGATGAGGACGGTCATTTGACGCCCGTGAAGTCCGGCGGCGGGCCGAACCGGCCTCGCCAGAAGTCGCGCACCGCCCGCCACCGCACGCCGGCGCGGTCGCCCTCGTTCTGCCGGCCCGGCGCGAGCAGCCGCCGCGCCGCCCCGGCCGCCAGCAGGTGCGCCGACAGCGCCGCCGCCCGCGCCCGGCCGTGCGTGTCGCGCACCGCCAGCAGTTGGTTTCGGATCAGCAGGTACCAGGTGACTTTCGACGAGGCCGCCCGGATCGGGTTACCCACCACCGCCCCCCAGACGACCCCCACGCCCCACCCCGCCCGGCGGGCGCGGCGGGCGATGTCGTACTCCTCGGTGTAGGCGTAATAGCGCTCGTCGAACAGCCCCACCTGCTGCAGGCACGCCCGGCGGAAGGCCATCAGCGTGCCGTTGGGGAAGGCGACCGGCTCCCACGCCTCCGCCCGCTTGCCGCGGCCGGCCGGCACGCTCATCGGGCCGCGGAGCCAGTCGTAGCCCGGCTTGGTCGGCTCGCCATACTCGGCGCAGGCGATGCCCGCCTCGGGCCGCCGCCGCAGTTCGCCCAGAACCTTTTCCACGCAGTCCGGCGCGGGCCGGGCGTCGTGCGGGGCGAGCACGACGAACTCGCCGCCGTCGGGGTCGGCCAGCCAGTCCCGCAGCCCCGCGTTCATGCCGGGGCCGAAGCCGACGTTCTCGGGCAGCGTGATGAACCGCGCGTCTGGCGCGGCGGCCCGCAGGGCGTCAACTTGGTCCGGCGGCGAGCCGTTGTCGACCAGAATGAACCGCACCGCCGCCGTCTGGCCGCGGAACGCCGCGAGGGTCTCCAAGCACTCCTCGGGCCGCCGCCAGTGGACGAGAATCACGGTCACGGGATTGGTGTCGGCCGGGGCGGTCATTGGGGTTTATCGGCGATCAGGATGACCTCGTAACCGCGATGGAACGCGGGGAGTTCAACACCGGTTCCGGTCGGGCGACGCAGCGTGAGGTCGAGCCACGCCGTGAACTGCAGTCGATTTCCGATTCCGCGTTACGGCAACCGGCCGAAATACTCTTTGTTTCGGAGCGGATAATTGAACAGGGTTCGTGCCACAGTAAATGCGCGGGGGAACGACCGCTCGAGCCGGCCGCGGACGCCGCTGGCTTTGGACAAAAGCGAGCCGCTGCCGGATTGCGCCTCGCGCCACAGCGGCTTGTAATCGCTCTGCAGCGGGGGCTGGCGGAATGGCGGGACGTGCTCGACCTTTCTCGCCGAGACCAACAGCATCGTCGGCGCCCCGGCGTCGAGGCCGACGCGCTTGCCCAGCGCGGCCGGGTCGCGCACGGCGTACCAGGCGGAACCCTCCGCGGCGCGGAAGGTTTCGTGGATCAGCACGTGCTCCAACTCGAACCCGTTTTCCGCGGAGAAGACGCGGAAGAAGAGTTCGGGGCTGAACTGATAGAACCCGTGCCCGGCCTGGTTGTTGCACGGCGTGTGCAGCACCACCCGGCCGCCGACGCGGGCCATCCGCAGGCAGTTCGCCAGGCCGACCGGGTAGTTGAAGACGTGCTCCAGGCAGCCGCCGTCGTAGACCAGGTCAAAGGTGTTCTCGAGGTCAGCGGGAATGGGCTGGTTCAGGTCGTGAACGATGGAGGCGCCCTCGTAATCCGAGTAATCCATCGCGTCCACCCCCTCGCTCCCGAGCAGGCGGAAGAAGTCCTCGGCGAAAACCGAGCGGTCCGGCGAGAACAGGGGCCCGATGCCCTCGGGCGGCAGTCCGGCCGCCAATAGCACGGCACGCAGGTCCGCGTAATTTTCCGGCCGCACGAGCCAGTTCATTCGGCCCAGCGTCAGGGTGCGGCCGAAGCTGGCCTTTTCGGAGTGCAGTTTGGCGAGGAACTTAGCGCTGTTGAAAACAATAGCCATAGAACGAGTCTTGATTGGGAACTAGACCGGAACCGTCGCCGATAGGAAGCGCAGCAACTGCCGGCACAGCGCCGACGCCCGATACCGGCGGTCGTGGTAGGACTCGCCCGCGCGAGCCAAGGCGGCGGCGGTCGACCTTACGCTCAGGCGGGCGACTTCGCGCGCGAAGGCGGATTCGTCCGCCGCCGCCGTCATGGCGAACGCCGCCCCGCCGTCTGCCAGCAGCGCGGGGTCGGTGTTCTCCCCCCAGGTCGTCACCGTCGCCACCCCGTGCTGCGGGCCGGGGTAGAACGAGCCGCGGCGGGTCGAGACGCCGTCGACGAACGGGCACAGGTAGACGTCCATTGCCGCGAACGACCGCGACGCCTCGGCGGGGGGGAGGGGGCCGCGGTCCAGCAGGGGGATCGACCCGCCCAGGGCCGCCCGGACCGCCGGGCCGTCGGGGCCGATGTAGAGCACCCGGCCGTCGCGGCCCGAGTCGCGCACCGCCCGCGCCGCCGCCGCGACGTGGCCCAGCAGCCGCGAGGGGTGGGCCGTCCCGAACACCCCCAGCACCACCGCGCCCGGCGGGATCCCCAACGCCGCCCGCACCTGATCCCGGTCGGCCTCCACGCGCGGCAGGTTCGAGCCGACCGGCAAATGCTCCACCCGCCGGCCGGGGTGCCGGCGGCGGTAGGCGTCGGCGGTTTTGCTCATCGAGAACAGCATCAGGTCGGCGACTTTGCCCAGGCGGTGGAACTGCCATAGTTGGTACGACCGCATGGCGGCGTTGCGGAGCGAGTCGGCCGGCATCGCCACCTCGTGGGCCATCACCGCCAGCCGCAGGCCCGGCGTCCGCCGCTTCGCCCGCCGCAACGCCTCGGGCAGCACCGGGTTGAACCCGCGCCGGCCGTAGGAAAACGGGTTGTACTGCAGCAGCGCCCAGTCCGGCCGGTGGTCGGCCAGCGCGTCGGCCAGTCCCCAGCACGACCGCGGCCGGGTGGCGTCGAACGCGCCGGGCGTGACCGTGACGCCCGGCACCGGGTCGACCGCCGCGTGGCCGGAGACGAGGATTTCCACCGCCTCCCCCTGCCGGGCGAGCTCGGCGGCGGTGGTGGCGGCGTAGTCGCCGATGCCGTCCAGCGCCGGCGGCAGCGCGGCGGCGATCATGCAGATGAACATTTCAATGCCGAGTCGCGCCGAGAAACTTCTGCCGGAGCGCAAGCGTCATCTGGTGGCGAGACTGGAAGCGCCGCAGGTGAAAAAGGCCGATCAACCGGCGTGCATCGCCACTATGGCGCCGCCGCCTCCCCAATCGTCTTCTAGTCGGTCGCCGCCGCAGTTAGTTGGGAGATAGCCCTTGAGTACTTGTCGTCCAAATGCTCTACCTCGAGAAAATGGGCTTGGTCTCTCACCGGTTGATATAAGGTAAAACATTCATACAGGCATCCCGTCGCAGCACTTTCGAGCGGTCCGACGAAGGTCACGCGCCCGTGCCAGTGGCGACCGGACTTCCCCCAGCGGTCGAGTTGGCGGCGGTCTAGGCAATACATCCCTACATGAGGATTGGCATATTCCTCCAAGGCAATACCGTCAATAATTCGTCGGCCGAACGGATCGGACGCGAACGGGCGTTGGGCTTTGCGGTCGTAGAGGTCGATGTAGGTCTTCAGGCCATCGACTAACTCGTATCGGTGTGGCATGACCAAGATGCGGTCGGAATCGACACCCGCGTTGAACCGCGACATCTTCTCCAGAAAGCAACTGTCGCGGATGGCGATGTCGTCTTCTATGAAAAGAAACCAGTCGTGGTGGTCGCTCCGCTCGAAGAACAAATCCTGAGCGCGGAACCCTATAAAATTGGATCGATTTCGTCTTTGGCGGCGAGCACGATTCGCCTCTGCTGATACTCCGGGAGTTGGGAGATGACGTTGTCGTCGCGGTAAGTTAGGACGACGATTTTCAAGTCGCAATGAGCAAAGCTGGCGAAGAGGCAGTCGATGGCGGTGCGGATTCGCTCGACCTTCTGCGACAAAGTTCGCGTCGAATATCCTGCGACGGGGGCAGTGACGTGCGCTACCGCGACCAAGACCCGCGGTCGTGACGCTTTGGGCGGTGAGGGCGGACGGTGCCGGGCGAGCCAGGTGATTGCTGCGGCCTGTTGGTGAAACAGAGTGCCCCGAACTCGTCTGAGAAACGACGTCAGCCGGTACGACACCACGGCAAGGGGAAGGACCGTCAGCTTGGCTAGATGTTCTTTTTTTTTCGGGTGTCATGGCAATGGCAGTTCTTGGCGTTTCGGGAGTAGAATAACTAACGGACTTTCCGGCGGATAATCAGTTCATGCAACTGGCCGCACACGCGGCAGGGGTCGGTCCGCTCGCGCTCATCCTCCCGGCCGGGCGGCGCGGGCGCGGTCGATCCCCTCCAACAGCAGGTCCACCACGCGGGCGGGCGAGAAGTGGCGCTCGGCCGCCTCCCGGCTCGCCGCCGGCGGGCCCGTCGTGCCGGACCGCTTGCGGTCGGCGTAGCTCGCCAGCGCGGCGGCGAGCGTTTCCACCCGGCCGTCGGCGAGGCGGGTCGAGCGGGGGCAGAGGTACTCGCCGGTGCCGTTGGTCGCGCCGGCGATCACCGCCGTGCCGCAGGCCATCGCCTCGGCGACGGCGCTCCCGAAGTTCTCGTGCTCGCTCGGCTGCACCAGCACGTCCGCCGACCGCAGGGTCGCCGGCACCTCCGCCCGCGGGACCGACGCGGTAACGTGCAGCCGGCCCGGGTGGCCGAATCCTTCGAGAAGCCGCTCATACCCCGGCACCAAAGCGGTGCTGCTGCCGACGACGTGCATCGCCAGATCGACGCCCCGTTCGATCGCCTTCGCCGCGGCGTCCAGCAGCAGGTCGAGCCGCTTGCGCGGCACGAACCGCCCGAGCCACAACACCCGCAGCGGCCCGTCGGCGGGGGCCCGGTCGCCCAGGTTGAACTCGTCCAGATCGATCGGGTAGGGCACGGGGAAGACGCGGTCGCGCCGCAGGCCGTGGTGGTCGCACAGCCACTGCCGCGACCAGTCGCTGCCGATCAGCGTGACGTCGGCGTTGCGCATCGGCGGCAGCCCGACGGGCGTGAGCCGCGCCGCGGCCAGGGCGGCCAGCCGCGCCGCGCGGGACGCCCCGGCCAGCCGGCTGACCTCGCCGAATCGGCGGAAAATCGACCGCGCGTCGGTCCCCGGCGGCCCCTGCGGCCACTGCACCGTCGCCACGCCCGGCACCGCCCCGCGCGCCCAATCCCCCAGCCACAGCACCGCGTCCACCCCCGCACTTCCCTCGGCGGCCGCGGCGGCCTCGGCCCGAAGCCGCGACACCAGCAGCCGGTGGTACGTCCACGAGTCGGCCCGAAGCGCCAGGTAGCCCGCCGGCCCGCCGACGCGCCGCTGCATCCAGTCCCGCGCCCGGTCGGCGGACCGGTTGTCGACGTCCACCAGCCGGGCGCGGCCGGGCAGACCGTCCGGCAGCGGCACCGGGCAGGCCATGCGGAGCTTGCCGAGGAACGTCACCCGGTGCCCCCGCGCCAGCAGCTCGCGCAACAAGACGTGGTTGGCCGACGCCACGCTCCCGGCGTTGGCGTCGGCGAAGCCCGTGGCGAGCAGGTGCAGGGGGGGTGCGATGGCGTCGAAGGGCTAGGGGTCGGGCAGGGCCAGCGTGTCCTCCGCCGGCAGGTCAAGCGGCACGCGCGTCTCGACCGGCGAGCGAAGGTCGAACAGGCGGTAGCGGGCCGAGCGGAGGCACTGCCCGACCGCGTCGCGGACGTCGTCGAACCGTCCAATCCGCCGAAGGGCCTTCGCCGCACTCGCCTTCCGCGAGAGCTCGAAGTCGACAAGGTCAATCTTTGATGAAACTGCCGCCCCGAGCAGGTTGACGCGCGACTCGTGCCCGCCGGTTTCCGCCGCCGTCCGAGGGACAGCCGCATCGGCGGCGCGATTAAGGTTCGGAGGCGCTGCGCGAGGTTGCACTGGCAGGGTGCGGACCCTCGCCCTCGAACTCCGGGCTCCTCGAAACCAGACCCGGCAGGTCGATCAGTGGGTCGACCCGCCCGTACTTCGCGCGGAGCAGCCGTCGCAAAAGCGGGCCGGGCAGGGCGAGCAGGGCGAGCGACGCGGCGGCCTTGGCCCGGCCCGGCCGCAGGCGCCAGGCGGCGTACATCTCGCGCCGGGCCTCGGCCAAGCGGCCGGCCATCGCCAGGGTGCGGGCGAGCCTGGCGCGGGCGATGGAGAGGCGATTGGTCCGCAGCCGCTCGGCCGGGCCGTCCAAGGCGTAGGCCGTCAGGATGTCCACCTCGCTGCGCGCCTTGCCGACGGCCGAGACGTACGTGGTGGTGTCGCGGGTCGGGTGGACGCGGTACTCGACCAGCCGCCTCGGCACGTAAACTGCGGGCCGGCCGAGGGTTGCGAGGGCGAGGAACAAATCGAAGTCCGCGTGATCCCCCGCCGCCGGCCGGAACCCGCCGACGGCCAGCATCGCGTCGCGGCGGATCAGGGCGGCGTTGATGCCCACCGCCCCGACCACCGCCGCCGACCGCAGCGCGGCACCCTCGATCCGCCCGCCGGCCAGGGCGGCGCGGCCGAACCGGGCGGCGTTCGCGTCGCTCGCCGTGGCGTCGCGGACGCCGGCGGCGTCGATCAACCACTCGTCGCAGAACGCGAACGCCGCGTCCGGCTCGGCCGCCAGTGCCGCGATCATCGTCCCGAGGAACTCCGGCAGCCAGCGGTTGTCGTCGTCCAGGTGGGCGGCGAAGGCGGCGGCACTCTGCTCGAACCGCGCGAACCCGTCGCGCCAGTTCGCCGCCGCCCCCAGCGGCGGGTCGTGGCGGACGTAAGCCACCCGCGGATCGGCGGCGGCCAGCCCGCGGGCGAACCCGGCGGTTCCGTCGGCCGAGGCATCGTCGCCGATGAGCAGCGTCCAGCCGCCGCAGGACTGGGATCGGACGGAGGCCACGGCCTCTCTCAAGTAGCCGAGGCGGTTTCGCGTGCGGAGGGCAACAAAGGCGTCCGGCACCGCGCGGCTCACGCCTTCGCCTTGGTGGCCGACGCCCACCAGGAGCCGGCCGGCCCGGCGGCGGCGAGCGCGAGGGACGCCGCCGCCCGCACCGTCGGCCGCATCCGAATCGCCGCCAGCAGCGCCCGCCGCGCCGCCGACCGCTCGCCCGCGCGGAGCAGGTGGATGCCCCGCCACTCGAGCTGGTGCGCCTTCTGAAGCCTGAGGCGGGGCCACAGGCGCCGCAGCGCCGGCTCGGCCAAGGCGTGCGAGAGGCGGAACAGGTGCCCGTCCACCATGTCGAACGGCCGGCTGGCGCTCATCCCGCCGGCGTGCATGCGGTAGTTCATCAGCGGCCGACCGACGTACCACCCGCCCAGGCCGCGGCGGGCGATCTCGTACAACAGCCACATGTCGATCGCCCCCCGCGCGCCGTCGGCGATGAAGTCCGGCGTCACCATCGCCCGCCGGTAGATCGCCGCCCCCACCGGCACGCTCAGGTCGATCAGCGCCGTCTCGGCGAAATCCGCCACGCGGCCCGACGCAAGCCGGTCGCGGCCGAACTGGCGGCGGATGAACTGGTGCGCCTCGGGCACCCGCGTGCCGGCGGCATCGACGGCGTAGTGGTCGCTAAAACTGACCGCCAGGTCGGCCTCCCGCCGCAGCGGGTCCAGCAGCCGCTCGGCGAAGTCCGGCTCCAGCCAGTCGTCGTCGTGGAGGAGGCAGAAGAACTCGCCCCGCGCCGCGGCGATGCCCCGCCGCCAGTTGCCCGCGATGCCCACGTTCGCCGGGTGGCGGACGTAGCGGACGCGGGAATCGGCGAGAAACGGCCCGACCGCCTCGCCGGTGGCGTCGGGGCTGGCGTCGTCCAGCACGATCACCTCGACGTCGCGGACCGTCTGGCCGACCGCGCTCCGCAGCGCTGCGGGCAGGTAGCCGGCGCGGTTGTAGGTCGGGATGAGGATGCTGAGCAGCGGCGGCATCATGTGGGATCGACCGGGCCCCGCTCGGCGACGATGATGATCTGGACCGCGAACAGGCCGGGGAACCACCGCGTTGCCAATCGGTCGGCACCGCCGGCCAAGCGATCGAAGCGGCCGCGCACGCCGCGCAGCGGGAAGTAGCCGTCGTCCACCACCGCGATCACCCGAAGCCCTGCATCTTCAACCAGCGCGATGGCTGAACGGCGGTCGAAGAATCGGAAGTGGGTGGAGTCCATCGGCCCCCCCTCGGTGTAGCGGAAGCGCCCGCGGAGGAACTGCAGGCGCTGCCGCCAATTCAGCACGTTCGGCAGCGCCACCACGACCCTGCCGCCTCCGCCGAGCGTCCGCGCGACCCGGCCCAGCACGGCGGCGGGGTCGTAAAGGTGCTCGAGGACGTGGCTGCAGACCGCGCAGTCGAACGGCCCGAGGCCGGCGAAGTCGAAGGCGTTGAGGTCGGCTACCATCACGCGGTCGAGCCCTGGGCGGGCCAGGTCGGCCTCGGCCTCGGAGTAGGTGATGCCGACCACCTCCGCCCCCCGCCGCTTGAGTTCCGCCCCGAACGCCCCGGTCCCGCAGCCGACGTCGAGGACGCGGCGGGCCGAGGGCGGCACTTGATTGAGAACCGGCCGGTTGACCGCCGCGTAATTTAGCACGCTGTGGATGCCCCGTTGTGAACTGTGACGCCGAGAGGGCGTCAGGAGGTCAGTTGAAACGTCGCCAGTACAAGGAATTGTAACGATACTCTGGGTTCCGGTCCGCAATTTTCCGCGCCGGTACGCCCCCGACAATGGTGTTCGCCGCAACGTCGGACGTGACGACCGCCCCCGCCGCCACCACGCCGCCGCGGCCGATGTGGACGCCGGGGAGGATCATGGCGCGGGTGCCGACGAACGCATAGTCCTCGATGAACACCGCGCGGTGGCGGCCCAAGAAATCAGGGTGCTGCACGTCGTGGTCGGCGGTGAGGATGCAGGTCTCCGCGGAGATCGACACGTTCTCCCCGATCGTGATGCCCCCGCGGTTGTCCAGCCGGCACCGCTCGTTGATGACGCTGCAATCGCCCATGGAAAACTTGCCCCGGCTGTAGAACCACGCCCCCATGAAGATGTTGGACGTCCGGCGGAGGTCGAAGCCCATCGCCCGGCGGTAGAACGCCTTGCGGGCCGCGTGGCTCGGCGCGCGCGACACGAGGTGGTTGCACGAGTAGAGGAGGGCGTCCAGGCCCATCTGCTGCCAGTACGGGCGGGTGAGGATCGTCATGCGTCGCGTTGAGACCCCGCCCGACCGGGCTTTGCGGCCGGGGAGGCCGCGGCCTCCCGCCGCCACGCCGGCGACTTGAGCAGGACGTAGAGGGCCTCGACGAGCAGCGACCCCGCGGCGACGGCCGTCGCGGGCGTGACCGGCGCCCGCCACAGCTCGCCCACGCGGGCCTTGAACACCTCCGCCGCCAGCCCGGAGGTCGGCATTGCAAGGTGCGGGTGCTTCGCCCGCAGGTAGACATGGCTCTGCCAGTCTGCCCCGGCCCGCGCGCCGAACTTTTTCGGCCGCGGCGGGTGGTCTACCGCGGCCCCGGCCACGAACCGCGGCGGGTGCCCGGCCTCCACCAGCCGCACGTGCAAATCGATGTCCTCCGCCGCCGGCATCGGGAACCGCTCGTCGAACCCCCCCACCGCCTCGAAAACGTCCCGGCGGATCATCATGTTGCACGACCACAGGTTCCCGCCGGTCAGGTTGATCGGCGCCTCGTGCCGGCAGTCGCGGATGCCCGCCTCGCACGTTGTCCGCCCCTCCAGCACGTCCGCACCGCCCCCGGCCGCCGCGGCGTAGGCGGCCAGCCACCCCGGCCCCGGCACGCAGTCGTCGTCGGTGAACGCGACCCACCCGCCGCGGGCGAGCCGGACCCCGTGGTTCCGGTTCGCCGCCGGCCCCCGCCCCGGCCCGGCCGTCCACCGCGCCCACGGGAACTCCGCCCGCACCATCGCCTCGGCCGTCGACGCGCGGCCGTCATCGGTCACGACCACCTCGTACTTGTCCGAGGTCAGCGACTGCTCGCCGGGCGCGAGCCGCCGCAGGCAGCGGGCCAGCAGGTCATTGCGGTGGCGGGTGGGGATGACGACGGAGATCAGCACGGCCCGCCCGCCCCTTCCCCGCCGCTCAGGGCGCGTCGCGTCGCGTCGAGGTAGGTGTGGCCGTGCTCCTGGTCGGGCTCGAGGTAATTGCCCTCGGCCCACTCGTTCCACGACTTGATGAACACGACCCGGTGCTGCGGCGGCAGGTCGGCGACCCGCGCGACGGCCCGGCGGAGGTGCGCCTCGTACAGCGCGGGCGTCGAGCCGCTCAGCACCGACCCGCCCGACCCGCTGCGGGGCGTGTTGTCCCAGTTCGGCACCGCGCACGGGTAATACTCGTACGGCAGCGGCCGCTCGATCACGAACTCCTCGGCCGCCACGCGGTACGGCACGATGTGGACCGGCCGGCGGCTCAGGCCCGCCAGGGTTCTGAGCACTGGGTACCGCCCCATCCGCCGGCGGACCAGTTGCGACACGGGGATCGACCAAGTGCTGAAGATCGTCTTCATGTTCGCCACCGTCGCCGCGTCGAAGCCCGCGCCGGCCACGTCCCAATCATCGTCGGCGTTCGAGGTGGGGTCGGCGAGATATTGGGAGGCGTGGTAGACGTGAATGTTTTTATCCCCTTCCTCAGCATGACGGCCCCCGGTAACCGTGGGGGCGTAGCGCCTGCCGCGCGATCCCAACATAGGTCGCCCACAGCCCTGCCGACTCCGCCCGCCCCGTTCTACCGCGGAGCCACGACTGCAGGAGCATCATGCCGTTCCAAGGCAGCGTGCCGATGTAGATCGCCCGCAGCGCCCACTCCGACATTCGCCCGAAGTGCTTGCGAAAGTAGGCGAGCGTGACACGGTGCATCTCGACCCGGAACGGGTCAGCCCCCGGCCGCTCGCGCTTCATCGACTGACCGCCGACATGTGTCACCCGTGCCGACGGCACGAACGCGACCCCCCACCCGGCCATCCTGAACCGCCGGCACCAGTCAATTTCCTCGACGTTGGCGATTGGCGACAGCACTTCGTCCAACAGGCCGACTTGCTCGTAAGCCTCCCGTCGGACCAAAAGGCAGGCCCCGAGAAGCCAATCAACTAGAGCCGGCACATTGCAGAATTGGGCAGGATCAATTGCCGTGGTCTTAAGCCGGTTTAGCGGCCCCGGCAGCAGGCAGATGCCGATCAACTCGCCAAGAAGCGACTTGTCATGGAAAGTAGAGTTCTGAATTGAACCGTCGGGGTTCAACAACCGCGGCCCGGCGACGGCCACGCGCGGGTTCCCGTCCATGAACCGAACCAGCTCCTCGAGTGCCCCATCGTGGACGACCGTGTCATCGTTAAGAACGCAGACGTACCACGACGACGTACGGCGGAGCACCTGATTATGGTTCGCGGAAAAGCCTTTCCGCCGCTCGTTGAGAATCCACCGCACGCTCGGGAACTCGGCCTGTAGCTCCTCAATCAGCCTCCCCCCAGTCGCGTTGTCGACGACGCACATCTCCGCCAGTGAGACGCCGGGGCCGGCGAGTATAGATTGCAAGCAGCCGCGCAGAAGCTCGGGATTACTGTGATTGATGAGCGAGACCGTAAGGTCGGACACGGCTGGCTCGGCGGGCGTACTTCGCAACTCGCCGCTGCGGCCGCTGAGAGCGTGGGCGTTCGGAACGTGATGTGCAAACGCGACATCAGTCATTTCGATGGCTCGCCTCGAACGAAGGGGGTTGCTTGTGGTACGGGGCGGGCCGCCGCCGGTCGCCCGCTTGCTGATTTAATTGCGGGCAGCAAGCCTGTAGCGGACGCGGCGCGATGTATGGCGGTCGCCGCTGCCAACTTAATTCTCCACAGGTTCCGCCGCAGGCTCTGTCGCCTTGAGGGCAAACGAACCGTCTCGGCGGCGGCGCGAACCGCCTCCAAGAGCGCGGGCTCCACCGCCTCCGGGGAAATCACCTCCGCCACCGCCTGCTGCCCCGCCAGCCCGACCCGATGGGCGCGCTCGGGATTCTTCAGCAACCGCACCACCGCCTCGGCGAAACCCGCCGCGTCGTCGGCGATCTCGGCCGATACACCATCGATGATCGGCAGTCCTTCGATTCCGATCCGCGTCGAAACCACTGGCAGACCGTAGGCCATGGCCTCGCAGACCTTACCCTTCATGCCCGCGCCGTAACGAAGCGGGGCGATCGACACGGCCGCTTGGCTCAACAGAGGCTCGGTATCCAAGACGTGCCCGAGAACCCTCACCCCCGGCTGACTCTGTAAGTCTTCAACTTCCGGCTTTGCCCCGCCGCCCACGATAAGAACTTCGGCATCCGGCACTGCTCCACGAATTTTGGGAAAGATCTCCCGAACAAACCAGATGATACCGTCGGAATTGGGATCGTGATTCATACCCCCGATAAACAGCAGTTGAGAACCGGCGGGAGCCGCCGGCCGGGGCCGTGCTGAGACTACATTCGGAATCCAATGAAGAGGTGTTCGCACGCCCTCTTCCCGAAGCGCCCGCCGTTCCTCATCGGTCACGACGAGCACGCGGTCGGCCTGACGGTATATAGCCAGTTCGCGTAGGCAGTCGGCTTCGACATCGTTGGGGTCCTCGAGGCCGAGGGCAACTCCGCGTCGCCGTCGAAGGCAATGAAGATCAACCGAATCGACAATGACTTTGGCCCAGGGCTGAGACTTCGTAATTAGGGGTAAGCATGACTCGGCCATGTACCAGAATTCTATGATAACGACATCGTAACGCCGAGACGCGAGTGCCTGTTGCAGCGGCAGCCAAGGGTATGAGATCGGCACCACCCCTAGCTCCTGAAGCTGGCCGTGGTAACGAGCGACTTCATCGCACGGAACCCCGAAATGATAACCCAGAAATTCGACACTGTGATGATGGGCGAGCATTCCGAGCAAGGCGAACAATCGTGTGTCACCCGACGCCCGGTCAGGACGAGGGAGAAAAGGATTTACAACTAGGATACATAGGCCCATTAGTATTATATGGACAGGCTGTCGCGCATCATCTCGACCTCTGTCCTGAGACTGCTAACGGCAGACTCGAAGTGTCGGTCGCCGCTCAATTGAAAAGAATCTTCCCTAAGTAGTTGCCGCAGTTGCCTATTAACAAGTGCCTTTCGCACCGCGTTCTTAGTCCGCTTCGCAAGTGATTGCCGCTGCGGACTGGGCGGGAAAAGGGCCACGAGTTTGCGTCGCTCAATACTCAAGCCCACCGAGCTTGCCCAGTCCTTCCACTTAAAGGTTGCAGTTTCTTCGCCTTCGTAAATGCTGCTAAAACAATCAATACTCATCCACGGTACTCTTAAGGCGTCGGCTATGACCGCTCCGTGCATGGCTTCCGTAACGAGGCGACTTGAGGAGGCGATTAGGGAAAGCACTTTTTCAACCGGCCAACGAGGGTCGATATAGGTCATCCCCAAGTCTTCACACGCGCTCGCCCAGTGGAAGCAGTCTACGCTCATGAAGTACGGCATGAACGCGCAGCCGCCGATACAGTCCCGCTTGAGGTTTAGCAACGCTATGCAGGCTGCACCGTCTGTGATGTGCCGGGCGGGGTACGGTTCTAGAGCCGCCGCAGTCAGCGGACCCCGAACAAATCTTATATCCCATGATTTGTCCATTTGGATTCCCACAACTTCGGATCGGGCACCGGCTCCGAAAACGACCTTGTGAGCCGCTTGCCTGACGCTAGGCGGAAGTGCATGTCCATCAAGCACGGACCCGATTCCGATGAAGACCGGCCCGGCAGCAGACTCAAATGAACCGTTGAACAGCCTCGGCCACAACCATCCATTCAGGTCATCGCCGAAGTTGCCGCTTGGTTCCTTGTGCTGAAATAGTCGCATACTCGATAATTCCAAGTGCGATGTGCGGTGCCTAAAGCCTAGTTGCTGGTGGCCTGCCACCGGTGCGGAATGTAAGTTTTTCCGCGAGTCAGGCCTGGCTGGTATCTTGAGCCAAGCTCGCCAAGGGTGACTTCAAATACGGCAGCAGATTCGACGCGGTCGATAACTTGGCCCTGTTGGATGACCGCTACGTTGACAGTATAAGATCCCGGCATCAACAGCGTCGCATCTATGATGCATGACGTCGAGCGGCCCCCACGATTAGGGTTAGCTTGGGTATGAACCATGTCATCGACAAAAGTTGCGACGGCTGAACCCAACTCGTCATAGATTGTGAAAACGAAGTAGCATCCTGTAGCCAGAGGCTTGTGGTGGATTGTAAATTTCGAGGGAAAACCTGCGGGCAACTCGGGTTGCCCGTCGGGGCCGCTGGCTGTAAATCCGGAGATCAGCGTCTGGTCAGAGTCCTTGCGGCCGATCCGAAATTTGACTGCGGCGTTACTCTGCGAGTCAATATTATAGACCTCTAGCATTGAGTTAACCAGACCGACGCCCGCAACATATCCCGCCCGCAAGTATATGGCGCGGGAACACAGCGTCTGCACGGATGTCTTATTGTGACTGACGAAAAGGACGGTCCGCCCGCCGGTGGCGACATCCTTCATCTTCCCGAGGCACTTCGCCTGGAAGTCGGCATCCCCCACCGCCAGGACCTCGTCGACGATCAGCACCTCGCTGCTCAGGTGCGCCGCCACCGCGAACGCGAGCCGGACGTACATGCCGCTGCTGTACCGCTTCACCGGCGTGTCCAGGAACCGCTCGACGCCGGCGAAGTCGACGATGGCGTCGAACGCGCCGCGGATCTCCGGGCGGGTCATGCCCAGGATCGCGCCGTTCAGGTAGACGTTCTCCCGGCCCGTCAGCTCGGGGTGGAAGCCGGTGCCGACCTCCAGCAGGGAGCCGACGCGGCCGTAGAGGTCGACGGCGCCGGCCGTCGGCTCGGTGATGCGGCTGAGGACCTTCAGCAGCGTGCTCTTGCCCGCGCCGTTGCGGCCGATGATGCCGACGACCTCCCCCTTGGCGATGTCGAAGCTCACGTCCTTGAGGGCCCAGAAGGTCTCGGTGCTCGGGCGGCGGAGGGGGTTTTTCAGGCGGGCGAGGGCGGTCTCGGCCAGGGTCGACTCCCGCCGCTCGTCGCGGCGGATCGTGTAGGACTTGCCCAGGCCGCGGACGCTGACGGCCAGGTCGCTTTTGCTGATGTTTCGGGTCATGTCAGATGACATCGGCGAACCTCCGCTCCATGCGCTTGAACATGAACGCCCCGGCGACGAACAGCGCGGCCGCGAGGGCGGCGGCGTAGGCGACCAGCGGGGCCGACGGGGCGTCGGTCCCCAGCAGCGACCAGCGGAACCCCTCCAGCACCGGCGTCAGCGGGTTGAGGTAGAAGTAGACGCGAAGGTTCGCCGGCACCGCCGCCACGCCGTAGGCCACCGGGCTGCCGTACAGCAGCAGCTGCGTGACGACCGGCAGGACGTACTGCACGTCGCGGTAGCTCACGGTCAGCGCCGCGGCGACCAGGCCCGCGCCCAGCGACAGGCCCAGCAGGATCGCCATCCACAGCGGCAGCAGCAGGACCCCGGCGGTTGGGACGGTCGCCGTCACCAGCAGCAGCACGGCCATCATGCCCAGCGCGACCGCGAAGTCGACCAGCACCGACGGCACCGTCGAGAGCGGCAGCACCAGGCGGGGGAAGAAGACCTTGCTGATCAGGTGGGAGTTGCCAACCAGGCACCCGCTGGAGCGACCCAAGACGTTGTTGAACAGGTTCCACCCCAGCAGGCCGGCGTAGCTGAAGACGAAGTAGTTCCGCCCGTCGCTGGGGAGCTTGGCGACGGCGCCGAAGACGAAGGTGAAGATGCCCGCCGCCAACAGGGGCTGCAGCACGACCCACGCGACGCCGAGGGCGGTCTGCTTGTAGCGCAGCTTCAGGTCGCGGCCGGCGAGGGCGAGGAGCAGGTCGCGGAACCGCCAGACCTCGGCGAGGTTGAGGGCGGCCCAGCCCGAGGGGGGACGGATTTTGACCGTCGGCTCCGGGGCGAGGCCGTCGGGCGGGGCGTCGGGGGCGGAGAGGTCCGAAGGGTTGGCGAGGGTGGTGGTCAAGGGGAGTTCGGGGGAGTTCAGGGGCGGCCGGCCTCGTGGGCCCGACAGTAGACGTCGCGGACCCGCGGCACCACCCGCGACCAGTCGAACCGGCCGGCGTGTTCGCGGCAGGCGGCGGCGGTGGGCAGGGCGGCGGGCAGGGGGCGATCGGCGGCGAGCAACTCGGCCAAACGGTCGGCCAGCGCCGCGGGGCCGGGGGCGGGCAGGAGCAGCGCCTCGCCCAGGCCGGCGACCACCTCCGGCAGGCCGCCCACGGGCGTGACCACCGCGGGGGTGCCGGCGGCGAGGCTCTCGGCGGCGGCCAGGCCGAAGCCCTCCAGGGCGGTGGTCGGCAGCACGCTCAGGTCCGCGGCGCGGTAGGCGAGCGGCAGGTCGTCGTCCGGCACGAACCCCAGCAGCCGGACGTGCCGCTGAAGGCCGGCGGCGTCGATGCGGGCCTGCAACGCCGGCCCCAACCGGCCGCGGCCGGCGATCAGCACCAGGGCGTCGGGCACCCGGCGGCGGAGCAAAGCCGCGGCGTCGATCAGGTCCTCCAGCCCCATCCGCCCGACCAGCCGGCGGACCGACAGCGCGACCGGGCGGTCGGCGGGCCAGCCCAGGCGGTCGCGGGCCTCGCGGCGGGACTCGGGGATGTCGAACCGGCCGGCGTCGATCGCGCCGGGGATCACGCGGACGCGGGCGGGGTCGACGCCGTAACCGCGGCAGAGCAGGTCGCCGAAGGCCTCGGACAGGACGATGAGCCGGTCGGCCCGTCGGTAGACGCCGCGCTCGACGGCCCGCTTGGCCGCCGCGGCGAAGCGGCCCGACCCCTCGATGCGGCTCTCCGCCGCCCACGGCCCCTGGAAGTGGACGACCAGCGGCACGCCCTTGAGCCGGCGCAGGGCGGGCCGGGCGTAGAGGGCGAAGTGGGCGGCCACCACGTCGGGCGGCCGGTTGACGAGGGCGTCGGCGGCGGCGGAATCGAAGGCCCGCAGGCGCCGCCACAGGGCCGCGTGGGTGCCGATGACCGAGCGGACCCGCAGCGCCGCGGCGCCGGGGCGTCGCGCGGGGACGTCGGCGGCGGGGTCGGAGGGGACGTCGTCGGCGGGGTCGGAGGGCGGGTGGTGCTCGGGCCCGCCGTCGAGGCCGGCGGTGCCGGTGACCAGCCCCTCCACGCCGACGCCGTGGGCCGGCAGTCGGCTGACGAGCTCGTAGTAGTACCGCTCCAGCCCGCCGGGCTGCTCGGGAAACCAGCCGAGGCCGAGCTGGAGGGTGCGGAGCGCGACGGCGGGAACCTCGCGGTCCGCGCGCGTAGGAGCGGCCCCGGCGGGGTGCGTCGCGGGATTGGGAGGGCCGTCGAGGACGGTGGGGTGCAGCGACGCCTTCACTCCGGCACCCCCGCCCGCAGAATCGGCTCGCCGGTCAGGTCGTCTGGACTCAGGTCATCTGGACTCAGGTCATCTGGACTCAGGTCGTCTGGACTGTGGAGCGGCGTCGGCACGATCGACGGCTCGCCGACGGCCCGGCGGATCGCGGCGGCCGTGGTGCCGGCCACCGCGCCGAGGGCGGCCCCCGACGTGCCCGGCCCCTTCTCCGGCGCGAGTCGGCCGAGCGAGCCGACCAGCACCCCGCCGTCGGTCATCACCGCCCGCTCGGCCGTCTGGAACGGCAGAGGGCGGCGCGGAGCGAAGTTAGGCGCGGAGTGAAAGCCGATGGGACGGCGGCCGGTGAGGCGGTTGGTTAGGCGGTCGGCGAGGTACATCTGTGCCGACGCCACCGCGTACGGCTCTTCGTGAAGGTCAATCGCGTCGGGCCGGTCGGCCCGCAGCAGATTCGCGCGCGCCGTCGGGTAGTCGTGCAGAACGACGTGCCCGCGCTTCCAGGCCGGCAGGCGGCGGATCGTGCCGGCGAGTTCCGGGGCGCGTTGCCCGGCACCGCACGGGCAAACTTCGCTCGGCCGGTCCGCCCCGCGGCGGCCCCCGCCCCGCGTGTCAACCCCTGCCGACAGGGTGCGGCACCTCGGCCAAGCGGCGGCCGGCGGAGTCGGGCCGCGCCGCGGTCGAGTTGAACAGGGCCAGGTATTGCCCCGCCATCGACCCCCAGCGGTGCCGCTCGGCGACGCCTCGGGCGGCGCGGCGCATCCGATTGAGGGCGGCGGGGTCGGCCAGGAGGCGGCGGAGGGCGGCGGCGAGGGCGGCGGCGTCCTCCGGGTCGGCCAGCGCGACGCCGCAGGCGGGCGTCAGCAGTTCCGCCGCCCCCGCGACGGCCGACGTCACCACCGGCAGGCCGCTGGCAAGGGCCTCGAGGATCACCAGCCCGAACGGCTCGTAGCGGGTCGGGAAGACGAACAAATCGCACGCCCGCATCACCGCCGCCACGTCGCGGCGGAAGCCCAGGAAGTGGACCCGACCGGACAGGCCCAGACGTTCGGCCTCGGCCGGCGAGGGGCTGCCGCCCACCGCCCCCACCACCGCCAAGTGCACCCCCGGCAGCGACGGCAGCGCCGCGAGGACCGTCGCCAGGTTCTTCCGCGCGGTCCGAATGTCGCCGGCGAACAGCAGCAGCGGCACGCCCTCGGGCAGGCCCAGCGTCCGCCGGGCCGCCGCGCCGTCGGACCGGTCGGCGGCCGGGGGGCGAAACTCCTGGAGGTCCACGCCGTAGGGAATCGTGCGGATCTTCGCCTCCGGCACGCCGATCGCCAGCAGCTCGCGCCGGACCTCGCCGCTGATCGCCACCACCCGGCCGGCGGCGGCGAACGCCCCGCGCTCCCAGGCGGCGTTCAGCGTCGTGAACGCCCGCTGGTACGCCCGCCACGCCACGCCCCGGCCGGTCTCCAAAGGCAGTCCGACCCGAAGGTAGGACGAGTGCACGAAGTTGGCGATGTTCACGTCGTGCGGCACCCGCAGGCTATAGCCGTTGGCGACCACCACGTCCAGCTCGCCGGCGTCGGCCCGCACCGCCCGGTCGGCCCGGCGGACGAACCCCATGACCTCGGCCAACGCCGGCCGCTTCACCGGCGGGCTGACGCGGACCCACTCGGCCCCGGCGTCCAGCAGTTCCGGCTCGACCCGGCTCGCGTAGAGCCGCACCCGCACGCCCTCGGCGAGGCAGTGCCGGGCCAACTCGAAGTTCATCCGCCCCTGGCCGTCGTTTCGGACGACGTTGTGGGTGACGAGGGCGAGACGCATGAAAAGCGGCAAAGTCACTGGTCGGCCGTCGGTCGGCCGTCGGTCGGGCGACGTTCGGGAGGGGCGTACCCCGTCCCCGTCGGTGCACGGGCACCGTTGAAACGAACCGAATTCGACGCGGCCGCCCGCAACCCCCGGCGGACCAATCCCGGCGGCGTCCACTGCACCTATCGGCATTGATTATGACCCAATTCACACCGAAATCCAGCGGCCCCATCTATCCGACATTCCCCGCCCGCCCGCCGGACCGCCGCAACCGCCGCGCCGCCCGCAGCGACGGCGCCTCGACCGCCCAATCCATCGCCGCCGCCAGCAGCAGCGGCGGCGCGAGCATTGGGGCGGCGTTGCAGGACGTCTCCAGCAGGTGGCTCCCGCCGTAGTCGAACGGGATCACCCGCAGTTGGGCGCAGGGGCGGCAGAGCGGGTGGTCGCCAGCCGTCGAGCGCGCCGACCCGCCCCGCGCCGGAATGTTGGGATTCCCCACCCCTTGAACCGGTCCGAACGCGACCCCGCCGCCGTTCAGACCGGCTTATGTCAAGGTCGCGTGTGCATCCGCCCGTGGCACGGGCGCACCGCCCGTGCCGGCGAAGCGGACCCAGCCGCTCCGCACGGGCGAGGCGCCCGTGCCACAGAAAGGGCCGAACTGCGAACCCGCCAAACCCTGGGTGAAACCGCTTTAGGTAGTGCGGACATTCAGGTTCCCGATGTCACGCCCGCGGCGAGCCGGACGAAGCCGAGGTAGTTCGCGGCCTTTTTCCCGTGCCGCGTCGCCACCCGCCGGCACCCCTTGACCCGCCGGAAGAACCGCCCGATCACGTTGCGGCGCCTGTAACGCCCGCGGCCCGAACGCTTCCAGCGTTTCCGCGTGGGGTTGGGCCGGATGCACGCCCAGGCCCCCGGCCGCAGGCCCGCCAGCAGCGCCGGGGCCTTCGGGGCGTTGAACGCCGTCGCCGCGCCGCCCGGCGGCGAGCGCCGGCCGCAGAGGCCGGCCGCCGCCGGCCCGTCGAGGCGGCCGGGTGGGCCTTGACGCCGGTGGAGTCCAACTGCATCCCCTCCACCTCCTCGACTCCCGCCAGTTCCTCGCCCAGCGCCCGCCCGACCCGCCCGACGGGCACCGGCGGTCGCAGCGCTTCCAGATGCTGTTGGGCCCGCCGAAGCGTTCGGGCAGGTCGGCCCAGGGCACGCCGGTCTTGAGCGCGTAGAGCGCCGCGTCCGTGACGGGGGGGATCTGAATGTCCACGCTCCCTAGAGCAGTTTGCGTCGAGGCGTACCAAGAGAGTTGTCATCCCGAGCGAGCGCAGCGAGTCGAGGGATCTCGGGGAACCCGTGCCGTCTGCGGTGCCCGAGATCCCTCGACTCGCTGCGCTCGCTCGGGATGACAGGCTCTGTGGTAAACGAAAGTGCACACCGCTCTAACCCGCCGCCAAACTCCGGATTCCAAACATCGTCCGGCACGGGTTGAGGAGTACCTCAATCCGCGGCACCCGGAGGTTCAGCTCACCGCCCGGACGGGGTGGATTCGAGGGGCACCGCGTCGCCGCCGGTGTAGCGTTTGACGGCGAGTTCCAGAGTGGCCTTCAGCAGGTCCGGGTCCTGCTCGACCGTGGCCTCGCTGACCAGCCGCTGGCGGCGCTGGTCCTCCATGGCGGCCATCTGGCGGATCTGCATTGCGCGCTTCACCTCGTCCTGCACGTCGGCGAAGGGGATCACGTTGCCCCCCTCCTTTTTCACGAGTTTGACGAGGTACGCGTCGCCGGCCTCGTCGGCGACCGGGCCGCCGACCCCGCCGGGCTGAAGGGCGTAGGCGGCGTCCTCGACGGGGGCGATGCGGTAGGCGCCGCGGTCGATCAGACCGAGCTTCAGGTCGCCGCCGGTCCGCTTGAGCATCGGGTCGTCGTTCGCCTCGGCCGCGACGGCCTCGAACGAGGTGCCGGCCTTGATCCGCGACAGGAGGGTTTTCGCCTTCGCCATCGCCGCCTCGGGCGAGCCGGCGGCGTCGGCGGACACCTTGATCACGCGGAACTCCAACTTCGCCGGCACGGTGAACTGGTCCTTCCGGTGGCTGTCGTAGTACCGCCGCACGTCGTCCACCGTCACCTGCAGGCGGGGGAAGACCTTCTTCTGGTAGTAAATCTGGCGGAGGAACTCACGGTGCTGCTCCTCGACCTCGGCATCGAAGTTTTTGCCGTCGGCGGTTGCGCGCTGGCGGGTGAGCTCGACCGAGCCGCCGGCGGCGCTGATCTGCGTCTCCCGCCACTGGCCGGTGAGGTTGTCGGCGAGCTTCAGGTCCGCCGGCCGCAGCCCGCGCTCGGCGGCGGCGACCTCGAGCTCCTCGCGGATCATCCCCCCCAGCGCGTCGCGGATGGCGGCGAAGGCGACGGGCGTGAACTGCGCCGCGGTCATCGCCGGCGCGGCCTCGGCCAACTTCGGCCCGGCGGCCGCCAGCACCTCGTCGCTGAAGATCGGCTTGCCGTTCACCCGCGCCACCACCCCCCCCAGCGTCGAGTACCCGCCCGACGACTGGCCCACCGGCAAATCGGGCCCGCTCGCGGGCCGTGCCGACCGCTCCGCCACGGGCGTGGCGCGGGGCGCGTCGGCATTGTCGGCCGCCTTGGCGGAGTGGACCGCGCCGGTGTCGGGCGTTTCGAACCGGTAGGCCGGCGCGCCGGCGATCGCGGCCGACGGCTTGCGCGAGTGGCCGCACCCGACGGCGACCATTGCCAGGGCAGGCACGAGCACAAGGAGCGGTCGGGCGATCGGCGGGCGGTCGGGCATGGCGACGAGTCTACCCGAACCCGCCCCGCCGCCGCTACGGCCGGGTCGCGGGGCGGGTCGTCGGGCTCGTGGCGGGGGCGTCGCCGACGTCCATGCCGAGGGTTTGGGCGAGGAAGGCGTCGATGTCGGCGGCCTCGTCGAGGATTTTGGCCGTCGGCTTGCCCGCGCCGTGGCCGCTCTTGGTGTCGTGGCGGAGCAGGATCACGTCATTCTGCGATTCGCCGCTCGCCGCGTGCTGGAGGGTGGCGACGAACTTGAAGGCGTGGGCGGGCACGACGCGGTCGTCCCCCTCGGCGGTGGTCACGAGCAGGGCCGGGTAGGGCTTGCCGGGGACGACGTTGTGCAGCGGGGAGTAGGCGTAAAGCCACTTGAAGTCGGCGGCGGACTTGGTGGCGTCGCCGTACTCGACGGTCCAGAACCGGCCGGTGCCGAAGGTCTGGTAGCGGAGCATGTCGATGACCGGCACCTGGCTGACGACCGCGCCGAACAGGTCGGGCCGCTGGAGCATGACGGCCGCCACGAGCAGCCCGCCGTTGCTGCCGCCGCGGATCGCCAACTTCTTCGGCGAGGTGTAGTTGTCGCTAATCAATTTCTCCGCCGCGCCGGCGAAGTCGTCGAAGACATTTTGCTTTTTTTCGAGCATGCCGGCGTCGTGCCAGTCGCTGCCGTACTCGCCGCCGCCGCGGAGGTTGGCGAGGGCGTAGACGCCCCCCCTCTCGAGCCACGCGACGAGCAGCGGGTTGAAGCCGGGGCCGAGGCTGATGTTGAACCCGCCGTAGCCGTAGAGCAGCGTGGGGTTCTGGCCGTCGCGTTTCAGGCCCTTTTTGCTCACGACGAACATGGGGATGCGCGTGCCATCCTTACTATTGAAAAAGACCTGCTTGGCCTCGTAAGCATCGGGATCGAACGCGACGGTCGGCCGGTCAATGGCCTTCAATTCATCAGTCGTGAAGTCGTATCGGAAGACGGTTGAAGGGTAGGTGAAGGAACTGAAGGTGAAGAACATTTCCTTGTCGCTGCGCTTGCCGTTCACGCCGCCGACGCTGCCGAGGGTGGGGAGGTCGATCTGCTTGAGGAACTTTCCGGTTTTGCCATAGAGTTTGAGTTGGTCGACCACGTCGTGGACGTAGGTGCAGACGAACTTGCCGTCGACCACCGTGACCGATTGGAGTAAATCCTCGGTTTGCGGCAGGAGTTCGACCCAGTTTTTCTCTTCCGGCGCGCGGACGTCGATCTTCACCAGCCGGCGGCGCGGGGCGTTTTTGTCGGTGTAGACGTAGAGGATCGGCCCGTCGCTGTCGATCACGTTGTAGACGGCGTCGCCGGGCTCGAAGAGGGTGGTGAAGCCGCCGAAGGTGCCGGGGTCGCAGCAGATTTCGCGGTAGGCGAGGCCGTTGCGGCGGTCGGTGCCGCGGGAGGTGTAGACGAAGAGGTAGCAGCCGTCCTCGTTGACGTCGGGGCTGAGGGAGAGTTCCGGGTCGTCCGGCCGCTCGTAGACGACCGGGTCCTGCGCCTGCGGCGAGCCGAGGGCGTGGTAGCGGAGCTTGTTGTTCACCCGCCCCTCGCCGTTGGGGTATTGGTTGTACCAGAGGCCGCGCTTGGCGGGGTCCCAGGCGAGGGAGGCGAATCGCATCTTAACGAGTTCATCCGGCTGATCCTTGACGGTGGAAACGTCGCGGATTTTGACGGTCTTCTCGTCGCTCCCGCCGACGGAGACGCCGTAGGCGACCAGGGTGCCGTCCTCGGAAAAGTCGGTGCCCGCCAGCGCGACGGTGCCGTCGGCGCTGAAGGTGTTGGGGTCGAACAGGACGGTCTCCGGCCCGTTCAACTTCTCCTTGGTGTAAACGACCGACTGCGGCTGCAGCCCGCTGTTTCGGCCGACGATGTAGCGGTCGCCCTCGCGCCGCGGCGCGCCGACGCGCGGGTAGTCGAGCAGTTTTTCCAGCCGCCCGCGGAAGGCGGCGCGCACGGCGGGGTCGATGAACTGCTGCGTGACCTTGTTTTCCGCCTCCACCCACGCGCGGGTCTCGGGCGAGTCGGGCCGCTCCAGCCAGCGGTAGGGGTCGGGGACTTTGGTCCCGAAGTAGTCGTCGACAACGGCATCGTCACGGTGGGCCACGGGATACTCCAGAGCGGAAGAGGGATTCACCACGGAGAGCACGGAGAACACGGAGAGAAGGTAGGGCAGAGACTTCATCATTAACGATCCGTTCTGATTGATCCCAAACAAAAACTCCCTCTTCCCCTCCGTGTTCTCCGTGGTGAACCTCTTCATTACACCCGGAAGACCGCGCCCAACTTTTTCGCCAGCAGCGAGTTTGCCGTCAGGATCGCCAGCGTGAGCATGACCATCGCCCAGACGCCCAGGGCGCAGGCGATATAGAAGCCGTCGCCGAGGCGGTTGCTCAGCTCGTAGATGGCCTTGGTGATGGGGTAGTAATCCGTCCGCTGCGCGAGGATGAGCGAGTCGCTCACCTCCAGCATGGCGAAGGTGAAGGCGAGCAATCCGCCGGCGATGAGGTTGGCGACGATCAGCGGCACGGTGATTTTCCGCAGCACGCTGAACTTGCTCGCCCCCAGGTTGCTGGCCGCCAACTCCAAATCCTGCGGCGTCTGCTGCAGGCCCGCGACGGCGGAGCGGACGATGTACGGCAGCCGCCGGGCGGCGTAGGCCAGCACCAGCAGCACCACCGGGTAGTTCTGCACGTCCATCCAGAAGAGCCAGCCGGTGTTGGCGGTGGCATTGGGATACTTCGAGCGAAACCAGATGCTGATTGACAGGTAGCCGAACGCCAGCACGATGCCCGGCACCGCCAGCGGCAACATCGCCAGGGCGTCGATAAAGCCGCGGCCGGGCACGCGGCTGCGGACGATCACCACCGCCGCCGCCAGGCCGATCACCACCGCGATGCCCGTGGCGACGGCGGCGTAGAGCAGCGAGTTCGTTACGCTCGGCAGCACCAGCGGGTCGGTCAGCGCGTTGCGGTAGTGCGCCAGCGTGAAGTGCGCCGGCAGGACCGACTTGTACCACGCCCCCGGCACGCTCACGCTCGTCAAAATCACCGACAGGTGCGGCAGCACCGCCAGGCCGAAGACGACCAGGAACGGCACCAGCGCCAGCAGCGCCCGGCCGCCGGTGAGTTTGACCGTGGTGGAGGCGACCGACGCCTTGGTGGTCGCCGCGTCGAAGCTCCGGCCGAGCAGCACTTTCCCGACGACGTACAGCAGCACGCTCGCGGCGAGCATCACCACGACCAGCGCGTAGGGCAGCGGGTTATCGGCGGCCTCGACCATCTGCTTGAAGACTTGGACGGGGGTCACGTCGTTGTAGTCGAAGATCAGCGGCGTACCGAGTTCGGTGAAGCTCCAAATCAGCACGAGGGTCGCGCCGGCGAACAGGCCGGGGCGGATGAGCGGCAGCGTGATTTTGCGGAAAATGGTCCAGCGCGACGCCCCGAGGTTCGCCGCCGCCTGGGCCATCGCCGGGTCGATGTTCGCCAGCGACGCCTGGACGTTCAGCAGCATGATGGGGTAGAGGTGCAGCGCCTCGACGAGGACGATGCCCGTCAGCCGCAGGCGGCCGAGCCAGTCGAAGCCCAGCGGCAGGTCGAAGCCGGCGAGGGTGAGCAGGTGCGTCAGCGGCCCGTTGGTGCCGAGGACGTGGCGGATGCCGAGCGCCCCGACGAACGGCGGCAGCACCAGCGGCACGAGCATCAGCCCGCCGAGCAGGCCGCGGCCGGGGAACTCGTAGCGCACGCTCAACACCGCCAGCGGCAGGCCGATGCCGATGCAGAGGGTGGTGACCAGGACGGCGATGACCGTCGCGTTCCACAGGCCGCGCATGAGGACGGGGTTGGCGAAGATCAGGCCGATGTAGTCGAGCGTGAAGCCGCCGTTTTTGCCGACGAAGCCGGTGATGACGACCTGCGCGATGGGCCAGAGGAGGAAGACCCCGAAGAAGGCGTAGAGCATTGCCGCGAGGCCGACGTGCAGCGGCTTGGCCGCCCCGAGGCCGGGCAGCGACTGCCAGCGGAACCGCGCGGGCCGGGAGAGTGGAATGGCGGGCTGGGTGTCGGCGATGGTCATGGGGGACGGTGATCGAACGGAAGCGGGTTCCCAAGTAGCCGGGAGCGGAAGCCCCGGTTTTTAGCCGAAGACCGCCCCAAAGCCAACCGGGGCTTCCGCTCCCGGCTACTGAAGGGCGTCTCGCTCATCATCCTGCGCAATTCACCCGAACCGTAGCACGGGTTTTCAACCCGTGTTGCCGCTTGCGGCTTCGCAAAGAAAAAAAGGAGCGATTTGATGCGAACTATTTATTTGCGAAGCCGCAAGCGGCAACACGGGTTGAAAACCCGTGCTACGAGCGTCACAATAAATCCTCTACGTCCCCACCTTACCCGCCACGGCCGCGTAATGCTCGCGGAACTTTTCGGCCCAGTCGATCCGCCACTGCGCCTGCCACGCGGCGCTGTTCAGGTCGGCCGACGGGGCGGCGTCGATCTTCGCCATCAGCGATGCCAGCGTCGCCGCGTCGGGGCCGGTCGGGGCGGGGCCGAGCTTGGCCTGCAGCTTCTGCGCCGACCGCAGGTCGAGCAGGTATTGCATCGACAACCCCGCCGGCGGCGTGGCGAGCTCGTCCAAGAGGGCGTCGCGCTTCTCGCCCGGCGGGAGCGTGAGGACCGTGCCGTAGGCCGACTTCAGCGCCTCGCGGCTGTCGATCCACGCGGCGGCCCAAATGCTGCGCGACTGCGTGTACGTTGCCATCCACTCGCCGCGCTGGTTGAACCCGCCGCTCTCGGCGAAGGCGTTTCCCTCGTCGGTCCACCCCTGCATATTCGCGTAAACGTCGCGGCGGATTGGCGGGCGGCGCAGGGAGCGGTCGGTCGGGCCGTCGGCGGTGCCGGGCTTTTTGATCCACAGCAACTGGCCCGGTTTGCTCAGCAGAAACTCGATGAAGTGCGTCGCCAGGTCCAGCCGCTTGCCCTTCACGCCGTAGAGGACCGCGATGGGGTCGGGCGTGATGGCGGTGGCGGCGACGGGCGAGACGAAGCGGATGCGGTCGCTGCCCAGCAACTGCTCGTTGACCCGGCCGTAGAAGTCGATCGCCATGCCCGCCGCCGCGTCGCCGTTCGCCACGTCGTTCGGCACCTGGCTCGACGAGTCGGTGAAGTAGCGGGCGTTGGCGGCGATGCGGGTGAGCCGCTCGAACCCGCGCTGCCACCCCGCGCCGATGGCGGCGTTGTAGCCGGGGTCGTCGCGCTTTTTCGGGTGGCCGGCGAAGAAGGCGGCCTCGGCGTCGGCCATCGCGCGCTGCTGGACCATCAGGTACGCCACCGCCGCCGAGCCGCTGTGGGTGGGGTCGGCCAGCGCGAGCTTGCCGGCGAGCGCGGGGTCGGTGAGGTCGCCCCACGTCGCGGGGTTCGGCCGCTTGAGGGCGGCGTAGATGTCGGGGTTGTAGACGATGCCGAAGCTGCTCAGGCAGACGCCGACCCACTCGGGCCGCTGGTCGGCGACGGGCTTGGTTTTGTCGTAATCGTACAGCCGGATGCCCGCCAGCGACGGCTCGGGGAAGGCGGCTTCGAGCACGCCCGACGGCAGTTTCACCGGCTGCAGCACGCTCACGGGCTTGCCGTCCTTGGCGGTCAGCAGCTTCTTCAATTCCTGGTCGAAGACATAATCCCCGCCGCCCCAGACCATGTCGATGTCGGCCGTCACGTCCGCCGGCGGCGGGAGGGTTTTGTCGGCGGTCTGGTAGAGGGCGTAGGTGCTCTGCAGCAGCCGCTCGATGTCGGTGGTGCCGCCGGGCGTGCGGTAGTCGATGTCGACCGGCGAGCCATAGTTGGCTTGGTGCCAGCGGCTGAAGGCGCGGGCGAACTCGCGGCGGATGTCCTGGTTGTGCGGCGTGACGATCACCAGCCGCGCCGCCCCGGCCGACACCGTCGCCTCCTTATTCTTGCCGAACACCAGCCGCAGCAGGAAGGGCGAGACGAGGACGATTCCGAACAAACCGAGGAGGAGGTATCGCTTCATGGGACTCTCTCGGCAATCTTACTCAAACCGCCGCCCGGTCGCACGCGGTTTCGCAGGGGTGGGCGGCGTCGCCGCGCTCCCACTGGAGCGTGGCGTGCTCGATTCCGTGGGCGTCGTGCAATTCGCGGCCGATGCGCGAGAGCAGGGCATCATCGCCGGCCGGGTCGGGCTTGACGAGGTGGGCGGTGAGGGCCGTTTCGGTGGTGCTCATCGGCCAGATGTGCAGGTCGTGGACGGCATTGATGCCGGGCAGGCCGTTCAGGTAGGACTCGACGGCGGCGGGGTCGATCTCCGGCGGCACGGCGTCCATCGCCAGGTTGAACGAGTCGCGCAGCAGCCCCCAGGTGCCGACGAGGATCACCGCGACGATCAGCAAACTCACCGTCGGGTCGACCCACTGCCAGCCGGTGAAGAGGATGAGGAACCCGGCCCCGACCACGCCGAGCGAGACGCCCGCGTCGGCGGCCATGTGCAGGAACGCGCCGCGGATGTTGAGGTCGCCCTTGCGGCCGGCCATGAACAGCAGCGCGGTGATCGTGTTGACGGCCGTGCCGACCGCCGCGACGCCGATGACGGTCCAGCCCGCGACCGGCCCCGGATCGTTGAACCGCTGCACCGCCTCCCACGCGATGGCCCCGACGGCCGCGACCAGAAGCAGCGCGTTGGCGAGGGCGGCGAGGATGGACGACCGCCGCCAGCCGTAGGTGCGGCGGTCGGTGGTCGGCAGCGTCGCCAAGTAGGCCGCCCCCCACGCCAGCAGCAGGCCCAGCACGTCCGAGAGGTTGTGCCCCGCGTCCGCCAGCAGCGCCAGCGACCCGGCGAGCAGTCCGAAGACGGCCTCGGCGACCACGAACGCGAGGTTCAACCCCACGCCCCAGGCGAAGGCGGCGTTGTGGTTGGCGGGGGCGTGGGCGTGGGAGTGGGCCATGTCAGGCGGTGGCGATAATCTCGGCGGCGTAGACCTCTTGCGCCGCAACGGCCGCGCGGTGGAGCGCATCGAGGATTCGCCTTGCACTCGAGGTGTCAACGTCAGCATCGTCGAGGTCAAATGGCGTGTCGTCGGGCGCGAAAAACTTGTAGCCGCTGCCGCCCAGATGCACCGCGCGAGCAACGTCGAAGGTGCCAGGCAAGGTGGAGGAGATGAGGGCGAGTGCCTCCGCGATGACCGAGCCGGCCGGGCTGGCCACGGGAACCTCAACAAACTCCTTTTCTTCCCTGGAAACCTCGTCCGAGGGGAGGAAGCCAACGCTGTAGGCCCCGCCGTCTTCGTCGAGGAACAGATGGTCTACGGCCGGAAGGGCGAGCGAGACATCCTCAACCAGCGACCGCCGACGCACCACCGAGCCGTTGCCGTTCATTCGGGTCTTTTTCATTGGCTAATCCTCAACCGGGTAGGCGTGGACGTACCGCCCTTCTCGAACGATACGCACCGTGTGGACGATTTCCCCGTCGCTCACGCCGACCGCCTGCGCTTGGCGAAGCTCTACGCTCTGCTTGAGGTTCGGCGGGTAGTGCCAGCCCAGCGCGCCGACCTGGTCTTCGATGAAATTCACGATCCGCACCAGCGGCCAGTGCTCATTGAACTTGCTACCCACGACCTTGCCCGTCCGGCGCGCCGCCTTCGCCCGACTCACCGGCCCGAGCTGCGCCCCGTGCTCGTGCTTGCGGCGGCGCATGATACTGAGCCCGCCCGCAGTGACGCGGAGCGTACCAGCGTCCGGCGTGCCGGCCAAGTCGTCGCGCACCATCGTTACGCCCCCAGCACCACCACGTCCCGCGGGTCGAACTCCACCGCCATCTCCGCCGGGGGGTCGAACACCGGGGGGGTGGCGATCACCTTCAGCGGGTAGTCGTTCACCGACACGACGTGCTCGCTCGCCTCGCCCAGAAACGTCGTCTCCAGCGTCCGGCCGCTCAGGCGGTTGCGGCCGTCGGGCGGGCCGCCAAGGCCGCCGCCGCGGGAGAGGCGCATCTGCTCGGGGCGGACGCTCAGGATTACCTCCCCCTCCGTCGGGGCGCCGTCCACCGAGGCCGCCGTCAGGTTGCCGACCTTGGTTTCGACCGTCACCGACCCGTTCTCCCGCCCCACCACCCGGCCCGGCAGCAGGTTCGTCTGGCCGATGAAGTCGGCCACGAACGACGTCCGCGGAGCGTGGTACAGCTCGCCCGGCGTGCCGACCTGCGCCACCTTCCCCGCCCGCAGCACCGCGATGCGGTCGGCGACGCTCAGGGCCTCCTTCTGGTCGTGGGTGACGTAGATCGTCGTGAACTTCGCCGTCTTGCAGATCCGCCGGATCTCGCTGCGCATCTCGTGGCGGAGTTTGGCGTCGAGGTTGCTCAGCGGCTCGTCGAGCAGCAGGCACGCCGGCCGCACGGCGAGGGCGCGCGCCAGGGCCACGCGCTGCTGCTGGCCGCCGGAGAGTTGGTTGGGCTTGCGGGCGGCGTAGGCGTCCATCTGAACGAGGTTTAACACCTCGTCGATCCGCTGGTCCTGCTCGGGCTTGGGCATTTTCCGCACGTTCAGGCCGAAGCGGACGTTCTCGCGCACCGTCATGTGCGGCCACAGGGCGTAACTTTGGAAGCACATGACGGCGTTGCGCTTCTCCGTCGAGAGGTCGGTCACGTCGCGGCCGTTGAACAGCAGCCGGCCGGCGGACGGCTCGTGGAGGCCGGCGATCAGGCGCAGCAGCGTGCTCTTCCCGCAGCCGCTGGGGCCGAGGAGGAAGAACAGCTCGCCGGCGGCGATGTCGAGGGAGATGTCACTCAGCGCGAGGGTCTCGCCGAACGCCTTGGAGATGTGGTCGAGGTGGACGCTTGTCATCGGCGGCGGAGTGTAGCCGAAACCGGCCCGCGCCGCCCTGCGTGGGGAGGCGCGCGGGGCGGAGTGGGGCCGGGGCGGCGGATTCGCCGATGTAGATGAGTGAAAGGGCGGATCGCCGCCGCATTTTGCCGATGGCGGGCGGGCGGATCGCGTCTATAATTCCCTTCCCGCGATCAACGCGATCAACCAGGGAGTCGTCACACCCATGCACCCGCCCTCCACCGCCCGCCCCCTTCAGCCCGCCGCAGGGCTTGCCGCAAGGCTTTCCGCCCCGTTCGCCACCCCCGCGAACGCCGACTACATCGACGGCCTCTACGACCGCTACCGGGCCGACCCCGCGTCGGTCGGCGAGGACTGGCGCAGCTTCTTCGCCGGCTTCGACTTCGCCGCCAACGGGTCGATGAACGGCTTGGCGAACGGCGCGGTGAACGGCTCGATGAACGGCCAAGCAATCAAAACGACGGCCGCCGAAACCGCCGAAACCGCCGAGCATCCCGCCGCCCCGCTCTCGCCGGTGGCCGCCCCGCCCGACGCGGTCCCCACCGCCGAGCTCAGCTCGATGGGCGTCTACGACCTGGTGCACACCTTCCGCGAGATCGGCCACGCCTGCAGCCGACTCGACCCCCTCAGCGACCGCGACCGCTGCGCCCACCCGCTGCTCGACCTCGCCAACTTCGGCATGGCCGACGCCGACTCGGACAAGCCCGTCGGCACCGGCGGCTTCCTCGGGGCCACCGACGGCACGCTCGGGGACCTGCTCGCCAAGCTCGAGGCGACCTACGCCGGCCCCATCGGCGTCGAGTTCACCCACGTCGCCGACAAGAACCAGCGCGAGTGGCTCCAGGAACGCATGGAGCCGGCCCTCAACCACCCCGCCCTCTCCCCCGAGGCCAAAAGGGCCCTGCTCTACCAGTTGGTGGCCGCCGAGGAGTTCGAGCAGTACCTGCACCGCGCGTTCGTCGGGAAGAAGCGGTTCAGCGTCGAGGGGGCCGAGAGTTTGATCCCGATGGTCAACACCATCGTCGAGGGCGCCGCCCGCCTCGGCGGCCGGCAGGTGATCTGCTCGATGGCCCACCGCGGCCGGCTCAACCTCCTCGCCCACGTCCTCAACAAGCCCTATGAGACGCTGCTGGCCGAGTTCGAGGGCACCAGCGAGCCCCCCGAGGGCGTCGAGGGCGACGGCGACGTGAAGTACCACCTCGGCTACGCCAACACCCGCGACCTCGCCGGCGGCCTGAGCATCAAGGTCTCCCTCCTCCCCAACCCCAGCCACCTCGAGCTCGTCAACCCCATCCAGCAGGGCATCGTCCGCTGCAAGCAGGAGTGGCTCCCCGACCCCGACCGCACCCAGGTGATCCCCGTCACCATCCACGGCGACGCCGCCTTCAACGGCCAGGGCATCGTCGCCGAGACCCTGCAACTCTCCGAGCTGCCCGGCTACCAGACCGGCGGGACGATCCACATCATCGTCAACAACCAGATCGGCTTCACCACCCCCCCCAAACAGGGCCGCTTCACCCCCTACGCCACGGACATGGCGAAGGCGATCCAGGCGCCGATCTTCCACGTCAACGGCGACGACCCCGAGGCCGTCGCCCACGTCGCGGGCCTCGCCATCGGCTTCCGCGAGCAGTTCAAGGTCGACGTGATTTTGGACCTCTACTGCTACCGCCGCTACGGCCACAACGAGCAGGACGAGCCGTCGTTCACCCAGCCGACGATGTACCGCGCCATCGCCGCCCACCCCACCGTCCGCACCCTCTACACCGATAAACTCCTCGCCGAGGGCGTGGTGACGCAAGCCGAGCTCGACGGGATGCGGGCCGGCGTGGTCGGCCGACTTGACGCCGCCCGCGCCGCCGCCAAGGAGGCCCGCCCGCGCGAGCGCGTCCCCACCCTCCGCGGCGCGTGGAGCGGCATGACCCGCGCCGGCGCCGACTGGTCCGCCGACACCGCCGTCGACCGCGCCACGCTCCAAAAGGTCGTCGCCACCCTCGAGCAGATGCCCGAGGGCTTCACGGTCCACCCGAAACTCAAAAAACTGATGGCCGGCCGCGTCAACGCCGTCGAGACCGGCGAGGGCATCGACTGGGGCTGCGGCGAAATGCTCGCCCTCGGAACCCTCCTGCTGGAGGGCAGCGGCGTCCGCTTCACCGGCCAGGACGTCGAGCGCGGCACCTTCAGCCACCGCCACGCCGTCCTGCACGACTACGAGACCGGCGAGACCTATACGCCCCTGCAGCACGTTTCGCCCGAGCAGGGGCCGTTCACGATCCTCAACTCCATGCTGAGCGAGGCCGCCGTCGTCGGCTTCGAGTGGGGCTTCGCCTCGGCCGACCCGCGAAATCTGGTCGTCTGGGAGGCGCAGTTCGGCGACTTCGTCAACGGCGCCCAGACCATCATCGACCAGGTCATGGCCTCCGCCGAGAGCAAGTGGCGCTACCTCAACGGCCTGGTCCTGAACCTGCCCCACGGCTACGAGGGGGCCGGGCCCGAGCACTCCAATGCCTACGTCGAGCGGTTCCTCAGCCTCTGCGCCGAGGGGAACATGCAGGTCTCGATGCCGAGCACGCCGGCCCAGTATTTCCACCTGCTGCGCCGCCAACTCCACCGCGACTTCCGCAAGCCGCTGGTGCTGTTCATGCCGAAGAGCCTGCTCCGCAAGCCCGAGGCGAGCAGCCGGATCGAGGCGTTCACGGACGAGTCGCTGCAACTGGTGATCGACGACGCGGCGGTGCAGGAGGGCAAGGGGCGCGAGCGCGTCAAGCGGGTGCTGCTCTGCGCCGGCAAGGTCTATTACGCCCTGGACGCCGCCCGGCAGAAGAACAAGCAGCGCGACGTGGCGATCGTGCGGGTCGAGCAGTTCTACCCCTTCCCCGAGGCCGAGATCGCCGCGGCGATCGGGCGGTACAACCGCTCGGCGGAGGTCGTGTGGGTGCAGGAGGAGCCGAAGAACCGCGGCGCGTGGTCGTTCGTGCAGCCGCGGCTGCGGGAGATGCTGCCGGACCAGTTGCTGACCTACGTCGGCCGGCCCGCCGCGGCGAGCCCCTCGACCGGCAACGCCGCCGCCCACGAGCGTGAGGAGCGCGAGTTGGTCGCCGACGCCCTGACGGTCCAATCCAAATCCCAACCCGCCGAGGCGGTGTCGGCGGCTTGACACCAAGGGCGAAAACGCTTTCCTTAACAGCCGGAGGCGGAAGCCCCGGTTCTTCGACGAACGGGTTGACCCATCGAAGAACCGGGGCTTCCGCCTCCGGCTGTTAAGGAACTCGAAACGGAACGGAGTCGGTTGATGGCGGTTTTGTCTTACGAGCGTCGCGCGGTGCTGGCGGACCTTCTCGCGGCACCCAAGGCCGGCGGCGCGGCGTGGAGCGCGCTGTTGATCGTCGCCGGCGCGCTGCTGACGGCCGGTTGCGCGCAGGTCAGCCTGCCGCTGCCGTTCACGCCGGTGCCGATCACGCTGCAGACGTTCGCGGTGCTGCTGACGGCCGCGGCGCTGGGGCCGTGGCGGGGGCTGGGGGCGCAGGGCCTGTACGTCCTGCTGGGCCTGGCGGGCCTGCCGTTCTACACGCAGGGGCGGTCGGGCTGGGCGACGTTCACCGGCGCGACCGGCGGGTACCTCGTCGGCTTCGTCGTCGCGGGCTTTCTGGTCGGCCTGCTCGCCCGCCGCGGGTGGGACCGCCGGCCGCTCGCCACGGCGGGCATGATGATCCTCGGCACCGCCGCCATCTTCGCCTGCGGCGTGCCGTGGCTGGGGCACGTCTTGGGCTGCGGGCCGTCGGTCGCGCTGGCGAAGGGCCTCTACCCCTTCCTCCCCGGCGCGGCCCTGAAGATCGCCGCCGCCGCCGGCCTACTGCCCGCCGCGTGGTGGCTGGTGGGGGAGCGGCGGTAACCCCGTGGAACGGGCGTCCCGCCCGGATTCTCTTTCAAGAGTGCCACCAGAAAAGAAATCCGGGCGGGACGCCCGTTCCACGGGTTACTTCACCCGCTCGATGTCCGCCCCGACCGCGGCGAGCTTTTGCTCGATCTTTTCGTAGCCGCGGTCGATGTGGTAGACGCGGTCGAGGTGCGTCGTGCCCTCGGCCACCAGGGCGGCGAGGACCAGGGCGGCGGACGCGCGGAGGTCCGAGCACATGACCCGCGCCCCGGTCAGCCGGCCGACGCCGCCGATCAACGCCGTCGGGCCCTCCTTGCGGACGCGGGCGCCCATGCGGTTGAGCTCGCCGACGTGGGTGTAGCGGTCGGGGAAGATGCGTTCGGTGACGGCCGAGATGCCGTCGGAGAGGCAGAGCATCGCCATCAGTTGGGCCTGCAAATCGGTCGGGAAGCCGGGGTAGGGCTGGGTGACCATCTCGATCGGCCGCAGCCGCTTCGGCGCGGTCACGCGGGCGGTGCCGTCGGCACCCGTGACGGTCAGGCCCGCCTCCTCCATGCGGTCGACGACGGCCGCGAGGTGGTCGAGGTTGCAGTTCCGCACCGCCAATTCGCCGCCGGCGGTCGCGGCGGTCATGGCGGCGGCGATCAGGAAGGTGCCGGCCTCGATGCGGTCGGGGATGATGCGGTGCTCGACGCCGGTCAATTTTTCGACGCCCTCGATCCGCAGTTCCGGCGTGCCGTGGCCGGTGATTTTGGCCCCCATCTTGTTCAGCAGTGCCGCACAGTCGCCGACCTCCGGCTCGCAGGCGGCGCCGACGAGGGTCGTCACGCCCTCGGCCAGGGCGGCGGCGGACATGACGTTGATCGTGCCCAGCACCGTCGGCCCCATCGCCCCGCCCAGGTACATCGAGCAGCCCCGCAGCCGGCCGCGCGGCACGGTGCCGACGATGTTGCCCCCCTCGGCGTGGAAGCTCGCCCCCAGCTTCTCCAGCCCGCGCAGGTGGAGGTCGATCGGCCGGTCGCCGATCGCGCAGCCGCCGGGAATGCTCGCCACCACCCGCCCGCGCTTCGCCAGCAGTGGGCCGAGGACGCAGATGCTCGCCCGCATCGTCTTCACGATGTCGTACCGCGCCTCGACCTTCGCCTCGTCGACCACCTCCAGGTCGAGCGGCCCGTTGAGCGGCGGGCCGGTGCGGCGGTCGTCGGGGGCGGGGTCGCGGCGGTAGGCGTGGACGCCGAGCTCGCCGAGGAGCTTCACCATCGAGTCGGTGTCGCTCAGCCGCGGCACGCCGTGGAGGGTGGTGCGGCCGTCGGCGAGGAGGCAGGCGGCGAGGATCGGCAGGGCGCTGTTTTTGGAGCCCGAGACGTCGAGGGTCCCGTTGAGCGGCCGGCCGCCGGTGATGACGAAGCTGTCCATGAGAATCATCCCGTCCGTGGGAGTTGAAGGTCCACCGAATCATCGGCCGCGCGCGTTGCGGGAGGTGAGCGGGCGGGGCCATTGTGCGGGCGCGTGGGCACGGACGCAAGTTCGCAAACGGGAGGCGCGACGAACCCGCCGCGCCCTCCCGCGTAAGGTTGACGGCCCGTCGCGCCAGGGCGCGATGCTTGCATCTTCACAGACTCCGCTAAAATGACGCCCATGTTCAAGTTCCTCCGCCGACCCCGCGCTGCCGCCGCCCGCCGCCCGCTGCCGCTGTTCGAGCCCCTCGAGGGCCGGCAGTTGCTGGCGGCGGACGATGTGATTTTCCGGCCGGTGCAGATCAATTTCCAGCCCGCCGGCATGGGGTCGGTCCCGGCCCACTTCCGCGCCGACCTCGGCCGGGCGTACGGCACGCGCGGCAACGGGCTGCAGTACGGCTGGGACCGCGACATCTCGTCGCAGATGGTCAACCGCGACAATCCCCGCTCGCCCAAGGAGCAGTACGACACCTTCGCCAGGATGGACGGCGACCCGAGTTGGAGCATCGCGGTGCCCAACGGGCGGTACTACGTCACCCTCGTCGGCGGCGACGTTAACTACAGCGACGGCCAGGACTTGCGCATGAGCATCGAGGGCCGGCACATCATGCGCGGCAAGCCGGAAGCGGTGTACGAGTGGATCGAGGGGTCGGACTTTATCGAGGTCACGGACGGGAAGCTGACGGTGAGCAACTCGGAACTGGCGAGCAAGAACACGCTGGATTACCTGACGATCCGCCGGGCCGCCCCCGCGCCGGATTACCCGGTCAAGAACGATGTGAGTTGGGCCTTCGCCGATTCGTCGCTGGACGTGCCGCACCGCTTCGTGGAGGGGGCGGGGGTGGAGTTGAACGGCAAGGTGTACGTCATGGGCGGGTACGACAACGCCTACGACGGCACCAGCACGCAGGTGGACATCCTGGACCTGAAGACCAAAAGCTGGTCCCGCGGCGCGCCGCTGCCCGGCCCCGAGACGCACGGCGGGGTGGCGACCGACGGCAAGTACATCTACTTCGTCGGCGGGCAGTCCGGGCCGCAGGAGTCGACCGACCTGACCGATAAGGCGTGGAAATACTACCCGGACAAGGACTTGTGGATCCCGTACCTGAGCCTGCCGGAGGTCCGCGCCGGCGGGACGCTGGCCTACGCCGATAACGCGCTGCACTACTTCGGCGGCGTCGGGGCGAACCGCATCACCAACCACGCCGACCACTTCGTGCTCAAGTACAACACCCCCGACCCGCACTGGGAGCGCGCCGCCCCGATGCCGCGCTCGACCGACCACGTCACCAGCGCGGTGCTCGACGGCAAAATCTACGTCATCGGCGGCGAGCACGGCCACGAGTACAGCTACGTCCCGCACTACGACGTGCAGGCCTACGACCTCGCCACCGGCACCTGGTCGTACAAGGCCCCGCTGCCCGTGGCGGTCAGCCACGCGGAGTACACCACGTTCGTCTACGACGGCCAGATCTGGACCCTCAACGGCCAGACGTCGGCGGAGGATTTGACCACTCAGGTCGCCAGCTACGACCCGGTGGCCGACTTGTGGACCGTCCACCCCGGCACGCCGGAGAAGCGCAAGGGGGGCGTGGCGTTCCAGAGCGGCGGGAAACTCTACTACGTCGGCGGCGAGCGCGAGGTGGGCGGCGAGCAGCTGCGGACGATGGTCGGCACGTTCGTCTAGGAAGGGTTGGGGAGGATTTATCGGCAATTCTGCCGAACCTGCGGGGGCTTGGGGACGATACGTTAGTACATGCCCCAGCACCCGATCCGAAAGCCCCACCGCCGCCTGCTCCCGACCCTCGCCGCCTTCGCCGCCCTGCTGCTGTTCGGCACGGGCCTGTTCGCGCTGGCGATCGACTTCGCCGGCCACGAGCGCGACACCTATTTGGCCGACCTCAGCCGCCCGCAGCTCGGGCGGACCCGGCCGGCGGCGGACGACACCGGCGTGGTGCCCACCACCGCCGTCGCGGCCGACATCCGCGTGCCCCCGCCCGCCGCCGGCCGCGTCTCCAACGGCGTCGACCCCGCCTCCCTCCTCGACGCCGCGGTGTTCCTCTACAAGAAGTCCGACGGCCCCGACCGCCGCGTGCCCGCCAAACTCAACACCAGCGGCGCGAACGACATCATCGTGCTGAACCCCGAGAACCCGCTGGCCGTCGCCACCACCTACGTCTTCGAAGTCACCGACCAACTGAAGGACGAGAACGGCACGCCGTTCGAGCCGCACAGGATCGAGTTCACCACCGCCGCCGGCGTGGCGAGCGAGGCGTTCCCGGTCGCGTTCGAGAAAATCGATTTGCCGACCGAGGTCGACCGCAGCGCCTTCACCGCCCTGACCATCGGCCCCGACGGCAAGCTCTACGCCGGCACCTTCGACGGCCGGATCGAGCGGTACGCCATCCAGCCCGACGGCACGCTCGGCGAGCCGCAGACGATCTCGACCCTGATCGCCGCCAACCACGGCCCGCGCCTCATCACCGGCCTGGCCTTCTCGCCGCAGAGCACCGCCGAGCAACCCGAACTGTGGGTCAGCCACGGCCAGTTGAAGCTCAACGCCCAGCACAAGTTGGAGGGGGCCGAGGAGTGGACCGGCGCGATCTCGCTGCTGAGCGGGCCGGACCTCGACCGCTACCGCGACCTGGTGATCCACCTGCCGCGGGCGTACAAGGACCACCTGAACTTCCAGGGGGCGTTCGGGCCGGACGGGGCGTACTACTTCAACCAGGGGTCGCACACCTCCGCCGGCGCGCCGGACGACAAGTGGGGCCACCGGCCCGAGCGCCTGCTGTCGGCCGCCACCCTCCGCATCGACCCGGCGATGCTGCCGACGGATCACCCGCTGGACGTGCGGACGCCCGACGGCGGCGGGTCGTACCACCCAGATTCGGCCGACGCGCCGCTGAAGATCTACGCCACCGGCGTCCGAAGCGGCTACGACCTGCTCTGGCACTCCAACGGCCACCTCTACAGCGGCATCAACGGCTCGGCCGCCGGCGGCAACTGCCCGGCCGGCGGCGGCGCGCCCGCCATCGGCTACGTCACGCGCACCGCCGACGACCTGCTGCTGGACATCAAGCCCGGCGTCTACTACGGCCACCCCAACCCCGCGCGCGGCGAGTTCGTCCTGCACGGCGCCAACCCCACCGCCGGCCCCGACCCGCAGGAGGTGCCCGACTACCCCGTCGGCACCCAGCCCAACCCCCGCTACCGCCCGCCCGCCTTCGTCTTCGGCAAGAATGTCTCGCCCGACGGCCTGATCGAGTACCGCGCCCCCCGTGGCCCGGCAAGCAAGCCCTTCGGCGGACGGCTGGACGGCGCGATCCTCGTGACACGCTGGAGCGTCGGCGATGACGTGATTGCCCTCATCCCCGACAAGGACGGGAAAATCACCGAGAGCATCACCGGCATCGACGGCCTCGGCCACTTCACCGACCCGCTCGACCTCGTGGAGGACCCCGCCACCGGCAACCTCTACGTCGCCGAGTACGGCGGTAAGAAAATCACCCTCGCCCGCCCGATCCAAGGCGGCGTGAGCAAGGGCGTTTTTCGGGAGATGGTGAAGTAGGCTTACGCGGCGTAGGTTCGTCGGTCCGATTCCCTCTCTCGGCCGCAGAAAGTACTGTCATCCCGAGCGAGCGCAGCGAGGCGAGGGATCTCGGGCACCGCAGACGGCTTCGGCACCCGAGATCTTTCGACTCGCTGCGCTCGCTCAAGATGACAATTGTAATCTTCACTTGAAGCGTTCAGGCCACTCAACAAAAGCGGCCCCGCGTTCCGTGGAACGCGGGGCCGTTTCATTGAAACCACTGCAAGCCGCTTACGACCCGGCGTTGAACATCGCGTTCAGGACGCGGGCGCTCACGGCGCGGTAGGCGGCCTGCTCGTCGGCGGGCCACTCGGCCTTGCCGTCGTCGACGGCCTTCAGGTTCTTGTAGAGGCTGTCGTACAGCGTCTTGCCGTTCACGCTGTCGGGCACGTCGATCTTGTAAACGCCGGGGAACTCCCAGATCAGCGGCACCTGCATCGACTTCAGGTCGCCCACCTTCGGCGTGGTGATCGTGGCGATGTCGCGGCCCGGCTCGCGGTTGGCGTTCGGGTCGTTCGACGCCGGCGGCGGCGTGGCGGTGCCGGCGCGGTCCTGAGGGGTCGCCCCGCCGTTCATCTCGCCGCCCATCACGCCGTTCGGCTGCGGCGGGTTGACCGGACTCTCGCCGGCGGCGGTGCCGGGGGTGGTCGGGGTCATCGTCTGGCCGGCGGTGCGGGCACTGCCCTGGCCGACCTCGCCGTACTTGACCGCGTAGCTGCTGTTGAAGACGGTGGTCCGCTTGTTGATGTCGAACTCGCTGCCGTACTTCGCCTGCCACGCGGTGCGGATGTCGGCCGTCACCTGGTTCAATTTCGTGATCTGGTCGGCGGTCGGCATCGACGCGCCGATGCGGTTGCGGTCGGCGTCAACGAAGCGCTCGACGAGGTCGTCGAAGCCGTCCTCGGTGACGGCGGCCTCGGTGGAGGTCTCCAGCACGCCGAGGGCATTTTCGTTGCGGTCCTTGTCGGCGGGCACGCCGTTGTCGGTGCCATCGACCGCGCCGGTCACGGCCTGCTTGGTGTCAGTGGCGGCGTTCTTAACCCCATCGACGGCGGCGTTGCCGGCGTTCTTTGCGGTCTGGCCGGCTTGGTCGAGGCCGGACTCGTTGGCGCGGGGGGCGGCCGGGGTGGTGTCGGTCATCTGCGCGGTGGCGACGGTCGCGGTCAGGCCGGTCACGGCGAGGGCGGCGGCCATCAGGGTTAGTTTCGTGTTGTTGGTCGTGTTCATCGTTTCTCCTCGGGCGGTGGCCCGGTCAGTTGCTGTCGATTTGGGGCGGCTAAGCGTTCGGCCGCTTTGTAGGGATAGGTGCAACGGCCGTGCCAAGCGGGCCGATTCGTGGAAAAACGCCCCATTAGGGGGTCTGGCGTTGATTGAAAGATTGAGGTGCGTCAATCTGCGGATATTTCCGACAAAATTGCGGCATGAGGTGGCTAATCCACCTCGGGTGCGGTGGAGGGTATGCTTCTTTGCGAAGCCGCAAGCGGCTGGGGGGCCGGGATTTACCGCCGGCGGTTCATCTCGCCGAACAGGGGGTTCGTGAGCATTTGGCTCTCGCCGGCGGGCTTGGCGACGTCGGCGGGCGCGGCGGCGGCGGTCGGTGTGGGGGAGGGGTCGGCGGAAGCGGAAGTGTCTGTCGGGGCGAACAGGTCCGGGCGGTAGAGGCGGCCGTTGAAGGCGCGGAGGTATTCGGTCCAGTCGCCCGATCCGGCCGTCGGGCCGCGCGTGGCGGCGAGGGCGGGGATCAATTTCGCGTCGAGGTTCTCGAAGACGTGGACCGCGATCGCCTCGGGCGTGGCGGGCGTGACGGCCGCCCCGAACTCGCGCTCGCCGTGGTGGCTGAGAATGATGTGCTGCAGCAGGTCGGTGAGTTTCCGCGGGATCGGCTCGCCGAGGGTTCGGCCGGCGGCGCGGGCCTTGTCCTCCAGCCAGAGGGCGCCCTTGACGATGTGCCCCACGAGTTGGCCGCCGTCGGTGTAGGTGAAGGCCGCGTCGTAGCCGAGCTCCCAGGTTTTGGCGAGGTCGTGCAGGAAGATGCCGGCCACCACCAAATCGCGGTTGAGGGCGGGGTAGAACGGGCAGGCCGCGCTGGCGACCTCCATCGCGTTAAGGGTGTGCTCCAGCAGCCCGCCGATGAAGGCGTGGTGGAAACTGACCGCCGCCGGCGCCCGGCGGAACTGGGCCATCAACTTCTCGTCGCCGAGGTAGGCCCCGACGACGGCCTTGAGGTGTCGGTTGCCGATCGGCTCGAGCAGCGCCCTCACGCGCTCGAACATCTGGTCGACGTCGCGCGTGGTGGTCGGCAGCAAATCCTCGACGCGCACGTCGGCGGGGTCGACGTGGTCGAACCGCTCGATGACGAATTGGAGGTTGTCCTGGTAATTTTCCACCCGCCCGCTGGCGTGGACGAAGCCGCCGTCGGGCATGGCGTCGAACCACTCGGGCTTGGCATCCCACATGCGGGCGGCGACCTGCATGGTGCGGTCGCCGAGCATCGCCTTGATGAACGGCTTGCCCGCCCGGCTGGCGGAGAGCTGCTTGTTCGTGATGACGAACACGTCCTCGAGGTAATCGCCGGGTTTGGCGTCGGCTAAGAAGGTGCGGGGCATGGGGCCTTCGATTCGCTTGTACAATGTTGAGAATGACGAATGACCAAACCAGAATGACCAAGGAATGACCAATTTTCAATGTCCAAGGCGACGCACCTTTGGTCATTGAGACTTGGTCATTCCTTGGTCATTCTGGTTTGGTCATTCGTCATTCCTCACTCGGCCCGCTCGAACCGCTCGCCGACCGCTTCCCAGTTCACCACGCTCCACCACGCCTCGACATAGTCCGGCCGGCGGTTGTTATAGTTGAGGTAGTAGGCGTGCTCCCAGACGTCCAGCCCCATCACCGGGAACATGTTTTGCATGATCGGCGAGTCCTGGTTGGCCGTGCTGATGACCTTCAGGGCCTCGCCGTCCTTCACCAGCCACGCCCAGCCGGAGCCGAAGCGGGCGGCGGCGGCGGCGGCGAACTCGGCCTGGAAGTCCTCGAACGAGCCGAACGCCTTGTTGATCGCCCCCGCCAACTCCCCCTTCGGCTCGCCGCCGGCGGTGCTGGGGGAGCCCATGATCTCCCAGAACAGCGCGTGGTTGTGCGCGCCGCCGCCGTTGTTGCGGACCGTGGTTTTGATCGACTCGGGCACCATCGCCAAATCGTTCGCCAGCACCTCGTCCAGCGCCTTGCCCTCGAGCTCCGGGGCCTTGGCGACGGCGGCGTTGTATTTCTCGACGTAACTCGCGTAGTGCTTGTCGTGGTGGAGCTTCATCGTCTTCTCGTCGATGGTCGGCTCCAGGGCGTCGTAGGCGTAGGGCAACGGCTTGACTTCAACGGGCATGGCGGGCTCCTTCAATTCCTGATCGGTTCGGTCCGAGACCAACCCTAGTAACCCGCCCCACCCCCGTCAACGCACGATTTCCCCCCCTCCTCTTCTCCACCTACTACCGACCCCCTACTACCTACTCATCAGATGTAATACATCGACGCCTGCCCGCCCGTCGCCCGCGCCACGTCGTCGAGCAGGGCCTCGAGGGTGAGTTCGCCGAGCACGCCGTCGGCGGCGGCGGTGAGGCGGCCGCTGACCAGGCGCAGGGCGACGGTGCCGGGCGGGCCGGGCGTGGGCGGCGTCGGCTCGGCGTCGCGGCGGTCGAGCAGGCCGACGATCTGCCCCACCGTCACCTCCCCCGCCGGCCGGGCCAGCCGGTAGCCCCCGCCGCTGCCGACCTTGCTCTCCAGAAACCCGCCCCGGCGGAGCGAGAGGAGGATGCTCTCGAGGAACTTGGTCGGCAACTCCTCGGCGGCCGCCAAATCCTTGGACTGCACGAACTGCCCCGGCCGCAGCCGCGCCAGTTGGACCATCGCCCGCAGGCCGTACTCGGTCCGTTTGGAAAATCGCACAGGGGCACCTCGGGTCGGTCGCGGCCGCGTCGCGGTTGCGGCGAATGCTAAGCCATCCGGTGCCGGGCCGCAACGAGCCATGTCGGGCGGTATACTTCCCGTAGCAATGCCCACCCTCCCCCGATGCCTGCTGCTGCTCCTGACCGTCTCATTCGTGGGCGGCGCGATCCCCCCGGCCGCGCGGGCACAGGCGGACCCGCTCACCCTCAACCTGCCCGGCAGCCCCCCCGGCGCGGCGGCGGGCGCGGACGCGCGGGCGACCGTTTCGGCGGAAGTCGACCGCCCGACCGCCCCGCCCGGCGGCGAGGCCGTCGTCGCGGTCGTGCTCGACGTCGCCCCCGGCTTCCACGCCCAGAGCCACACGCCGCTGGACGATTTTCTCATCCCGCTGACCGTGACCCTCGCCCCCGGCCCCGCGACGCTCGCGGGCGAGCCGGTCTACCCCCCGCCGACGCTCGAAACCTACCCGCTGCTCGGCAAGGTGAGCGTCTACACGGGGCGGACGGTGGTCTACGTCCGGCTGAAGGTCAAGCCCGAGACGGCCGGCGCGGTGGCGGTGGCGGGGAGCATCGGCTATCAGATTTGCGACGACAAAAACTGCTTCGCGCCGGAGCAAAAGCCGTTTTCGGTGAACCTGACCGTCGCGCCGGGCGCGGCGGCAGAGCCGACGCGCGACGGGGTGTTCGCGGGGTATCAGGCCCCGCCACCGGGGGGGCCGGACGCTGCTGGACCGTCGACCAAGCCCGCCGCGACCAAAACGACTGCGCCCAAGCCGGCGGCGGTGGTGGACGTCGGGTCGGGGGTGAAGATCGACTCGACGCTCGGGGCGTTCGGCATCGCGTTCGTCGCGGGGCTGATCTTCAACGTGATGCCGTGCGTGCTGCCGGTGCTGCCGCTGAAGGTGATGGGGTTTTACGAGGTGTCGCAGCACGACCGCTCGCGGTGCGCGATGCTCGGCGGGGTGTTCAGCCTCGGGCTGGTGTCGGTCTTCGCCATCCTCGGCGTGCTGGTGCTGGGGCTGAAGGTGATCTCCTGGGGCGGGCTGTTCAGCAAGTGGTGGTTCGTCTGGCCGATGGTGGCGCTGCTGGTCGGCTTCGCGGCGGCGATGTTTGGGGCGTTCAACTTCCAGCTGCCGGCGGGCGTTTACCGGTTCAGCCCGCGGCACGACACGGTGTTCGGGAACTTCGCGCTCGGGGCGTTCACGGCGGTGCTGGCGACGCCCTGCACCGCCCCGCTGCTGCCGCCGCTGCTGGTCTGGGCGGCCACGCAGGCGGCGGTGGTGGCGGTGTTCTCGATGGTGATGGTCGGGGTCGGCATGGCGGTGCCGTACCTGCTGCTGAGCTTTTTCCCCGAGGCCGCGAAGAACCTCCCGCGGGCCGGGGCGTGGCCGGACCTGTTCAAGCAGATGATGGGGTTTCTGCTGCTGGTGGCGGCGGCCTACTTCGCGGCGGGGCGGGTGGTGCCGGGGGCGGGATTTTTGTGGATTCCCGTGGCCGTGCTGGCGGTGGCGGCGGTCTACCTGATGGCCCGGACGGTGCAACTGGCCGACGGGGCGGCGGCGGTGGCGGTGTCGTCGGTGCTGGCCGTCGCCCTGCTCGGCGGCGGGGTGGCGTGGGCGGCGAACCAGAACGGCCTGCTCTCCCGCCCGGCCGCCGGGGCGTCGGGCGGGGCCGTTGAGCACTTCGTGCCGTTCACGCAAATCGGGTTCGACAAGGCCAGGGCGAACGGGCCGGTGCTGGTGAAGTTCACCGCGAACTGGTGTTTGAGCTGCCAGTATATCGAGGGCACCGTCTACCAATCACCGGCCGTGTGGTCGGCACTGGCGGACAAGAACGTGACGGCGTTCAAGGTCGATTTGACCGGCGACAACCCCGACGGCCAGCGGTTGCTGCTGAGCCTGAACCCCGGCGGCGGGATTCCGCTGACGGCCGTCTACCAGCCGGACGGGCCGACGCGGGTGCTGTCGAGCGTCTACACGGCGTCGGACCTGCTGGCGGTGGTGGATCAGCTCGACGCGAAGGCGGCGGTGGCGAGTCGCTAAGGTGGAACGGGCGTCCCGCCCGGATTTCTTGCTTTAGATCTATAATACTGAAGAAAGAAATCCGGGCGGGACGCCCGTTCCACGGTCGGACCTGGAGTCAGTCCTCGTTGAACTCCGCCGCGGCCTCGGCCTGCATCTCGGCGGTGTAGGCGGGGAGTTGGCCGACGTCCGCCTCGCGGCCGGTGGCGGAGGTGCGATTGGCCCCGGCCGCCCCCGCCGCGTCGGGCAGCAGGCGGTCGATGAGGGTGGCGACCTCGGTCGCCACGCCCGGCGCGAGGCCTTGGAAAAGGCTTTGCAGCTTGGCGGTCCAGGGGGTGATGACCTCGGCGTCGCCGTGCTCGAGGCCGTCGATGATCTTGGCGGCCATGCGTTCGGTGGAGATCGAGAGGCCGGGGGTGTTATCGCCGGTGGCGAACCACTCGTACTCGGCCTCGACGTCGCCCTTGAAGGTGGCGTGGAGGGGGCTGCCGGTGCGGACGGTGCCGGGGCAGACGGTGGTGACGTAGACGTTGTGCTTGAGGAGCTCGGTCCGCAGCCCCTCGCCGAGGCCGACGAGGGCGAACTTGCTGGCGGAGTAGGCGACCAGGTGCGGCAGCGGCACGCGGCCGCCGATGCTGGCGACGTTGAGGATGCGCCCGCCGCCGCGGGCGATGAGGTCGGGCAGGACTTCGAGGATGAAGGCGAGCGGGCCGTTGAAATTGGTGTCCATCGCCTTCTCGAAATCCCGCGCGGCCATGGACTCGACCGGGCCGACGATGATGGTGCCGGCGTTGTTGATGAGCACGTCCGGCGGCCCCATCTGGCCGCGGACGAGGTCGGCGAAGTGGCGGACCTCTGCGGGCCTGGTGACGTCGCAGAGGCCGGCGAAGACCTCGCCGCCGCGGTCGTGCAGATCGTCCTGGGCCTCGCGGAGCTCGGTTTCGTCGCGGGCGCAGATCGCCACGCGGGCCCCTTTGGCGACGAGTTGGCGGGCGACCTCCAACCCCAGCCCCCGGCTGCCGCCGGTGAGGATCACGATTTTGCCGTGAAGGTCGAAGAACCGCTTCTTGCGGACGATCGCCCGCGTGAGCAGCCCGGCCGCCACCGTGACGCCGCCGGCGATCAGCAGGGGGTGGTGGTTGGGTTCCTGCTCCTCGCGCTCCGCACGGTCGTCGCCGAGGAAGGTTTGGGCGATTTTGGCGAGGGCGACGGTGGTGAGCAGCGAGCGGATCATGGCGGCCTTTCCGACGTGGCACGGGCGTCCCGCCCGCGTCTGCGATTGCGGCTATTCAGGAATCAAATGCGCAGACGCGGGCGGGACGCCCGTGCCACGGGGGCGGGTGCCTTGCGTTACGCCTGCTTCGCGGCGGCGTCGACGGCGTGAGCAGCGAGCGGATCATGGCGGCCTTTCCGACGTGGCACGGGCGTCCCGCCCGCGTCTGCGATTGCGGCTTCTCAGGAATCAAATGCGCAGACGCGGGCGGGACGCCCGTGCCACGGGGGCGGGTGCCTTGCGTTACGCCTGCTTCGCGGCGGCGTCGACGGCGTGAGCAGCGAGCGGATCATGGCGGCCATTCCGACGTGGCACGGGCGTCCCGCCCGCGTCTGCGATTGCGGCTATTCAGGAATCAAATGCGCAGACGCGGGCGGGACGCCCGTGCCACGGGGGTGGGCGCCTTTCCTACGCCTGCTCCGCGGCGGCGTCGCGGCCGTGCTGTTCGGCGGGCGGGTGGGTGGCCTCGACGGCGGTGAAGGCCTCGAGGATTTTGTAGTGGTGCTCGGCGTCCTTCGGGACGACCCACGAGTCGCCCGCCGCCAGCGTGACCGTCTGGCCCTCCAGCGTCAGTTCGGCCTTGCCGCTGATGCAGTAGCCGACGGTTTCGTAGGGCCGCTTGTGCGGCTTCATGCCGGGGTTGGGCTCCTCGGCGTCCCACAGCCGCATTGACAAACTCTTGCCGGTGGCGAGGTACGTCTGGCCCATCTGCCCGGTGGGCGAGGCGCTGGAATCGATCTTCTTGATGGTGGTGTCTGGCATGGTGGAGTAGATGGTAGGTAGAGGGTGGTAGGTAGCGGAAGGCCGGAAATAGGTGGCGGGCGTGAAGTTTCTGCGCTTCCTCTACCTACCCCCTACTCCCCACTACCTACTCACAAGCTTGTTGAAGCTGCTCTGCTTGCCGTCGGCGGTCTCCTCCTGGTAGACGAGGGCGAGCTTGCTCTGCTCGAACTTCTCGAAAAAGTCGTCCCAGGAGATCTCCTCGAGCTTGTCCGAGTGCGACTGTTTGGCGTCGGGGAACTCCAGGCGGATCAGGCCGGCATCATCTTTGCCCCTCTCGGTGCCGGGCACGGTGGCGGGCTTGCCGCCGCGGGCCTCGGCCCACTGTTTGATCTCGGCGTGGTCGGTGGTCGTCTTGCTGCTGTTCTCGCTCATCAGTTACCTTTCTCGCAAACCGTTCAAGGCTGCAAATCCCATGCCCCCGCGCTAGGCCCCCACCACCGTGCCGCCGTTGGGGTGCAGGGTTTGGCCGGTGAAGAAGATGCCGTCCGCGCTGGCGAGGAAGACGAAGCTGGTGGCGATCTCCCCCGGCTGGGCGGGCCGCTTGAGGTGCGTGTCGTTCCCGAACGCCGCCACCTTGTCCGCCGGGAAGCTCGCGGGGATCAGCGGCGTCCAGACCGGGCCGGGCGCGACGCTGTTGACGCGGATTTTCCGCTCCCGCACCCCCTCGTTCTGGCTGAGGGCGCGGGTGAACGACACGATCGCCCCCTTGGTGCTGGAGTAGTCGATCAGCGAGCCGCTGCCCTTGAACGCCAGCACGCTGCACGTGTTGAGGATTGAGCCCCCCTCGCCGAGGTGCGGCAGGGCGGCGCGGGCCATGTTGAAGTAGCCCAGGATGTTGGTGCGGAAGGTCTTCTCGACCTGCGCGGCGTCGAGCTCCAGAAAGTCCTGCTCGGGGTGCTGCCACGCGGCGTTGTTCACCAGGATGTCGATCCCGCCGAGTTCGGTTTTGGCTTTTTCGACGGCCTGCTTGGCGAAGGCTTCGTCCCCCACGTCGCCGGCGATCAGGAGGCACTTTCGGCCCTCGGCCTCGACCAGCCGCTTGGTCTCGGCGGCGTCGGCGTCGGCCTTGAGGTACATGGCCGCCACGTCCGCCCCCTCCATGGCGAACAGCACCGCCACCGCCCGGCCGATGCCGCTGTCGGCCCCGGTGATGATCGCCCGCTTGCCCGCGAGCTTGCCGGCGGCCCTGTAGCCGTCGGGCACGTTCTTCGGCTGCGGGCGCATCTCGGCCTGGCTGCCGGGCATCTGCTGGGTCTGCGGCGGGTTGGGGGTGGGGCCGCCCTCTTTGCTGTCGCTCATGGAGTCACTTGCTGCTGAAGGAACTTCGGGACGCCGACGCGACAGGCTGCCGCGATCCGGCCGGACCCCGAGCCCGGTGCAACGCCGGTGCCAGCAGCAACTATTGAAACATCACGCGAAGCGGGCGGCGCGCCGGAATCGACGCGCCGCCCGCCCCGCTTTCGACTGCACGATCACTTAACGCCGGCGGCGCAGCAGCGTCAGGCCCGCGAGGCCGATCAGGCCGAGCGAGGCCGGCTCGGGCACGACGTTGGCGTTCAGGTAATTGATCGCCGCCACCGAGTCCTCACCCGGCGTCTGGAAGCCGAAGACGAGGAAGAACGGGTCGCTCCGGCCCACGCCGGCCTGCGTGCTGGCGAGGTCGGCCTCGAGGACGTAGACGCCGGGGGTGCTCGGGGGCATCAGGTCGCCGGTCGTCGGGTCGGGGCCGCCCTCGAACAGGGCGTAGTTGTAGTGGCGGTGGTAGCGGCCGCCCTCCTGCTCGTCGCTCTGGCCGGAGAAGACCGGCAGGTAGAGGGGGTCGGAGCCGAACGGGTCGGTGGTGCGGCCGAGGGCGGCGGGCTGGCTGAAGAAGGCCTGCACGTTGACGGCCGTGGGCACCAGGGAGTTGCTCGCCGGGTCGTAGCGCACGACGTTGCTGGGGAGCAGGCGGTGGGAGGTGATGTCCAGGCCGACGCTGGTGCCGCTGGCGAAGGTGCCGGGCAGGGAGTCGAAGCCGGGGGTGTTGGTGACGAAGGTCTCGGTGCCGGACTGCCCGCCGGGCGGGGGGCTGTAGATGGCGGGGTTGCCGGTGTTGGTCTCGCGGGTGCCGAGGAAGGCGGCGAAGGCGCGGACGGTGGGCCCGGCGAAGCCGTTGGGGTCGTCCTCGCCGACGAGGGTGGTGTCGAGCCGGCCATTGCGGACGCGGAGGCCGATGTCCCCCTGGTCGGGCGCGGCCTGGGCCGAGGCGAACGCCGGGGCGAGCAGGCCGACGCCGAGGGCGGCGGCGGCGAACAGGACGGTGCGATTGCGGGTGGTGTTCATGACGAATTCCAATTCGGGTTGATGTAAGTCGAGCGGGCGACGCTACTTGGCCGTCGCGGGGTTGAAGTTGTTGACGAAGACGTACTGCCCCGCCGCCGTGGCGGCCGAGGCGTTGTAGGTGGTGCCCTGCCAGACGTCGCGGAAGGCCCGGACCTCGGCGTGGCCGTCGAGGAAGCCGTAGGTGCTCTTGGCGTCGAAGGTGCCGGCCTCGCCGCCGTGGGCGTTGGTCTGGATCTCCCGCGCCGCGTTGGAGGCCGCCGCCCCGGAGAAGCCGGGCACGCCCCAAGTCTCCGGGTGGGGGTGGTCGGCGGCGGCGAACGGGCCGTCGTAGGCCATGATCACGAAGTGGATCGTGGCGTCGGCCCGCGGCACCTGCGTGACCTTCGAGTAGAGCTGCACGCCCGCGGCATCGGTGACCAGGTGCGTCAAGTAGTCGTTGATGCCGTAGCTCGTCCGCCGCCACCGCGGGGCGCCGGCGGGGGTGTAGTTCACCGGCGAGCCCTCCCCCTCCCAGTGCGGGCTGTTGTCCACGGGGCTGCGGCGGACCAGGGGGGTGTCGTAGAACTGCTGCATCGTGTTGAGCCAGGTGCCCTGCTCGTCGTCGAGCTCCGAGCCGTGGCCGAGGCCCGCGTCGATCATCCGGCCGTCGTTGGCGGCCATGTACATCGTGTGGGCGATCTCGAGCTGCCGCATGTTCGACAAGCACTTGACCGCCATCGCCTGCCGCCGGGCGCGGCCCAGGGCGGGCAGGAGGATGCTGATCAGCAGCGCGATGATGCCGATCACCACCAGCAGTTCGACCAGCGTGAACCCGGCCGGTCGCGGCGTCGGCGCGGACCGGGCGCGGGGAGGGGGGAGGAAATTGAACACGGGGGCTCTTTCTGGCGGACGCCCGCGACGCGGACCGCCCGCCCGGCGGACCGGGGCGAAGTCGGAGGGGGCGGCCCAATCAGAGTTGACGCGCGGCTGCAATCCAGCCGCTTGCGGCTTCGCAAAGAATCGCCGTCAACATTTGATCAAACCGCCCCACAGTAGGGGACTTCACGCACCCGGCGGCGCGCGGGGCGGGGCAGAGTCGAGCGGGACCGCCGCGACGGGAACCGTCGCGGGCGCGTGCAGGATCAGAACGGCGTGGACCGGCCCGCAGTCGACCACGGCGGCCGGCGGGACGGCGGTGAGGGTTTGGTGGCCGACGGTCTGGCAGACGCCGCAGTCGTCGGCGTCGTGCCCGTGGTGGTGGTGCCGAACCGGCGGCAGGCCGGATTTGGCGGCCCTGGCGTCCAGCCGCGCCGCCTGGGCGTCGGCCGCGGCCTCGTCGGCATCCGCGACGGGGTGGAAGCGGTCGTGCTCCAGCAGTTCGTGGGCGAACAGCCCCGCCGGCAGCAGGAGTTGGGCGGCGAGCAGCAGCGCGACGGGCCACGCGAACCACCCCGGCCGGGAGGGCCGGCCGCGTCGGGGGGGTCGCATTCGGCTCGGGCGGGGCGGGGGCATCGTCAGCGTCGAACATAGACCCCGCCGCCGGGCGCGTCAACCTTTTTGACGTTGCCCGCCGATGCGGCGCGGCGGCGGGCGGGCTATCGTGCTCCAGCGTGAAGTTCGAGAACCGCGTCAACCTCTTCGTGCTGCTGCTGGTGATCTTGCTGGCGATCCCCGGCGGCTACAAGCTGTTCAAGAAGCAGCTCGACCCCGAGAGCAAGCAGATGTTCCTGCTCCCCCCGCCGGTGCAGCGGACGGTCGCGTACAACGCCCCGGTGCCGGTGCCGCCGACGATCCGGCGGGTGGTGCCGGCGCGGACGGCGGCGTGGGTCGCCAGCCTGGTGCAGGGCCGGACGTCGGCGGGGTCGGTGGCGATGCACGGCTGGCCGACGCCGGGGCTCGAGCCGCTGGCGAGCCGGTTCCAGGCGTTCCAGGTCGCCGCCATCACGCCGACGCCGACGGGGTTGAAACTGGGCGTGATCGTCTGGTACGACGGCGCGCCGCTCGACCCCAAGGCGTATCAGATGTCGGCCGACTTCCCCGGCGCGTCGGCGGAGCTGTCGCCGGCGTCGGCCGAGTCGCTGGCGGTGCCCGAGGCGGTCCGCGGGGAGTTGCAGGACAACAATTACATCGACCCGCCGAAGCGCGTGGCGTGGCTGTCGTTCGACGTGGCCCGCCCCGCGCGGGCGACCTCGGCCGAGCCGCTGGGCTTCCGGCTGACGTTCGGGGCCGACGGCGAGGCCGTGCAGGACGCGGTGGTGGTGGCCGCGGAGGCGCCGGCAGAGCCCGCCGTGCCGCCGGTCGGCTTCCCCGCCGCCGGTGGGGGGTAGACCTTGGGATGCCGGGCGATTCCGGCGTTGCAACGGACCGTGCGGCGGGCCACAATCCGGGCCGGCAGATCGAATCGAGACTTTGATGGGAAGGACGCAGTGATGGAGGCGAACGCGCGCGAGCCGGGCACCGGCGAGACGAAACCCACCCCCGCCGGCCCCCCCGCCGGCCCCGCCGACGCCGCCGCGATGACCGCGCCGCAGGCGTTGGCGCGGGCGTGGTTCCTGTGGCTCGGCCTGATCGCGGTGATCCTCGTCACGGGCATCGTGGTGCTCTGGATCATGGTCATCTCCCAGACCGGCAACGTGAACGCCTCGAACGACTTGGCCCCGCTGGGCACCACGGTTTCGGGCGAGGGGGCGGCCGAGGCGGTCCGCGACGGCAACGCCGACCCCGGCATCCACCCGAGCCAGAACGTGCCGCTGCTGGTCGGGCTGGGGCTGCTGGGCCTGTCGATGGGCGGCCTGTTCGTCCGCCGGCGGTACTTCGCGGCGTACTACCGCGGCGAGGCGGTCCGGCCGGACGATTACCTCAAGGGCATGGCCTGCGTGTGGGTGCCGATCTTCGTCGCCGTGTTCGTCAGCGAAGTTATGACCGTGATCACCGGCAACTACTTCCCGACGCCCGTGGCGGGCATCGTCGGCACGATCCTGCTGTTCATCTTCGTGCCCAACGGCCGGTCGATGACCTCGACCGTCGGCGGGTCGGACGATCCGGGGAGTTATGAGGAGCCGAAATAGTGGGTGGTGGGGAGTAGGTGGTAGGTGGAGAAGGGCGGAGAAGAGTGGGGTCCATGACGCTTTCGCCGGCTTGCCCATCGCCGCACGCGCTGCCGACGTTTCAGGACGAGCCGCAGATCGTGCTGACGTGGCTGCTGCGGCTGCGGTGGCTGGCGGTGGTGGGGCAGGTGCTGGCGGTGGCGTCGACGGCGGCGCTGCTGGGGCTCCGGCCGCCGCTGTGGCCGGTGGCGGGGGTGATCGGGGCGGCGATCTTGTCGCAGGGGGTGGTGCGGTTTTGGTCGCACCGGCCGCGCGTGCCGGGGTGGGTCGTGCCGGCGGTGCTGGTGCTGGACGTGGGACTGCTGACGGTGCTGCTCTACTGCACCGGCGGGCCGCAGAACCCGTTCCGCGTCCTGTACCTGGTCCACGTCGGGATGGCGGTGGTGGCGCTGGGGGCGGGGTGGACGTGGCTGATCGTGGCGCTGGCGGCGGGGTGCTACGGCGCGCTCTACTTCTGGAGCCTGCCGCTGGTGCCGCTGGGCCGCGAACTGCCGGCGGCGGTGCGCGGGGCGGGCGACTGGACGGCGGTCGTGCTGGTGTCGGTGCTGATCGCGTACTTCATCGGCCGGGTCACGCGGGCGCTGCGCGAGCGCGAGCGCGAGTTGGCCGCCGCCCAAGTGCGGGCGGGTCGGAATGAGCAGTTGGCGAGCCTGACGACGCTGGCGGCCGGGGCGGCGCACGAGCTCGGCTCGCCGCTGGGCACGATCGCGGTGGTCGCCAAGGAGTTGCAGAACGAGCTGGCGCGGCTGGGGCAGTCCGACGCGGTGGAGGACGCGGCGCTGATCCGGCGGGAGGTGGACCGGTGCCGGTCGATCCTGGAGCGGATGCGGGTGGACATCGCCGACGACGGCCACCACGAGCGGCCGCCGGTGTCGGTGTCGGCCTTGGTGGAGCAGGTTCGGGCGGATTTGAGCGAGGAGCACGGCGCGGCGCTGCGGGTCGACCTGCCGGCGGGCGCGGCCCTGCCCGCGACGCCGGCGCGGGCGGTGCGGCAGGCGCTGGTGGTGCTGCTGAACAACGCCTTCGACGCGGTGGCCGAGGCGAATGGTGCGGCGAATGGTCATGCCGGCGGCGTGACCTTGCGGGTCGGCCGGGGCGGGGGTCACGTGGAGTTCTTGGTGGAGGACCGGGGCGCGGGGATGGCCGACGACGTGCTGCGGCGGGCGGGGGAGCCGTTTTTCACCACCAAGCCGCCGGGGTCGGGCATGGGGCTGGGGCTGTATCTGGTCCGGCTGGTGGCGGACAAATACGGCGGAAGTTTCAGAATGACCTCCACCGTCGGGCGGGGCACGGTGGCGACGCTAGAGTTACCAGACGACGTGCGTACGGCCTAATCAATTTGAGCGGCACGGTCGGAAAGGTTCGGAATCATTTGGCGGGGGATTTTCAGGGAGTTGACATGGTGCCCAACACGGCGGTCGCGCGGCGGGCCGGCTCGATGCCGGCGGTGCTGTTGGTGGACGACGACCGGATTTTCCGGGAGCGGCTGGTGCGGGCGATGACCGCCCGCGGCCACGCCGTCCACGCCGCCGCCGACGCCGACGAGGCGCTGCGCGAGGCCCGCGAGCACAAGCCGTCGCGCGCGGTCATCGATTTGCGGATGCCCGGCAAGGGGGGGCTGGATCTGATCAACGACCTGGTGAAGGTGAACCCGGCGATGCAGGTGGTGGTGCTGACCGGCTACGGCAGCATCGCCACGGCGGTGGAGGCGGTGCGGCGCGGGGCGGTGGATTACCTGACCAAGCCGGTGGACACGGACCAGATTCTGGCGGCGTTCAAGCAGGACCCGGGGCACGAGGCCGAGGCGGAGTTGGGGCCGGAGGGGGCCGACGGCGAGACGACGCCGTCGCTGGCGCGGGTGGAGTACGAGCACATCCAGCGGATCCTCAGCGACTGCGGCGGCAACGTGAGCCAGGCCGCCCGCAAGCTGGGCATCCACCGCCGGTCGCTGCAGCGGAAACTGCACAAGCTGCCGCCGCTCGAGTAAGTGGAGGGGGATGAGGGATGAGGGGTGAGGCATTTTGGAGATTCGGCGTGCGGTGATGTCGCAGTCGGCTCGCTCGCCACGCTCCGCTCACCGCTCATTCCTTCCGCGAATCCGCCCCGCGACCAAATGCCGCTTGCGGGGTGATTGACTGTTGGCCTTTTGCGCCGATGATGACCCGTCCGGCTTCGGCAGACCCCCGGACCGGGCGGCGAGAGGTGATATGGCAAACTTTCCTAAAACGTTCAAGTTCGTCTTCCCACGCTGGGCCAACTTCGCGCTGCCGGTGTTGCTGATCGCGGGGCTGGGCGGGGGGCTGTACGTGCCGACGCTGCTGGGCTTCGGGCTGAACCCGTACACGCTGAACGTCGGGTACCAGCCCGAGCAGCCGGTGCCGTACAGCCACGCGCTGCACGCGGGGCAGCTGGGGATCGACTGCCGGTACTGCCACAACACCGTGGAGTACGCCGGCTACGCCGCCGTGCCGCCGACGCAGACGTGCATGAACTGCCACACGAACATCGCCCCGCAGTCGAGCAAGCTGACGGCGGTGCGCGACAGTTGGGCGACCGGCAAGCCGGTGGAGTGGGTGAAGGTCCACGACCTCGCGGACTACGCCTACTTCAACCACTCGGCCCACGTGAACAAGGGCGTCGGCTGCTACAGCTGCCACGGGCGGATCGACCAGATGGAGGTCGTCTACCAGAGCCAGCCGCTGAACATGGCGTGGTGCCTGAGCTGCCACCGCCAGCCGGAGAAGTTCCTCCGCCCGGTCGACCAAGTGACCAACCTCGCGTGGCGGCCGACCGACGACCCCAAGGTCAAGGCCGCCGGCATCACCGACCCCGAGCAGGCCCAACTCTTCCTCGGCCGGCAGCTCAAGGAAAAGTACCAGATCCACGGCGAGCACTACATGACCGCGTGCTCGACCTGCCACCGCTGAAGATGTCCTTGGTCCCCAGTCCTCAGTCATTTGTTTCGGCCCAACAGGCGTTGGATGCGAATGGCGAAGGACCAGGGACAAATGGCAAATGACAACTGACTTACCCATGAAACCCACCGCCCCCGGCCCAACTTATTGGCAGACCCTCGAGCAACTCGCCGACGCCCCGGACGTGCGCGGGCGAGTCGACGCCGACGTCGAGCAGGAGTTCGCCAATTACGACCCCGCGGCGGTCATCTCGCCGGGCGGGGTGTCGCGGCGGCGGTTCATGAAGCTCATGGGGGCGTCGATGGCCCTCGCGGGCGTGGGCCTCACCGGCTGCCGGCGGTGGCCCAAGGAAATCATCGCCCCCTACGCCTACCGCCCGCAGGGGATGATCCCCAGCCTCCCGGAATACTTCGCCACGGTCATGGAGCTCGGCGGCGTGGCGCGGCCGCTGCTCGCCAAGAGTTTCGACGGCCGGCCGATCAAGCTCGAGGGCAACCCCACCCACCCCTACGCCCGCACCGCCAACCCCGACCTCGGCGCCGCCGACCTCTACGCCCAGGCGTCGGTCCTCGCCCTGTACGACCCCGAGCGCAGCCGCGCCCCCGCCCGCCGCGACGGCGACGCGGTGAAGGCCAGCACTTGGGACGCCTTCGCCGAGGCCTTCGCCCGCCACGAGGCCGCCGCCGGATCGGCCGGTGGTGAAAAGGGTTCGATGGCCGTCCTCAGCCGCGCCCACAGCGGGCCGACGTTCGCGGCGGTGAAGAAAGCGTTCGCCGCGAAGTTCCCGAATGCCGCCTTTTACGAGTACGAGCCGATCACCCGCGCCAACGAGGCCGCCGGGGCGAAACTCGTCTTCGGCAGGCCGGTGCGGACAGTCCTGCACCTGCAGAACGCCGAGGTGCTCGCCTGCTTCGACGGCGACCCCATCGGTTTGCACCCGGCCCAACTGAAGTACCGCGCCGACTGGATTTCGACCCGCAAGAGCGCGGATGAGGGGAAGATGAGCCGCCTCTACGCGGCGGAATCGACCTTCACCCAGACCGGCACGATGGCGGACTACCGCCTGCCCGTCCGGGCGTCGCGCCTGCCGGCAATGCTCGCGGCACTGGCGGGCGAGTTGGGCCTGGGCGGGTCGGGCGGGGACTTGTCCGACGGCGAAAAGCAGTTCGTCGCCGGCGTCGCGGCCGACCTCAAGGCGCACAAGGGCAAGGCCGTCGTGGTCGTCGGCGAAAACCTGCCGGCCGAGGCGGTCGCGCTGGGCCACCGGATCAACGGCGCGTTCGGCACGGTTGGGCCGAAGGGCACCCACCACTACATCGCCGACCCCGCCGGCGAGGAACCGACCGCCGTCGAGCAGATCAAAACCCTCACGGCCGATTTGGCGTCCGGCAAGGTCAAGACGCTGCTGATCCTCGGCGGCAACCCGGTGTACGACGCGCCGGCCGACTTGCGGTTCGAGGCGGCCTTGCAGAAGGTGCCCTTCGCCGCCCACCTGAGCGATTACTACGACGAGACCTCCGCCGCCTGCGCGTGGCACCTGAACGCGGCGCACTACTTGGAAAGTTGGGGCGACGCCCGCGCGTGGGACGGCACGCTGAGCGTGGTGCAGCCGCTGATCCTGCCGATCTTCGACGGCCGCACGCCGGCGGAACTGCTGGCGCTGCTCTCGGGCGACCCGCTGGCGGTGCTCGACCCGGTGGAGGCCCCCGCCACCACCCGGCCGGCGACCATGCCGGTGGAGGGGAAAGTGACCCTCGGCGGCGGGTTCGCGGGGCTGGCGGGCCTGGTCCGCCGCACGTTCCGCGAGGGGGATCTGCTGGACGTGAAGAACGGCGACTTCGAGAAGGCCTTCCGCCGCGTGCTGAACCTCGGCCTGGTGCCGGGCAGCGCGGCCAAGCCAATCGACGTGACGGCCAAGGCGGTGGAGATGAACCTGCCGCCGGCCCCGAAGGCCGAGGGGTATGCCGGCGGCACCTACGAAATCCGCTTCGTGCAGGACGCCTGCCTGTACGACGGCCGGTACGCGAATAACGGCTGGCTGCAGGAGGTGCCCGACCCCGTGACCAAACTGGTGTGGGACAACGCCGCCCTGATGAGCAAGGTTGACGCCGACGCGCTGGGCGTGCGGATGGCGGACAAGGCGGGGTGCGACCAGATTTCGATCAACGTCAACGGCCGGAACCTGACGCTGCCGGTCTATATTCTGGCGGGCCAGCCGGCGGGGTCGATCGCGGTGAGTCTGGGCTACGGCCGGCGGCGGGCGGGGCACATCGGCGGGACGGCGAAAGATCCGGTCGGCTTCGACGCCTACCAACTCCGCACCGCCGGCGCGATGGACACCGCCGCCGGCGCCACCGTCGCCAAGGCCGCCGGCACCCACCAGCTCGTGATGACCCAGCAGCACCAACTGTTGGGCTACGGCGACGAGGTCGCCAAGTACGGTTTGGAGGAGCGCCTCGGCACCCGCGGGCACAACGGCAAGACCGTCCGCGAGGCGAGCCTGGCCGAGTACGTGGCGGACCCGAAGATCGCGCACCGGGGCGTGGAGGGGGGCGTCACGCTGCAACTGTTCAACGGGCCCAACGGCTACGACGAGCCGCACGCCTGGGGCATGGCGATCGACATGACCGCCTGCACCGGCTGCAACCAGTGCGTGGCGGCGTGCCAGGCGGAGAATAACATCCCGGTGGTCGGCAAGAGCGCGGTCTACATGAAGCGCGAGATGGCGTGGCTGCGGATCGACCGCTACTTCAAGGGGCCGTTCGAGGCGCCGGACGTGGTCCACATGCCGATGATGTGCCAGCACTGCGAGAACGCCCCGTGCGAGCAGGTCTGCCCCGTCGCCGCCACGGTCCACGACACCGAGGGGCTGAACGTGATGGTCTACAACCGCTGCATCGGCACGCGGTACTGCGGGAATAACTGCCCGTACAAGGTCCGGCGGTTCAATTACATGGACTGGCAGAGCCGCGACCCGCGGGGCAGCCCCTACAACTCGCTGTGGCCGGGCATTCCCGACCAGCAGCAGGAGGCGCAGGTGGACGTGCTGAAGCGGATGGTGTTCAACCCCGACGTGACGGTGCGGATGCGGGGCGTGATGGAGAAATGCACCTACTGCGTTCAGCGCATTCACGGCGCGACGATCAACGCCAAGAACGAGTGGGCCCAAGGCGTGCGGCCGAAGGTGAAGGCCGACGGCAAGACGCCGGGCTACATCGTCAACGACGGCGAGATCGCCACCGCCTGCCAGCAGGCCTGCCCGACCCAGGCGATCACCTTCGGCAACCTGAACGACCGGGGGGCGAAGGTCACGAATTTGCAGAAGAACCCGCGGGCCTACGGCGTGCTGGCCGACCTGAACACCCGGCCCCGGACCAAGTACCTCGCCCTGATCCGCAACCGCGAGGCGGAGGCCGGCGGCGAGGGCGGCGGGGAAAAGGCGGAGGCCTAGTGGCCTGCCGCGTCGGGTTAGCGTGAGGGAATCCGGGCGGGACGCCCGTGCCACGTTTGTGCCACCTTTGTGAAGAGACCGTCCTATGGCATCCATCAACCTCCCCAGCATCGGCTTCCGCGAGCCGGACGTGGACAACACCTCCGACGACCCGCGCGTCCGTGCCCCCCTCATCACCGGCGTCCGCACGTTCGGCGACCTGACCGACGCCGTCGCGGCGCCGGCGGAGTGGACCACCCCGCTGGCGTGGTACATCTGCTTCGGCTTCGCCCTCACCGGCACCTGCGTGCTGGGCCTGACGATCCTGATGCTGCTCCTGACCGGCGTGGGCGTGTGGGGCAACAACAACACCGCCGGGTGGGGCTTCCCGATCGTCAACTTCGTCTTCTGGGTCGGCATCGGCCACGCGGGCACGCTGATCAGCGCGATCCTGTTCCTGATGCGGCAGAACTGGCGGACGAGCATCAACCGCTTCGCCGAGGCCATGACCATCTTCGCGGTCATGTGCGCCGGCATCTACCCCGCCCTGCACATCGGCAGGCCGTGGCTGGCGTACTGGCTCTTCCCCTACCCGAACCAGATGGCGATGTGGCCGCAGTTCCGCAGCCCGCTGATGTGGGACGTGTTCGCCGTCAGCACCTACGCCACCGTCTCGCTGCTGTTCTGGTACGTCGGCATGATCCCCGATCTGGCGACCCTCCGCGACCGCGCCCGCACCAACGTCTCGCAGTTCGCCTACGGCGTGGCGTCGCTCGGCTGGACGGGCTCCAGCCGGCACTGGCACCGCTACGAGCGCGCCTACCTGCTGCTGGCCGCCCTCGCCACGCCGCTGGTGCTCAGCGTCCACTCGGTCGTGTCGTTCGACTTCGCCGTCTCGCTGCTGCCGGGCTGGCACACGACGATCTTCCCCCCCTACTTCGTCGCCGGCGCCGTCTACGGCGGCTTCGCCATGGTGCTGACGCTGGCGGTGCCGGCCCGGCAACTGTTCAACCTCAAGCACCTGATCACGATGCGCCACATCGAGAACATGAACAAGGTGATGCTGGCGACCGGCCTGATCGTCGGCTACTCCTACTCGATGGAGTTCTTCATGGCCTGGTACAGCGGGGCGCACTACGACAAGTTCACCTTCCTCGACCGCCCCTACGGCCCGTACTTCCTCTTCTTCGTGGCGCTGATGGTCTGCAACGTGATCGCGCCGCAGTTCATGTGGCTCAAGAGCATGCGGACCAACCTCTGGGCGACGATGATCGTGGCGATGTTCGCCAACGTCGGCATGTGGTTCGAGCGGTTCGTGATCATCGTGATCCCGCTGACCCGCGACTTCCTGCCGAGCAGTTGGCACCAGTTCTGGCCGACGTGGGTCGACGTGCTGATGTTCGCCGGCACGTTCGGGTTCTTCTTCACGAACTTCCTGCTGTTCCTGCGGTTCCTGCCGATCGTGGCGCTGTCGGAGGTGAAGGCGATCCTGCCGCAGGCGCACGCGCACCACCTGCACCACGGCGTGCGGCACGGCCACGCCGAGGGCGACGGCCCCGCCGCCGAGCACGCCGAGGGCGCGTCCTTCGCCGGCAGCGTCGAGGCCGCCCGCACCGGCGACTACCAGCCGGACCATTGAGACGTGCCGATCGCGCGACGCATCTTGTCGCGGCCCCCACCGTCGCGTCTTGGTTGATTAGAATGGGTCAGAGGTCAGTGTGAGTCCACCGAGGTGAAATATGGTAACTACCGCCGAACCCGTCGACACGGCCGTCCTCGCGCCGGACGCCTACGAGAACTTTTACGGCGAGATCGAGGTCGAGGCCGACAGCGTCGACTTCGTCGGCCTGCTGGCGGAGTACGAGGACGTCGACTCGGTGGTCGCCGCCGCCCAGAAGGTGCGGGCCGCCGGCTTCCGGCGGTGGGACGTCCACACGCCCTTCCCGATCCACGGCATCGACGACGTGATCGGCATCCGCCCGACGATCCTGCCGTGGATCGTGCTCGGCGGCGGGCTGACGGGCCTCAGCGGCGGGGCGTTCCTGACCATCTGGACGATGGCGACCAACTTCCACTGGGCCGCCGCCGTCCAAGGCTACCCGTACATGATCAGCGGCAAGCCGTTCCTGAGCCTGCCGGCCTTCATCCCGCCGATCTTCGAGCTCACGATCCTGCTGTCGGCGTTCGGGGCGGTCTTCGGGATGCTGCTGCTCAACGCCCTGCCGATGTTCTACAACCCCCTGTTCCGCAGCGAGCGGTTCCGCCGGGCGACCAACGACCGCTTCTTCATCGTCATCGACGCCACCGACCCCGCCTTCGACGCCGAGGGCACCGAGGCCCTGCTCAACGAGACCCGCGCCGCCGCCGTCGAACGCATCGAGGATTAGCGAGGCTCCCCCCTCCGCCCCGCTACCCGCCCCCCGCTATCCCGACCGCCTTTCCCCGGCCACCGCCATGAAAGACCTGATCACCCAAGTCCTCCGCCGCCGCTCGAACCCCGCCCCGCTGCTGGCGGCGCGGGCGCTGCGCAAGTTCCGCCGCCCGCCGTTCTGGGCCTACGGGATTTTCGTGGCGGCGGTGGTGGCGTCGTGGATCCCGCTGGTGATGATCGCCGACAGCGCGGTCCACCACAGCCCCGTGCCGCGCGTCCACATGGTGCAGGACATGGACAACCAGGTGAAGTACAAGAGCCAGGCCGCCAGCCCGATCTTCGCCGACGGCCGGGCCATGCGGCCGCCCGTGCCCGGCGCGGTCGCCCGCGGCGCCCTTGAAGATGACGACGTCTACTACCGCGGCTTCACGATCACCGGCGGCACCGAGTCGGCCCCGACCGTCGAGTTCGCCGAGGACTTCCCCAAGCAACTCGATGTCAACGAGACCCTGGTGGCGCGCGGCCACAACCGGTACAACATCTACTGCTACGTCTGCCACGGCTACGACGGCTACGGCAACGGACGCGTGCAGCAGTGGGTGGCGGGCAAGTACCCGACGTGGGTCCAGCCCGCCAGCCTGCACAGCGCGACGGTGGTGGGCCGGCCCGACGGGCACATTTTCAACACCATCGGCAACGGCATCCGCAGCATGGCCGGCTACGGGGCGCAAATTCCGGTGGCCGACCGCTGGGCGATCGTCGCCTACGTCCGGGCCCTGCAGTTGAGCCAGAACGCCCCGCCGGACTCGGTGAGCGAGCAGCAGCGGAGCGAGATGACCAGGGCCGAGACCCTGCGGGCCAAGGGCCAGGCCGCCGCGGCCGTCGCGTCGGCCGGCCAGTGATCGAGTGAGTCGGTGGCGCGTGTTCGACAGACCTTTCGTTCGTGGAGAACTGAGTTGACCGTTTACGACCCCCATGCCGACGCGGGCGACGCCCCCGACCCCGCCGACCCCGCCGTTCACCCGACCTCGTCGCGGGCCGAGGCCCAGGAGCGGACCGAACTGGGCGACGCCGCCGCGCCGCTGGCGCGGCTGGCGCTGCTGATCGGCGGCGGCTCGCTGGTGCTGGGCGTCCTGCTGGCCCTGCTCGCCGGCTGGGTCGGCGGGGGCACCGGCGGGTTCTACGGCGGGCTGAAGTACGCGATGAGCGGCTACCTGCTGGCGTTCGTCTACGCCCTGAGCCTTTGCCTCGGCGGGCTGTTCTTCACGCTGCTGCAGTACCTGTACCGCGCCGGCTGGGGCGTGAACGTGCGGCGGATCTCCGAGACGATGGCCGGCACGCTGCCGTTCGCGCTGCTGCTGGGCCTGCCGATCCTGCTGTCGGTGCTGGCGGGGCTGGGCACGCCGTACATCTGGGCGCAGTGGTCGCCGACGGTGGTGGTCGAGGAGTATGCCGAGGGCTATGACGCCAAGGGCCCGACCGCGGGCGTTTCCGATAAGCTGTCGGCCGTCGCGCAGCTCGGCGAAAAGCCGATGGGCACGGCCGACCACGTCGACGGCGAGGGGATCGCCGCCGGCCCGCTGCAGGTCGGCAAGGGCCCCGCCGCCGAGGGCCCCGCCGCCGAGCACCCCGCCGGTGAGGAGCACGCGGCCGAGCACGGGTCGCACCTGAAGGTGTACGACGAGGGGGTGCTTCAGAAGCGTGGCTACCTCAACCCGATCTTCGCCACGATCCGCCTGCTCGCCTACGCCGCGTTCTTCGGGCTCGTTGGGCGGAATTACTTCAAGACCAGCCTTCGCCAGGACAAGACCGGCGACTGGACGCTGACCCGCAAGATGGAGGTCTTCGCCGCCCCCGGGTTGCTGATGTTCGGCTTCATGGTCACGTTCTTCGCGTTCGACACGCTGATGAGCCTCGACCCGCACTGGTTCAGCACGATCTTCGGCATCTACATCTGGGCCGGCTGCGCGGTGGGCGGGTTCTCGGCAATCATCGTCACGATGAACCTGCTGCAGCGCGAGGGCTACCTGACGGCGAGCATCTCGACCGAGCACTTCCACGACATGGGGAAGTTCCTCTTCGCCAGCGTGTTCTTCTGGGGCTACGTCGCGTTCAGCCAGTACATGCTGCAGTGGTACGCCAGCCTGCCGGAGGAGACCCACTGGTTCCTCCGCCGCGGCGCGACCACGGTGGTGGCGGAGATGACCGGCTGGACGTTCGTGATCGTGGCGATCCTGTTCGGCCACCTGCTGATCCCGTTCGCCGGGCTGCTGAGCCGGCACGTCAAGCGGAACAAGGGGTTCCTGACGTTCTGGGCGGTCTGGCTGCTGATCTTCCACTGGGTCGACCTGTGGTGGCTGGTCATGCCCGAGGCCGAGACCGGCGGCATGACGTGGGTGCTGCCGGAGGTGCTGATGACCGGCGGTTTGCTCGGCATCGTCGTGTGGCGGTTCCTGACCACCCTCTCCCAAAACAGCCTCCGCCCCCTGCAGGACCCGCGGGTGGAAGAGTCCTTCGCGTTCATGAACGTGTGATCATAAGGATGAAGACGAAGGATGAAGGATGAAAGCGGAACAGCAAACCCTTCCCCGATCCCTGACTTCTCCGCATTCATCCCTCATCCTTCATCCTTGATCCTTCATCCCTACTCCCCAATGGCCGTCAAAAACGATATCAACGTTCCCCTCGTCTTCACGATCGGCGTGACCGGCGCCCTGCTGCTGGCGGTGGTGCTGGTGGGCGTGCGGGCGTGGTTCACCTACGAGTACGACGAGCTGGCGGCGGAGAAGAACGCCGCCCACGTGCCCGAGGAGCTGGTCGCGCTCAAGAACACGCAGCTCGAGCACCTCAAGGGGGGCGAGTGGGTGAACGACGGGCGGGGCAATCACGCCGCCGTCACCATCCCGATCCGGCAGGCGATGCACCTGGTCGCCGCCGCCCACGGGCACCCGGCGACGCTGCCGGCGCGGGAGCCGGTGGTGGAGCCGGTGATGGAGCCGTCGACCCAGCCGGGCGCGTCGAAGCCGCAAACGCGGCCGGGGTCGCTCCAGCCGTCGGCGGCGCCGGGCACGCAGCCGTCGGGCAAGGGGGTCGACGGAGTGCCGAACCTGCCGCCGCCGCCGCAGGGGACCGACAATTAACGGCCGCAAATCCGGGCGCGAATCCGGGCGCGAATCGGGCTGCGAATCCGGGCGCAAGTGTCGCAGTGGCGGCAGGCGGAGCGGGGCCAAGTCTGCTAGGATACTGGCGTGAACCGAACCATTACCCGCATCTTCACCGCCGCCACCTGCGCCGCCGTGCTGGCGGCCGGACCGGCCACCCTCCTGGCCGCCCCGACGCCCACCCCGGTGCCCGCCACGCGGCCGGCCGGTCAGCCCGCCGCCGTTTCTTCCTCGGACGCCGCGCTGCTCGACAGCGTTAAGGGCGGCCGGGGCGAGGCGGCTCCGACGGAACTGCAGGGCGTCGGCGTCACCCAGAAACTCAACAACCAGGTGCCGCTGAACCTCTCCTTCCGCAACGAGGAGGGCGAGGTCGTCAAGCTCGGCGACTACTTCGGCAACGGCCGGCCGGTCGTGCTGCAGCTCGCCTACTTCGAGTGCCCCATGCTCTGCGGCCTCGTCGCCGAGGGCATGATGACCTCCCTCAAGGGCGTGGACCTGAAGAAGAGCGGCGACTTCGACCTGCTCACCGTCAGCATCAACCCCAACGAGACGCCCAGCGAGGCGAAGGCCAAGCGGACCAAGGCGATCCGCGACCTCGGCAAGCCGGCCGGCGCGGACGACGTCCACTTCCTCGTCGGCGACGAGCGCGACATCCGCGAGCTCGCCGACGCGGTGGGCTTCAACTACAAGTTCGTCCCCAGCGTCGGGCAGTTCAGCCACCCGGCGGTCATCATGGTGATGACCGACGAGGGGAAGGTCAGCAACTACCTCTACGGCGTGCGGTTCGACCCGAAGGTGCTGACCGACTCCATCGCCAACGCCAAGGCCCGCCAGGCCAGCACGCCCCTGCAGGCGTTCATCCTGACGTGCTTCCACGTCGGCGACTCCATCGCCAAGTACACCGGCAGCGCGTTCCTGCTGATGCGGTTCGCGGGCATCGCCACGATGCTGGCGATCGCCGGCACGATCACGGCGTTCATCGTCCGCGAGAAGCGCCGCAATGTGGCCGACGAGGCGGCGGAAGGGGCGGACGGGCCGGGGGCGGCTTAACGTCTGTCGCGGTGGGTCGGGATTCGGGTGGTCGATAAGAGGTTTGAGGATTAACGCCATGAACATTGCTTCCAATCTGATCGGCGGGTTCAGTGGGGTCGGCGGGACGCTCGCCCAAGTGATGGAGGACGCCAGCGGCACCCACGGGGGCGGGTCGTTCTGGATGCCCACGCAGGCCAGCAGCATCTCCGCCAGCACCGACTGGCTGTTCTACTTCGTGCTGTGGATCACGATTTTCTTCACCATCCTGGTGGCGGGGATCATGGTCTACTTCGTCGTGAAGTACCGCCACGTCGAGGGCAAGCCCGCGCCGGGCAAGACGGCCGGCCACAGCACCGCGCTGGAGGTCACCTGGACGGTGATCCCGACGATCATCGTGATCCTCATCTTCTTCTACGGCTTCCGCGGCTACCTCGACCAGGCCGTCGTGCCGCCCGACGCGATCGACGTGAAGGTCATCGGCCGGATGTGGGCGTGGAACTTCTCCTACAAGGCCGCCAACAACGGCATTTCCGACACCCTCTACATCCCGATCAACAAGCCGGTCATGTTCACGCTCCAAAGCGAGGACACCATCCACAGCCTTTACATCCCGGCGTTTCGGATGAAAAAGGACGTGGTGCCGGGCCGCTACAACAAGATGTGGGTCACGGCGACCGAGCTCGGCACGTTCCCCATCGAGTGCGCCGAGTACTGCGGCACGAACCACTCGCAGATGGCCGCCAAGGTAGTGGTGATGACCGAGGACGACTGGCTGAAGAAGATGGCGGAGGTCGGCAACATTTTCTCCGGCCGGTCGATGTCCGAGGTGGGCGAGGTGCTCTACCAGCAGCGCGGCTGCGCGGGGTGCCACTCGCTGGACGGCTCGATCGTGATCGGCCCGTCTTGGAAGAACGTCTGGGGCCACGAGGCGGTGTTCACCGACGGCACCAAGCAGATCGCCGACGAGAACTACATCCGCGAGTCGATCCTCTACCCGCAGAAGAAGATCGTCGCGGGCTTCGGCGGGCAGATGCCGAGCTACGCCGGGTCGCTGAACGACAAGGAGATCGACGCGATCATCGAGTACATGAAAACCCTGGCCGACGGCTACAAGCCCGTGGCCGGCGCGAGCAAGGCGACCGGCGGCGGCGAGACGATGGAGAGCAAGCAGGACGCGGCCGCCGACGGCAAGGCCACCGGCTCCACCAGCGTCGGCGGGCCCCGGAGCGAGGGGAACCCGCAGTGAGTTGCGAGTAGGTAGTAGGTAGAAGTGAGTAGGTAGTAAGAAGAAGGTTGGAAGAGGCAGGGGATTTTGCCGGGGGTCCGGCACAAGGGAGTTCGACTATGTCCGCACACACGCCCACCGCGAGCATTGGCTACTACGGCCCCGACCCGAAGGCCGAGGTCGGCCCGGCCGGCGACACGTACCTGAACCACGAGCGCGGCATCCTGTCGTGGCTCTTCACCCTCGACCACAAGCGCATCGCCCTGATGTACATGGTCTCGGTGCTGTCGTTCTTCTTCCTCGGCGGCATGTTCGCCATGCTGCTGCGGACCGAGCTGCTCACGCCCGGCCCCACCTTCAGCAGCAACCCCACCAAGGCGTGGGACTTCTACAACCACATGTTCACGCTCCACGGCAGCGTGATGATCTTCCTGTTCCTGGTCCCCGCCGTCCCGGCGATCCTCGGCAACTTCGTGCTGCCGCTGATGCTCGGGGCCAAGGACGTGGCCTTCCCCCGCCTGAACTTGGCGAGCTTCTGGATCTACGCCCTCGGCGGCGTGTTCTTCGTCTGGGTGCTGCTCGGCGGCGTGATCAAGAGCGCCTTCCCCGAGCTCAACAACATGTGGATCGGCCACCTCCTGCCCTTCGGGCTCGACACCGGCTGGACGTTCTACACCCCCTACTCCACCAGCAAGACCACCAGCGGCGTCATCCCCGCCACCATGGGCATCTTCGTCCTCGGCTTCAGCAGCATCCTCACCGGCGTGAACTTCATCGCCAGCATCCACATGCTGCGGCCCAAGGGCATGACCTGGTTCCGAATGCCCCTGTTCCTCTGGGCCCTCTACGCCACGGCCATCATCCAGATCCTCGCCACCCCCGTGCTGGCGATCACCGTGCTGCTGCTGCTCGCCGAGCGCGTCATCGGCCTGGGCATCTTCGACCCGACCATCGGCGGCGACCCGATCCTCTACCAGCACTTCTTCTGGTTCTACAGCCACCCCGCCGTCTACATCATGATCCTGCCCGCCCTGGGCGTGATCTCCGAGATCGTCGGCACCTTCAGCCGCAAGCACATCTTCGGCTACAACTTCATCGCCATCAGCTCCATCGCCATCGCCCTGCTGGGCTTCCTGGTCTGGGGCCACCACATGTTCGTCAGCGGCCAGAGCCCGCTCGCCAACGCCATCTTCAGCCTCATCACCTTCACCACCGCCATCCCCAGCGCGGTGAAGGTCTTCAACTGGCTGGCGACGATGTACAAGGGGCAGATCCGCCTGCTCACGCCCATGCTCTACGTGCTGGGCAGCATCCTGCTCTTCACCGTCGGCGGGCTGACGGGCCTGTTCCTCGGCTCGCTGAGCACCGACATCCACTTCCACGACACCTACTTCGTGGTCGCCCACTTCCACTACGTGATGATGGGCGCGCCGCTGTTCGCCTTCGTCGGCGGGGTCTACTTCTGGTTCCCCAAGATGTTCGGCAAGATGTACAACGAGCGCGTCGGCCAGTTCGCGTCGGTGCTGATGTTCATCGGCTTCAACCTGACGTTCTTCGTGCAGTTCATCGCCGGCGCCCACGGCATGCCGCGCCGCTACGCCAGCTACCTGCCGGGCTTCCAGCCGTACCACATCGTCAGCACGATCGGGGCGTACATCCTCGGGCTGTCGCTGTTCATCGTGCTCTACAACTGGGTGGCCGCCCTGATCAACGGCCCCAAGGCGCCGGCGAACCCGTGGGGCAGCAACACGCTCGAGTGGCGCACCACCAGCCCGCCGCCGCACGACAACTTCACCACCACCCCCGAGGCGGGCGACCCCTACGACATGGGCCGGTGGGAGTACAACCCGTCGGACAAGGGGTGGTACCTCACCCCCGAGGCCGAGGCCCAGGAGGCCCGCGGCCGGTCGGGCCGGCGGATGGTCGCCGACGGCGGCGACCCGCACAAGAACGTCGAGCCGATCCCCGAGTAGTACCCGAGTAAATGCCTTTCCGCGGACGAGCGTTTGACGAGTCGAGCCCCTTCGTATATCCCGGTTCCCGACCATGACCAGTTACTCCCCCGACCACGCCGCCGCCCCGGCCCTCAGCGACGACCCGGAGGTGCCCTTCCCCGGCACGCCCGAGCACGGCGAGGGCGCCCACGGCCATAACGGGCACAACCCGCACTTGGCCCACCACTTCGACACGCCCCAGCAGCAATTCTCCGCCGGCAAGCTGGGCATGTGGGTCTTCCTCGGCACCGAAATCCTGATGTTCGGCGGCCTGTTCTGCGCCTACGCCGTCTACCGCCACAACCACCCGGAAGTCTTCGCCTACGCCCACACCCACCTGAACACCTGGCTCGGCGCGATCAACACCGTCGTGCTGATCGCCAGCAGCTTCACGATGGCCTGGGGCGTGCGGTGCGCGCAGGTGAACGACAAGAGCGGCCTGGTCATCTGCCTCGCCCTGACCCTGCTGGGCGGCTTCGGCTTCATGGGGATCAAGAGTTACGAGTATTACACCAAGTACGAGCACGGCCTGTTCCCCGGCCGGTACAACCTCTACGACCAGCGCTACACCGGCCCGCTGAAGCCCGGTGAGCACGAGGGCGAGCCGTCCGGTAAGAGCGAGCAGGCCGAGGCCGGCGACAACACCGGCGGCGTGCCGAACCCGAACAAGAATGTCGACGCCGAACCCTCGCGCGGCATCGGCGTGGCGGGCGGGATCACGCGCGGCCAGCAGGTCGCCGCCGCCCAGCCCGCGGCGCAGGCCAGCGGCTCCAATGCCGCGCTGGAGCAGGTCAACCCGAACTACTTCGACCCCAACGCCGGCACCGGCGACGCGGCGAAGATCCGGCCCCCCTTCACCAACGTCAACGGCCTCGCCCGCCCCGCCGCCCACCCCGAGGAGATGACCTACAGCGACCTCTCCGCCCGCGACGCCACCCACGTCGCCGCCTTCTTCAACATCTACTTCTTCATGACCGGCCTGCACGGCGTCCACGTCCTCGTCGGCATGGGCCTGATCACCTGGATCATGATCCGCGCCGCCGGCGGCGCGTTCAGCGAAAGCTACTTCACCCCCGTCGACCTCGTCGGCCTCTACTGGCACCTGGTCGACCTGATCTGGATCTTCCTCTTCCCGCTCCTGTACCTGATCCATAGTTAGTGGGTGGGCGGTAGTAGGTGGTAGGTAGAGAAGAAAGTTTCTACCGCCGCTACCGCTCCTGCCTCTTCTCTACCTACCACCTACTCCCTACCACCTACTCCAGAACATGCCTTCCAACACCTCCATCCCCCTCGCCGCCCCGGAGTATGCCGGCCGCCCGTCCGAGCCGCCGCCGGGGGTCGATCTGGACAAGAATCAGCACGGCTCGACCGACGAGGGCCACGCCCACCCGGTGCCCAAGTGGGTGCTCATCAGCGTGTTCCTCGGCCTGCTGGTGCTGACGGTGCTTACCGTGGCGATGCACTTCGTCGACCTCGGCCCGTTCAACATCTGGGTCGCCATGCTCATCGCCGTCGCCAAGGCGATGCTCGTGGCGATGTTCTTCATGCACCTGTGGTGGGACAGCCCCTTCAACGGCCTGGTGCTGTTCTTCTCCCTCGGCTTCGTCGCGCTGTTCATCTCCATCGCCACGATGGACTCCAGCGAGTACCAGCCCGCCCTCGAGCCCCCCAACGGCTACGCCGCCAGCCCGCAGAAGTGAACAGCGCACCGTCTGAAGTAACTTCGTGTGCCACGGGTTCAAGAGTACCTCAATTCGCGGCACCCGAACTTACTTCACCAGATTTGACCTGCGACAATCCGCGTGTTAGGCCGGCCTCCCGCCCGCCACCCCTACGATCCGGCAGGATGAGCAACCCCCCCGCCGCGCCCCACCGCCACAACGTCCCGGTGAAGACTTACACCATCGGGATGTGGCTCTTCCTCGCCTCCCTGGCGATGCTCTTCCTCTCCAGCATGTTGGGCTATGTGGCGATCCGCGCCTTCGCCGGCAACCGCCCGCCGTTCGGCCGGCTCACCTTCCCGTGGGAACTCTGGCTCAGCACCGCCCTCGTGCTGGCGGCCAGCCTCACGATCCACCTCGCGGTGAACAACGTCCGGCGCGAGCGGCTGGCGGCGTTCCGCAAGTGGATGGTGGTCACCTCCGGCCTCGCCGTGATGTTCTGCATCGTGCAGACCCCGGCCATGATCGACTTGCTGAACCAGCACCAGGCCCTCAAGGCGACCGGCCTGACCCTTTACGGCGTGGTCTTCTTCCTCATCCTCCTCCACGCCCTGCACGTCGCGGGCGGCATCATCTTCCTCGGCCTCGTGACCTTCAAGGCCTTCCACAACCGCTACGACCACGAGTCCTACATCGGCCCGCGCCACGCGGCGATGTATTGGCACTTCCTCGACGTCGTCTGGATCGTGATGTTCTCCACGCTGCTGGTCTTCGGTTGACCCGGGCCGATCACCTCACCGCCGACCGGCGGTACTCCCGCGGGGTCATGCCCTTGGCGGCCTTGAAGCGGCGGTTGAAGTTCGACAAATTGTTGAACCCCGCCGCGTAGGCGATGCCGGTGATGTCGTCGGGGGTCTCCAGCAGCAGGCGGCAGGCCGAGGCGAGGCGCCAGTCGTTGGCGTAGCGCTCGTAGGTTTTGCCGACGTGCCGCTTGAACAGCCGGCTGAAGGCCGGGGGCGAGAGGTTCACGAGGGCGGCGGCCTCGGCCTGGGTCGGGGGGTCGCCGTCGCGGCGGTGCAGTTCGCCCAGCACGCGCGAGACGGCGGCGTGGTCGAGCGGGTCGATCTCGCGGCCGGCGCGCAGGCCCGTGACGTCCGTCGCCAGCGGCCGGCGGTCGCCGGGGCCGTCGGCCTCGGCCAGGGTCGATAACACCTCGATCAGCCCCGCCACCCGCCGCGCCGAGCCGGCGGGGGCGTCGAACAGCCGCCGCATCGGCCCCTCGCACGCCGCCGCCGTCTGCCGACCGAACGCCAGCCCCGGCCCCGCGTCCGCCAGCAATCGCCCGACCGATCGGCACTCGGCGACGGTTCCCAACTGCCCCGCCCACCACTCGGGCAGGAACTGCAGCACCAGCGACATCACCCCCTCCTCCTCCCCCCGCACCACCCGGTCCGACCGCCAGGTGTGCGGCGTGCCGCTGCCGAGCAGGCACAGGTCCCCCTCGCCGAACCGCTCGATGGAGTCGCCGACGAACCGCGTGCCCCGCCCCCGCCCCACCAGCGTGACCTCCACCTCCGGGTGGTAGTGCCACAGGAACGGGAACGAGGGCTGGCAGAACAGCCGCGCCGTGAAGGATTCCGCGACCCGGTGCGGGACGTCCTCCAGGCGCAGCCGTTGCATCGGGCGGTCCACATCCATTTGCGTCTCCGGCTGACGACTTCTTAACGCGCACCCACTGCGCAGTGCGTATCGAACGGGAACAGAGTACCGAAGTTTGTCAAGACTTGCAAAGTAATGGATGTTGGACCGGTTAGAATCCTCCATACCCGTACTAAAGGAGATCCGAGGATGGCAACGATGACCGCAGACACCGACACGGGGCTCGACCCGCAACTCGACGCCGACCTGAACGGCGAGTTCGCCCTGACCGACGCGCAGGTCAAGCAGTTCCAGGACCAGGGGTTCATCAAGCTCAAGCACGTCCTGAAGCCCGAGACGGTCCGGCACTTCAACGAGGTCGTCAGCCGCGAGGTGGACCGCCTGAACACGCAGACCAAGGCGATGGGGGACCGCTCGACCTACGAGAAGGCGTTCCTGCAGATCATGAACGTCTGGACCAAGAGCGACGAGGTGAAGGCGTTCGCCTTCAGCAGAAAGCTCGCCAAAATCGCCGCCGATTTGATGGGGGTCGACGGGGTGCGGATGTACCACGACCAGGCCCTGTATAAGGAGCCGGGCGGCGGCATCACGCCGTGGCACGCCGACCAGTACTACTGGCCCGTGGACACCGACAACACCGTGACCGTCTGGATCCCCCTGCAGCAGACGCCCCGGGAGATGGGCCCGCTGCAGTTCAGCAGCACCAGCCAGAAGTACGCCGTCGGGCGGAACCTGGAGATCAGCGACGACAGCGAGAAGAAGATCAACAAGGAATTGCTCGACCACGGTTTGCCGCTGGTGGACGAGCCGTTCGACATCGGCGAGGTCAGCTACCACTACGGGTGGACCTTCCACCGCGCCGGCGCCAACAGCACCGAGCAGCCGCGCCGCGTGATGACCGTGATTTACATCGCCGACGGCGCCCGCCTGATCGAGCCGAACAGCGCCGCCCGCCGGGCCGACATCGACCGCTGGATGCCCGGCGCGACCGTCGGCGAGGTGGTGGACACCGAGCTGAACCCGGTGCTCTACAAGGCGTAACAATAGCGGTGCCGGCGCGGAACACGTTGATTGACAATCGCGTCAACATAATTCATTATAGTATTAGCTGCGGAGATTGAGACGGGGGTGTTCCCCACCTTCACCCTGCGGCAACCCACTGTGGATTCGGACCGGATCCGCATTTTCAGGAGGCAGTTTATGCATCGTACCCCGCTCGCCGGCATCGCCGGCATCCTCGTCGCGGCCACCGCCGCCGTTTCCTCCGCCGCGGTCATCAACGTGCCGGGTGGCTCGTTCGAGACTCCGGTTCAGGCCACCGGCACCTTCAGCTTTGGGGCACCCAATTTCGGCGTGGTCGCTGCCAACGGCAGCACGGACGTGGGCATCCAGAACATCGGCGACTTCTCCGGCACGGCCGGCGTCCCTGCAGCCACCCCCGGCGCGACCGACGGGAAGCAAGCGGTGTTCCTGGGCAACGGGCAGGCGCCGATTAGCATCTTCCAAGACCTGACGGGCGCGGGCTCTGCGGGTGCGGCCAGCTACACCCTGACCGTCGCCCTCGCCTCGCGCGGCGGCACTGCCAGCGCGGGCGCATCCTTCGCCGGTGCCAACGTCGGGCTTCAGGACGTCACCAGTGGCGCAGCGCCCGTGGTGACGTTCGTTCCCCTCACCGCCCTGCAGACGGGGACCACCCCGAACGCTCCGTCGCTGGGGTACTCGAACTACAGCGTGACGCTGCCCGCGACGGGAATTGCTGCCGGCGACACCCTCCGGGTTTTCCTAGACAAGCTGGACGGCACCCCGCTGCTGCTGGCGGACAACTTCCGCCTGGCCTCCGCCGTCCCCGAGCCGGCCTCGCTCGGCCTGCTGGGCCTCGGCGGGCTGACCCTGCTCCGCCGTCGCCGCTCGGCCTAAGGCCTCGGCCCTTACCTCCGGGCCCGACCGGCGAAAGCCGGGCGGGCCTGCTTCGCCTCCCGTCGCCGGGCGGCACCTGCTGCGGCTTTCGCAGGGTTGGCCGCACCCCGCGCGGTCGAACGACACGCCCCGCGTGGCGTATCACTTGGACGACCCTTCCGAGTTCGGAGGGCTGACGCCCGGCGAGTTCTTGCCACGCCGAAGGGTTGCCACGCCGAAGGCTTGCCCGTCGGGTAGACGTTTTGCCCCGAGGATCCGTTCATGATTTTTGCCCCCCACCCCGCCCCGTCCGGTTTCCAGACCCACGCCTGCCGCCCGACGCCCACGCGCGGCTTCACCCTCGTCGAGCTGCTCGTGGTGATCGGCATCATCGCGCTGCTGATCTCGATCCTCCTGCCCGCCCTCGGCCGCGCCCGCCGGGCGGCCAACACCGTCGCCTGCCTGTCGAACGTCCGCCAGCTCGGCGCCGCGCTGCAGCTCTACATGACGGACAACCAGAACCGCCCGCCGCTCTACAGCCTCGAGCATCTGGACCACTGGGTCGCGCTCCTCGCGCCGTACTACGGCCAGAATAAGCTCTTCGACCAGCCCGCGATGCCGGGGCAAGGGTCGATTCGGAATGACATCATCATGCCCAAGGTGCTGATCTGCCCCGAGGCGTCGCAGCTTTCCGGCGGCGCCAACACGACCGACGCCTACGGCTCGGCCAGCACCACCTGGGGCCCAAGCACCGATGACATCGTCTTCGAGCAGGCGTACAGCAGTTACGGCTTTAACGGGTGGTGCTTCCTCGCCCCGGAGATCACGCAGGAGGGCACGATCAACGACGGCGGCAATCGCTTCTTCCACCTGCCCCGCGATCAGCAGCGGCGCTGGGTCAACCCCGCGACGTATAAGATGTCCACCGAACTGCCGGTATTCGCGGACTCGGCGTGGGAGGACGGCTGGCCGCGCGGCACCGACGTGCCCCCGCCGAACCTGACGGTCGGCGAGCCGGCCGGCGACTTTGCCAGCAATAACATGGACCGCTTCTGCATCGCCCGACACGGCAAGAATGTGAACGTCGTGTTCGCCGACGGCCACGCCTCCACCGTGCCGCTGATCGAGCTCTGGACCCTCAAGTGGAACGGCCTCTACGAGCAGCCCAACCCCCTGCCGACCCTGCCGCAGCAGTAGGCGGTCCTCAAGCGATAAACCACGGAGGGCACGGAGAAACACGGAGGAACTCACGGAGAGGAAGAAATGCCTTGGCTCTGCCTCGGCTACCTCTTCCCCTCCGTGACTTCCTCCGTGTTTCTCCGTGCCCTCCGTGGTTCACCCGCTTCAGTCCGACAAAACCACCTCGAACCCCCGCAGCCCGGCCTCCTCGCCCGCCGTCGGCTCCGGCACGCCGCGGACCTTGCGGTAGACCAGGGCGGCCTCGACCACCATCCACGCCTCCAGCCCCAGCGTCGCCAGCGAGATGCCCGCCAGCACCCACCGCCGGCCCGCGATCCACGCCGGCAGGTCGTAGAGCATCGCCCACGCCGGCATGACGAGCATCAGCAGCATCGGGCCGACCAGGAACCACGTCGCCACCGACCGCCGGCGGAGGTGGAAGAGGATCACCAGGAACGCCAGCCCGCCGAGCAGTTGGTTGGTCGCCCCGAACAGCGGCCACAGAATCATCCCCCCCTTGCCCGCGCCCGCCAGCGACCAAGGTTGACCCGGCGACGGGACCGCCGCCAGCGCCGCGGCCGAGACCACCGCGATGAGCGTGGCAAGGTGCTTGTTTATTGTGGAACGGGCGTCCCGCCCGGATTCCTCTGCGGATTCCTCTGCGAATTCACCTGCGGATGGCGTTGAAGAAAGAATCCGGGCGGGACGCCCGTTCCACAGGGTGCCGGCCAGCTCCTGCACGACGTAGCGTTGCAGGCGGCAGGCGGTGTCCATCGTGGTGCCGGCGAAGCTGGCGACCAGCACGCCCATCAACGCCACCGCTACCCCCCGCGGCACCCCCACCGCCGCCACGAAGTTCGACGCGCCGGTCACGAACGCCCCCACCGTCGAGGCGAGGCCGCCGGAGGATTGCCAGGAGCGATAGGTTGTGGACCACGCGGTGGCACCCGTTAAAGCGACTTCTGTCGGACGGTAGAGTTCGTCATAGACTACGGGATATTCCGGCGGCAGCGTTGAGATGTCGGGTGCGGGAAAGATTCTCTCGCTACGCCCGATCCAGACGCCAGCACTCGGGAGGTAAGTCGCTATCCTCGGATTGACATGTACGATGGCGGATTGCTCCGGTGAATTAGATGGAAATACAATTTGCGACGAGTATTCACCGTCAGAAACCAGCATTAGGGAAAGCCCTTGAGTTGGCTCTACGAAGTTGAAGGCTCTGGTTGCTTCAATAAATCGGGCGGCGTCCTCACTCATCTTTCCGGTCGTCGGGTTAACGGTGCCGCTGCCAAAGGGTTTCAATTCCGGCCTAACCCCCAACCCCAGCCCCGCCGCGCACGCCAGGATCACCAGCACCGCCAGAAACCCCTCCGTCACCATCGCCCCGTATCCGACGAACCGGGCGTCGGCCTCGCTCTTGAGTTGCTTGCTCGACGTGCCGCTGCTCACCAGGCAGTGGAAGCCGCTGATCGCCCCGCACGCGACCGTGATGAACAGGAACGGCGCGATCGGCGGCGCGCCGACCGGGTGAAGATTCACCGCCGGGGCGGCCATCGCCAGCGGCGGGCGACTCGCCCCTTCCACCGGCGGCGCGCCGCCGATGAACGCCGCCGTCGCCAGGCCGACCACGATCAGCCCCAGCGCGCTGAGCAGTTGCAAACTGTTGATGAAGTCGCGCGGCTGCAGCAGCGCCCAGACCGGGATCACGCTGGCGACGTAGGCGTAGCCGAGCAAAAACAGCGTCCAGACGTACAGCGGCAGCCCGTCGCCCGCCACGCCCTGCTCGCCGCCGAGATAGTGATTGACGAAATGCAGCGGGCCCCAGTCGCCGTAGATGACCGACAGGTACATCAGCGCCAGCGCCAGCAGCGACGGCACCAGCAGGTTCACGCCCCGCCGGTGCAGCCAGACGCCGATGCCCACCGCGATCGGGATCTGCACCAGGCACGGCACGATCGACTGCGGGTAGAGGTCGAAGACGTTGGCGATCACCAGCCCGAAGACCGCCAGCACGATCGTCAGCGCGAGGAAGAGCACGCAGAGGAAGAGGATGCGCACGCGCGGCGCGATGACCCGCCCCGCGATGTCGCCGACGGTCTGGCCGTCGTTCCGCAGCGAAACCACGAGCGAGCCGAGGTCGTGGACGGCCCCGATGAAGATGCTGCCGAGGAGCACCCACAGCAGGGCCGGCAGCCAGCCCCACATGACCGCGATGGCCGGCCCGACGATCGGCCCGGTGCCGGCGATGCTGGTGAAGTGGTGGCCGAAGACCACGGCCTTGGACGTCGGCACGTAATCATCGCCGTCCTCCAGCCGCACGCTGGGGCAGACGGCGGTGGCGGAGAGGCGGAAGATCTTCCGGCCCAGCCACCGCCCGTAGGTGTGATAGGCCAGCAGGAACAGCAGGCCCGACCCGACGGCGATGAACAGCGGCACCATGCCCGCAGGCTACCGCGTTCGGGCCGAAACCGCCAGAAACCGGCCCGATTCGCGGCCGTACTGGCGCCGGTCAAGCCCCCGCGAAATTTTCTCCCGGTTCGGTTCGCACGATCTGTTTGCAACGCGGTGGGCGGGCGGTTATTCTCCACGCCGCGCCCCGAGCGGCGTGCGGCTCCCAACGGAGCCGGGCCACAGTTCGACCGTCCGCAGAAGTCGTTTGACGATGTAACCAGTCCCCGAGCCGCCGGCCGTTGCACCCGTCGCACCGACCGGCCACCCCTCGCAGGAGCACCGTGCCGCTAGCCCCCACCGCCCCGGAGTTCACCCCGATGCACAGCACCCCCGCCCCGTCGTCCGCCTCGTCCACCCCCGCCGTTGAGAACGGTCGACTCGCCGCCCGCCGGTCGCGCCGGTCGGCGCTGGCGCTGGCCGTCGCGGTGACGGCCCCGGCGGTGGCCGCCGGGCTGTTCGCCGGCCGCGCCGCCGCCGCCGAGGATGCCGCCGCCCCCGCGCCGGGCGTGCCGAACCTCCGCGCCCTGCTCGCCGCCGCCGACCAGCCCGCCGACCAGCCGGCCGACGATGCCGCCCTCCCCGCCGCCGGCACGATGGGCGGCAATGCGGGCGGGTCGTCCGCGGCGTCGATGACGGACTCGCAGAAGCTCGACCTCGGCCGCCAGCAGTACCGCCAGGGGAACTTCGAGGAGGCGACCCGCACGCTGCAGGGCGTGGCCCCCGACAGCCTGTCGGCGTCCGGGCGGCAGGACTTGAACAAGGCCCTGTCCGACGCCGACGCCGCCGCCGGCCGCCGCCGGCAGGCGCGGGCCGAGTTCGACGCCGGCCAGAAGTCGTGGATGGCCCAGAACTGGGTCGAGGCGATCAGCCACTACCGCGCCGCCTACATGAACGACTATGCCGACCCCGCCACCCAGAGCAAGGCCCGCGAGCAGGTCCAGCTCGCCCGCGCCAAGATGGAGCAGGAGGGCCAGAGCCTCGGCGACGTCTACAACTCGGCGGTGAAGCACTTCAACGGCGGCGATTTGCAGGCCGCCCGCCCGCAGTTCGCCGCCCTCGACGCGGTGGGGTACAACGCCCCGCTGTTCAAGAAGAGCCCGCGGAACTACCTGCGCGACATCGAGCAGCAGATGCCCGCCGACGCGGGGCAGCCCGCCGCCAACCCCGCCATGCCGGCGATGGCCGCCGCGACGCCGGCCCCCTCCGCGATGTCGCGCGACGCGATGGCCGACGCGGTGCCGGCCGCGGCGACCGGCGACGCGGTCTCGTCCGACCCCCCGACCGCCCCGGCGGCCTCGACCGGCGGGACCGGCGGCGGGACCGGCCGCGTCACCTTCGGCGCGCCCTCGCAGGCCGCCACCCCGCAGCCCGACCGAAGTGCCCCGGCCACGATGCGGCCCGCGCAGCCGGCGCCGTCGAACAATGCTAATCCCGCCGGCGCGACCGATGCCCGCTCGGCCTACCTGCTCGGCAAGCAGCAGTACGAGAACGGCGACATGGCCGGCGCCCGCGCCAACTTCGCCACCGCCCAGCGGATGGGCTACAAGCCCGGCCTGTTCGACACGAGCCCGGCGAAGTACCTGCAGATGATCGACGACAAGCAGAAGGCCACCGCCGTCCGCGACGTCCGCACCGCCGCCGCCAACGCCAACAACGCGAACGCCGGCGGCGACCCCCGCATCGTGAACGACCGCACGGCCGACGCCGCTGTCGCCGCCGCCGACACCACCGCCCCGCCGGTCCGCTTCAACGCCCCGGCCAACACGGCCCCGGCCAACCCCCAGCCCCGCCGCACGACCCCGCCGATGGCCGCGCCGGCCAACCCGCCGATGGGGTCGCCGATGATGTCGGGCGCCGCCGGCCCGTCGCGGCTGGACGTGGAGGCCAAGAGCGAGCAGATCCGCCAGCAGCAGGCGGCGTTCAAGGCCAAGGAGCTGCTGAAGCAGGGCGACGCCGCCCGCCGGTCGGGCAACGTCGACCAGGCCCTCGCCCTCTACACCGAGGCGGCCAAGACCGACCCGTCCAACGTCGACGCCGCCGCCGCCCGCACCAACCTGCTCACCCAGAGCGGCCAACTCCCCGCCGGCGGCGGGGCGGGCGGGGACAACTTCCCGGCCGTGATCGAGCGGCAGCGCGACGAGATCCGCTTCGACTTCGAGACCGCCGCCGCCAACGCCCAGACCGCCCTGGACGAAAACAAGTTCGCCGACGCCCGCGCCGCCGTCCTCCGCGCCCAGACCGCCCGGCGGGTGAACCCCTCGATTTTCGCCCCGTCGGAGATCCAGGAGTTCGACTCGCGGATCAACAGCCTGACGGCGGCGATCAACGCGCAGGAGTTGGCGTTCAAGCAGCAGCAGCAGAACACCAACAGCGAGAACGTCGCCAAGACCACCGCCGACCAGGCCGCCGCCGCCGACCGCGAGCGCCGCGACCTGATCGCCAACCGCGTGCAGGAGGCGATGCGGCTGACCAGCCAGGGCAACTTCGTGGCGGCCGAGGGCGTGGTGAACCAGATCCTGAGCATCGACCCGCGCAACGACTATGCCGTCGGGGCCCGGCCGCTGCTGCGCGACCGCATCCAGCTCGCCACCCAGCGGCTGTACCAGGAGCAGTTCCGCGAGCAGTACGTCGAGACCTTCAACGAGGCCGAGGAGAAGCGCATCCCGTACAACGACGTGCTGCGCTACCCGCCGAACTGGCCCGAGTTGAGCGACCGCCGCGACCGCACCCTCGCCGCCGAGCGCGGCGACAATGCGACCGACGCGGCGGTGGAGTCGCTGCTGGACAACCCGATCCCCGAGGTCCGCTTCGACGGCAGCCCGTTCGCCGACGTGATCGAGTTTTTGCGCGACACCACGCAGGCGAACATCTTCGTGAACTACCGGGCGCTCGAGCAGGCGGGCATCGACCGCAACGCCCAGGTGTCGGCCCGGCTGCGGAACGTGCCGCTGCGGAAGGTGCTCGCCACGATCCTCGCCGACGTCAGCGGCGGCGGCACGCCGCTGACCTACACCATCGACCAGGGCGTGATCACCATCAGCACCCAGGACGACCTCGCCCGCAACGTCGCCACCCGCGTCTACGACATCCGCGACCTGATCATCAACGTGCCGGACTTCTCCAACGCCCCGGACTTCAACCTGCAGAACAGCAGCGCCAGCGGCGGGAGCGGCGGCGGCGGGGGGGGCGGCGGCGGCGGGGGCGGCGGGCAGGGCCTGTTCGGCGGCAACGGGCAGAACAGCCAGAACGAGCAGGACCAGGGCCCCACCCGCACCGAGCTCGTCGACAACATCATCCAACTCATCCAGAGCACCGTGGCGCGCGACAGTTGGACCGACAACGGCGGCAACATCGGCAGCATCAAGGAACTCAGCGGCCAGCTCATCGTCACCCAGACCCCCGAGAACCAGTCGTCGCTCAGCAAACTGCTCGAAAAGCTCCGCGAGAGCCGCGCCATCCAGGTCAGCGTCGAGGCCCGCTTCCTCACCGTCCAGCGGAACTTCCTCGAGGACATCGGCGTCGACTTCGACTTCAGCTTCAACACCGGCAAGCAGCAGGGCGTCGGTTTCCCCGGCGTTCCCAATAACGGCGGCCTCGCGGTCGGGTCTGGCAATCGCCAGAACCAAAATCAAGTCGCCAATGGCACGTTCAACCCCGTCACGGTCAGCCAGAACTCCATCGCCTTCACCGACCCCACGAACCTCAACAGCGGCGTGGCGGGCGGCCTCGGCGGGGCGGGATTCATGGGCACCGGCCTGCAGACCACCGTCCAGGCCTTCCTCGACGACTTCCAGGCCAGCCTGCTCATCCGCGCCAGCCAGCAGAACCAGAACCGCACCCAGCTCACCGCCCCGCGCGTCACGCTCTTCAACGGCCAGCGGGCCTACATCCTCATCGCCACCCAGCAGGCGTACATCAGCGACCTCACGCCGGTCGTCGGCCAGAACGCCGTCGGCTTCGACCCCACCATCGACATCGTCGAGTCCGGCGTCGTGCTCGACGTGCAGGCGACCGTCAGCAGCGACCGCAAGTACGTCACCCTCAGCCTGCGGCCGCAGCTCGCCACCCTCATCGCCCTGCGGACCTTCCCGGTCTTCGGCGGCACGGTCTTCGGCAACGCCACCACCACCACCGGCGGCGTGGTCAGCAACGACCCGGTCAGCGGCAGCGGCTTCATCCAGCAGCCGGAAATCCAGATCACCGAGGTCCGCACCACCGTCAGCGTCCCCGACGGCGGCACCCTGCTGCTCGGCGGCCAAACCGTCAGCGGCGAGATCGAGCGCGAGGCCGGCGTGCCGGTGCTCAGCAAAATCCCCTTCCTCAAGCGGCTGTTCACCAACCGCTCGCGCGCCAAGGACGAGAACGTGCTGCTGATCCTGGTCAAGCCGAGCATCATCATCCAGCGCGAGGTCGAGCAGAACACCTTCCCGACCCTGCAGGGCCCCGCCCCGACGGGCGCGGTGCGGTAAGGGCAGACCGACCGGCAGGCCGGGGGCCGGGGGTGGACTGCCCGCCCCGGCCGCGCTAGACTGCCCTCCGTTTCAGACCACCGATTGAGAAGAGGACCCCGATGCCCCGCGTTTGCTTTTTTACTGGTAAGAAGACCACCATGGGCCGCAGCAAGACCACGCGCGGCAAGGCGAAGTACCTCGGCGGGGTCGGCACGAAGATCACCGGCATCAGCAAGCGGAAGTTCAAGCCGAACATCCAAAAGGTCCGCGCGGTGGTCGACGGCCGGATCGTCCGCATCAAGGTCAGCGCCAAGGCCATCCGCATGGGGCTGGTGGTGAAGCCGACCAAGCGCAACTACACCCCCGCCGACGCCGCCGCGTGAGGGTGGGTTGGTCGGACTTGCAGACAGTTAATGGCGCGGCCGCCATCAATGCGGCCGGGCTTTTTCTGTGCGCCGCATGTGCCAAATGCGGCATCACCCGTTTCCGTCCCCGTTTGGCCGCCCCGCTTGCGGGGCGCGTTCGAGGCGATCAAGCGCCCCGCAAGCGGGGGCGGCTAATCGGGGACGGCTTCGAAGGTTTGCGCCGGGCCGGCTGCCGCTCGCTACCGCCACGCCCGAAGTTCGGGTATAACTCCCGCATGTCCATTCAACGCACCCTGATCATCCTCAAGCCCGACGCCGTGCAACGCAAGCTCGTCGGCGAGATCGTCGGCCGGTTCGAGAGGAAGCACCTCGCGGTCGTCTCGATGAAAATGATGACCATTCCCAAAGAGACCGCCCACCAGCATTATGCCGAGCACCAGGGCAAGCCGTTCTTCGACGGGCTGGTGGGGTTCATGACCGGCTCGCCGGTGGTCGTCCTCGCGCTCGAGGGGGAGGAGGCGATCGCCATCGCCCGCAAGATGATGGGGGCCACCAAGTTCACCGAGGCCCTGCCGGGCACGATCCGCGGCGATTTCTGCCTCGACGCGACGCAAAACCTCGTCCACGGCTCCGACTCGCCGGAGAGCGCGGAGCGGGAGTTGAAACTGTTCTTCGGGGCGGAGGAGTAGGTAGTAGATAGAAGGATCTCGATTCCTCTTTCCCCTCCACCTACTACCTTCCACCCACGACCTACCGGAACTTTCATGGCCTACTGGCTGCTGAAGACCGAGCCGACGGACTATTCGTTCGACCAGTTGCTGGCCGACGGGCAGACGGTCTGGGACGGCGTCGGCAACAACCTGGCCCTCAAGCACTTGCGCGGCATGGCGAAGGGGGATAGGGCGCTCGTCTACCACACCGGCAAGGAGAAGGCCGTTGTCGGCACGGCGGCGGTCGCGTCGGCACCCTATGCCGACCCGGCGTCGGACGACGACAAGCGCGTGGTGGTCGACCTCAAGGCCGGCAAGCCGCTGGCGGCGCCGGTGACGCTGGCGGCGATGAAGGGCGACCCGGTGTTCGAGGGCTTCGATTTGCTCCGCATCGGCCGGCTGAGCGTGGTGCCGGTGCCGAAGGCGATGTGGGAGCGGATCGAAACGCTGGGGCGCGGGTGAACCGTGGCACGGGCGTCCCGCCCGCGCCTGCGCATGGAAGCATTTCACCGACTTCACTGTTTTCTGGTTCAGAACGCGGGCGGGACGCCCGTGCCACGGCCCAGGCCGCGAAAGGACTTTTATGGACCACCCCTACGACCCCGGCCCCCTCTCGTCCGACCCGATCCCGCCGCCGCGTGGGCCGCACGCGGAGGTCGGCGACGAGGAGGAGGTCTACTACGAGGGCTCCCCGCTGCTCCGCGGCGAGCTCGGGACGCTGTTCCTCTGGACCGGCCTGGGCCTCGCCCTCATCGCCGCGCCGCTGGTCTACGCCTACCTACAGGACTGGCCGCTGTGGTGGATCACCGCCGGCCTGATCGTCGCCGGCCTGCTGCTGCTGACGCTGCCGGCGCTGATCGTGCGGCGCGAGCACTACCGCATCTCCAACTACCGCATCGACTACGAGCGCGGGTTGATCGGCAAGAGCATCGACACCCTCGAACTCTGGCACGTCGACGACCTCTCGTTCCACCAGTCGCCGCTCGACCGCATCTTCGGCGTCGGCACGATCGAGGTGGACAGCAACGATAAGACAACCCCCAACCTGCAGTTGCGGAGCCTGCCGAACTCCAGGCCGCTGTTCGAGCAGTTGAAGCAGCGGGTGATCGCCGTCAAGCGGCAGCGCGGGGTGATCAAGATGGATTTGGGGTGAAGTGTCGTGAGCCGACTTTCAGTTTTGCGGCCCACGCCGGCCCGCCGGCCGACCGGGCCGTAGTATCCTTCACCGAAAAGGAAGGATTGAAAATGAATCAGATCCAATCGCAACAGTCGCAAGCCCAATCGCACGTCAAGAGTGAGCCGCAGGAGGAAACCGACCGCGTGGCCGCCGCCGACGCGGCGCAGAATCAGCGGGGCGAGGTGCCGGACACCGCCAACACCTACGAGCGCGCCAAGCCGGCGCAGGAGGACGTCGGCGGGCAGATGGACGCCAACCACTTCACCCCCGCGCCCGAGGACGATGAGGTCGACGAGGCAGTCGTGAACCAGTCGGAGTCGCGCGAGTTGACGGCCGACGATGCGGTGAACCAGCGCGACACGCCGGACCTGTCGGACATCGACCCGAACCAGCAGCGGGCCCGCCCCGAGCCCCACCAGCAGGGCCGCCAGCAGAACCTGCAGGAGTCATCAACGGACGGTTCAGTGTCGGAGACGGATCAGCCCGCGACGTCGGCCGAGCACGACCCGAGCAAGCCGATCTCGCCGGTGCCGGACCACTCAATGAAGGAGGAGGAGCCGCTGGGCTGGGACGAGGCCCCGATGGGCCGCGGCCAGTTCCCCGCCGGCAACACCCGCCACCCCCGCCAAGGCGGCAAGGGCGGCACGCCGGACGTGGGGGAAAATCAGGAGTGAGGGACAAGGGGTGAGTGCTGAGGGCGAAAATCATTCTGCCCCAGCACTCATCCCCAGTCCCTCCTCCCTCGGTATTACCTTTTGGGCTGCGTCGGAATCTCGCCGAATTGCTGCTCGAACCGCTTGACCAGTTGCGTGAGCGACTGGTTGAGCCGCTTGGCGTTGGGGTAGCTCATGATCACGCGGTCGGTGACGCGGAAGAGCATTGCCTGCGGCTGGTTGGGCTGGGGGTTGGGGTTGGGCATGTTGAAGCCGAGGTCGATGATGACCTCCTCGGCCGACGTGTGGATGCGGTAGGCGTTGGCGTACATCGACTTGAGGTCGCGCTCGTCGAGCATGACCTGCACGCCCTGGGGGTTATCGCCCTGCTGGTTGGGCTGGGCGGGCTGGGTGCCGCCGTCGTTCTCGTCGCCGCTGCCCGCGAGGCGCGGGCCCTGATTCTCGTCTGCCACTGGAAATCCTTTCGGTTGGTCGCTTGCTTCGTTTCGGGACGGCCTCCATTGTGGGAGAAACCGGCGGGCTTGACAACCCGCCGCGATTTTCCGCCGCCGCGAATTCGCCTTCGGCAGCAAAATGGACGTGGCGGAATTATTTTCTTGCACGGCCGACCCGCGCCGCGTTATCTTCCGCCCACACCGGCCGTGAAGGTCGGTTAATGCCATTCTGTCGCGGGTGCGGCGGGTTGGCACATTTCACAACGTCGGACTGATTACGGGAGGTTTTCGATGAAGGGCATTGGCATTTGGCTGCTGGTTCTGGGCGTCGGGTCGTTCATTCTGCCGCTGATGGGCATGCAGTTCCGTCTGGTCTCGGTGTTCGGGGAGTATGCCCCGTTCGCGGCCGTCGGCATGATCGGCATCGGCGGGCTGCTGACGGCGGCCGGGGCGATGTCGAAGGACTGACGCCGACGGGGCGTCTAACGCCTAGTTTTCGCCCCGCCCGCCGTCCTCGTCGGCGGCGGCGAGGTCGGGGTCGGCGCGGAGGCCGGTGAAGCCGGCATCGGTCTCGCCGGTCTTCTGCGGCAGTTTGCGGGCCAGGATCTTCGCCGGGTCGGTCTCGACGCCGCCGCGGCCCTCGCCGGGCAAATCGTCGGCCACGATGCCGTCGACGGAGGTCGGGCCGGTGGCATAGGCGTGCTTGGGGGTGCTCTGGTCGGTGTCCACGTTGGCGGTCTGCTTCGTGGTCTGCTTCGTCTCGTCGGTCTTCTCGGCCATGTCGGTCGCTCCTTCGGGTTACTGCGTCTGAACGGTAGAGGTGGGTGCAATTGGCGTGCCGGCCGCGTCCGATAAAGCGGGCGGTTAAAGCATTGCCGCGTCGGGCCGATGAGAGGGGCATGACCCCAATTGCCCCCCCGCCGTTTTCCCCGTCCGCCGCCGCCGGCGTGGCGGTTTTGGACGACTCCGCCTTCGACCACTCCCTCGCCGCCGTCTCGGTGGGCGTGCCGGACGCGGCGGGGGGCGTGAAACTGGCCGACGACTTCGAGGACCGCCGCCGCAGCCTGCGCCGGACCGAGGCGTGCGACGCCTTCATCGCCAGCCCCACCGCGACCGACCCGCACGAGCGGTGGGAGGTCCGCGGCGTGAACCTGTCGCGGCACGGCATCGCCTTCCGCAGCCCGATCGCGCTGCCGCCGCGGGCGTTTTTCGCCATCGACTTCGGCCTCGGGTCGCAGCGCGTGCGGTGCGAGATCCGCGTGACCAACTGCCGCGAGGCGGGGGATGGCACGTTCGAGGTGGGTGGGGAGTTCGTGTAGGTCGCGTGGTGCGTGGTGCGTGGTGCGTGGGAAGGATTCTGCCGCTTGCGGCTTCGCAAAGAAACCGAACCCGTCAACGCCCCGAAGAACCCGGGTCTTCGCCTTCGGCTCAGACGCCGGCTTGTTCCGGCCCAGTGAAGCATCTCAAATCTTCACGCACCACGCACCACGCACCACGCACCACGCACCACGCACCACGCACCACGCCCCACGCACCACGCCCCACGCCCCACGCCCCACGCCCCACGCCCCACGCCCCACGCCCCACGCCCCACGCCCCACGCCCCACGCCCCACGCCCCACGCCCCACGCCCCACGCACCACGCACCACGCACCACGCCCCACGCCCCACGGCTCATCCTCCGAAGCCGCGGGGGCTCAAGAACGAGTTGTCGAAGCCCGGCACCACCACGTCGGCGATCTCGTACGCCTCCCGGAGCGACTCGGCGGCGGCGTCGGGGTCGGCGACGTCGGGCAGGAGTTGGCCGGCCAAAAAGTGCTCGCGCGTCGGCACCGCCGGGCCGGCGATCAGGGTGGTGCTGGCGGCGCCGCTGACGAGCAGGCCCGCCGTGCCGGGCGTGTAACCGGGAAGGGGGAAGAGGTCGATTTGCGGCGCGAGGCGGTCGGGGGCGGGCCGGATCCGCCCCAGCAGGGCCAGCGCGTCGTCGAGGCGGGCGGCGTCGATGCCCTCGGTTCGCGCGCGGTCGCGGAGGTCGGTGAGTTCGCGGCGGGCGTGGGCGATTTCGGGTTCGTGGAGGTAAACCGGCACGCCGGGGAAGAGGCCCACGCCAAGGCGGTGCGGCGGGCGGAAGCTGGTGAGGAAGATCGCCGACACCGCCGCCGCCTGCTGGGGGCCGACGCGCTCCTCCAGCCGCGCCTTGACGACCACCGGCGGCAAACCGGGGTCGACCAGAATCGACGCCCGCCCCTTGCCGCCGCCCCCCGCCGCCCCGTCGGTTCGGACGAGCGTGCAGGTGGCGTGCGGCGTGCGGACGGGCCGGATTTCCTTCCAGAGCAGGTTGCGGTCGAGGGCGCCGATGCTGATGACGTCGAGGCGGGGGGAGGGCATTCGGAATGATAGTGGTGAGGTGGGCGGCGTGGTGCGTGGGGAGTTGAGAGCGCGTCCATGGGCCGGAACAAGTCGGTGTCTCGGCCGAAGGCGAAGACTTGGGTTCTTTCGGAGTGCGAGACGCGCCCGACGCCGAACGGACCCGGGTCTTCGCCTGACGGCTCAGACACCGGCTTGTTCCGGCCCACCAAGACAACTCAAATCCTCACGCAGCACGCAGCACTCTTCCCTCACCCCTTCCGTACCCCTTCCGTTAAGCCGCTAAGCGGGCGGGGTGGGCGGCGCAGGGGGCGCCGCTGGCGAGTTCCAGGCCGCACGCGAGGGTGCCGGGGCGGCCGGGGACGGGGGCGAGCCAGACGACGCGGGCGGTCAGCAGGCGGTGGGCCACCGACCCGTCCGCCGCCGCGCCCGAGGCGCCCGGTCGGCGCGGGCCGGCGATGTGGAGGGTCAGCGCCTGGCCGACGCGCAGGTGGGGCCGTTGGTCGTGCCGGCCGTCGAACTCGGCGCACAGGCCCGAGCGGCTGAGGTCGCGCGTCACGCCCGTCAGCGATCGGCCGGCGGCGGGGTCGTAGGCGCGGACGGTCTGGGCCCGCTCCGCCCGCGGCTCGTGGCGGCGGTCGGCGGCGGCGAGCCGCGGGGCGGAGGTCGTGAGCTGCGAGTGGGCGGCGAAGGGCATCGGGTTCATCCTTGAACGGGGGGCGGTTGTCGGGGCGTTGATCGTCTGCAACCCCCATCGGCCGGGCTCCGCCGGCGCGGTGGGGTTCGTTCGCCCGAAAGGGTTATCGGAACTGCATCCGCCGAAGGTCCAATAAAATCGGGCCGCGTCCGAGTTCGGCGCGGGGGCGGCGCGGGCGGGGTTCGGCTATCATCCCGCCCCATGGGATACGACTTCGCCGCCGTCGAGCGGAAATGGCAGGACCACTGGCGGCAGCACAAGTGTTTCCGCGCCCTCGACCCGGCCGAGGCGGGCGAGATGCCCAAGGCGTTCGTCCTCGACATGTTCCCCTACCCCAGCGGCAGCGGCCTGCACGTCGGCCACCCCGAGGGCTACACCGCCACCGACATTTATTCCCGCTTCCTGCGGATGAACGGCCACAACGTCCTGCACCCGATGGGCTGGGACGCCTTCGGCCTGCCGGCCGAGCAGTATGCCATCAAAACCGGCACCCACCCGGCCGAGACGACGGCGACGAACATCGACACCTTCCGCCGGCAGATTCAATCCCTGGGGCTGAGCTACGACTGGGACCGCGAGGTGAACACCACCGACCCGTCGTACTACCGCTGGACGCAGTGGATCTTCCTGCAACTGTTCAACAGTTATTTCGACCCGTTCCGGCAGAAGGCGATGCCGATCGGCCACCTGGAGACGGAACTGCTGAACGAGAACCTGGTGGTCGCGCCGGACGGCACGGTGGTCACGAACCGCACGACCGAGGGATTGGAGGCCATCAGCGGCGAGTTGGGCATCGAGCGGCTGTTCCGCGAACTCTCGGCCGACGAGCAGCGGGCCGTGATCGACGGGCAGCGGCTGGCGTATGTGGACGAGGTGCCGGTGAACTGGTGCCCCGCGCTCGGCACGGTTTTGAGCAATGAGGAGGTGATCGACGGCAGGAGCGAGGTGGGCGGCTTCCCCGTCGAGCGCCGGCCGATGCGGCAGTGGATGCTGCGGATCACCGCCTACGCCGACCGGCTGCTGGCGGATTTGGACGGGCTGGATTGGCCCGAGTCGCTGAAGGAGATGCAGCGGCACTGGATCGGCCGGAGCGAGGGGGCGGAGGTGGACTTTCAAGTTTTGCCCGCCCACGGCGGCGCGGACGACCCGATCACCGCCGCCGACGAGGCCGAGGCGGGCGTGACGGTCTTCACCACCCGGCCGGACACGCTGTTCGGGGCCACCTACATGGTCCTCGCGCCCGAGCACCCGCTGGTCGACTCGATCACCCACCACGCCCAGCGCGGGGCCGTGGACGCCTACCGCGCCAGGTCCGCCAATCGCAGCGAGCGCGACCGGATGGTGGAGGCGAAGGAGAAGACCGGCGTCTTCACCGGCGCGTTCGCGGTCAACCCCGTGAGCGGCGAGGAGATTCCCGTCTGGATCGCGGATTACGTGCTCATGGGCTACGGCACCGGCGCGATCATGGCCGTCCCGGCGCACGACGAGCGGGACTTTGAGTTCGCGCAAAAGTTCGACCTGCCGATCAAGCCGGTCGTCCGTGGCACGGGCGTCCCGCCCGCGTCTGCGCCTTCCGCTTCAAGCGACTCGGAAAGAGAAGAACGCGGGCGGGTCGTCAGTGGCACGGGCGTCCCGCCCGCGTCTGCGCCTTCCGCCCCAAGCGAAGCGGAAAGAGAAGAACGCGGGCGGGACGCCCGTGCCACGGCGCTCACGGATTACGGCGTTGCAATCAACAGCGGCTTTCTCGATGGACTGCCCACCGCCGAGGCGAAGGCGAAGATGATCGACCACCTCGCCGACGAGGGCCTCGGCCGGCGGCGCACGACGTACAAGCTCCGCGACTGGCTCTTCAGCCGCCAGCGCTACTGGGGCGAGCCCTTCCCCCTGCTGCTCGACGCCGACGGCAACGCGCGGGCGGTGGACGAGGCGCTGCTGCCGGTCGCCCTGCCGGAGATGAGCGATTTCAAGCCCACCGGCACCCCCGAGCCGCCGCTGAGCAAGGCCGCCGACTGGCTGTCGGTCACGGTCGACGGCGAGCCGCTGACGCGCGAGACCAACACGATGCCGCAGTGGGCCGGCTCGTGCTGGTACTATTTGCGCTACATCGACCCGCACAACGCCGAGCGGTTCGTCGACCCGGAAAAGGAAGCGTACTGGATGCCCGTCGACCTCTACGTCGGCGGCGTCGAGCACGCGGTGCTGCACCTCCTTTACGCGCGGTTCTGGCACAAGGTGCTGTACGACCTCGATCAGGTCAGCACCAAGGAGCCGTTCCAGCGGTTGGTGAACCAGGGGCTGATCCTCGGCGAAACCGAGTACCACTTTTTCGAGGTGAACGGCAAGGGCATCAGTGCAGCCGAATATAAGGACATCGGTGAAATCGCCACCGACGCCGGCCCGCGGCTGGCGGGCGTTCACCGGCAGACCGGCGAGACGGTTTTCGCCACGCCGATCATCGAGCCACTGGTCGAGAAGAGGGGGGAAAAATACGTCACGCGCGCCAACCCTGAAATCGCGGTGGACGCCCGCAGTTTCAAGATGAGTAAGAGCCGCGGCAACGTGATCAACCCGGACTCGATCGTCGAGGAGTATGGCGCCGACACCTTCCGGCTGTACGAGATGTACATGGGCCCGCTGGAGCAGCAGAAGCCGTGGAACACGCGCGACATCGTCGGCATGTTCCGGTTCCTGAACGGCGTGGCGCGGAACCTGCTGGGCGAGACCGATGACGAGGGCCGCGAGACGCCCGCGAAGGTGGCCGACGCGGCGGTGCCGGAGGCGCTAGACCGCTCGGTGAACCGCACGCTGAAAAAAGTCGCGGAGGACATTCGCGGGCTGCGGTTTAACGTCGGCATCGCGGAGCTGATCAAGCTGAACAACGAGTTCACGAAACTGGACGTGGTGCCGACGCCGGTGGCCGAGACGTATGCCCTGATGCTCGCCCCGTTCGCCCCGCACCTGGCGGAGGAAATTTGGGCGTCGCTGGGCCACGGCGAGAGTTTGAGCCGCGCCGCGTGGCCGGCGGTGGACGAGTCGAAGCTGGTGGAAAACTCGCTCACGCTGCCGGTGCAGGTGAACGGAAAGGTGCGGGGGCGAATCACGGTGCCGTCGGATGCCGATGAAGAGCAGGTGCTGTCCGCCGCCGAGTCGTCGGCGGAGGTCGGGCCGTGGATCGAGGGGAAGACCGTCCGCAAGCGGATTTACGTCGGCGGGCGGATGGTGAACCTTGTGGTGTCATAACGCTGGAAATTAAGATGTCATTGGAAATTGAAGCGAAGATGAAGGTTGCCGACCTGGCCGCGATCAAGTCGCGGCTGGCCGAGTGTGGCGCGGAGCCGGCGGGGAAGGTCGGCGAGGTCAACACCTTCTTCGACACCCCCGACCGCTCGCTGCTGGCCGAGGACCGCGGCCTGCGGCTGCGCAGGAAGACCGCCGCCGACGGCCGCGAGACGTTCATCATCACCCACAAGGGCCCCCGCACGCACGGCCGGCTGAAGAACCGCGAGGAGCTGGAGGTCGAGGTCGACAACGGCCCCGACGCCGCCGCGATGCTCGTCGCCCTCGGCTTCGACCGCGTGATGAGCTTCGAGAAGCGGCGAGAGTCGTTCAAGTTGGACGGCTGCTCGGTGGAGCTCGACGAGCTGCCGCACTTGGGCACCTACGTCGAGATCGAGGGGCCGTCGGAAGATGCGGTGCTGAAGGTCCGCGACCGCCTAGGCCTGGAAGACGCGCCGATCGTGAAGGCCAGTTACATCGCGCTTCTGTCGAGTTACTTGCAGGAATCGGGCCTGCCCGCGCAGGACGTGCGGTTCGAGGAGGCGTGACCCCGTGGAACGGGCGTCCCGCCCGGATTTCTTACCCGCGGCATCTCATCATCAAAAGAATAATTGAAGAGAATCCGGGCGGGACGCCCGTGCCACGGGTCAGCGAACCGCCGCCGCCACGTCCCGATAGTCCGCCGCGACGTGCAGCCGCCGAAAGGTGAGCCGCTGGCTCAATCCCTCGAAGAACGGCGAGACGGTCTCAAAATCCGTCAACTTCCCGTCCGCCCCGCAGACCAGAATCGGCGCATCCCCCCCGTCGCAAGGCGTGAGCCCGTGGAACGGGCGTCCCGCCCGGATTCTTCTCAGTGCCACTGTAGAATTGAAGAGAATCCGGGCGGGACGCCCGTTCCACGGGTCAGCGAACCGCCGCCGCCGCCACGTCCCGATAGTCCGCCGCGACGTGCAGCCGGCGAAAAGTGAGCCGCTGGCTCAATCCCTCGAAGAACGGCGAGACGGTCTCAAAATCCGTCAACTTCCCGTCCGCCCCGCAGACCAGAATCGGCGCATCCCCCCCGTCGGCCTTGTACGGCGTGTCGCCCACCTCGTCGTAAAACAGGTCGTAGGACGGGTCCCCCCCCGCCGCCAGCACCGCCCGGCGGCCGCGCTCGAAGGCGGCGGCGGGGTCGGGGCTTTGGGTCAGGTCGATCGTCTTGAACAGCCGCCGGCCGAGCAGGCCGCGGCACAGTTTCGCCAGCACTGGGTCGCCGTCGGCCGACCACGCCTTGAAGCAGCTCAGCACCGACACATCGTCCAAATCAGTGAACTCCGCCATCGTCATGCGCTCGCCGCGCAGCGCCTTTGCCACCCCCTCCGTCTGCGGCGGCCAGATCAGCCGGTCCTGCACCGCCAGCCGCTTGGCCCGCTGCAGCGCCAGCTTCACCATCCCCTCGGCCGACCGCACGACCTTGTGGAAGTAGACGTTGCGGTACATGTGATACCGCGCCTGCAGGTACGACTCGACCGCCGACACCGCCTTCATGCTCACCACCAGCCGCCGCGACTCGGCGTCCACCTCCATCGCCTGCAGCAGCCACCGCAGGTCGAATTGCCCGTACCGGCTGCCGGTCATCAAATTGTCGCGCAGCAGGTAATCGAGCCGGTCCGCGTCCAACTGGCTCGTGAGAATGTCAGACAAAAATGTCCGCCCCGGCTGGCACCGCAGCAAATCGAACACCTGCTCCGGCAGCGTCGGCTCGTATTGGAACAGCAGCCGGTGGATTTCGCTGTGCGCGTCGGTAATCACGCGGCCGGTGAGCAGTTCGTGGTGGATCCCGCTGACCCGCTCGAAAACGTGCGAGAACGGCCCGTGGCCCAAGTCGTGCAGCAGCGCCGCGACGAGGCAGACGGTGCGGTCGTGGGCGGCGATGCGGTGGTTCCGGCCGACGTGGTCCAGAATCTTCCGGGCCGTCTCCATCACGCCGAGCGAGTGGGAGTAGCGCGAGTGGTCCGCCCCCGGATAGGCCAGCGACGCCAGGCCGAGTTGGCGGATGCGCCGCAGCCGCTGGAACTCCGCGGCGTTCATCAGGTCGAACAGCAGCCGCTCCTCCGGCCGGTCGAGCCGGAAGGCGATCACGTCGTGAACCGGGTCGCGGACGATCTTCTCGGCCATGCCGCATCATACCGCACCCGGCGGAATCATCGCCCCGCCGCTATACTTCCGGCTGCATGGACAACGCCCGACGCATCGAACTCTACGACACCACCCTGCGCGACGGCACGCAGGGCGAGGGCGTCAACCTCTCCCTCCAGGACAAGCTGCAGATCGCCGAAAAGCTCGACGACCTCGGCGTCGACTTCATCGAAGGCGGCTTCCCGATCAGCAACCCAAAGGACGCGGCGTTCTTCAAAGAAATTCGCCGCTTGCGGCTTCGCAACGCCAACATCAGCGCGTTCGGCATGACGCGGCGTCGGGGCATCAAACCTCAAGATGATCCCGGCGTGGTGGGGCTGCTGGACGCGGAAACGCCGGTCGTGACCATCGTCGGGAAGTCGAGCCGGTTCCAGGTCGAGCGCGTGCTGAACGTCTCGCCGGAGGAGAACCTGCAGATGATCGCCGACACCGTGGGCCTGCTGCGCGAGCGCGGGCGGCGCGTGATCTACGACGCCGAGCACTTTTTCGACGCCCACCGCGACGACCCGGCCTACGCCCTCGCCACGCTCCAGGCGGCCGAGGGGGCGGGGGCCGAAACTCTCTGCCTTTGCGACACCAACGGCGGGTCGATGCCCGAGTCGGTCCTGCTCGCCACCGCCGACGTGCTGAAGCGGGTGAAGGCGAAAGTCGGCATCCACACCCACAACGACGCCGGCGTGGCCGTCGCCAACGCCCTCGCCGCCGTCGGCGCCGGGGCGGCGCAGGTGCAGGGCACGGTCAACGGCGTCGGCGAACGCTGCGGCAACATGGACCTGCTCACCCTCGCCGCCAACCTCCGCCTGAAGTACGGCTTCGACTGCCTGCTGCCCGGCACGCTGGCGAACCTCACCGAGGTCAGCCGCTTCGTCTACGAACTGGCGAACCTGAACCTCGTCGCCGGCCAGCCCTACGTCGGCCCGTCGGCCTTCGCGCACAAGGGCGGAATGCACGTCCACGCCGTCCAAAAGGACGCCAGCACTTACGAGCACGTCTCGCCCGAAAGCGTCGGCAACGCCCGGAAGGTGCTGGTGAGCGAGCTCAGCGGCGCGAGCAACATCGCCGCCGTCGTGGGCAAGAAGTTCGGCATCGAGAACGACCGGGCCGCCTTGCGGAAGGTGCTGGAGCGGGTGCAGGATTTGGAGAACGAGGGGTACCACTTCGAGGCCGCCGAGGCGAGTTTCGAGCTGCTGCTGCGCAAGCAGATCGCCCGGCACCGGCAGTTCTTCTCGCTCGACCACTACCGCGTGGTGGTGCTGAAAACCCTGCAGAACAAGGCCGTCGCGGAGGCCACCGTCAAACTTCACCTGGGCGAGCAGTTGGAGCACCGCGTGGCCGAGGGCGACGGCCCGGTGAACGCGCTGGACGCCGCCCTGCGCAAGTGCCTGAAGGACCACCACCCGCAGATCGCCGACGTGCGGCTGGAGGACTACAAGGTCCGCGTGATCAACGGCGGCGCCGAGACGGCCGCCAAGGTCCGCGTCGTCACCGGCTGCCGGCGGAAAACCGCCGACGGCTCGACCGAGTTCTTCGGCACCATCGGCGTGAACACGAACATCATCGACGCCAGTTGGCAGGCGCTGGTGGACGCCTACGAATATCACCTGATCCACGTCGCGGAAGAGGCGGGCGGGCAGAAATGACGAATGACCAAACCCGAATGACCAAGGAATGACCAATTCCCAATGACCAAAACGGGGGCTCCAGTTTTGGTCATTGTGGCTTGGGATTTCCTTGGTCATTCGGGTTTGGTCATTCGTCATTCCCGCCCCGAAGCGGTGCTAAACTGAAGCCCGTGTCACCGCTGCAAGACATCCCGCCCGAAAAATTGCCGCGCCACCTCGCGGTCATCATGGACGGCAACGGCCGGTGGGCGGTGCGGCGGGGGCAGCAGCGGTACACCGGCCACCGCCAGGGCATGGAGCAGGTCCGCGACGTCGTGACCGAGGCCGCCGAGTTGCACAAAACGCTCGGCGGGTTCGACTTCCTCACCCTCTACAGCTTCAGCCTCGAAAATTGGAAGCGTCCGGCGGAGGAGGTCGAGTTTTTGATGGCGATGTACGTCGAGTACCTCCGCCGCGAGCGGCCGACGATGATGGCGAACAACATCCGCTTCCGCCAGATCGGCCGGACCGATCACCTGCCGGCGGAGGTGATGGACGAGGTCGCCATCACGCTGGAGGAGACGGGCCGAAATGACGGCCTCACCCTCGTGCTGGCCCTGAATTACGGCAGCCGGGCGGAGATCACCGACGCCGTTCGGGCCATCGCCCGCAAGGTGAGGGCCGGTGAGTTGGACCCCGCCGACGTTGAGGAATGCACCATCGACCGGCACCTCTACACCGCCGGAATGCCGGACGTCGACCTGCTCATCCGCACCGCCGGCGAGATGCGCGTCAGCAATTACCTGCTGTGGCAGATCAGCTACGCCGAACTGCACGTCAGCGACGTGCTGTGGCCCGACTTCGGCCCCGCCGATTTGCACGCGGCGGTGCGGGATTACGCCGGCCGGAACCGCCGCTTCGGCGCGCTGGACCACACGAATACGCTACGGCGGTAAACCGTGGCACGGGCGTCCCGCCCGCGTCTGCGACTTTCTTCAACTATTGAAAAAAAGCGCAGACGCGGGCGGGACGCCCGTGCCACGGGGCGAGGTTACTTGCCCTGGTACTTCCAGTAGTACCCCGTGAACGTGCCGACCTCGAGGGGCAGCGAGTTGCTGCCGGCGACGGCCGTCACCTGGCCGTCCTCGCTGCGGAAGCCGAGCTCATCCCCCTGCTCCAACTGGTAGGTGATCTGCGGCGTGCCATCGCTGCGGCCGTAGAGGGCGTAGGTGCCGGCCTTGTCGGCCTGCTTCAGGCGGGTCCCGTCGCCCTTGGTGTACTTCACCACCGTGCTGCCCGACTGCAGGCCGCAGCCGGTGAGGGTGATCATCAGCACCGCCGCGGCGGCGAGGGTCGAAAACTTCTTCAGCATAAGGGCTCCTTCTCTAAAAGCCTTGAATCCACTTCCACAAAGCCCCCGGCGTTCACGCCGGGGCACCGTCGCGCGAGTGTACCGGCATCCCCCCGCCCCACCAAACGCCCATTCCGCAATCGCCCTCCGATTGCCCCCGCCCCCTCCACCGGCTACAACCGACCCCGGATGGACCGCGCCCTTCGCAACCGACTGACCTTCGGCCCGATCATGCTCCTGGCGCTCGTGGGCGTCCTGTGGCTCGACTGGACCATCGAAAAGCACACCGGCCGCTGGATGTTCCGGCACTTCGGCGCCACCCGCGGCCTCAGCGGCGTCGGGCTGGCGGCGATGCTCATGGTGATCCTGCCGCTGGCGACCCGCGAGCTCGCCACCCTCTTCGCCGCCGAGCGCGTGATGCCCTACCGCATCATCGCCGCCGCCGGCACCGTCGCCCTGATCGGCCACGCCTTTCTGACCCAATTCCCCGCCTTCCGGCCGATCGCCGCCTCGACCCTCGCCTTCATCATCGTCTTCGTCATGCTCCTCGCCGCGTTGCGCCGCGCCCTCAACCGCGTGAGCGAGGACGCCATCGTCAGCATGGCCGGCACCCTGCTCGCCACCATGTACCTCGGCGGCCTCGGCTGGTTCCTCGTCGCCCTGCGCGTCAAGCAGAGCGAGCTCGCCAGCGGCTTCCACGGCTCGACCGTCTACGTCGTGCTCATCCTCCTGTGCGTGAAGTTCACCGACATCGGCGCCTACTTCAGCGGCAAGGCCCTCGGCCGCCACAAGCTCATCCCCTGGCTCAGCCCCGGCAAAACCTGGGAGGGCCTCGCCGGCGGGCTGCTCGTCGCGGGCCTCACCGGCACGGTCTGTGCGATCCTCCTGCTGCGCGACCTCTCGTGGCCGCAGGGGCTGGTTTTCGGCATCGTCATCGGCGGGGTCGGCCAACTCGGCGACCTGCTGGAAAGTTTGATGAAGCGCGACGCCGACCTCAAGGACTCCGGCACCCTGATCCCCGGCTTCGGCGGCATCCTCGACGTCATCGACAGCCCCCTCCTCGCCGCCCCCTTCGCCTACCTGCTCCTCAGCCTATTTTGACTCGAGTGAGTGCCTATACTTCGCCCTAACTTTCGGCAAGCAGGTGCCAACCTACGGCCCCCCGCGGCGTAGTACCCCCGATGAACCTCTCGATCACGCTCCAACAGCCCGACAAGAAGCTCGCCCTGTTCGGCACCGCCGACCGGAACCTGCGGATGCTCCGCGACGCCCTGGGCGTCCGCCTCACGCCGCGCGACGACCAACTGCTGATCGTCGGCGACCGCGAGCAGGTCGACAAGGCCGCCGCCGTCGTCGAGCGCATGCAGAAGTCCTTGCGCCGCAAGGAGTTCCTCTCCCCCGCCGACATGCAGGATTTGCTCCGCGACGCCGCCCGCGCCAAGGGCGAGGCCGACGCCGGGGCGATCGACGTCTTCTCCGGCGGCCACGCGGTCCGCGCCAAAACGCCGGGCCAGGCGCGCTACATCGACGCGATCTTCAACCACGACCTCACCTTCTGCACCGGCCCCGCCGGCACCGGCAAAACTTACCTCGCGGTGGCGGCGGCGGCGTCGATGCTCAAGCGCGGCCAGTGCAAACGCATCGTCCTCGCCCGCCCCGCCGTCGAGGCCGGCGAGCGTTTGGGCTTCCTCCCCGGCGACCTCCAGGCCAAGGTCAACCCCTACCTCCGGCCCCTCTTCGACGCGCTGAACGACATGATCGACCTCGAGCAGGTCAAGCGATTCATCATGAACGACGTGATCGAGGTCATCCCCCTCGCCTTCATGCGCGGCCGGACCCTCAACGAGTGCGCGGTCATCATGGACGAGGCCCAGAACACCACCCCCAGCCAAATGCTCATGTTTTTGACCCGGCTGGGCAATGAGAGCAAAATGATCGTCACCGGCGACACCAGCCAGGTCGATCTGGACCTCGACCGCGGGCAGGAGAGCGGCCTGATCGACGCCATCCACCGCCTCCGCGGCGTGCCGGGCATCGCGCGGGTCGCGCTGGAGCGGTCGGACATCGTCCGCCACCCCCTCGTGCAGAACATCGTCGAGCGCTACGGGGCGGAGGAAACCGAGGACCGGGAGGACCCGACCGATTTCGTGGAGTAGATTGTATTTCGCCGCCGCTTGCGGCTTCGCAACGAATCGAGCAGACTGAGGCGCGGGCAGGAGGCCCGCGGGATTGGGGAAGTTCAGGTCCGGGCCGCGGCGGGGACCGCCGCGGCACCGATCAACCGTTGTTCGCCCGATGGCCGCCACCGACAAACCCTCGAAACCCAAGGCCCACAAAGGTGCCCCCAAGGCCGGCACCCGCCGCGACTCGGCCAAAAAGAGCGGGCCGCAGCCGCTGGCGGACAGGCTCCGCGCCCAGGTCGCCCGCAAGGGCATGTGGCTGAGCGTCTGCATCGCGGCGGGCTTTTTCCTCGGCTCGACGCTGGTGCTGATGCTCCGGCCGCAGGTGGTCGCCTACCGGCCGGGGCAGTACGCGCCGGGCGACGTGACCAGCCGGGTCGACTTTTTCTACCACGACCCGCGGGAGCTCGCCGACGCCCGGCGTCGGGCGCGGGAGAACGAGCCGCGGGTCTACAAGGCCGCCGCCCCGGCCGCCGCCGCCGCCCCGACGCCCGGCTCGGTCCCGCCCGACGCCGACGCGGCCGGCACCGCCCCGATCTACAACCGCCTCGCCGCCGACCTGCTCGGGTTGCCCGACGCGGTGAGCGGCCAGCGCCTCGAGCAGCTCGCCCCGCCGCTGCGGAAGATTCTCGACAACGCAACCCTCGCCCGGCTCCAGAGTTACGCCGAGCAGTTCCCCCGGACCGGCTGGGACAAGGCGGTGCTGGGGTACGTCGAGGGGCTGCGGAAGTTGAACCCGGTGATTGTGCCGGCCGATGCCCGCGCGGCGGACCGGGGCCGGGCGATCCGCCTGCCGGGCCGGGGGCCGGTGGCGGTGGACGACGCGGTCTACACCCCGCAGATGACCGACGCCCTGGCCGCGAAGTTGAACCCGCTGGCGGCCGACCAGTTCGAGGACGTGATCTACCCGAAGATCGTCGCCTACACCCTCGCCCAACTCGGCCCGACGTACGTGCCGGACGATCTGGGGACGGCCGACGCGCGGAACAAGGCGGCGGACCGGGTGCCGGCATCGGCGGGGGAGATCGCGGTCAAGCGGAACATGCCGGTCATCGCCGCCGGCCCCGTGACCGAGGCCGACTGGCAGCGCCTGCAGGCCGAGGACGCCGCCTACCACGCGGCCAACGGCGGCCCGTGGCGCGAGCGGCTCGGGCTGGCCTGCATCGCCCTGATCCTCACCACCGCCCTCTCCGCCTACGTCGTGGTCTACCAGCCCCGCGTGCTGGTGAACCACGGCCGCGCCGTCGCCATCGTCGGGCTGCTGCTGGGGATGCTCGCCCTCGCCCAACTCGCCGCCGTCACCGGCGGGCGGATCTACGTCTTCGCCGTCCTGCCCACCGTGCTGGTGGCGATGATCCTGGCGATTGCCTACGACCAGCGGTCCGCCATCGGCATCGCCACCATCCACGGCTTGTTCGTCACGGTGGCCCTCGGCGAGGGGTTCGGCTTCTTCCTCACCCTTGAGGTCGGCATCCTCACCGCCTGCTTCCTGCTCGACGAGGTGCGGACCCGCGGCAAACTCATCGAGGTCGGCGGCGCGACCGCCCTCACCATGATGTTCGCCAGCGTCGCCGTCGGACTCATGGCCCCCGACCCGATGCTCCTCGTCGTGCAGTCCACCCTCTACACCGGGGCGGCGGCACTCGGGGCGGGTTTCCTGGTCCTCGGCGTGCTGCCGGAGATCGAGAAGCGCTTCCGCATCACCACCGCCATGTCGCTGCTGGAGTTGGCCGACGTCAGCCACCCGCTGCTGCGGAAGCTGGCGATGGACGCGCCGGGCACCTACAACCACTCGCTGCAGGTGGCGACGCTCGCCGAGGAGGCCGCCGAGGCCATCGGCGCCGACGCCCTGCTCTGCCGCGTCGCCGCCTACTTCCACGACGCCGGCAAGCTGAACAAGGCCGACTACTTCGTGGAGAACCAGGTCAACGGCGTGAACCGCCACCTGAACCTCTCGCCGTCGGTCTCGCTGCTGATCATCATCGGCCACGTCAAGGACGGCATCGAGCTCGCCCGCGAGTGGAACCTGCCGACCAAGCTCTTCCCCTTCATCCAGAGCCACCACGGCACCACGCGAGTCGAATACTTCTACCACCAGGCGAAAAAGGGCGAGGCCGAGCGGCTGCTCGACGGCGACCGCACCGTCACCCCCGTCAGCGAGACGCAGTACCGCTACCCCGGCCCCAAGCCGAAGTCGAAGGAGGTCGCCATCCTCATGCTGTCGGACTGCTGCGAGAGCGCGACCCGCGCCATGCCCGAGCCCAACGCCGGCCGGATCGAGTCGCTGGTGAAGGATTTGAGCATGAAGCGCCTGCTCGACGGGCAGTTCGACGACTGCGATTTGACGATGGCGGAGCTCGAAAGGGTGCAGCGGTCGCTGGTGAAAACGCTGATCGGCATCTACCACGGCCGCATCGCCTACCCGTCGGACAAGCCGAGTGAAGAGCCCAAGCCCGAGCTGCCGGCGGCGCGGATCGCCTAACGTGGCACGGGTGTCCCGCCCGCGTCCGCGAGTTATCTTTTGCCGCTTGCGGCTTCGCAAAGAAAACCATCTCCCGACCGTTTTTCCTTGCGAAGCCGCGAGCGGCAAGTCGCAGACGCGGGCGGGACGCCCGTGCCACGGTTCCCATGCCAGACCTTACCTTCACCGCCCGCGCCGGCCGCCGCTATTTGCCGTTCGTCGAAGCCAACCTCCCCCGCGCCCTCGCGTTGATCGGCGCCCCGCCGGAGGAACTGTCAATCGCCCTCGTCGGCGACGCCGAGATGTCGCGCCTGCACGGTCGATTCCTGAACGACCCGGCCCCGACGGACGTGCTAACCTTCGAGCTCGACCGCCACCCCGACGGCCGCGTGGCCGCGGGCGAGGTCGTCGTCTGCGTCCCCGAGGCCGAGCGGCAGGCGGCCGGCCGCGGCACTTCGGCGGAAGGCGAATTGCTGCTCTACGCCCTGCACGGCGTTTTGCATCTGGCCGGCTTCGACGATACAACCCCAGACGCCCACGCCACGATGCACCGCACGGAAGACCACATCTTGACCCAACTCGGCCTCGGCCCCGTCTACCACGGCCCACCCACCCCTTCCAACCCGCCGGATGGGGGGAAATAATGGGCACCGCCGAACTGATCCTCGTCCTCGCCCTGGTCCTCGTCGTCTCGCTCCTCTCGGTGCTGCTCGGCACGCTCACCTACGCGCTGCGCGATTACAGCCGCGCCAAATTGTCCGACGCCCTCGAATCCCGCGCCCGCTACGCCTGGCTGGAGGCGACCGTCGAGCACGACGGCGACCTGGCCGTCGTCACCGCGCTCGGCCGGATGCTCTGCAACCTGCTGCTGCTGCTGGGCGTGCTGCACCTGCTGCGCCCGCTGCTGGGCGGCCGGTTGGGGTACGGCGACTGGGCGGTGGACGGGGCGGCGCTGGGCATCTCGGGCGTGCTGTCGCTGCTGCTGTCGATCGTGCTGCCGCACAGTTTGGCGCAGCACGCGGGGGAGGCGATGGTGGCGTTGTTCGTCAAGCCCCTGCACGTCGCCCGCCTGACGCTGCTGCCGGTGCTGGGGGTCCTGCACGCGACCGACGGCCTAGTCCGCAAGGCCGCCAACAAGACGCCCGAGGGCGCCGACGGGCTGTTCGAGGAGGAGATCGAGGCCGAAATCCTCTCGCTCGCCGAGGAGGGGGAGGAGCGCGGCGTGGTCGACGAGCGCGAGCGGCAGATGATCGAGTCGGTCATCCACTTCCGCGACGCCACCGTCGGCGAGGTGATGACCGCCCGCCCCGCCATCGTCGCCCTGCCCGTCACCGCCACCCTCGACGAGGTCCGCTCCCTGCTCGAGCAGACCGGCCACAGCCGCATCCCCGTTTACGAGGGGGAGCTCGACCACGTCCTGGGCATCCTCTACGCCCGCGACCTGATCCCGCGGGTCGGCCAACCCGCCCGCCCGTTCGACCTCCGCGCCGCCGTCCGCCCCGCCCTTAACGTGCCCGAGAGCAAGCCGTTGCGCGACCTGCTACAGGACTTTCGCCTGCAAAAGGTCCACCTGGCGATGGTGCTGGACGAGTACCGCAGCGTCGCGGGCCTGGTGACGATCGAGGACTTGCTGGAGGAGTTGGTCGGCGAGATCAGCGACGAGCACGAGCCGCAGAGCGAGGCGCAGTTCAAGCGACTGGACGACCACGCCGCCGAGGCCGACGCGCGGATTCACGTCGACGAGATCAACCGGCTGCTGGGCCTCGACCTGCCGGAGGAGGAGGAGTACAACACCCTCGGCGGCTTCGTCAGCACGCACCTCGGCCGGATCCCCGAGCGCGGGGCGTCGTTCGATTATCTGGGCGCGACCTTCACCGTGCTGGACGCCGAGCCGCAGCGCGTGAACCGGCTGCGGATCGAAACGCCCGGAACTACACCATTGGCGTCCGGGTCGGCGTCCCCTGCGGCCGCGGGCAGCGGGGCGGAAGGGGCGTAGCGTGGTAGTTCAACTGCTGCACGCGCCGCTCCAAGTCGGCCATCCGACTTTTTGGCCGGGCCGACACGCCAAGGCGTGACGTCACGACGCGGACGAGGTGCCCGGCGAAGCCAAGGCGTGACTGGCCGCCGCTCAAGAAACCGCCGAAATTGCCGCCGAAGGTGGGGGTGAACTGGCTCATGGTAACTCCGTAACTCCCCTTCCACTGGGTAATAATCGTACCGCGCAAGATGACCGGCGCGAATGAGCAAAATTCGTGCCCGAATCCGAGCTTCACGGATCGCCTTGCCCGCCCCGCCGCCGGCCCCTAGACTGTTGGCCCCATGGCACGCACGCCCTTCGTCGCCGGCAACTGGAAGATGAACACCGACCGCACGTCGGCGGTCGCGCTGGCCTCCGCCGTCGCCGGCGGGCTGGCGGGGCTGCAGGGGGCCGGGGGGGTGCAGGTCGGCGTCGCGCCGCCGTTCGTCTACCTCGACGCCGTGAAGCGGGCCGTCGAAGGCTCGGCCCTGCTCGTCGGGGCGCAGGACTGCTACTTCGCGGCCGACGGCGCCTTCACCGGCGAAATCTCGCTGGCGATGCTCAAGGATCTCGGCGTCGACTTCGTCCTCGTCGGCCACAGCGAGCGACGCCACGTCCTGCTCGAGGGGACCGAACTGCTGGCCCACAAGGCGGCGGCGGTCTACAACGCCGGCCTCACGCTGGTCCACTGCGTCGGCGAGACGCTCGAGCAGCGCGACGCCGGCAACACCCTCTCCGTCGTCGAGCAGCAACTGGCGGAGCTGACGCCGAAAATCGATGACCCCGCCCGGCTGGTGGTCGCCTACGAGCCGGTCTGGGCCATCGGCACCGGCCGCACCGCCACCGCCGACCAGGCGCAGGAGGTTCACGCCTACATCCGCGAAACGCTCGCGCAGTCGTGGGATCAAGACTTCGCCGACGCGGTGAGAATCCAGTACGGCGGCAGCATGAAGCCCGACAACGCCGCCGCCCTGCTGGCCGAACCCGACATCGACGGCGGCCTGATCGGCGGCGCGGCCCTCAAGCCCGACCCCTTCCTCGCCATCGTCCAAGCCGCCGCCGCCAAGTAATCCGCCCCCTGCCCCCTGCCCCCATGCAAACTTTCTTCTACATCACCGCCGCCCTGTTCGTGCTGGCGTGCCTGCTGCTGGTCGGCCTGGTGCTGATCCAGAAGGGCCGCGGCGGCGGGCTGAGCAGCAGCTTCGGCGGCGGCTCGGGCGGGCACACCGCCTTCGGCAGCAAGACCGGCGACGTGCTCACCTGGGCCACCAGCATCCTCTTCGCCCTGTTCATCGTCCTCGCCGTCGGGCTGAACCTGATGGCGAACCACATCCACACCCAGCTTACCGGCGCGACGCCCAACCGCGCCCCGCCCACCACCCAACCCGTGCAGATCGGCGGCCCGAACTCGTCGGGCCCACCGGCCGCCCCGACCACCCCCGAGCCGGGCGCGAAGCCGTCGGACGACGGCATGACCACGCCCGCCACGCGGCCCGCCGAGTAGTTTTCGGCCAAGCCTCTGCCCTGCACTCGTTTACGGGAGCCGCATGATCGTCAGCATGACCGGCTTCGGCGACGCCTCGGCCGACGCCGGCGGCACCCACTACGCGGTCGAGGTCCGCAGCGTCAACAACCGCTATTTCAAGCCCGTCCTCAAGGTGCCCGACGCGCTGGGGGGCTTGGAGCCGCAGATCGAAAGTTTGCTCCGCCGGCGGCTGGGGCGGGGGTCGGTGAACTTCACGCTGAAGCTCCGCCTCGCCGCCGCCGCCGCCGCGCTGGAGGTGAACGTGGCGGCGGTGGACGCCTACCTCGATCAGTTGGCGAAGGTGCGGCAGCCGACGAACGCGACGGTCGACCTCGCCGCCCTGCTGCAACTGCCCGGCTCGCTGCAGGACAAGGGGGATGAGACCGACGCCGTCGCCCGCCACGGCCCGGCGGTGATGCGGCTGGCGGGCGAGGCGATCGACGGCCTGATGGCCTTCCGCGCCCGCGAGGGCCGGGGCCTGTTCGACGAGCTGATGAAGCACGTCGCGGTCATCGAGCGGGCGCTGGCGGGCGTCGCCGAGCGGGCGCCGGGCGTGATCGAGGCGTACCACAAGCGGCTGGCGACGCGGGTGAACGAGCTGATCCACAACGCCGAGCTGCGGGTGGCCGAGGCGGATTTGATCCGCGAGGTGGCGGTGTTCGCCGAGCGCACGGACATCGCCGAGGAATTGCAGCGGCTGGGACACCACCTGCAGGTGTTCCGCCACGAGTGCGAGCACGGCGAGCAGCCCGGCCGGAAGCTCGATTTCCTGACGCAGGAGATGCTGCGCGAGGCCAACACGATCGGCAGCAAGGCAAATGACGCGGCCATCGCGGCGTTCTGCGTCGAGATCAAGGGGGCGATCGACCGGCTGAAGGAGCAGGTTCAGAACGTCGAGTGAAGCGTGGTGCGTGGCGCGTGAGAAGATGCTTGCGGGAAGCGGCCGGATTCTGATAGTGGGAGCCAATGGCAAAGGACCAAGGACAGGGCATTCTCATCGTGCTGTGCGGGCCGTCGGGCGTGGGCAAGAGCACCATTTCGCGGCTGCTGGCCGAGCGCGTCAACGTCTGGTACACGGTGAGCGTCACCACGCGGCCGCGCCGGCCGAACGAGGAGGCGGGCAAGACCTACGAGCACATCGAGAAGCCCGAGTTCTTCCGCCGGCTCGACGGGAACGAATATCTGGAATATGCTCAAGTTTACGGCGATTATTACGCCACGCCGAAGCACCCCGCGCTCGACTATTTGTCGGAGGGGAAGGACGTGCTGCTGGAGATCGACGTGCAGGGCGCGCTGCAGGTGAAGTACCATTACGCCGAGGCGTTGTGCGTTTTCATCCTGCCGCCGGACGAGCCGACGCTGGTGCAGCGGCTGACGGATCGCGGGCGCGACGATTCGCAGGAAATCCAGAAGCGGTTCACCGCCGCCAAGCGCGAAATCTTCATGGCGAAGGGGTCGCGGGCGTTCGATTACATGGTCATCAACGATGACTTGGAACATGCGGTCGAGGAGCTGACTAAGATCATCAAGCACAAGCGGTCGGGCGGGGTGTGATTCGAAGAGTCTTTTGTCAATGGTCCTTCGTCACTTGTGGTGACCGGGGGAACCGCTTCACAAAGGACAAATGACCAATGACAAAGGACAAGAATGATTGAAGCACTGAAGAGCGACGAGATCGTGAACAAGGTCGGCGGGCGATTCAAGCTGACGGCGCTGATCCAGAAGCGCATGGTCGAGCTGATGGACGGCGCCCGGCCGCTGGTCGACCGCCAGGGCATGACGGACCTGGAGACGGTGATCCAGGAGATTTTGCAGGACAAGATCATGATCGACATGGACCACCCGGAGAAGGTGGACGAGGCGTGAGCGTCGTGGCACGGGCGTCCCGCCCGCGTCTGCGGCTTTTGATTGAATCAAAGACGCGGGCGGGACGCCCGTGCCACGGGAGAGGGCCGTTCAATGTCCGATGTCCCACTTGACGGCCGCGAACTCATCGTTGCGGTTTGCGGCGGCATCTCGGCGTACAAGATGGCGGACGTGGTGTCGAAGCTGGTGCAGGCCGGCGCGGGCGTGACCGTCTGCATGACGGCGGCGGCGGGGAAGTTCATCACGCCGCTGACGTTCGAGAGCCTCAGCGGCCGGAAGGTGCGGACCGACTCGTGGGACCTCGCCGACTCCGCCGACCCGCAGCACATCGCCCTCACCGAGGCCGCCGACCTGATGCTCGTCGGCAGCGCGACGGCCAACACCCTCGCCCGCGTCGCCCACGGCTTCTGCGACGATCTGGTGAGCCTAACCATCACCGCCGCGGCGTGCCCGGTGGTCTTCGCGCCGGCGATGAACGACCGGATGTGGGCCAACCCGATCACGCAAAACAACGTGAACACGCTGAAGGCGTACGGCTACCGCTTCATCGGCCCCGAGGCGGGCTGGCTGGCGTGCCGCAACGTCGGCGTCGGGCGGCTGAGCGACCCGGCCGACATCGTCGAGCAGGTGTCGGCGATGCTGTCAACGCCCGCCCCGCTGGCGGAGGCGGGCGAGTGAGCGGCAGCCCCGTGGAACGGGCGTCCCGCCCGGGTTCGCTCGCGGCTGCCGCCGGCGGCAAATCCGGGCGGGACGCCCGTGCCACGGGGTCGCCATGAACCTCCTCCTCACCGCCGGCGGGACGCGCGAGGCGATCGACCCGGTCCGCTACCTCGGCAACCGCTCCAGCGGCCGGCTGGGGGCGGCCCTCGCGGCGGCGGCCGTGCGGGCGGGGCACCGCGTCACGCTGATCGTCGGCCCCGGAGCGGTTGAGATGCCGGCGGTCGCGCGGCGAATCGACATCACCACCGCCGCCGAGATGCTGGCGGCGGTGATGGCCGAACTCCCCGCAATCGACGCGCTCCTCATGGCGGCGGCGGTGGCGGATTACCGGCCGGTCGCGGCGTCGGCCGGCAAGATCGAGTCGGGCCAACCTCGCCTCGTCATCGAGTGCGAGCCGACCGCCGACATCCTCGCCGCCGTCGCGGGCGCCAAACGGCCGGGGCAGCGGGTCGTCGGCTTCAGCCTTCAGACGGACGATGACCTCGGCCGCGCACGGGCCAAATTGGCCCGCAAGCGGCTGGATTTGATCGTCCACAACCGGCAGGCGACGCTCGACGCCGACGGCATCGACGCCACGCTGCTGTACGCCGACGGGCGGGCGGAGCGGCTCGGCTATCGGACCAAGGCCGCGTTCGCCGATGAGTTGATCGGGCGCGTCGGCGGACTCGTCGACGCTCCTTTATAGCCGGAGGCGGAAGCCCCGGTTGATCGCGCGGAGACCGCCCCGAAATCGATAAATTGCCCGAGCGAAGACCGGGGCTTCCGCCTCCGGCTATAAAGGAATTCCGCTTTGACCCACCCCCTCCGCGTGCCCATCAAGCGACTGCCCCACGGCGTCGGGCTGCCGTTGCCGGCGCGGATGACCGGGCACGCGGCGGGGTTTGACCTGCCGGCCGCCGTCGGCGACCCTGTGGTCATCGGCCCCGGTGAGGTCGCCCGCATCCCCCTCGGCTTTGCGATGGCGGTGCCGGCGGGCTACGAGGCGCAGGTCCGCCCCCGAAGCGGCCTGGCGAGTCGGTTCGGCATCACGCTGGTCAACTCGCCCGGCACCGTTGACGCCGACTACCGCGGCGAGGTCTCCGTGCCGCTGATCAACCTCGGCCGCGAGCCGTTCTGTGTTGAGCGCGGCATGCGGGTCGCGCAGATGCTGATCCTGCCGGTGCCGGCCGTGGAGTTGGTCGAGGCGGCGGAGTTGGACGCCACGCCGCGCGGCGAAAGCGGCTTCGGCCATACCGGGGCGTAAGGATGAAGGAGGAGGGATAAAGGATGAGTGAAGAAGATCGTCCGCCATTCGCTTCCGTGCCCCCGCCGCTTCATCCTTCATCCTTCTGATTTATCCTTACGGAGCACGCCATGCACCGCCCCCACCTGCCGCGCCGCACCGGCCTGTTTTTGCTCGCCGGGGGGTGGGTCTTCGTCGTGCTGTCGCTGGCGAGCTTCCGCGCGACGGATTGGCCCAGCCCCGCCGTTTACCCGTATGGGGCGGTGAAAAACCTCTGCGGCGCGGTCGGCTCGACGGCGGCGTATGGCATTCAGTTCGTCTTCGGCATCGGGGCGTGGCCGGCGGTCGTGCTGCTGGGCGTGGGGATCGCGATGGCGTTCGCCAGGCGGCCGATCACCGACCCGTTCATCCGGGGCGTGGGCCTGCTGCTGCTGGCGGCGACGGCCGGGGCGGTCGTCCACCACGTCCGGCCGGGCTCGGCGGGCGGTCTGCCCGAGGGCAACGGCGGGGTGCTGGGCATTGCGGCGGACACCCTGCTCAAGCACCACTTCGGCCTCGCCGGCACCCGGCTGGTGCTGGCCGTCAGCGCCGCCGTCGCGCTGGTCCTAGCGGCGGACGACCTGCTGATGCTGCTGAGCCGGGGGGTGACGAGGTTGGTCGTGAAACTCACCGGCGGCGCGGTCGGCCGGGCGCGGCAGGTGCGGCTGCCGCGGCTGCAAATCCGCGAATTGGCGATGCCCGGCCTCTTCGCGCCCGCCGCCGCCTCGACCGCCACTTCGGCCGCCGAGTCGCCGGCCGTCAAGCCGGTGAAGGCGATCAAGGTCAAGCCGGAGAAGAAGCCGAAGCCGGCGAAGATCGCGGAGGAGGCCGCCCACCTCGACGGCGCGGCCCTGGTGGTGAACGACCCGTCCGCCCTGGATTCCGACGAGCCGGAGGAGGTTGAGGACGTCGAGGAGCCGGAGGAGGAGGAAGACGAGCCCGACGCCCCCGCAATCCTCGCCGCCGAGCCCCCGCCGCCGCCCGTCCGGCCGGAGATCGTCGTCAAGCTGCCGACCACCCCGCGCAAGATGGCGACCGCCCCGCCGCCGCAGGAGTTGGGCGAATATCAGTTCCCGCACTGGGACGACCTGGCCGACGCCGAGCACGGCTTCGCCGAGCAGCAGGAGGCCCACGTCCGCGAGAAGGCCGCCGTGCTCGAGCAGGCGCTGCAGGAGTACGGCGTCGACGCCAAGGTCGTGGAGATCGACACCGGCCCGGTCATCACGCTCTACGCGATCAGCCTCAGCACCGGCACGAAGGTGTCGGCCGTCACGGGGTTGAGCAACGATATTTCCCGCTCGCTTGCGGCCGAATCGGTCCGCATCGTCGCGCCGATCCCCGGCACGAATTACGTCGGCATCGAGGTGCCCAACGACGAGAAGGAGAAGGTCCGCCTCAAGGAACTCATGGCGACCCAGCCGGAGAAGGTCAAGAAGATGGCGATCCCGCTCTACCTGGGCAAGGACGCCAGCGGCGACCCGCTGATCGCCGACCTCGCCTCGATGCCCCACTGCCTCATCGCCGGCACCACCGGCAGCGGCAAGTCGGTCTGCATCAACACGATCATCATGTCGATCATGTACACGCAGCGGCCGGACGTGGTGAAGTTGATTCTGGTCGACCCCAAGGTCGTCGAGATGGCCCCGTTCAAGGACATCCCGCACCTGATGGCGCCGGTCATCACCGACAGCGGCAAGGCCACGAGTGTGCTCGAGTGGGCGTGCGAGAAGATGGACGAGCGCTACGAGTTGCTGGCCGAGGCGGGCGTGCGGAACCTGGCCGGCTACAACAAGTTGACGCAGGAGGAGCTGGTCGAGAAGTTCCAGCCCTCCACGCCGGAGGAGGAGGCGAAGATCCCGAAGAAGATGCCGTACATGGTGATCATCATCGACGAGCTGGCGGACCTGATGATGACCAGCGGCAAGGAGGTCGAGAGCTACATCGTGCGGCTGAGCCAGAAGGCGCGGGCGGTGGGCATCCACCTGATCCTGGCGACCCAGCGGCCGCAGGCGACGGTCGTCACGGGCCTCATCAAGTCGAACATGCCGAGCAAGATCGCCTTCCGCGTGGCGAGCAAGATGGACAGCCGGATCGTGCTCGACCAGAACGGCGCGGAGCTGCTGCTGGGCCAGGGCGACATGCTCTACCTGCCGCCGGGCGCGTCGCGGCCGATCCGCAGCCAGGGGACCTACATCGACGACCGGGAAATCCACGCGAGCGTGAAGACCGTCAAGGGGCTGGCCGAGGCGCAGTACGAGCCGGAACTGGTGCAGATCAAGAGCGTCGGCGGCGCCGACGGCGAGGCGGAGCGCGACGAGCTGTTCGACGATGCGGTGCGCGTGGTGCTGGAAACGCGGCGTGGGTCGGTGAGTCTTCTGCAGCGGCGGCTGACGATCGGCTACGCGCGGGCGAGCCGCCTGATCGAGCAGATGGCCGAGGCGGGGCTGGTCGGGGCGTACAAGGGGAGCCAGGCGCGGGAGGCGACGATCACCTTGAGCGAGTGGGACGCGATGAAGGCCGGCGCCGAGGCCGACGCCGAGGCGGGCATGACGGTATGATGCCGGCGTGAGCACCGTCCCCGTCGACCTCCCCGGCGCAGCCTACGCCGTGACCATCCGGCGCGGCCTGCTTCAGCAGGCCGGGGAGCGGCTGCGCGACCTGTCCGACTCGAAGAAGGCGGCGATCGTCACCGACGAAAACGTCGCGCCGCACTACCTGCAACCGCTCACCGACGCCCTGGCCGCTTGCGGCTTCGCAACGAAATCCGTGACGCTGCGCGCCGGCGAATCCCACAAAACCCTCGCCAGCATCGGGCAAATCTACGACACCCTCCTCGCCGCTAGGATTGAGCGCGACACCCCGGTCCTCTCCCTCGGCGGCGGCGTGGTCGGCGACATGGCCGGCTTCGCCGCCGCCACCATTCTCCGCGGCGTGCCGTTCGTCCAAGTCCCCACCACCCTGCTGGCGATGGTCGACGCCAGCGTCGGCGGCAAAACCGGCGTCGACCACGCGGCGGGGAAAAACCTCATCGGCGCGTTCTGGCAGCCCAAGGCCGTCCTGATCGACCCGGCCGCGCTCGACACGCTGCCCGACCGCGAGCTGCGCAACGGCCTGGCCGAGTGCGTCAAGCACGAGGTGATCCGCGACGCCGAGGGCTTTTCGCGGCTGGAGGAATTGGTCGATTCGATCCTCTCGCGCGACCCCGCCGCGCTGGCGGAGTTGATCGCCCACAACGTGCGCATCAAGGCCGCCGTGGTCGCCGCCGACCCGCACGAGCGCGGCGAGCGGGCGCACCTGAACTTCGGCCACACCCTCGGCCACGCGGTCGAGCGCGTCAGCGATTTTTCCTACGGCCACGGCGAGAGCGTGAGCCTCGGCATGGTCGCCGCGGCGCGACTGGCGGTGTCACTCGGGCTGTTCGCCGAAGCCGACGCGGGCCGCATCGAGCGGCTGCTGGCCCGCATCGGCCTGCCCACCGGCGGGATGCGGCTGGACGTCGATGCAATCCTCGCCTCCACCGCCGGCGACAAAAAGGTGCAGGCCGGCAAAGTCCGCTTCGTGCTGCCCGACCGCCTGGGTCACGTCATAATCCGCGCCGATGTCCCGCCGGACAAAGTGCGGGCGGCGGTGAAAAGTCTCCGGTAGCACGAGTTTTCAACCCGTGTTTTGCCGCTTGCGGCTTCGCAAAGAAATTCAGGGAATCGAAACACTTTGCGAACCAGTGAGCGGCTGGACACGGGTTGAAAACCCGTGCTACGGGCGATCCGAAGCATCTCTGTAGATTCTCAGCATTTGTTCATAATTTATAGAACTCGTGTATTTCGACTCGAAGTCCGCGCGGGTTGAGCGTCTGAGGGTTTCGTTTCTATGCGAAGCGGCAAGCCGCCCCACCGCCCCGCGCAGCGCCGCCGCATCCCCCGCCGGCACCTTCGCGCCGTTCACGCCGTCGATCACCATTGACGACATCGTGCCCAGGTCGCACGCCACCACGGGCGTGCCGACCGCGAAACTCTCGATGATCGTCCGCGGCATCCCCTCGTACCACAGCGACGGGAAGACCACGCACGCCGCCCCGCCCATCAGCCGCAGCACCTCCGCCGGCGGCCGGCGGCCGAGGTATTGGACCGACGGCGAGACGGCAGCCTCCACCTCGCCGCGCAGCGGGCCGTCGCCGACGATTTTCAGCGGCAGCGGCGGGTCGGACTTCCACGCCTCCAGCAGCCGCCGAACGCCCTTCTCCTCCGTCAGCCGACCGACGAACAGCGCGTAAGTCCCGCCGAGGCCGACGCCGGGGTCGGCGTCCAGAAAGTTCGGCTTCACCGCCACCCGCCCCGCCGGCAGGCCGCCGGCGATGAACTTCTGCCGCGCGAAGTCGCTGAGCGCGATGTACCGGTCCACCCCCGTCGCGTAGGTGCCCAACCCGCGGTGAACGCCGAGCATTCCCACCGTGGCGACCGACGCACCGAGGTTGCCGCGGTAGCACTTGTGGACCGCCCCCGGCCACGGCACCGCCTTCCCCAAGCAGTCCTCGCACACCCGCCCGTCGCGGAAGAACGTCGCGCCGGGGCAGAGCAGGCGGTAATTGTGCAACGTCTGCACCACCGCCGCCCCGCCCCGCTTCGCCGCCCGATATGCCGCCGGCGAGATCAGCGGGAAGGTGTTGTGGAAGTGGACGACCTCGATCTTTTCCCGCGCCACGCGGTCGCGCAGTTCCCGCGAGAGGGCGCGGTTCCACACCGTCGCCCCGAGCAGTTTCAGCCGGCCCATGCCCTCGACCTGATCGTTGTGTACGACGAACTCGCCGACGTCGTGCCCCCGCGCGCGCAGCAGGTTCGCCTCGGATCGAAAGACCTCATCCTCCCCGCCCGGCTGCTGGTAAAAATTGTGGACGAGGAGAATCTTCATCGCTCCAACCCCGCACTGTTTAGCCGCCCCGCTTGCGGGGCGCGTCGGGAGACTCGAATGCTGCTAGGCGCGCCCCGCAAGCGGGGCGGCTAAACGGTGCGGTTTCCGAACAATTTTGCCCACTCGCCTCCGAACGGTCTTCGCGGACAGCCCGGCCGCCGGGTCCGCCAGCGCTTCCGGGCGCGTCTTGCGGAGCTCGCACGCGGCGAACCCCACGCCCAGCACCGTCCAGAACCAAATCCCGCCCATCGGCCCCTCCAGAAAAACGTCGAACGAGGCGTTGACCAGGAACGCCAAGCCGTAGATGCCGAGGAATCCCATCGCCCCCGCCCACCGCCGCTGCCGCGCGTGTCGGGCCGCCAGCCACGCGCGGCCGACGGTTGTGAACCACCACGCCAGCATCCCCAGCCACAGCGCCTCGCCGATCACGCCCGACCGCGCCAGCACGGTCATGCTCGCGTTGTGCGGGCTGCGGAGCGACTTGTCCTCGTTGACCTGAAAGCCGTCCTCGTCCGCCAGGTTCACGCCGAACCCCTTGCCGGCCCAGAAGTATGGGCCGTGGATCGTGTAGCCGACGATCTTCGTCCACCACTTCAGCCGCCACTGCTTGGTGCCGTTGAGGTCGGCCTCGGCGGCGTCGGCGGTGCCGCCCAGGCCCACCACGCTGGCGAGGTTGTCCACGACCTGCCCCGCGCTGATCTGCCGCCCCTCCCCGCCGCCGGCCGACCACTGGAAGCTCGTCGCCACCATCGCCAGCATCACCACCGCCGTCAGCCCCACCACCCGCCCCACCACAGGCGCCTTGGGCCGCAGCAGCGCGACCAGGCCGAACGCGACCAGCATCGTCATCATCGCCGCCCGCCCCGTCACGTTCAGCGCGGCATTCACCGGCACCAGGATCGCCGCCGCCGCCCCCGGCACCCCACCCACCAGCGCCGCATACGCGAACGCGCCCGCCGTGTGGACGCCCCGGTCGCCACCCTTGCTGTCCAGCAGCGGCTTGTCCGTGCCGGGCATCAGCGGCAGGTGGTCGCCCAGCCCCTTCTCCGCCAGCACCACCAGCGGCGCGGCGACCAGGAAGATCACCGCGAACGACCGGTACCACCGCAGCAGCCGCCCGAACCGCGCCGGCCGCTCCGCCACCGCCGCCGCCACCGCGACCGCGAAGAGTGCGTAACCCCACAGCACCGCGTCCCGCAGCGCGTCGACCCCGTACACGCCGACGTACGGCACCGTCCGCCACGCCCCCCACGCCATGAACGGCAGCACCGGCCAGGCGATCCGCACCGCCGCCACCAGCGTCGAGCCGCGCGTCGCCAGCAGGAACGCGATCCCCGCCAGCAGCGTCAACTCGCCCAGGTACAGCGGCCCGATGCCGATCGACGCGAACCCGCGCCCCAGCGTCGCGTACCCCAGCAGCAGCCCCGCCAGCGCCGCCAGAAAGGCGTCGCCGAGCCAGCGGGAGGAGGTTAAGTCGCGCGAGTTCATTTACAGGACGTCCCTGTAAACGTCGGCGGTTTCGGCGGCGCACTTGCGCCACGAAAACGCCCCGGTGCGGGCGGTGCCGCGTTGGACCAACTCGTCCCGGCAGGTCGAATCGCCCGCCACGCGGCGCAGGACGCGCAGGTAATCGGCCGGCGTCAGGTCGGCGAACGCCGCGGCGTCGCCGGCCACCTCGGGCAGGCTCGCCACCGGCGAGCAGACGACCGGGCACCCCGCCGCCATCGCCTCCAGCACCGGCAGGCCGAACCCCTCGTACTTGCTCGGGAACGCCAGCGCCAGCGCCCGGCGGTAGAGGTGGACCAGCACGCCGTCGCTCTGCCGCCCGAGGTAGTGCCAGTCCCTCGGTGCGGCCGACTCGCGCGCCACGCCCTCCCACCGCGCCCCGACGATCATCAGCGGCGGCAGCGGCCTTCCCTCCGATTCGGCCATCAGATACGTCTCGCGCAGCAGCGACAGATTCTTGCCCGGCTCCAGCGACCCGACGAACAGAAAAAACTCGCCCGGCACCTCGAACGCCGGCGCCTCGCCCGTCTCCGGCAGCACGTCGAAGCCGTTGTGGACGACCTCGATCTTCGCCGCCGGCAGGTTGAGCAATTCCATCGCCTCGTCGGCCGTGAAGCGGCTGATGCAGATCACGCGGTCGGCGTCGCGCAGCCGGTTCAGCAGCCGGCCGCCGCTGGCGCGCTGCCACCGGCGGAAGCGTTCGGGGTGCCGCAGAAACGCGAGGTCGTGCAGCGTCACGACGTGCCGCACGCCCGGCGGCGGGGTGACCATCCAGCCGCACGTCGCGTGCAGCACGTCGGCGTCCATCCGCCGCAACTCGCGCCGCGCCGGCCCCCTCGCCCAGACGAGCTCGCGGTAGGCCGTCCGCAGCATCCGCGCCGGCTGTTGGTAGCCGAAGTTCTCGACCGGCCAGGCAAACTCGCGGACGCTGAGGCCGGGGTGGTCGATTTCGGACAAGCCACGCAGCAGGCCGCGGACATAGCGCGCCACGCCCGCCTTGGTGGTGTAAAGGCCGGTCGTCTCCACCGCCGCCGTGAGGGCGGCGGCGGGCGCGGACGGCGGCGCGGCAGTGGGTGGCGAAGCGGTGGCGCTCATGCGGGACTCGAAAATCATCACGCCGCGTGGGGTCGGACGCTGCCGCCCGCCACGCCCGCGGGCGCGGCCTTAGACGCGCGGCGGCGGGCGAACACGCCGGCGTAGATCCCCTCCAACTCCGCCGCCCGGCGGGCGCGGGAAATCTCCTCCGCCCGCCGCCGCGCGCCGGCGCACAGCCGCTGATATTCCGCCGGGTCCGTCCGCCACCGCCGCATCGCCTCGGCGAGTTCGGCGACGGTCTTCTCCGGCGACTCGCTGCCGGCGCGCAGGCCGCTCGTCTCGTCGACCAGCACCGCCGGCGTGCCGATGTCCAGGCACAGCACCGGCCGGCCCAGCGTCAGCGCCTCGATCGTCAGGCCCGCCGAGTCGCGCAGCGCCGGGTGCAGAAGCGCATCGCCCTCGGCGACGTGGCGGATGCAGGCCTCATAATCCATCTCCCCCAAAAACTTCACCCGGTCGGCAATGCCCAGCCGACGGGCGAGGGATTGCAATTCGCGCCGGTACGCCCCGTCGCCGCACAACACAATTTCCGCGTCGTCCAGCCCCGCCGCCGCGAAGGCCCGCAGGCCGAGGTGGACGCCCTTCCAGTGCAGCAGCCGGCCGCAGTTGACGAAGCGGAACACGCCGTCGGGCTTCCGCCGCGTGGGCAGGCCGTCGATCTTGTCGGCCGGCACGGCGACGGCGCTCATCAGCTCGACGTGCGCGACGCCCATCGCGCGCAGCCGGGGCAGGGCGTCGGGCGTGCCGGCGAGGGCGACGTCCGCCGCCCGCGCCGTGGCGCGCAGGGCCGGGTCGCACCGCCACATCCACGCGGCCAGGGTTCGCAGCCCCTCGACGGTGCGGCTGTGCGAGACCCAGCGGTCGTAGAACGCCGCGGGCATCGCCTCGCCGCCGCTGACCGGCCCCCAGACGAACGGCACGCCGGCGCGGCCGGCGAACAGGCCCGCGGCGCTGGGCATCCAGTAGCGGACGAACGAGACGTGCTGCACGAGGTCGAAGCCGACGGTCTCGTGCAATTTCATCGCCGCCCGCGCCGCGACGTGCTGCCAGAGGTAGTAGTAAACGTTGGTGCCCCAGTGGCTCTTCCACAAGCGCATCGCCCGCCGCGGCAGGCCGACGTAGGTGACGCGGATCGGGTGGCCCGCGTGGCGGTCGCGCAGGTAGGCCTCGATGCCGGGCCTGAACGACTCGTGGCAGATCAGCCAGACCGGCCGGGCCATCGACGCCTCGTGGACGAAGTTCCACCCCACGCCCGGCTCGGAGCCGTGGCCCGGCTCGCAGGCGAAGGCGACGAACAGCAGGCGCGGCTCGCGGCCGTCGATGGTCAATCCGCCGATGGTCAATCCCTCGGTCGCCTCGCCCATGCCGAACCTGCCCTTCCGCGCGTGCCCCACCCCGTTGGTGTCGTCACACGGACCGACCGGCTGAACTTTGGATAAATTGCTAAGCACCGCCGGCCCCCGCTTCCCGCGCCAGCAGCCGGCGCGACAGCCACCAGGCGACGGCGCCATTGAGGGCGAGGCTCATCAGGTTCGCCGCCACCACGCCACGCAGTCCGTAGGCGAACAGCAGCGCCACGCCGAGCGTCAGCGACAGGCCCGCGCCGCACGCGCTGCAGAGGAACACGCGGTCGGGCCGCTGGCGGCTGGCGAGGGTGGTGTGCATCACCGCCGCGAACCCCGCCGCCACCGGCTGAAGGCCGAGCACCCACACGAGGTAGGAGTCGTCGACGTACCGCCCGCGGTAGACCAGCCCCACCACCTGCGCGTGGTAGAGGCCGCAGAACAGCCAGAAGGCCAGCGGCAGCCCCGTCAGCCCCAGCAGCGCCATCCGCCGGACGCGGTCGAAGTCGGCCGTGCCGGCGGTTTTGACGAACAGCGGCAGCAGCAGGCCGCACAGCGCGATGTTGAGCTGGCTGAACGGCTGGAACAGGTTCGCCAGCGCCCGCAGCGACCCGCTGGCGGCGTAGTCCTGCACCCACGGCAGCAGGAAGTAGTAGAGCTGCTCCGGCCCCATCAGCAGCAGCCCACTCAGCACCGCCCACCGGCCGTACCGCCAGTGGTCGGCGACGGCCTCGGCCAGAACCGCATCCCCCCGCCGCGACGGCCGCACCACCCGCTCGCGCCACGCCAGCCACGCCCCGGCCGACAGCCCGCAGACCGCCATCACCGCCACCGCCGACGGCACCGCGAACAGGCCCACGCGGTGCAGCGTCCACAGCCCGCCGGCCATGCCGAGCAGGTAGCCCAACCCCGCCACCGCCGACTGCCGCGGCTCCATGCGGACGTAGCTCGCCCGCCGCATCAGCCACGAGAGCATCACGCACGGCGTGGCGGCGGCCAAGCTCCACAGCGCGACCCCCACGCCCGCCTGCCCCACCGCCGCATAGACGCCGCCGATCCCCGCCAGCACCAGCCCGCCGACGATCGCCACCGTCCCGCCGCACGCGACCAATGCGCCGAAGTACCGCTCCAGCCGCGACCCGTACCGCGCCGGCCCGAAGACCAGCATCGGCTCGATCATCAGCGCGTTGTGGACCATGCCGACCAGCAGGAACCACCCGAACGCGACCACGAACGTGCCGTACGCCCGCTCGCTCGGCAGCCAGTTGGCGAGCATCACCTGCAGCAGCCAGTTGCTGAGGGAAAACGCGCCCTGGTCGGCGATCGCCCACGACGCGCGGGAGGCCAGCCGCTTGGGCGCCCACCGCGGCGGCTCGTAGTCGAGGATGGCGAGCTCTTGCGTCATGGCCTTACCGCTTGCGGCTTCGCAAAGAAAACTGTCTCTAACCCGTTACTTTGCGAAGCCGCAAGCGGCTGGGGCGTCGGGCGAGCCGATCCGCCGCGCCCACTCGCGGGCCACCATCGTCGCGTAGATCGAGTTGTAGACGAGGTAGCGTTTCCACAGCCGGCGGGGCTCCTGCACGAGGCGGAACAGCCACTCCAGCCCGCGCCGCTGCATCCACGCCGGGGCCATCGACTTCACGCCCGCGTGCAAATCGAACGCCGCGCCGACGCAGAGTTGGACGGCCCGAATGTCGCGCCGGTGCCGGGCGGCGAACAGCTCCTGACGGGGGCAGCCGGTGCCGAGGAACAACAGGCCCGCGCCGCTGGCATTGACGCGCCCGACCACCGCGGCGTCCTCGTCGGCCGTCAGCGGGCGGAACGGCGGGCTCTCCGCGCCTGCGATTTTCAGGTCGGGAAATGCCTTGAGCGCGTTGGCCGTCAACGCCCGAATCACCTCGGGGCTGCTGCCGTAGAAGTAGACCGGCACCCCCGCCGCCGCCGCCGCCGCCCGGCAGAGCCGCCAGGTGCATTCGGGCCCGTACACGCGGTCGGCGAGGCCGGCCTTGTGAAAATGGTTCATCGCCCACCGCACCGGCTGGCCGTCGGTCGCCACGATGTCGAAGTCGTTCAGCGCGTCGCGGAAGGCGGCGTCGGTCTGGCACTCGACCAGCCCGTGGACGCACATGAACTCCACCGCCCCGCCCCGCCCCGCCGCCGCCATCGCCAGCACGGCCGCGACGGTCTCGTCGTAGGTGGTGGCGCTGACGTTCACGCCGAAGAGGTGCTTCTTCGGCGGCAGGGGTGCGTGGTGCGTGATACGTGGTGCGTGAGTCGGGTCAAATGCAGTTTCAGTCATCGGTATAGCTCCTCACCCTCTTCTCACGCACCACGCACCACGCACCACGAATCACTTCGCCCCACGGCTCATCAGCACCGCCGGCACCGTTTGCAGCAGGATCAGCAAATCGGCGACGAGGTGCTTTTTTCGCAGGTACGCCAAGTCCATCCGCATCCAGTCGTCGAAGCTCACGCGGCTGCGGCCCTTGACCTGCCAGATGCAGGTCAGGCCGGGCACGACGTCGAGGCGGGCGCGGTGCCAGCGGTCGCAGCCGTTCTGCTCGTCGACCGGCAGCGGGCGGGGGCCGACCAGGCTCATGTCGCCGCGCAGGACGTTGAACAGTTGGGGCAGCTCGTCGAGGCTGGTCATGCGCAGGAGCCGGCCGACGGGGGTGATGCGGGGGTCGCGGGCGATCTTGAACGCCGGGCCGTCCTGCTCGCTGCTGGCGCGGAGGGCGGCTTTGAGCGATTCGGCGTCGGCGACCATGGTGCGGAACTTGTAGATCGTGAACGGCCTGCCGCCGAGGCCCACGCGGGTTTGGCGGAAGATCGCCGGGCCCGGCGAGGTCAGCTTGATCGCCGCCGCCGCCGCCAGCCAGAATGGGCTGGTCAGCAGCAGCCCCGCCCCGGCGCACGAGACGTCGACCGCCCGCTTCCACCACGGCGTGCCGCGGGCGAGCAGCAACTCCATCGGCAGCGCCCGCGGGTGCGACTCGGAACCTTCGGGACGTTCGGGACCGGACGTTTGGGGGGCCGACGCCGTTGGGTCAACGGGTGCCGGCTCGGCCGACGCGGCGTCGGTCGGGTAGGTGTAGACGGCGCAGCCGGTCGGCGAGCGGTGCCGGCCGGTGGCGGCGGTCACGCGGCCGGCGAACTTCCACGCCCCCGCCGCCCCGGTGTCCGGCAGCACCGCGCAGACGCCCTTGGTCGGCGTGTGGCCCATCTCGTCGCTGGCGCGGATGCACCGGCAGACGATCCGCTCCAGCCGCTTGGCCCGCACCGACCGCCGCCGGCCCGCCGCCTCCGGGCCGTCGAGCGGCTCGAAGATCACGAAGCTGAACGTCCCGCCCATGCGGTCAGCCCGCGCGCGCTCGCGGCGGATCATGGCCGCCACTGCGTCGGGCCGATAAACCTCCCGGTCGTGCCGCAGCGCCGCCGCGACCGGCCGCGTGAGAAGGCCGCCGAGCAGTTCCGGCGGCGCGGCGAGGGCGGCCCGCTGGGCGTCGGTCAACCCGACCGCCGGCGGCGGCTTCACCGCGGGGTCGCGCGGCGCGGGGGCTTGTTGGTTCGTGGTCATTCCACCGTCTCCCTGTTCCTGCAGCCGGGCCCTCGGCCCAGCTTTTCATCGGGCCGGCGCGGCCCTTACTGAATTACGCGGCCGAGCATTGGGCCTGCCGGCTTTACGGCATCACGTCGCCGGGCGTCCGCGCCTTGTGTCTAATCGGTGGCCCTCCCGGCACGGGTTGGCGAGTACGCCAAGCCGTGGCACCCGGAGGGGCCATTCGTTGTCGCGGTGCTCGGCATCGCGCAGCAGACCTCCCGGCCCGCGCAAGGGCGTGCCTGCTCGCCTGTCAATTGTTCGGCCGCCCGTGGCGGTTGCCGATGTGAATCTGTCCCAACCCTAGCCCGAACGACCCGGCAGTGGGTTCGTCATGCGGCCCCCTCCGCGGGCGATTGCCCGCCGTGATCGGACTCCTCCTGCGGCTCGGCGTCGGCCCGCCCGTTGCGGCCGTTCGCCGCGCCCTTCGCCGCGCCGTATTCAGCCGTGTGGACGCGGAACGGGCCGACGCGCATTGGGCCGGTCGCCTCGCCGAACTCGCCGAACTCCTCCCCGCCGCTCATCGCGTAGCGGTCGGCGTCGACTTCGGGCTCGGCGTCGGCCGACACGCGGTCGGGCCGGGGGCGATTCGGGGCCACGCGACCGACCTTGCCGCCCCGCCCGCCATCCGGTCCGGCCGCGCCGTTGACGACGAGGCCCGCCAGGTTCGCCCCGACGTTCATCAGCCCGTCCCGCGCCGCGGCCGACTGCCGGCGGTTGCTGCGGTGGCCGCGCACGACGATCAGCGTCCGGTCGCACGCGCCGGCGATCACCTGCGCCGCGTCGCTGGTCGCCTCGTCGGCGTCGACGATGACGTGGTCGTAGCGGCGGGTCAGCTCGTCGAGCACCTCGTCGAACGCCGCCCCGTTGAGCAGGTCCGACGCCGACCCGTGGTACGGGTGCCACGGCCCGGCGGGGAGGACGTCCAGGCCGTCCACCGCCGTCGGCTGCACGGCGGCGTCGAGCTTTTGGGCCAGGTCATTGAGATCGTTGGCATCGCCGGCGTCGGGGTCGGCGTCGCTCAGCAGGTTGGTCAGGCCGGTGGCGTGGTTGACGTCGAAGGTGCGGTGCAGGGCCGGGCGGGTGAGGTTGGCGTCGACGACGACCACGTTCCGCCCCGCCTTGGCGAGGCCGGTGGCGAGGTTGGCCGCCAGCACGCTCTTGCCGTCGCCGGCGGCGGGGCTGGTGACCATCAGCGTCCGCCACGACCCGTTCGGCGAGCCGAGCCGGAGGCCGACCAGCACCTCGCGGCACCCCGCCGCCAGCGCGCCCGACGGCTCGACGTGGCTGGCCCAGGCCAACTGCTCGGGCGTGCGGCCCGCGCCGGCGTCGGGGATCTCCCCCAGCACCGGCAGGCCCAGCGAGCCGCGAATCTCCCCGGCATCGCCCAGCAGCGGGTCGGTCCACTCGCGCCCCACCGCCAGAACCGTGCCGAGCACCAGCCCCGCCAGCAGGGCGAGGGCCATCGTCTTGGGAATCTCCGGCCGGGTGCCGTCGAGCAGCGTCGCCGGCTCGAGCACCTCAATGTTCAGCGCGCCGGCGGTCTCGGCGAGGGCCATGTCGTTCATGCGGGTGTCGAGCGAGTCGATCTGCGTTTTGAGCCGCTGGACGTCGTTCTGCAAGCCCTGGTAGGCCGCGGCGGAGGCGTCGATCTTGCTCGCCTGGGCCTGCTGGTCCCCGAACATCTTCTTGAGGCTGGCGTACCTCGCCATCGCCGACGCCCAGCGGGCGCGGGTGGCGGCGAGCTGGGCGGCCTCGAGCTGGACGATCCGCTGCCGCGTCCGGCGGACGGCGGGGTGGTTCGGCAGGAACCGCGCGTTGAGGTCGTCGAGCTGCTGGCGGAGGGCGAAGAGGTCGGCCCGCATCGCCTGCTCGTCGGCCGCCGAGAGCGACACGCCGCCCCCCGGACCGCCCCCCGGACCGCCCCCCGGACCTCCCCCCGGCGTGCCCGCGGCGTCCGGCCCCCCCGCCGGCAGGTCGGCCTCCTTCGTGCCGGTGGCGGCGAGGGCCTCGTCGAAGGCGGTCCGGGCGGTCACGGTGTCGAGCTGGGCGGCGGTGAGTTCGTTGCTGAGGGCGGTGAGGCGCTGCAGGGCGAAGTTGCCGTCGTCGCGCCCGAAGCCCAGGGTGTTCAGCGACGCCTTGAACGCCGCCGCCTTGGCCGCGCGGGCCGACAGCTCGGCCTCGGCGGCGTCGCGCTGCTGCTTGAGGATCTTGTAGAGGTCCCCCGCCTGCGTCCGCTTCTGCCGCGACTGGTACGCCTGGTAGGACTCGGCCACGGCGTCGACGATGTTCTTGGCCTCGCGCGGGTCGGGCGCGCCGAGGCTGATGGTCACCACGTCGTCCTTCTCTCCGACCGAGACGTCGAGCTTTTTCTTCAGGAAGCTCACGCGGTCGCGGGCGTCGCGCAGCAGGGCCATCTGCCCCATGCCCGGCGCCTGCAGGGCGCGGAGCAGGACCGGCGAGCTGACGATCACCTCGCGCTGGGTGTAGAGGTATTTCGGGTCGTTGCGGTCCTCGCTCGCGGGGCGGCTCTGCTCGGCGACGGCGTTGGGGTTGGCCTGGCTGACGTGGAGCTTGGCGGCGGCGGTGTGGACGCGCGGGGTGACGCCGAGGTAGACCGCCCCGGCCGCCAGCGCGACCGCGACGGACCCGACGAGCCACCGCCGCCGCCGCCAGACGACTTGGGGCAGCGAGTCGTCCGGCCGGCCGGCGCGGGCGGCCGAGAACGATCCCGGCGGCGCGGCGGAAGGGGCCGCGGTGGCATCGACGCTGTCGGGGCCGTCGGGGTGCAGAGGATCGGGGGGGAGCCGGTCAGCCATGCGAGGGGTCCAAACGGGGCGGTCGCCGATGCGAGAGGGGTCGGGTCGGCCGCCGGTTGCGGGATGAATATAACCCCGGCCCGTCCGGGCCAAGGGGCGTCTGCGAGAATTATCGGGATTCCGCGCCGCCCGCTGTAGAAGGTGGTGCGATTGTGTCGGGAACGCGGTTTGGCGCGTCTGGGCAAATTATCGGACCGTCCGAGCGTTTCGCTTGACCCGGAACGGCCCGCGGGCCGATAACATTGATCTGGTGCGGTTTCAGCATCGAGTGCCCCTTGATTGGGCAGACGTTACCACAGCCGGCCGCCGAATAGCAACGCGATTGGGCAAGGAGTCATCATGGGACTGGTCACGGTGGAGGTCGTCGACGCGACCGGCAACAAGCGGCAGCGGGTGGAGATGCCCGACGACGCCCCGACCGACCGCCTGCTGGCGGTGCTGGTCGACCGCATGAAGTTCCCCCGCCACGGCCCCGACGGCCAACTGCTCAGCTACAAGGTCCAGCACCGCCAGAGCGGCAAGCAACTGCTCGACACCCAAACCCTCGCCGACGTCGGCGTCGCCGAGGGCGACACGCTGCGGCTGATGCCGGAGATTACGGCCGGCGGGGGGAGTCTTCAGTCGGCAGTCTCCAGTCGGCAGTGAAGATTTGTGATGTGGACTTCCTTCGCCACTGGAGACTGATGACTGCCGACTGAAGACTTCTTCCCGCCATGGACCCCATCACGCTCACCCTCGACGAGGACCGCTTCGACCGCTTCCGCCGCATCGCGTGGTGGGACCAGGCGCGGCTGGCGGCGGCGAAAATCGTGGTCGTCGGGGCGGGGGCGCTGGGCAACGAAATTATCAAGAACCTCGCGCTACTCGGCATCGGCAAGTTGCTGGTGATCGACCTCGACCGCATTGAGCACTCGAACCTGTCGCGGTCGGTCCTCTACCGCCGGGCCGACGAGGGCCGGCCCAAGGCGGAGGTTGCGGCCGCCGCGGCGCGGGGGATCTACCCCGACCTGCAGGCCCACGCCATCGACGGCGACGTGGTCAACGGCGTCGGCCTCGGCGTCTTCCGATGGGCCGACCTGGCGATGGGCGGCCTCGACAACCGCGAGGCCCGCCTGGCGATCAACCGCGCCTGCTTCCGACTCGGCAAGCCGTGGGTCGACGGCGGCATTCAGGAGATCGACGGCTACGCCCGCGTCTTCGAGCCGACGCCCGATGCCCCGTGCTACGAATGCACCCTCGGCGAGCGCGACTGGCAACTCATCCGCCACCGCCGCAGTTGCAACGGCCTCAGCCGCGACGAAATGCTCGGCGGCCGCACGCCCACCACCCCCACCATCAGCAGCATCATCGCCGGCGTGCAGTGCCAGGAGGCGCTGAAATTGCTCCACGGCCTGCCGACGATCAGCGGCCACGGCTGGACCTTCGCCGGCCTGTCGGCCGATGCCTTCCCCGTGGCCTACCAGCGCAAGCCCGACTGCCTCAGCCACGACCCGCTCGCGTCGGTGGTCGAACTCGACGCCACCAGCGACGACCTCACCGCCGCCGATTTGCTCGATGAGGCCCGGCGGCTTGCCGCTTCGCAAAGTGCCGTCGTCGACCTGGGCCGAGATTACGTCGAAACCCTCACCTGCCGATCCTGCCACGTCGCGGCCCCCTGCTTCCGCCCCCTAGGCTCCCTCAAGTTCGACGACCTCGCCTGCCCCGCCTGCGGCGCGCCGCGCGACCCGTCCACGTTCAACACCCTCCGCGGCGGCGAGCCGTTCCTGCACCGCACGCTGGCCGACCTCGGCCTGCCGCGGTTCGAGATCGTCACCGCGCGCTGCGGCGCGGCGGAGGTCGGCATCGAGATCACCGGCGACGCCCCGGCCGCTCTCGGCCCCCTCGCCGAAGGGGGGTTGGAGTGGGAGTAGAGGCCGCGAATCAAGCCGACACTCAGCCCGCGACTCAGCCCGACGCCGCGTCGGTGGAGACCGACGGCCTGCCGCGCCGCAAGCTGCGCGGCACCGACGGCCGCGCGTCGATCTTCCAGGCCGTCTTCGCCCCCGCCGCCCTCGACCGCCTGCACGCGCACGGCCGGTCGCGGACGGACGTGGAGGTCTGCGGCGTGCTGGTCGGCCGGCTGTTCCGCGACGGCGTGGGGCCTTACCTGCTGGTCGCCGACGCCCTGCCCGGCACCGCCGCCGACAGCCGCGGCACGCAGGTCACGTTCACCGCCGAGACCTGGGACACGATCAACGCCGCCCTCGACGCGCGGCGCGAAAAGCACCCCGACGACGGCATCGTCGGCTGGTACCACACGCACCCCGGCTTCGGCATTTTCCTCAGCGGGATGGACCTGTTCATCCACGACAACTTCTTCAACCTGCCGCACCAAGTCGCCTTTGTCTACGACCCCAAGGGCGGCGACGAGGGCTGCTTCGTCTGGCGCGGCGGAAGGGCGGAGCGCGAGCCGTTCCTGACCGACTCGTGGCACGGGCGTCCCGCCCGCGATCTTGATGACGAACAAGAGAAGTCGCACAACGCGGGCGCGACGCCCGTGCCACTGGCTGAGGAAATCACGCCGACGAAGCTCGCCCGCCTGCGGTCGTGGATCGACTTCGACCGCGCCAGTTCGACCCCGCCGCCCGGCCACGGCGTGGGCGCGCTGCGGCACCCGGCCGAGCCGGTGCTGCTGGAGCCCGGCCGACGGCGGCGGCGGATGCTGCTGGTGACGGCGGCCCTGTTCGTCGTGGCGTTCGCGGCGGTCTACCTGGCGATGGACCTGCTCGAGCGCCTCGCCCCGCCGCCGCCGGTGGACGTATTACTGGACGTCTCCGCCGTAAACTGCCCGACCCTGCCAACCGGATTCGTGAGCCGATGAGCGAGAAACTGACCATCTCCTGGGACGACCTCTCGGCCCCCGCCGTCGACGAGACGCTGCGCGAGCGCGAGGCCGTCGGGCGGACCAAGGCGCACTTCGAGACGGCCAACGTGCCCGCCGCCGACCGCGCCGCCGGGCGGTCGAAGTGGTGGACGAAGGCGCCGATCTACCTGACGCTGTTCGGTTTACTGGGCGGCGCGGCTGGGTGGGCGGCGGGCCTGCCGTTCCACCTGAGGCCGGATGCCGAGGCCGCGGCGCGGGAGTGGATCCGGCAGTACGACTCGCTCGCCCCCGCCGAGGCCGCCGGCAAGATCACGCCCCGCGAGGCCGACTTGGCGCGCAAAGAGGTCGCGCGGTCGGCCGGGGCCAATCCCTACTTCGCCGCCCACGTCGACCCGTCGCTGACCGACCGCCAGCGCGAGCGCGCCACGCTCGACGCGCTGGCGGCCGACCGCTGGCGCGACCTGATCGCCGACCTGCTGTTCTACGGCGTGGCGGGCCTGTTCGTCGCCGCCTCGCTGGCCGCCGCCGACCGGGTGGTGGAGCGCGACTGGAGCGGGGCGGCGGTCAACGGCCTGGTCGGCGCGACGCTGGGGCTCATCGGCGGCCTGGCGGTGGCGATGGTGGTCGACCGCCTCTTCGCCGTCGCCGTCGGCGGGGTCGACTCGGCCTACACCGCGGCGCGGCAGACGGCGGCGCGGTCGGTCAGCTTCGGTGTGCTGGGCCTGTTCCTCGCCGCCGCGCCCGGCGTGGTCATGGGGTCCGTCAAACGCATGGTCATCGGCATGTTGGGCGGCCTCGTCGGCGGGCTCATCGGCGGGCTGCTGTTCGACCCGCTCTCGGCCGCGGCCAACCCCGAGGTCGGCCGGCTGGTCTGCGTCGCGAGCATCGGCGCGCTGGCGGGGCTGGCGTCGGCGCTGGTCGAGAACGCCCTGAAGACCGGGTGGCTGAAGGTGGCGAGCGGGGTGATCGCCGGCAAGCAATTCGTGCTCTACCGTGACCCGACGTTCATCGGCAGCGCGCCGATGAGCCACATTTACCTGTTCCGCGACCCCGCCGTCGGCCGCCGCCACGCCGCCATTCACCACACCCCCGCCGGCGGCTTCGAGGTCGAAAACCTCCCCCCCGGCGGCCCCACGCTCGTCAACGGCCGCCCAATCTCGCGCTCTCGCCTCAAGCCCGGCGACCAACTCTCCGTCGGCCGCACGACGTTTCTGTTCCAGGAAAAGGAGAAACGGACGTGATGCGTGGTGCGTGCTGCGTGAGAAGGATTCGGCCGCTTGCGGCTTCGCAAAGACATCTGCCATCACCAACTCCGACGCGCCGAAGAACCCGGGTCTTCGCCTTCGGCTCAGACGCCGGCTTGTTCCGGCCCATAAACGCACCTCAATTTCTCACGCACCACACACCACGCACCACGCACCACGCACCACGCCGCAAGAATGCCCGTCCTCACCTACCAACTTGGCGACGCCCCCCGCGCGATTCCGGTGCTCGGGACGCTCACGGTCGGGCGCGACGCGGACAACGACATCGTGCTGCGGCACCCGACGGTCAGCCGGCACCACGCGACGCTGGAGGTCGACGCCGGCGGCGCGGTGTGGGTGCGGGACGCGGGGAGCAGCAACGGGACGCAGGTGGACGGGGTGCCGGTGGCGGGCCGGCGGCGGCTGCCGGTGCCGTGCCGGCTGCGCGTCGGGCGGGTGCGGGTCTGGTTCCGCGAGACGCCGCCGAGCTGGCTCGACGGCGCCGCGGCGGGCCGGATCGCCGCCGTCACCGCCGAGGTGCCGGGCGACGCGGCGGAGAAGTCCGCCGAGGGCATCGTGCGGCGGTGCGCGTGCGGGGGGAAGATGTGGCTGGTGCCCGCGACCGACGGCCGGCGCGTCTTCTGCCGCCGGTGCGGCCGGCCCGTCGGGCCGGGGGAAATCGAATCAACCGAAGGTGCGGCGGAGTCGGCGGCGGCGGCGGCGGGCGAGACGGTGATGGGCGCGGCGGTCGACGGCGCGCCCTGCCCGGTCTGCCGGTGGGCGGTGGAGCCGGGCGACGTGACCCGCGCCTGCCCGTCGTGCGAGGCCGTCTACCACGCCGAGTGCTGGGAGCAGAACCGCGGCTGCGCGACCTTCGGCTGCCCGCAGGTCGGCGCGGAAGGTTCGGCGGACGAATCGGCCGAGGTGGCGGCGGAGGCCCCCGGCGATTATGACGAGGTGGACGCGCTGATGGCCGCGCGGGACACGTTCGACGCCGCCCCGCCGCGCCGGCTGCCGCGACCGAACGGGCTGCTGGTGGCGAACGCCGTGGCGGCCGTCGCGGGGCTGCCGGCGTTCGGGCTGCCGCCGCTGGTGACGGCCGGCGCGGCGGCGGTGGCGCTCGCCCGCACCGGCGACGCCCGCCCCGCCGGCGTCGCGGCCGTCCTGGTCGGCCTGGCCGGCGCGGCGGCGGGGGCGGCGTTTTCCGTCTGGTGCTGGCTCTGAATTGTGGAGACTTGGCGTGATCGCGTTCAACTGCCCGTCGTGCGACAAGCCCTACCTCGTGCCCGAGGCCGCCGCCGGCCGCCGCGCGCGGTGCAAGCAGTGCGGCGGCGACCTGACGGTGCCGGCGGCGGGCGGGGCGCGGGAGGCGGTTCCTGCCGCGCCGTCGCCCGGTCGGCCGCCGGCGCGGGTGCGGCGGCTGATGGTTGAGGCCCAGCAGATGCGCGAGGCGTTCGCGGACTTCCCCGCCGTCACGGTGACGCCCGACCCCGGCGACGCGCCCGACCGCTACCGCGTCGACTTCGCCGTGGCCGGCCTCGCCCCGCCGACGCGTGGCGATCGGCCGGTGCCGCACGATCGGTTCGCCGTCGAGATCGTCCTGCCCGCCGACTTCCCGCGCCTGCCGCCGGTGGTGAAGATGCGGTCGGCCGTCTTCCACCCCAACATCGACGAAACCACCGTCTGCGTCGGGGACCACTGGACGGCCGGCGAGCGGCTGGCCGACTTGGTCGTTCGCGTGGCGGAGATGCTGGCGTATCAGGCGTACAACATCCGCAGCCCCCTGAACGGCGAGGCCGCGATGTGGGCCGACCTCAACGCCGACAAGCTGCCGACCGACCCCCGCGACCTCCGACCCGCGAGCCTGCGATGAGCACCCCCTGCGCCGCTTGCGGCTTCGCAAAGACAAGGGAGTTTTACACGGTCGAGAACGTCCCGACCCAGAGCAACCTGCTGGTTTCGTCGCGGGAAGAAGCCCTCAACTTCCCGCGCGGTGACGTGGCGCTGTCGATGTGCGAGCGATGCGGGTTCATCTTCAACACGCGCTTCGACCCGACGCTGCTGGAGTCGAGCGAGCGGTACGAGGCCACGCAGGGTTTTTCCCCCACTTTCGGAAAGTACGCCGACGCGCTGGCGGCGCGGTGGGTCGAGCAGTTCGACCTTCGCGGGAAAGCCGTGCTCGAAATCGGCTGCGGCGACGGGGAGTTTCTGGAGCGGATGGTGTCGGCGGGAGCGGGTCGCGCGGTCGGCTTTGATCCCGTTGCGAAGCCGCAAGCGGCCGGGCGCGCGGGCGTGGAAATCCGCCGCGAGTTCTACGGCGACAGCTCGCAAAACTTCGATACGCTCGGCGTCGACTTCGTGATCTGCCGGCACACGCTGGAGCACATCTCGGCCGTGGCGGAGTTCTTAAACATGCTCCGCCGGAAAATTGGCCGGCGCGACGTGCGGCTCGGCTTCGAGGTGCCCGACACGGCGCGGGTGTTGGGCGAGGGCGCGTTCTGGGACATCTACTACGAGCACTGCTCCTACTTCACGGCCGACTCTCTGCGCGGCGCATTCGCGCGGGCGGGATTCGGCGTGCTCGATCTGCGGGCGGAGTTTGGCGGGCAATATCTTGTGCTGGAGGCCGCGCCGGCGTCCGGCACAGCGGCTCAGCCGGCGGCCGAACTGCCTGACTTGAATCACTTCGGCGTCGCGGCCGGCAGCATGGCGTGCCTGTGGGTCGACGTGCTCCAGCGCCTCGAGCGCGTGGCCCTGTGGGGCGCGGGGTCGAAGGCGGCGGGGTTCCTCAACACGCTGCAGGTCGGCGAGGGCGTGCCGTGTGTGGTGGACGTGAACCCCCGCAAGGCCGGCAGCTTCATCCCCGGCACCGGCCAGCCGGTGGTGCTGCCGGAGCAATTAGGGGCGTTCGCGCCGGACGCGGTGATTGCGATGAACCCGATTTACCAAGCGGAGGTCGGGCGCGACTTGAAACGGCTTGGACTGTCGTGCAAGCTGACCACGCTCTGACGTGGCACGGGCGTCCCGCCCGCGTCTTGAGTTGTCTTCAGATCTGCAGAAATCGCAGACGCGGGCGGGACGCCCGTGCCACGTCAGAGCATCCACTTGCGCGCGTGAAATGCCTCCGCATACCCCGTCGGCGACTGGCACTCCATCCCGCGGATCCGCATCAGGCTTCTGAACAGTTCCTCATCGAACCACCGCTTGGTCGCCTGCGACGCGAACGCGGCTTGCAGGTGCGACACCTTCGCGGCGGCGGCGTCTCGGTCGATCACGCTGAAGGCGTTCGGGCGGCCGAGGTCGCCGTCGTATTTCGGGATTTCGTATTCCAAAATCGCGTGGTCGCGGAAGGTGTTCCACGTCAGCTCGTTCACGAGGCGGTGGTCTTGGTGGGCATCGTCCCGCGCGTGGGTGAAGATCAGGTCTGGCGCGAACTCCTTGATCGACTCGAACGTCGATTTCGCCCTCGCCCACTCGGCCGGCAGGTGGGCGTCGCGGAAGGACTCGATCAGCACGCGGCGGGTCGCCACTCCCTCCAGAAATAGTCCAGCCGCCCGCTCGGCCTCGGCGCGACGCACGGCGTCCGCGCCGCACAGCACGACCCACAGCACCTCGACGCCCGGCGCCTCGCGCGCCAGCCGCAGGACGGTGCCGCCGGCGCCGATTTCGATGTCGTCGCAGTGCGCCCCGACGCACAGCAGCCGGCGGACGCGCGAGAGGTCGGTGAAGTTCGTCATGGCGGTTTAACCGACCTTCGCCGGCGGCTTCCACAGCTCCCACGGCGGGCCGCCGGCGTCGTAGAGGTCGTCCAGCCGGGTCTTGTCCTTGAAGGTGTCCATGCAGCCCCAGAAGCCGGGGTGCGAATAGGCGATCAACTTCTTCTGGCCCATCAGCCTATCGAATGGCCGCTCGACCAGCTCCTCGCCCGGCCGCATGTGGTCGAAGATTTCGCGGCGGAAGGTGAAGAACCCGCCGTTGATCGACAGCCCGCACTCGCCCGCCTGGCAGAGCTGCGCGACCGTGCCGTCGGCGTCGGCGCGGGCGACGTGGAACGAGTGCGGCGGGTTCACCAGCATCATGCACGCCACCGCGTCCGACCGTTCCAGCCGCTCGACCATCGCCGGCAGCGGAGCATCCGTCAGGGCGTCGGCATAGTTGGCGAGGAACATCTCATCACTTCCCAAATGCCCGCGAACGGCCATCAGGCGCTGGCCGATGTTGGCCTCCTTGCCGGTGTCGACGAAGGTGATCGACCAGCCGCTGATGTCGCTGTTGAGGAGCTGCACCTGCCGGCCGCCCTGGGTGAGGACGAAGTCGTTGCTGATCGCCTCGTCGTAGTTCAGGAAGTAGCTCTTGACGACGTCCGCCTGGTGGCCGAGGCAGAGGATGAACTCGGTGTGACCGAAGTGCGCGTAGTACTTCATCAGGTGCCAGAGGATCGGCCGGTAGCCGACGCGGATCATCGGCTTGGGGACGACCTCGGAGACGTCGCGGATGCGAAGCCCCTGCCCGCCGCAGAAGAGGACGACTTTCATGGGGTTGCTCCGTTGCTTGCCAACCGTGTTGACGTTTAGCCGCCCCGCTCGCGGGGCGCGTTTTGGCGATCCCGCGCCACGCAAGCGGGGCGGCTAAACGGCGCCGCTTCTCACAAGTGGGGGTTTCTCCCAATTTTGACAAATCGCGCGAATCGACCTCCGTCCAACACGCCCCGCCCGTCGTACACCACCGGACTCACCGCGAGCCGGTCCAACACCTCGTGCAACGCAGCGAACTCCGGCCACGCCGTCGCCACTATCACCGCATCGGCACCCCGCACGGCCGACTCAAGCGAGTCGGCTACTTCGACCGAGTCGCCCAGCAGCCGGCGCGTGTTCTCATTCGCGGACGGATCGAATGTCGTGACGGCCGCGCCGGCGTCGAGCAGGGCGCGGATGATCGGCACCGCCGGCGATTGCCGCACGTCCGACGTGCCGGGCTTGAACGCGGTGCCCAGGACCGCGACGCGCGCGCCGTCGAGCTTCAATCCGGCCCGTCGCAGCGCGGCCAGCACGCGGGCCGGGCGCGACTCGTTCACGGCCGTCACCGCGTCCAGCAACGGCGTCGAGATGTGCTTCGACGCGGCGTGGGCGGCGAGGGCCTTGGTGTCTTTCGGCAGGCAAGACCCGCCGTAGCCGCAGCCGGCCTCTAGGAAGCGGGCAAGTGGCGCTTGGGTGCCGTTGACCGTCAAGTAGCGGCTGCGGTGGACGGCCGCCATCACGGCCGCGGCGTCGGTGCCGGGGGTGGCTTCGCACAAATCGGCGATTTCGTTGGCGAAGCTGATCGCCGTCGCCAGCAGCGCGTTCGAGGCGTACTTCACCATCTCCGCCCCGGCGGCGGTGGTGCGGATGATGAGGCGTTGGTCGAACGGCGCGTGGAGCTCATCGAACGCTTCCATCGCCCGCTCGTCGCCGCCGTAGACGATGCGGTCGGGGCGGAGGAAATCCTCGACGGCCGACCCCTCGCTCAGGAACTCGGGGTTCGCGCCGACGCCGGTGGTGGCCGCGCCGAACTTGCGGAGGATCGGCCCGACGACGGTCTCGGCCGTGCCCGGCACGCAGGTGCTCTTCACCGCGACGGCGTGCGGGTCGCGCTTGTCCCGCAGCGCCTCGGCCACCTGCCCCGCCGCCCGCTTGACGAACGTCAGGTCGATCCGCCCCGCCGCCGCGTCGAACGGCGTCGGCACCGCGAGCAGCGTGATCGCGCTGCCGCGCACGGCGGCCGGCAGGTCGGTCGTGGCGCGCAGCCGGCCGGTGGGGACGTGCTTTTGCAGCAGGTCGTCGAGCCCCGGCTCGTGCAGGTTTGAGCGGCAGGCGTTGACGGCTTCAACTCGCGCCGCATCGACATCCACGCAGGTGACGGCGTGGCCGAGGTCGGCGAAGCACGCGCCGCTGACGAGCCCGACGTAGCCGGTGCCGATGATGCTGACGTTCAATGCGGCCCCCTTGGCATTTCCCGTGGCACGGGCGTCCCGCCCGCGTCTTTCTTGAGATTCCCATGCGCAGACGCGGGCGGGACGCCCGTGCCACAGGGGATGCCACGGGGGGTTCCATACCAGATCATCGACCGCCGCAACCCGTCGTCGAGCGATACTGACGGGGCGTATCCGACCTCGCGCCGCGCCTTGGCGATGATCGGGCAGCGGCGGTTGGGGTTGTCGGTCAGGTAGTCCGCGTCCGCGCTGCGCTGCGTGACCACCCGGCCGCGGTAGCCGAAGAGGTCGCGGCCGAGGTCGGCGATGCGGCCGGCGAGGTCGGCCATCGAAATCTCCGGCGTCTCGGTGCCGACGTTGTACGCCTCGCCGGCGCCGCCGTTGACGAGGACCTTGTAATAGCCGGTGATCGCGTCGCTGGCGTAGCAGAAGGTGCGGGTGGCCGAGCCGTCGGAGAGCATCACGACGTCTCGGCCGGCGAGCACGTCGCGGGCGAAGTCGGGGATCACGCGGCCGTCCTCGATGTTCAGGCCGGGGCCAAAATTGTTAAACGGGCGGGCGACCTTCACCGGCACGCCGTGCTGGCGGGCGAAGTTGGCGCAGAGGGTTTCGCCGTAGCGTTTGGCCTCGTCGTAGCAGGCGCGCGGGCCGGTGCAGCTCACTTGGCCGCGGTAGGTTTCGTCGGTCGGGATGTTCGCGGGGTCGGGGTCGCCGTAGATTTCGCTGCTGGAGAAGAAGAGCATTCCCTTGATCGGCCGGCCGCTTTCGGCGCGGCTGACGGCGTGGTCGAGCAGGTTGCGCAGGCCGTCGACGTTGGCGTCCATCGTGCCGATGGGGTCGCGGCGGTAGACGGTGGGGCTGGCGATGCTGGCGGCGTGGACGACCCAATCGGCGGCCGGCATCTCCGGCGGGAGGGGGCGGCGCATGTCGTGTTGGACGAGTTTGACTTGGCGATTCTCCGCGAGCGTTTCCAGCCACGCCGGCTCGCCGCGGGCGAAACTGTCGAAGACGGTGAGGGCGATCGGTTCGTCGGCGGTCTCGTTGAAGTGCGTGATGGTCTGGACGAGGTAGTAACCGAGGAAGCCCGCGCCGCCGGTGATGAGCAAGGAGTCGCCGGCCATCGCCGAGAGTTCGGCGGCGAGGTCGCGGGTGATGCGCTCGAGGTCGTCGGCGACCACGTCGGCGGCGGTTGGTGGCGGGTAGGGCATTGGCAAGTCCTCGTGGCACGGGCGTCCCGCCCGCGTCTTTCTTGAGATTCCCATGCGCAGACGCGGGCGGGACGCCCGTGCCACTTCAATCCATCACTTTCACCGCGGGGATCGGCACGACGAACTTCCCGCCCCACTCGCGGATGTGGGCCATCTGCCCCATGATTTCGTCGGCCAGGTTCCACGGCAGGATGAGCAGGTAATCGGGTTTTCGCTCCGTGATTACGTCGGGGTGCAGGATCGGGATTCGGCTGCCGGGGAGGAAGTTGCCCTGCTTGTGCGGGCTGCGGTCGACGGTGAAGTCGAGGAAGTCGGTGCCGACGCCGCAGGCGTTTAAGAGCGTGTTTCCCTTGCCGGGGGCGCCATACGCGGCGACGGTCTTGCCGGCGCGCTTGGCGTCGATCAGGAAGGTCAGGAGCTTGCGCTTGGCCTCGCGGACGCGCTCGGAAAACGCTTCGTAAAATGCCGGATCATTGATGCCTGCGTCGAGCTCTTTGCGTTTCATCTCGCCGACTCTTTGCGAAGCCGCGAAGCGGCGGGAGGCGGCGGGTTGACCGTAGATGCGGATGCTGCCGCCGTGCGTCGGGAGCTCCTCGACGTCGAACAGCGTGACGCCGTGGGCGGCGAAGACGCGCTCGGCGGTGGCGAACCAGAAGTAGCTGTAGTGCTCGTGGTAGATCGTGTCGAACTGGTTGCCCTCGACCAGTCGCAGCAGGTGGGGGAATTCCATCGTCAGCACGCCGTCGGGCTTGAGCAGCGCGGCGAGGCCGGCGGCGAAGTCGTTCAGGTCCGGCACGTGGGCGAGCACGTTGTTCCCCACCACCAGGTCGGCCCGGCCGTGCTTTTCGGCGATGGCGGCGGCGGAGTTTCGGCCGAGAAAGGTGACTTCCGTCGGCACACCCTTCGCCACGGCGGCGGCGGCGGTGTTGGCGGTCGGCTCGATGCCGAGGACGCCGATGCCGCGATTCTTGAAGAATTGCAGCAGGTAGCCGTCGTTGCTGGCGGCCTCGAAGACTTGGCTCGCGGCGGTCAGGTTCAGCCGGTCGATCATCTCGTTTGCGTATCGCTCGGCGTGGGCCAGCCAGGTGGTGCTGAAGCTCGAAAAGTAGGCGTAGTGCGCGTCGAAGATTTCCTCGCCCGGCACGTGGTTCGGCAGTTGCGCCAGGCGGCATTCGTCGCAGACGTAGACGCGCAGCGGGTAGGTCGCCTCGGCCGCGTTGAATTTTTCGGGCGTGACGTGCCGCTGGCACAGCGGCGTGGTGCCGAGGTCCACCAGCAGGCGGTGGAGTTGCACGCCGCAGAACCGGCACGGCGGCGCGACGATGGGAACGGTGTCGGTCACTTCCTTCGCATCGGGTGAAAGGGGGCACTCCTTAATAGCCGGAGGCGGAAGCCCCGGTTTCGTTCGGGCGGTTGAAGTGCTAGCAACGGACCGGGGCTTCCGCCTCCGGCTATTAAGGAGAAATCAAGAAACCCCCGCCGCCTCCAGCAGGCGCAGTTCGTCGCGCCACGCCTGCCGTTGCTCGTCGGTCACGTCCGGGTCGGGCAGGAGTGAGCGGCGGGTGCAGTTCACCAATGCCTGCAAGGTTTGATACCGCCGGGTGCGGCCGATGGCGGGCGGGAGGTGGTCGTGCAGCACGGCCTCGATCCGCTCCAGCGGCAATTTCTTAGAGTCCTCCCGCGCCGCGCGCGACTTCAGCGTCGAGCGCAGCGAGGCGAACGACGCGGCGGAGTAATCCATCGTCAGCGGCTCGAGCTGCTGCACCGCCACGTCGAGGTCGCCGTCCAGAACGCTCGCGATCATCCACCGCACGAAGTCGCGGCGGTCGTCGCCCTCGGGGTCGAGCACGGGCAGGATCAAATCGCCCACCCGGCCGGGCCGGCGGATGTCGGGGCTGAGATTTTGGATGCGCGCCGTCATCAGCAGCCACGTCACCTTGCCGCGCAGCGACGGGTCGCTCATCATCTGCTGCACCTTGCCGGTGAGGCGCTTTTCCGTCTCGTGAACGTCGGCTCCCACGCCGCCGAATTGGGTGTCGGCCTCGTCAACGAAGATCACGACGCGGCCGAGGGATTCGAGCACCGCGCGGAGGCGCTCGAACAGCACGTCCGTTTGGCCGAACCACTGGCTGCGGATATTTTTCAGCACCAGCACCGGCAGGCCGAGCTCCGAAGCGGCGGCCTCAAAGATGAACGTCTTGCCGCCGCCGATCGGCCCGGCGACGGCCGCGCCGGGCAGCGCGTCGGCGCCGGTCGATCGCATGCGCGGCAGCATTTCGTCGCGCAAAAATGCCTTGAGTCGCGTGAAGCCGATCACGTCCTCCAGCGTGTGCGTGGGCCGCTTGAACTCGATGACGTCCTCGCCGAGCTGGGCGGCGATGACCTCCTCGACCTTCGCGTTGACGAGCGCCGCGTCCACCCCGCCGCCGCCGTGGAAGGCGTCGAGCAGCAGTTGGCGGAGGGCGTGGATCGTCAGGCCGGCGGTGAGGGCGGCGACGCGGTCGGCGTCGATGTTGGCCGTCGAGAGGGTCGGGTGCGTGGCCGCCATGAACGCCGCGTATTGTCGGCGGGACGAGACGTCCGGCCGCGGCACGTCGATGCTCAGCACCTGCGGCAGCCGGCTGACGCGCGGGTGGACGAGGCTGCGGCTCTCGCTGATGAGAACCACCGCGTCGCCGCCGTTGGTGAAGCCGGGGTCGGAGAACCAGTCCTGCACGATGAAGACGCGCTGGCGGTCGGCGGCGTTGAGCTGGGTGATCTCGCCGTTGCCCGCCGGCAGCAGCAAATCGGCCGCCTCGACCAGGATCAGCAGCTTCTCCGCGATGTACGGCCGGCCCTTGGGGTCGACGCTGCGGCTGCAGAGGGTGAGTTGGCGCAGGAACTCCAGCGCGACCGTCGGCTTGCCCACCGCGTCCATCACGGTGGCGTCGAACTCGTTTTCGATCATCTCGCGCTCGGCCCGCTTGCGGCGGTCGGCCAGACTCTGCAGCACCATCGTCTCGGCGTCGGTCCCCTGCCGCCACGCGACCCAGCCGGCGCGGATTTTGTCCCAGTCCGTGCCCGGCAGCAGGCGGACGGGGCCGTTCAGCTCGTAGACCAGCAGCAGGATGCCCGGCACGCTGGCGCGGCGGGCGAGGTGGTCGATCAGCGGCAGGTATTCAACGGTCTCGCCTCCCGGGGGCTCGGTGCGGAAAAGGTCGTGGACGTTGCCGGTGAGCAGCACCGAGCGCGACTGGCCGCTGTTGAGCACGCGGGCGAGGCGGGCGAAAAAGTCGGGGCTGTCGGGAGTGGAATCTGGCATCGCAACATTCTACACGCAATCGCCTACCGCCCCACCGCCATCACGCCCGCCACGTCGCCGGCGGCGAGGCGCGATTCGTAGCGGACGTGCTCCGACCGGCCGCACCGCGGCGAGGGCTCGAAGACGATCCGCCGCAATTCCTCGCGCTGGTCGTGGAAGGCCTGGTAGTCGCGCGGCGCGTCGGGGTCGAAGACCGGGGCGGCGTCGTCGTAGATGATCGTCGCGCCGGGGCAGGCGCCCAGGCCCTCGTCCTCCCACCGCCAGAACTGGCTGAGGCCCAGCACGCGGTCCGAGACGTACAGCGCCTCGTTCAACTCGTGCGTGACGATCAGGATCGTGTGCGGCGGGCGGAGGCCGGCGCGCTTGGCGGCGAGATTCTCGGCGTAAAGGTTCAGGAGCATGTGCTGCAATTCTTCGCGGGTGGCCTCGTCGAGGGCGCCGAAGGGTTCGTCGAGCAGCAGGATGCTGGGGCGCAGGATCATCGCCTGGGCGATGGCGACGCGCTGCTGCATGCCGCCGGAGAGCTCCGAGGGGTAGAGGTCCGCCGCGCGTTCGAGGCCGACGCGGCGGAGCCAGTCGGCGGCGTCGGCCTTGTGCTTGGCGCGCAGCCGACGCCACGCGAAGTGGTGCAGCAGGCGGTCGAGCAGTTTGGTCTGGTCGAACATCGGCCCGGCCGCCACGTTGCGCACGGCGGTGAGGAAGGGGAAGAGGCTGTAGCGCTGGTAGACGATGCCGATGTCGCGCGTCGGCCCGAGGACCGGGCGACCGGCGGCGAAGATTCGGCCGGCGGCGGGTGGGTGGGTGCCGAGGATCGCGCGGAGCAGGGTCGACTTGCCCGACCCGCTGGGGCCGACGAGGGCGACGATCTCGCCGGGGTGGATGGTGAGGTTGATGTCGAACAGCACGCGGTTGTCGCCGAAGTGGTGGCCTACGCCGGCGCAGCGGAGGGCGGGGGCGGCGGTGGGGTCGCTGGCGTCGGTTGGTGATTCGCTCACCGCACGCTCCACGGGCAGAGCCATTTTCGGGCGAGGCGGAAGGCGGCGTCGAGCAGGAAGCCGGCGGCGCCGAGGAGGGCGAGGTAGGGGTAGATGACGCTCATGTCGATCAGCCGGCTGCTCATCCGCAGGCGGTAGCCGAAGCCGGTGGAGGCCGCGATGTATTCGGCGGCGATGAGGTAGACCAGCGCGGGGCCGAGCTGCAGCCGGGCCGCCTCGATCACGCGCGGCAGCACCTGCGGCACGATCACGTCGAGCACGATCTCCGGCTCGCTGGCGCCGAGGGTGCGGGCCTTGTCGATCAGCTCCATCGGCACGTCGAGGCGGACGCTCTCGTACACCGTCTGCGCCAGGATCGGCGCGACGCCGACGGCGATGGTGGCGAGGAAGAACCCCGCCCCGACGCCGACGATCAAGAAGAACAGCGCGAGCATGGCGGTGGGCGGGATCTTGGCGAGGAAGGCGATCGGCGGCAGCAGGAGGCTCTCGGCCCAGGCGTAGCAGCCCATCAGCAGCCCGAGGCCGCCGCCGAGCGCCATGCCGAGGCCCATGCCGCCGGCGAGGCGGCCGGCGGTGGCGGTGGCGTCGTCCCACAGCCACACATCGCCGCCGAGGCCCTGGGGCGTCACCGACCGCCGCAGCCCGTCGGCCATCTGCGACCAGCCGGGGACCGTGGTGTTGGTGGGGTTCGCCGCCCGCTGCCGCACGCTCAGCAGCGTGTAGCCGAGCAGCAGCACCCCGATCCCGCCGAGCGATAGGGCGGCGGACCACAGGCGCGGGATGGGGCGGCGGATGGTCATCGCGGGTCGGACGAAGCTACTTCGACTCGGGCAGGTACTCGGTGTCGAACCGGAGCTGCACGTCGGCCCCGCCGGATTTGCCGTAGGCGATGCTCGGGACGGCCTGGACCATGCCGACGTCCTTGGCGAAGCCGGTCACTTTGCCCATCGTTTGCTTGAACGCCTCGCCGCCGAACAGGTCGCGGGCGGCGGCGGGGGTTTTGTAGAACTTGGTTTTCGTCACCACCTCGGCCATCTGCGCCGCGTCGAGGCTGCTGAACTTCGCGCCCAGGGCGACGAGGGTTCGGTCGCGCGTCTTCGGGTCGTCGATGCGGCCGCTGACGTCGTAGAACGCCTCGGCGACGGCCTTGGCGAAGCGGTCGCCGCCGGGCTTGTCCAGCGAGTCCTTCGCCACGACCACCATGTCGATGATCTCGCCGGGGATCAGGCTGCTGTCGAACAGCACCTTGGCGTCGGGGTTGGTCTTGAGGGTCTGCAGGATGAACGGGTTCCAGACGACGATGGCGTCGGCCTTGCCCGCCTGCATGGCCGTGGCGGCCACGGCGGGGTCCATGTTGGTGAACTGGTAGTCCGCCGGGTTCTCCCCCTTCACCTGTAGGCCGCGGGTGAAGAAGTATTGGCTGACGCTCTTCTCCAGGCCGTTGATCGGCTTTCCCTTGAGCTGCTTCACGTCGGTGACGGGCCCGGTGACGATCAGCGCGTCGCCGCCGTCGCTGGTGCTGGTGGGCAGGATCGCCACGCCCGCCCGGCCGGCGGCGGGGGCCAGGGCGTCCATGTTCGTCATGCACACCGCGTCGACGGTGCCGGCGGCGTAGAGCTGCAGGCACGGGTCGTAATCCGCCTGCCGCAGCACGATGTCGACGTTGTACTTCTTCTCGACGCTGCCCATCTTCCCCTCGGCCCCGTCGATCAGGCCCAGGTCGTTGGCGACGCCGAAGGTGCTCCACGACGGGTACTCGCTCCAGGCGAGGCTGAAGACGGGCACGGGCCCGGCGGCGGCCGTTCCGGCGGAGGTGGTGGCCGTCGGGGCGGCGGAGTCTTTCTTGTCACACCCCGCCAGCGCGACGGCGGCGGAGAGGGTGAGGGCGGCGGTGAATCGGGTCATGTGGTTCTTTCGTGGAACGGGCGTCCCGCCCGGATTTTTGGGAATTGAAGATGTTTAAGAAAGACGCGGGCGGGACGCCCGTGCCACGGGTTACTCCGGCAGCTTCGCCTCGGGCGTCGGCGCCTCGGCCTCGGCCTTGTCGGCCTTGCCGGCGAGGCCGATGAGCTGGTCGAACTCGTCCGTCGCCACGCTCTTGCGGGCATAGTCCAGAAACTCGCTCTCCATCGCCTGCGTGTCGGTCCCCGCCAGCTCGCGGCTCACGCGCGCCTTGGCCTTGCTCTCGGAGCGGAGATCGCGCATGTCCTGCAACTCCCGGCTCGTGCGGTCCTGGCTGATGCCGGCGATCATGCCGTTGATCTGCTCCTCCTCCTTGGCCGTGATGACGTCCGCCACCGTCGCGCTCGCCTCCTGCTTGATCTTGTCGAGGTCGCGCAGCAACTGCTGCAACTGAACCTTGTGGTTGTTCACGCTGGTGGTGATCTCGCCGACATCCTTTTCGAGCTCGGCGATGCGGTCCTGCTTCTCCCCCAGCGTGCTGGTGAAGTCATTGAAGGCGGCCAGGCATTTCATGTACTCGTCGTTGGACTTGATCTGCTCCATCGACTTCCCGTCGGCCCTCAGGCGGTCGACGAGGGTCTTGGCCTTGGCGGCGGCGCCTTCCTTGAGGCGGTCGAGCTGGCCGGTCTCCTCCGTCAGCCGCTTGATCTGCGCGAGCTTGGTCTCCTCCTGCGTGATCATCCGCGCGACGGCGTCCTTGTACTGGTTGATCCGCCCCGCCTTCTCCTGCACGACCTTGTCGTAGGTCGCCTGGATGACGTACGGGTTGCTGCTGATCTTCTTGCGGCTGTCGTCCACCTTGCCGGTGAACAGGTAGCCGATGGTGCGGAAGAAACGTCCGATGGCTCCAAACATGGCGGTATCCTCGTGGGTCGGAAGGTGCGTGTCGATTACAAAGTAGCCGAAAGTTTATCAGGACCGAAGCGGGCCGGCCTCCACGTTCGGGTCGAGGCCGCGCAGGCGGGCGTCGACCCGACGGGCGACGGCGAGGGAGGCGTCCAACTCGCCCCGCAGCGCCGCCAGCGTCGGGCCCGCGCCGGGCTCGAGCTTCAGCAACTGAATCTGGTCGAGCGTGCGGGCGAGTTGGTCGACGCCCTCGCCCACCTCGCGGACGAGTCGGTCGCGCCGCTGCTCGACGGCCAGCCGCGCGTCGCGCGTCGCCAGCCCGCCGGCCGCGTCGTGCAGCCGCAGCGACTGCTGCAGCGAAGAGACGGCGAAGCGGAAGAGCTCCTCGGCCTTCAGCAGGATCTCGGTCGGCGGCCGGTCGGCCTCCTCGCCGCCCCAGAGCCGTTGGTGCAGGGCGCGGAGGCGGCGGAGGTGGGTTTGCGTGCGGTCGTCGCCGTCGGCGACGAGGCGGCGGTCGAGGGCGTCGAGGTCGGCCTCGCGCCGCGCCCGCTCGCGCGACGCCTCGCCGGCCATGGCGCGCTCGACGAGGGCCGGCCCGCCGAGGAACCACCGCGTGGCCGCCGCCCCGCCGGCGATCAGCAGCGACGAGAGCCCCGCGAACGCCGTGACCGCCGCCGCCCCCGGCCCCGCGACCGCCGCGGCGGCGGCCAGCAGCGTGCCGCCCACCACCGCCGGCCCGATCGTCCACCCGCCGGTGGCGAGGTCCAGCAGCACGCGGTTACGGAGGCGCGGGGTGTCCATCGGGGGCGATCTTACTTCAACGGCTACTTTGGAACCGCTTCTGTTCCGATGACGAACGTCACGCGCTGCGACTGCGCCCCGTCGGACTCGTCGACCACGCCCCGCACCCGGTTCGCCGGCAGGCCGGCCTTCACCAAAAACTCGGCCGCCGCGTCGGCCCGCGATTTCGCCAGGGCGCGCTCCGCCTCGCCGGCGTTCGGGGCGACGGCGGCGACGGCCTTGACGTACCGGAACGGCATCGGCTTGATGTCCGCCGCCGCCGCCGTCAGCCAGCCGTCGGCGGGCGGGCGGACGGCCGTCGCGCCGCGGGCGAAGGTGATCGGCGGGATCGACGAATCGGCCACGGGCGTGAGGGTCGCCCACTGCGCGTCCGTCAACGCCGCCCCGCCCTCGGCCGCCGCCTTGAGGCGCGCGGCGGCGGAGCGGATCGACTCGGCCGACCCGTCCCCCGACCCGTCCGCCGGCGCGGCGGGCGGCCGCAGCCCCGCCGCCTCGGCCGACTTCGACGCCGCGGCGTACTCGGCGCGGGCCGCGTCGATCTGCACTTTCGCCGCGTCGGCATTGGCCCGGCGGTTGAGCACCGGCGTTACGCCCCACCGCCACGCCCCGGCGGCGACGGCGGCGAGGACCAGCCACACCGCCGCCACCACCAGCAGCCGCGCCGCCCGAGTGGTGCCGTCGACCGCGCCCGACCTACCGCCCGGTTTGCCGCCGCTCATGGGCCGACCCTCCCGTCCCTCGACGGTTTGCCGCCGCGCAGGATCAGCGCGACGACGATGATGACGAGCACCAAACCGGCCAGGCCACACATCGGCACGAGGGTGCCCCACCCGCCGCCGCGGCCGCCGGGGTCGCCCGCCGCCACGCGCGGGGCGTTGGGCGCGGGCGTCGGTGCCGCGCCCGCCGGCACCGCGGCCGGCGCGATGGCCGGCGTCGCGGGGGCGATCGCCGAGGCCGCCGGCCCCTCGCCCAGCGGCTGGTTGCCGGTGGTCGCCAGGGCCGTCAGCATGGCGGCGGCGGTCTGCTGCGGGAGGGGGGCGATGACGGCGAAGTCCGCCGCGGCGGCGTTGGGGTCGGCCGCCGCCCCGCCGACCTCGCCCAGCACGTCCTGCAGCGACTTTTCCAGCGCCGCCGCATCGTCCGCCCGGCGGTAACTGTTGGCCCGCGCCGCCAGCGACGAGTCCTGCGCCATCGCCACGCCGATGACGTCGAGCGTGATGCCGCGGCGGAGCAGGTCGGGCAGGTAGCGGTCGACGAGGCCGGGGTCGTTCGCCTCGCCGTCGGTCAGCACCAGCAGGCGGTAGGTGCCGTAGCCGCGCTGCGTTTCGCGCTGCTGGAGGAGGCGGTCGGCGGCGATTTTAAGGTACTCGCCGAGGGGCGTCGCTCCGGCGGCGCGGATGCCGGCCACGTCGCGCCGCAGCGCGGTCAGGTCCGGCGGGGCGAGGTCGTAGACCCAGCCGCTGCGCTGGCCGAAGACGAGCAACCCGACGTTGGTGGAGGCGGCCGGCACCTCGGCGAGGGCGGTGAGGACGGCATCCTTGGCGGCGTCCATCTTCGTCCGCCCCGCCGCGTCGCCGGGCATCGGCCGCTGCATCGAGCCCGAGCCGTCGAGCAGCACCACCACGTTGTCGCGGTCGACCTCCTGCGCGCCGGCCGCGCCGACGAAGGC
>CBDHCE010000022.1:0-4691 GCA_965260985.1 Tepidisphaeraceae bacterium | reverse complement strand
GACGAAGCCCTCGCCCTTCTCCGCAGCCTCCGCCGCGCCGGGCTCGCGGCGGACACGGACCTGACCGGCCGCGGCACCAAGGCCCAGTTCAAGCTCGCCGACCGCGCCGCCGCCACCCACTGCCTGATCCTCGGCGACCGCGAGCTGGAGGCGGGCACCGTCGCCGTCAAGGACTTGCGGAGCGGCGAGCAACGCGAGGTCGCACGCGACAAGGTTCTGGAAGTCCTCGCCCCGGCCGAAGGCGGGCCGCACTGACGGCGAGGCGACACAAGGGTTGCGGCCGGATCGGTTATGCTCCCGGCCGATGCCCCGCCGCGACGACGATGACCCCGACGTGCTGTACCGCGCCGCGACCGGCGGCCGCTGGCGCGGCGTCGTGCTCGCGCTGGCGGCGTTCATGCTGCTGGTCGGCTACGTCCTGCGGTGGCTCGTCGGCGACGCGCCGCTGGCGCTTCTGGCCCCGTACTACCTTTGGCCGCCGGCGATCCTGATGGCGATCTTCGCCCTCTGGCGGCGCGGGCGCAGCGTCGAGATCCGCCGCCGCGGCATCCGCCTCGGCAGCGGAGGCCGCTCCTTCGGGGAGCGCCAGCTCGTGCCGTGGTCGAGCGTGATCTGGTTCGGCGGGCAACGGCTCCGCAAGGGCGGCGTCCGCCTCATCTTTCGCCAACAGCACGTCCCCCGCGACGTCCGACTGCCCGGCCGGCCGATGGGCGAGGAGGAGTTCCACCGCCTAATCGACCGCCTCCGCGTCGTGCTCGGCGACGACTTCCCGCGTCTGCGCATCGGCGGCATCGAACCGTGATATCAAACACCCGCCGCCCGGCCCGCGTACAATGTTCCGCGGCGGCACGGACGCCCCGCCGCACCCGCCCGCCCCTCATGCCCGACCTCCGCGAACAGCTTCACGGCATCTTCGGCCTCGAAGACTTCCGGCCGATGCAGCGCGAGGTCATCGAGGACGTTTTGGCCGGCCGAGACGTGCTGTGCGTCATGCCCACCGGGGCCGGCAAGTCGTTGTGCTACCAGCTTCCCGCCGCCATTCAGGGCGGCCTCGCGCTGGTCGTCTCGCCGCTGATTTCGCTGATGGAAAACCAGGTCCAGCAGCTGCGCGACGAGGGCATTTCGTGCGCGATGCTCAACAGTTCCATGCCGCCGCAGGCTGTGCGGGACGTTTACCAGCAGATTGAGGACGGCTTCGAGGGCTTGCTTTACGTCGCCCCCGAGCGTTTTAGCAACAGTCGCTTCCGCGAGCTGATGCGCGACCTCAGGCCGTCGCTGTTCGCCATCGACGAGGCCCACTGCATCAGCCAGTGGGGACATGACTTTCGGCCCGAGTATCAAACGCTCGGCAGCGTCCGCGACGCCCTCGGCTGCCCGCCGACGATCGCCCTGACGGCGACGGCGACGCAGGACGTGCGCAACGACATCGTGGCGAGCCTCGGCCTCGACGACCCGAGCGTCGTCGTCACCGGCTTCGACCGCCCCAACCTCCGCTACGAGGCCCGCCGCATCCGCGGCAAGCGGGAGAAAAAGGACCAGCTGCTGCACCTGCTCGACCACGACCCCGGCAGCGGCATCGTCTACTGCGCCACGCGCAAGAATGTCGACGAGATGACCAGCGAGATCGCCGAGCGGCTGCCGACGCGGCCGGTCTTCAGCTACCACGCCGGCATGGACGCCGCGGCGCGGAGCGAGAACATGGAGCGCTTCATGCGCACGCCGCGGGCGATCGCCGTCGCCACAAACGCCTTCGGCATGGGGATTAACAAGCCGGACTTACGGTTCGTGGTTCATTACAACCTTCCGGGCAATCTGGAGGCATATTACCAGGAAGCCGGCCGCGCCGGGCGCGACGGGCAGGCGGCGCGGTGCGTTTTGCTGTTCTCTTACGAGGACCGCTACACCCAAGAGTTTTTCATCAACAACATCAAGGGCGACGACTACAGCGACCCGCAGCAGATCGAGGAGATCAAGCGGCGAGAGCAGGAGAAGCTCGACAAGATCATCGGCTATGCGAGCCAGTGGCGCTGCCGGCGGCAGCAAATTTTGGACTACTTCGGCGACGAGGTACAGGTCGAGCAGGCCAAGTGCCGCTGCGACGTCTGCCGGGACGGGGGCGGTGAGAACGCGGACGACGCGGATTCGCTGCCGCAGGTGGACGAGCGGACGACGACCACGATCCGCCAGATCCTCTCGGCCGTCGCGCGGCTGAACCTCAAGGTCGGCGTCGGGACCGTCGCCGAGGTGCTGGGCGGCAGCGACAACGAGAAAATTCGCCGCTGGAACTACCAAAGTCTAAGCGTCCACGGCCTGCTGCGCGACAAGACGGTCAAGCAGGTCATCGCCATGCTCCACCGCCTGATCGAAAGCGGACTGGTGCAGCAGGTGCCCCTTGACGGCGACCGGAACATGCCCGTCGTCAAGCTGACGACGGCCGGCGTCGACGTGATGAAGGCTATCGCCCCGCCGCCGAAGGTTTTGGCGGACCTCGTGCCCCGTCGGTACACGCAGGCGTTGCCGCCGAAGAGGTACGACGAGGGCGGCGCGAGTTCGACGCTCGACGACGCGGCGACGGGTCGCTTCAAGCGACTGAAAACGGCGCGGCTGGAACTGGCGAAGGAGCGAAGCTTGCCGGCCTATTGCATCTGCGCCGACAAGACCCTGCGCGCCATCGCCGCCGCCGACCCGGCGGACGAGTCGGCGTTGGAGGCGGTGAAGGGAATGGGGCCGCGCAAGGTCGCCATGTACGGCAAGCCCTTGCTGGCCGCCCTCCGCGCCGACGCCCCGCCGGGCGACGAACCGTCCGACGACGGAAACGGGCTGCGCTACGTCCCCGACGCCGTTGCCGAGTGGCCCAGCCAGTTCTGAGAAAGCGCTGCCGGGAACGCCGAGGAGGCACGGCAAACCCGGAGCGGGTTCGGGGGCCGCGACAGCACCCGAACCCGCTCCGATTTCGCCCGCGCGTCCCGCGCGTTCAATGTTTCAGGCCCGACGACGGCGGACCAGCGACACCACGCCCGCGACGCCCAGCACGCCCGCCGCCATCGGCTCGGGAACCGGCGTCACGCCGTACACGCGGACGTAATCGACCACGAGCTTCGTCTGCGTGTCTTCGAACGTGCCGTAGCCGGCCGTGGGGATGCGCCCGGCCCACTCGTAGTTTTCCACCTCGCTGCTGAGCAGCAGGTACTCCGGGACGTCGGTGGTGGGCGTGTTGGGTGCCGTCCATGTGACGTTGCCATCGATGGAGAACTCGTATCCGTCGGGCGACCAGTCTAACCCGTAGGTGTGGAACCCCTCGTCGAGGTTCAGGTCGCCGGTGTGCGAGTAATCCCCCATGTGCCGGCCGGGCTCGTAACCGTTCCAGTGGGTATTGCTGGAGCCTTGGCCGGCGATGTCGTTGCCGCCGGCGTCTCGGACGCGGTGCTCCATGATGTCGAGTTCGACGCCGGTCGCGCCGGTCGGGCTGGGATCGCGGGCGATGGAGTCCTGGTACATCCAGAAGGCGCTCCACTGACCGGGCGAGTCATTGAAATCGATGCGCGCTTCGTAATAGCCGTAGGCGTTCTCAAAGATGCCCTGCGTGGCGATCATGCCGCTGTGATGCTGGAGCGAGCCGTCGGCCTCGCGCTCGGACCAGGTTTTGATCGTCAGGTTCCCGTCGGCGATGCTCACGGCATTGGGGTCGTTGATCGCGTCCCGGCGGACCTGGCCCTCTTTCCAGTTGATCCACTTCGCGCTGGAGTCGCCCGCCTGAAGCGACGCCGGGGGGGCCGTCTCCGGGTTATGGCTGTCGTCGTCGTCGCCGGGGTTGCCGCCGCCCGAGCCGCCGCCGGGAAGGGTATTAGGGTTGGAGAAGTCGTCCTCGAAGAGCAGGCCGTAGCCCGGCGGCACGAGCGAAGCACGGGCCGACTGGCCGGCGACGACTACGAGGGCGACGGCCGCAACGCTCAAGAGGCGGGGCCGGCGGAGTCGGACATCGGGGCGAGGCGCGAGTTCGGGCAACGGGCGGCGAACCGGGGCAGAGGACTGCGGCATGACTTCTCCTTCGAGCGAGTAAGGGGCGGGAGGCGCGCGGTGGCGAAGCGTCGCGCCGGACGAGCGGTTGACGGGAGAGAGCAGACCGGCCGTGGCCGGCAAGGCTTGCGGATAATCGAGGTGTGCCCGAGGCGGGTCCGTCGCGGCGACGGATGGGAACACGAGCATTCACAATGCGGCCGACCCGAGGAGTGCCGGCCCGATCTCTCACCAACCTGCCCGGCGGCGGGTTCGGCCGGGTCGGCAGAACATACCCGGTCAATATCGGGCTTTGCAAACCCAAAAATCAGGGAATGCGGAAATCTTTGCCACTGCCCCGTCAATTACCGGCCGATGACGCGGTTTGCACGGCCTCGGGAAGTAAAAACGGCCCGCCGCGCGGCGATGCGCGACGGGCCATTTGTTCGGCGAGTCGGACGGCGCGGGACGGCCGAAAACTCTAGCGGCCGTTGCCGCAGGGCACGGCCTGGATCGGCTGGATGTCGATCGGCTTCGGGGCGGCGGGTCTGGTTGTTCCAGACGACCAAGCGCGAGCAGGCCAGCCCGCTTGTCGAGGACGTAAAGTACCTCGCCGCCGGCGGCCGCCTCGGCGGTGGCCATCGCAAAATCGCGGTTGTCGAGCGTCAGCCGCGCGTCGGCCGAGGGCAGCAGCG
>CBDHCE010000021.1:0-24958 GCA_965260985.1 Tepidisphaeraceae bacterium | reverse complement strand
ATGGGGCAGGCGAACTCGCTCTTCTCGCGCAGCGTCGGCTTGCCCTCCAGGTCGACCGGCTGGGTGTGGCTGCACTCCTTGTCGGTGCAGGCGAGGAAGAAGCCGTTCTTGCTGATGCGGTAGACCATCGGGCTGCCGCACTCGGTGCATTTGTAGGGCGTTTCCGTGCCGCCGGCGTGGTCGAGCTTCGCCAGCGCCCCCTCCACCTCGCCGTGGAACGGGCCGTAGAAGTCGTGCAGGATCTGCTTCCAGTCCGACCGCTGGTCCTCCACGCCGTCGAGCTTGTTTTCCATGTCGGCGGTGAAGGTGACGTCCATCACCTCGGGGAAGACCTGGATGAGCTTGTCGGTCACAACCTTGCCGAGCAGCGTGGCGTGGAACCGGCGGCTGACCTGCGTGACGTACTCGCGGTCCTGGATCACGCTGATGATGCTGGCGTAGGTCGACGGCCGGCCGATGCCCTTGGATTCGAGCTCCTTTACCAGCGACGCCTCGGTGTAACGCGGCGGCGGGCTGGTGAAGTGCTGGCTCGGGCTCAGCTCGATCGGGTAAACCGGGTCGGCCTCCTTCACATCCGGCAGCAACTGGTCCTCGCTGGAAACGCCGGCGACGCGCATGAAGCCGTCGAACACCAGCTTCCGCCCGGTGGCGCGGAAGACGGCCTCGCCGTTCTTCGTCGAGGTCACGACGGTCAGGGCCGTCTGGTCGAACTCGGCGGGGGTCATCTGGCAGGCGAGGAAGCGGTTGTAGATCAGGGTGTAGAGCCGCACGTCGTCCGGCCCGAGTTTATCGCGGGCGGCCTGGGGGGTCATCGAGAGGTCGGTCGGGCGGATCGCCTCGTGGGCCTCCTGGGCAGACTTATTGCTGCTGCTATAGACATTCGCCTTGGCGGGCAGGTACTTCGGGCCGAACTGTTGGTCGATGTAGTCCCGCGCCATCTTGATCGCGTCGGCCGACAGGTTCGTGCTGTCGGTCCGCATGTAGGTGATGAAGCCCCCCTCGTACAACTTCTGGGCGGTGCTCATCGTCTTCTTCGCCCCGAAGCTCAGCCGGCTGCTGGCGCCCTGCTGAAGCGTGCTGGTGATGAACGGCGCGGGCGGCCGGCTGGTGGTCCGCTTGCGCTCGATCTTGCGGACGCGGTACTCGCCCGGCGACTCGACGTGGCCGACAATTTCGGTCAGCTTCGCCTGCGGGCCCTTGCCGTCGGGGTTGTCGACGGTCTTGACGCTCTCGACGGTGAAGCCCAAGGCCTCGACCACCGCCTTGGTTTGATCGCTGCTCTTCGGCTCGAACTTTTCGCCGGCGAACTCGACCAACTCGGCGGCGAAGGCGTCGTGCTCGCCCAGCCACTGCTGGCGCTGCTGCTTGGTCCGGCCGTCCTCCCCCCCGCCGCCCAGGAAGTTGGCCCACGCGGCGCTGACTTTCGCCGCGTCGGCCGGCGTGAAGATGCCGCCGACGGACCAGTATTCCTCCGGGGTGAAGGCCTCGATTTCGCGCTCGCGCTCGACCACCAGCCGCACCGCCACGCTCTGCACCCGGCCGGCGGACAGGCCGCGGGCGACCTTTTTCCACAAAATCGGGCTGATCTCGTACCCCACCACGCGGTCGAGAATCCGCCGCGCCTGCTGGGCGTTCACGCGGTCGATGTCGATCTTGTTCGGCTTCTCGAACGCCTTCTGAATCTCCCCCTTGGTGATGGCGTTGAAGATCACGCGCTTCACGCGGTCGTCCGGCAACCCGAGGGCCTCCTTGAGGTGCCACGCGATCGCCTCCCCCTCGCGGTCGAGGTCGGTCGCCAGGTAGACCTCGTCCGCCGCCTTCGCCAGCCGCTTGAGCTCGGCGACGAGGGCGGGCTTGCCGCGCTCGGCGATGATCTCGTACTGCGGCTCGAAGGTCTTGAGGTCGACGCACATGCCCTTGCTGGGCAAATCGCGGACGTGGCCCATGCTGGCCTTCACGACGTAGTTCGGCCCCAGGTACTTGTTGATCGTCTTGGCCTTCGCCGGCGACTCGACGATGACCAAACTCTTGCCCTTGGCCGAGACGCGCGGGGCCTTGTCCGCCGCCTTGGAATCGGGCTTGGCCGCCGACTTGGCCGCGGACTTGGCGGGCTTCGGGGCGGACTTTGCGGAGCGGGTGGTGCTCTTTTTTGCCATGTGGGGGTGTGGTTGAATCGTGTCGAATCGTGCGGTTTCAGTCAATCGGACGGCGGGGACTGTCGGGAGCCCCGCCGGGGAAGTCAAGCGGCCCCCGTCAAGGGTCGGGGCCTGCCGCGACAGTAGGCATACGCGGGGCGGTGGGGAAAAGTTCGGGGGCGGGGGAAGGCGCCGGATCACCTTAAGTCGTGTTTCAATAGTCGCTTACGAACAAACGGGCGGTGCCGGGCCGCTCCGCCGTGGCACGGGCGTCCCGCCCGCGTCTTGAAGACAGGAATGAACCACGGAGAACCGCGGAGAACACGCAGGGCACGGAGAAAATCACGGAGGCAAACCAGAACATCTTCCTGCTTTGCTTCTCCGTGACTTCCTCTGTGTTCTCCGTGCCCTCCGTGGTTCCAGTCTTCCATGCGCAGACGCGGGCGGGACGCCCGTGCCACGGCCGTGCCACGCCCGTGCCACGCGCGTGCCACGAAAACGCCCCGGAGCCGTGGGGGCTCCGGGGCGGGGTGGATGGTGAATCGGGCTGGACGGGTCAGGCGACCGGCTCGAGGGTCTTCTCGGCGACCTTCTCGTTGACGCGGGTGGCGTCCGGCTGGGTGCCGCCGGAGCCGAGCGGCACGCTGGTCGGGCGCGTGACGCCGCGGGTGCCCTCGCTGTCGGGCGGCGGGGGGAGGATCCGCTTGATCCGCATCTGCTGGTACGGCTGGTAGGCGGTGCCGGCGGGGATGAGGTGGCCGAGGATCACGTTCTCCTTGAGGCCCTGCAGCGTGTCAGTCATGCCGGCCATCGCCGCCTCGGTGAGGACCTTGGTGGTCTCCTGGAAGCTGGCGGCGCTGATGAACGACTCGCTCTGCAGCGACGCCTTGGTGATGCCCAGGAGCATGACGCGGCCGCGGCCGGGGCGGGGCTTTTTGGCCTTCGCCGGCGCCTCGCCGGCGGCCTCGGCGGCCTCGTTGGCGGCCTTGAACTCCGCCTTGGGCACGAGCTGGTTCTCCAGGAACTCCGTCCCGCCCGGCTCGCTCACGCGGGCCATGCCGGCCAACTGGTCGTTGCCGTGGGCGAACCGGAAGCGGTCGACCATCTCGCCCGGCAGGAACACGGTGTCGCCCGGATCCTCGACCTTCACCTTCCGCAGCATCTGGCTGAGGATGACCTCGACGTGCTTGTCGTTCACCTTCACGCCCTGGCTGCGGTAGACGTTCTGGGCCTCGGTCAGCAGGTACTCGTGCAAAGCCTCCTCCCCCTTGATGCGGAGGATGTCGTGGGGGATGACCGGCCCGCGGACCAGCGGCTCGCCGGCCTCGACGACGTCGCCGGTGTGGACGGCGAGCTCCTTGTCCTGCGGGACGTGGTGCTCGCGCTCCATGCCGGTCTCGTTCTTGACGGTGATGGTCATCTTGCCGCGGCGCTTGTTCTGGACGAGCTCGACGGTGCCGGAGATTTCCGCCAGCACGGCGGGGTCCTTGGGCTTGCGGGCCTCGAAGAGTTCGGTGACGCGGGGCAGGCCGCCGGTGATGTCCATCGTGCCGGCCGACTCGCGCGGCTGGCGCGCCAGCAACTGGCCGGCGGTGATGGCCTCGCCGTCGGCGACCTCGATGCGGGCCTTGGCGGGCAGGTAGTGGAAGTCGAGGATTCGGCCGTCGGCGTCGACGATGGTGAGGCGCGGGTTGCGCTCGCCCTTGTGCTCGATGACGGTCAGCTTGCCCTCGCCCGAGCCCTTGCGCTCCTCCTCGAGGCGGACGGTCTCGCCGCGCTCGATGTCCTCGTAGCGGACGGTGCCGCCCTTCTCGGCGAGGATGGGGGTGATGTGCGGGTCGAAGGTCACGACCTGCTCGCGGGCCTTCACCTTGCCGCCGTCGGGGATCATGATCGTCGCGCCGTAGGGCACCTTGTAGCGGTCGATCTCGCGGCCCTTGGCGTCCTCAAGGAGGAGTTCGCCGTTGCGCTTGAGGGCGACGAGCTTTTTGTTGCCCTCGGCGTCGACGGTCTGCACGGCGTTGACGCCCAGGTGCTTGACGATGCCGGCGGCGGTGGCCTTGATGTCGTTCTCGATCAGCGCCCCGGTCGCCACGCCGCCGGTGTGGAAGGTGCGCATCGTGAGCTGGGTGCCCGGCTCGCCGATCGACTGGGCGGCGATGATGCCGACGGCGAGGCCCTCCTCGACGACCTGGCCGGTGCTCATGTCCACGCCGTAGCAGCGGGCGCAGACGCCGCGGGGGCTCTCGCAGGTGAGCGGCGAGCGGACGCGGATCTCCTCCAGCCCCAACTCCTTGAGCTTGGCGGCGGTCTCGACGGTGATGACCTCGTTCTCGGCGATCACCACCTCGTCGGTGATGGGGTTGCGGATCGTGTCGCGGGCGGTGCGGCCCACGACCAACTCGCGGAGCTCGATCTCGACGGTCTCGCCCTTGTAGATGGTCTTCTTCGGCACGCCGTTGACGGTGCCGCAGTCGAAGTGCTGAACGATGACGTTCTGCGCCACGTCGGCGAGCTTGCGGGTGAGGTAGCCGCTGTCGGCGGTCTTGAGGGCGGTGTCGGCCAGGCCCTTGCGGGCGCCGTGGGTGCTGGAGAAGTATTCCAGCACGGAGAGGCCCTCGCGGAAGTTGGACTTGATCGGCGTCTCGATGATCTCGCCCGAGGGCTTCGCCATCAGGCCGCGCATCCCGCCGAGTTGGCGGATTTGGTCGACGCTGCCGCGGGCGCCGGAGACGCTCATCATGGTGATGGGGTTGAGGTAGCGGAGGGCACCCTCGGCATCCTTGGTGGTGGGGCGGCCCTCGGGGTCGCGGTAGTCGGCCTCGAGGCCGGCCATGAGGTCTTCAGTGACCTGCTTGCGGCAGTGGCCCCAGAGGTCGATGAGCTGGCCGTAGCGCTCCTGCTCGGTTATCGCGCCCATGCGGTAATTCTTCTCGACCTTGTCGGCCTTGGCCTGGCCGTCGGCGAGGATCTTCTCCTTGCTCTGCGGAGCGCGGATGTCGGAGATGCCGAAGCTCAGGGCCGCGAGGGTGCTGCGCTTGAAGCCCAGCGCCTTGAGGTCGTCCAGCAGCTTGATGGTGGCGGGCCGGCCGGCGACGGCGTAGGTGTCGGCGATCACGCGGCTGGCGCCCTTGGCGGTCAGGGCGTAGTTGTAGAACGGCATCTGCGGGTGCAGGATGTCGTTGAAGAGGATGCGGCCGACGGTGGTGAGGATCACCGTGCTGGCGAAGTTCGCCGGCCGCTCGGCGGGGGCCTCGTGGGCGGGGTTCCTGAACTTGCGGTAGGTCTGCAGGCTCTTGTGCGCCACCTCGGCCACCGCGACCGGGCCGCTGGCGTCGGACGGCACGACCATGTCGCGGTCGGGCAGGCGGACGAAGATCCGCGAGTGCATGTGGATGCGGCCCAGCTCGTAGGCCATGATCGCCTCGGCCGGGCTCTCGTAAAAGCTCTTGATCCGGCCGGGCTTCTCCCCCTTCTTGGGCTTCTCGTCGTAGCCGCCCTTGTCCCCCTCGCGCTCGGAGGTGATGTAAAACGTGCCGAGCACGATGTCCTGCGACGGCGTGATGATCGGCGCGCCGTTGGCGGGCGAGAAGATGTTGTTCGGCGAGAGCATCAGCACGTGCGCCTCGGTCTGCGCCTCGATGCTCAGCGGCAGGTGGACGGCCATCTGGTCGCCGTCGAAGTCGGCATTAAAACCCTTGCAGACCAGCGGGTGGATCTTGATCGCGTTGCCCTCGACCAGCACCGGCTCGAACGCCTGGATGCCCATGCGGTGAAGCGTCGGGGCGCGGTTGAGCATCACCGGGTGCTGGTAGATGACCTCCTCGAGGATGTCCCAGACCTCCGGGTCGCGGCGCTCGAGCATGCGCTTGGCCGACTTGATCGTGTCGGCCAGGCCGTGCTCCTTGAGGCGGCGGATGATGAACGGCTGGAAGAGCTCCAGCGCGATCTTCTTCGGCAACCCGCACTGGTGCAGCTTGAGCTCCGGGCCGACGACGATGACCGAGCGGGCGGAGTAGTCCACGCGCTTGCCGAGCAGGTTCTCGCGGAAGCGGCCCTGCTTGCCCTTGATCATGTCCGTCAGCGACTTCAGCGGGCGGTTGCTCGACCCGAGCACCGGCCGGCGGCACCGGCCGTTGTCGAACAGCGCGTCGACCGCCTGCTGCAGCATCCGCTTCTCGTTGCGGATGATGACCTCGGGCGCGTTGAGGTCGACCAGCTTCTTCAGCCGGTTATTGCGGTTGATGATCCGGCGGTAGAGGTCGTTCAGGTCGCTGGTGGCGAAGTTGCCGCTCTCCAGCAGGACCAGCGGGCGCAGGTCCGGCGGGATGACGGGGATGACGTCCATGACCATCCACTCGGTGCGGTTCTCGCTGCCGCGGATGGCCTCGATCATCTTGAGGCGCTTGGTGAGGTCCTTGAGCTTCTGCTTGGAGCCGGTCTTCTCGATGTCGCCGCGGATCTTGGCGGATTCGGCGGTGGTGTCCAGGTCGCCCAGGAGCTTCTTGATGGCCTCGGCGCCCATCTCGGCCTCGAAGTCCTCGCCGTACTTCTCGTAGGCGGCGCGGTACTCGTCCTCGGTGAGGAGCTGCTTCTTCTTCAGCGGCGTCTTGCCGGCGGCGGTGACGACGTAATCCTGGAAGTAGACGATCTTCTCGATGTCGCCGGTCTTCATGTCCAGCAGCGCGCCCAAGCGGCTCGGCAGGGCCTTGAAGAACCAGATGTGGACCACGGGTGCGGCCAGGTTGATGTGGCCCATGCGCTTGCGGCGGACCCGGCTGTGCGTGACCTTCACGCCGCAGCGGTCGCAGATGATGCCCTTGTACTTCGTGCCCTTGTACTTGCCGCACGAGCACTCCCAGTCGCGCTCGGGGCCGAAGATGCGCTCGCAGAACAGGCCGTCCTTCTCGGCGCGGTAGGTGCGATAGTTGATGGTCTCGGGCTTCTTCACCTCGCCGAAGCTCCACGACCGGATGTCGTTGGGGCTTGCGATCTGAATCCGAACCGAGCCGTAGTCGTTCACGCGGTCGAAGACGCTTTCAGCCATGATCTTTGTCCTTCTGTGGCGCCGTGGACGCGCCGGTTATTGCAAGTAAGTCTGCCGGTAGGTCTGCCGGTTTTCGCTCATCCGTTCGGCCTAATCATCCTCGGGCGGCAGCAGGGGCACGAACAACACTTGGATGTGTTCATTATCCTCCATCTCCATGGAGGCCTCGACCGCTCGGGCGTGGTCGTTGTAATCGAAGAGATCCTCGTCATCGGGGTTGACCACCACCAGCCAGACGTCGCCGCGCTTCTCGATCGCGTCGCGGTTCACGACCATGCGGTGGTCCGTCGGCTGGTGCCGATCCATGTACTTTTCCGAAAGGTCCGCGATCCGGTTCTGCTCCGCCTCAAAGGCCAGCTTTTCGGCGTGACGATCCGACTTGGAACGCCGCTTTTTCTCAAGTAGCTTGCCCATACTTATCCCTTCGGGCGGTTGGTGACAATGCTGGCCTGCGTGACACTCTGCCGGGCGATAACCCGGTCGGTCGTGACGCGCTCGTAATAGTCGGCATCGATCCTGGAGCGGTACATTTTTTCGAGAGACGCCTTCACCTCTCTCCGTTGCCTCAAGGGAAGATCCGTCAGATAAGTCAGAATCATCTGCGGCAAATCCTGGTGCCGCGGCGTCCGCTGATCCCTCGCCTTCGGCACGTCCTCCGGCAACGCGCCTACGACGGCGGCGAATGCGGCGTAGTAACTCCGGCTCGCCGAACTCCGCCAGTGGCCGCTCCGCATCAGCACGTTCGCGGCGGCGAAGCTGTCCCGCGACAGCGCGAACTACGCCTGCTTATGGCCCGGTTTCTTCGCCATGGATTACAGCAAGTCCTCGTCGATCTGCCCGTCGGCACCCATCTTCTTCTCGAGCTGGATGTTCAGCCCCAGCCCGCGGATCTCGTTGCACAGCACGTCGAAGCTCACCGGCGTGCCGGCCTCCAGGGTGTTGGTGCCCTTGACCATGCTCTCGTAGATCTTGGTCCGGCCCTCGACGTCGTCGCTCTTCACCGTCAGGAGCTCCTGCAGGATGTAGGACGCGCCGTAGGCCTCCAGGCCCCAGACCTCCATTTCGCCGAACCGCTGGCCGCCGGTGCGGGCCTTGCCGCCCAGGGGTTGCTGGGTGATGAGCGAGTAGGGGCCGGTGGCGCGGGCGTGGATCTTGTCATCCACCAGGTGGTGGAGCTTGAGCATGTAGATGTAGCCGACGGTCGTCCTCTGCTCGAACGGCTCGCCGGTGCGGCCGTCGTAGAGTTGGATTTTGCCGCCGTAGGGCATTTTGGCGGCCAGTTCGCGGTCGCCGAGGTGCTTGTCGGTGCCCTCGCCGTGCTCCTTCAGGCGCGAGTCGACCTTCCGGTTGGCCTCGTCGATGGCGGCGAAGATTTCGTCCTCGGTCGCCCCGTCGAACACCGGCGTGACGGCCTGCTGGCCCAGCACCTTCATCGCCCACCCCAGGTGCGTCTCCAGAATCTGCCCGACGTTCATGCGGCTCGGCACGCCCAGCGGGTTCAGCATGATGTCGATCGGCGTGCCGTCCTCCAGGAACGGCATGTCCTCCTCCGGCACGATGCGGGCGATCACGCCCTTGTTGCCGTGCCGGCCGGCCATCTTGTCGCCGACGCTCAGCTGCCGCTTGGTGGCGACGTAGACCTTCACCATCTCCAGCACGCCGCTCGGCAGCTCGTCGCCGCGCTTCATGTGGTCGCGCTTGCGGACCTTCTCCTTCTCCACCGCCTGCACGCGGGGCCAGAACCGCCCGAAGGCGTTCATCGCCTGCTCGCGGCCCTCCTTGGTCCCCTTGATCCAGCCGGCGTCGAACGCCTCGATCTGCTCCAGAATCACCTCGTTGATGTCGCTCTTGCCGACCTTCTGGCGGGTGTTGGGGTCGACCATCTCCTGGCCGGTCACCTCGTTGACCTCGTCCACCATCTGCTTGAAGATGTCGATCGCCTTGGCGTCCATCGACGCTTCATAGGTGTCGATGTCGCGCTTCAGGGCCTTCTTCTGGTCGTCGGTCATGTGCATCCGGCGGCTGAACCGCTTGGCGTCGATGACCACGCCCTCCTCGCCGGCGGGCATCTCCAGCGAGTCGTTCTTCACGTCCTCGCCCGCCCGCCCGAAGATCGCGTGCAGCAGCTTCTCCTCCGGCGTCAGCTCGCTCTTGCTCTTGGGGCTGATCTTGCCGCACAGAATGTCGCCCGGCCCGACGCGGGTGCCGACGCGGACGATGCCCTCCTCGTCCAGGTTCGCCAGCGCCCGCTCGCTCACGTTGGGGATGTCGCGCGTGAACTCCTCGCGGCCGAGCTTGGTCTCGCGGATCTCGACGTCATACTCCTCGATGTGGATCGACGTGAAGGTGTCGTCCTTCACCAGCCGCTGGCTGATGACGATCGCGTCCTCGAAGTTGTAGCCGTCGAACGTCATGAAGCCGACCAGCACGTTGCGGCCCAGCGCCAGCTCGCCCAGGTGGACGGCGGCGCCGTCGGCGATGATCTGGTTCTTCTTCACGCGCTGGCCCTTCTTCACCAGCGGGCGCTGGTTCAGGCAGGTCCGCTCGTTCAGGCCGGTGAACTTCCGCAGGTGGTATTCATCCGCGTTGTCGATCAGGATGCGCTCGGCGTCGACATAGGTGACGGTGCCGGCCCCGCGGGCGTGGACCACCATGCCGCTGTTGGCCGCCACCGGCTTCTCCATGCCGGTCGCCACCACCGGCGGGTCGACCCGCAGCAGCGGCACGGCCTGCCGCTGCATGTTGCTGCCCATCAACGCGCGGTTCGCGTCGTCGTGCTCCAGGAACGGGATCAGCGCCGCGCTCACCGAGACGGTCTGCTTCGGCGAGATGTCCACGTACTCGATGTCGCGGCTCTGCGCGCTGGCGAGGTCGCCCTGCACGCGGGCCAGCACCAGCCCCTTGTTCAGGCTGCCGCCCAGGTCCACGGTGTCCGGCGGGGCGAGGATCGCCTTCATCTCCTCGTCGGCGCGCAGGAACTTCGTGTCGCCGTTGACCTTCCCGTCGTGGACCACGCGGTAGGGCGTGATGAGGAAGCCGTACTCGTCAATGTCGGCGTAGATCGACAGCGACGCGATCAGCCCGATGTTCGTGCCCTCGGGCGTCTCGATCGGGCAGATCCGGCCGTAGTGGCTGATGTGAACGTCGCGCACCTCGAAGCCGGCACGCTTGCGGTTCAGCCCGCCCGGTCCCAGCGCCGACAGGCGGCGCTCGTGGGTCAACTGGCTCAGCGGGTTCGTCTGGTCGACCACCTGGCTCAGCTCGCCGCGGCCGAAGAAAAAGTCGATCGCGCTGCTGATGCTCTTGCTGTTGACGATCTCGGCGATCTTGCCCAGCTCGTTCGGGTCTTTGAGCGACATGCGCTCCTGCACCGTCCGCTTGAGCTTCAGGAAGCCCTTGCGGATCTCCTCGGTCGCCAGCTCGTCGATCAGCCGCAGCCGGCGGTTGCCTAGGTGGTCGATGTCGTCGATGTACCCCTCGCCCCCGCGGAGCTCGAACATGTACTTCAGCGAGTTCACCAGATCTTCGCTCCGCAGGACCATCTGGTCCTCCGGCACGCTCTGGTCGAACTTGCGGTTGATGCGGAACCGCCCGACGCGGCCGAGGCGGTAGCGCTGCTCGTCGAAGAACTTTTCCTGGAACAGCGTCTTGGCCTTCTCCAACTGCGGCGGGTTGCCGGGCCGCAGCCGGGCGTAGATCTTCATGATCCCCTCCTCGTGGCTGTCGGCGATGTCCTCCGCCAGCGTGTTGAGGATCAGCGGGTCGGCCACCTTCGTGACCACCAGCAGGCTCGGCATCTCAGACGCCTGGATCTTCGCCAGGTTCTCCCCGAGCTGCGCCCCGGCCTTCACCAACTCCTCCCCCGTCTCGGCGTCGATCACCGGCACGGCGGCGTAGTAGGTCGGCTGCAGGTCCTTCGCCTTGACCGTCTCGACCGTGTAGAACTCGCGGATGATCGCCTCGCTCGACGAGTATTTCTCGTCCAGCGCCCGCAGGAAGCAGGTGGCGGGGATCTTGCTGCTCTGGTCGATGCGGACCGCCAGCGAATCCTTCTTGGTCACACTGCACTCGATCCACGAGCCGCGCTCGGGGATGATCCGGCAGCCGTGCAGCGGGCGGTCGCCCTCCTGCTGCTCGACCAGGAAGTCCACGCCCGGCGAGCGGTGGAGCTGGTTGACGATGACGCGCTCGGCCCCGTTGATGATGAACTCCCCGCCGCCGATCATGATCGGCAGCTCCCCCAAGTAGATGCTGTCCTCTTTGATCTCGTCCTTGTCCTTGCGGCTGAGGCGGACCTGAATGCGGAAGGGCATGCCGTAGGTGAGGCGCAGCGCCCGGCACTCGTCCTGGGTGTAGCGGGCCTCGGTGAGGTCGTAGCTGAGGTACTCGAGCGTCAGGTTGCCGTCGTAGCTGGAGATCGGGAAGACCTCGCGCAGCAGGGCCTCCAGCCCCTCGGCCTTTCGCTCGCGGGGCGGGGTGTCCTTTTGGAGGAACCGCTGATAGGCGACGATCTGGACCTTGATGAGGTCGGGGATGCCGACCGCGTCGCCGCGCTTGGAGAAGTCACGCACCTCGGGGACCATCGTCTTCATCGGGATATCCTTTTGTGTCGTCAAGAGTTAAGTCGCCGGTGCCTCGCGCCGCATTGGTCGCCACTCAAGCCGCGGCGACGGGCTGCCGATACGTCTGGTGCCGCCCGCGTCGCTTCGGTGCCCCGCCCACCGGCGATGGGGCCGATTAGACGCGACAACCCGCCGGGCCTCGGCGGGTGGCGGCACCCGATTGGATCAGGCGCGGTCGGGATGTTCGTCGCGGTTCACGCGCAATGAAAAATCCAGCCGCCGCCCGGCCACTCCGTGGCGGGGAGGTTCTGGAACGCACCTAACGGGATGTTTGTTGCCGCTTCGCCAATGCTGACCGGGGGAAGAATAGGCGGACCCGCCGGCGGTGTCAAACTGGCTTGACACGGAATGGGCAACCCCCGGTCGGGGTGACTTGCTTTGTTGACCGTCTGACCTCGAACGACTCAATGTTTAGCCGCCCCCGTTTACGGGGCGCGTCGGAGGGTGCTGCACCTCGAACGCGCCCCGCAAGCGGAGGCGGCTAAACATTGAGTTGGTCGACCCGGTGAAGCGACTGCCGGATGCCGGGCTACTTGAGCTCGACCTCGGCACCGTTCTCCTTGAGCTCGGCGGCGAGCTTGTCGGCCTCCTCCTTGGGGAGGCCTTCCTTGACGACCTTCGGCGCGCCCTCGACCAGGTCCTTGGCCTCCTTGAGGCCCAGGCCCGTGGCCGAGCGGACGACCTTGATCACGTTGATCTTCTTGTCGCCGGCGGCCTTGAGGACGACGTCGAAGCTCGTCTTCTCCTCGGGCGCCTCGGCCGCCGCCGCCGCCGGGCCGGCCATCATCATCCCGCCGCCGGCGGCGGGCTCGATCTGGTACTCGTCCTTCAGGTAGCCCGCCAGATCGACGGCCTGCTTGAGGGTCAACCCGACGATCTTGTCGCCGAGCTCCTTGATGTCTGCTGCAACTTCTGCCATGACTTCTTTCCTTCTCGAGGGCCGATGCCCTCGCCGGGGACTTGACGGTGCCCCACCCGTGTCGATTGCCGGAACCGAAGTCCCGGCCCGCCCCGCCCGAGTGGTCGCTTCCCTGTGAAGCGATTTGACCCCGATGGGGCCAGTCGGTGCCGTCGGGCGATTGGTTCAATATCTACTTTTCATTCCTTAATAGCCGGAGGCGGAAGCCCCGGTCTTTGCCCGGAGACCCATCGAAATCCTCAGGCACTTGCGGGCAAGAAACCGGGGCTTCCGCCTCCGGCTATTAAGGAACGCTCACGCCGCCTCGGCGGCCCCCTCGCCGCCCTCGGCCTTTTTCTTCTCCTCGACGGCCTTGATCAGCCCCGCCACGTTGCCGGCACCCTTGAAGATGCCCGCCAGTTTCCGGCCCGGCGTCAGGGCACACGCGATCACCGCCCCAATCGCCTCCTCGCGGGTCGGCAGCTTGCTCACCTGCGCCACGCCCGCGTCCCCCTCGTACACCTCGCCATCGAAGAAGATGCCGCGGAATTCCAGGGCATCGTTCTCCTTCTTCGCGTCCATCAGCAGCCGGGCGACGGCGGAGATGCTGGCGACCTCGCCCTCGGTCTGCTCGACGTAAATCAGCGCCGACGGCCCGTCCAGCAGCTTCTCGAAGCCGGCGATGGACGTCTCGCCCGACGCCCGGCGGGCGAGGGTGTTCTTCACCACCGTCATGCGCAGGCCCTTGCCGTGCAGCTTGCGGCGCATCTCGTTGCTCTTGGTCGCGCTCAGCCCGCGGGGGTTGATGACCGCCACGCTGTCCAGCCCCTGCAGCCGGCCGGTCAGTTCCTTCTGCAACAGCCCTTTGATTCGCTTGCTCATTGGATTGGTCCTTTGTCCTTAGTCCCTTGTCATTCGCAGTGCCCAGCCGCGCCCGTTGCCAATCACAAATGACAAAGGACGAGTGACCAGGGACTAGTTCGAGATCGCAACCGGCACCGCCGGCGTCATCGAGCCCTTGAGGATGACCTTCTTGATGTATTGCCCCTTGCTCGCCTGCGGCTTGAGCCGGCGGATGGTGCTTACCATCGCCGCGACGTTCTCCGACAACTTGTCGCTGTCGAAGCTCATCTTGCCCACCACGCTGTGGATGTTCCCCCCCGCATCCGCCCGGAACTCCAGCTTGCCGGCGGCATATTCCCGCACGGCCTGCTCGACGTTCGGCGTCACGGTGCCGGTCTTCGGCGAGGGCATCAGACCCTTGGGCCCCAGCAGCTTGCCCAACTTGCTGACGAACCGCATCATCGACGGCTCCGCCACGGCGGCGTCGAAGTCGGTGAAGTTCGTGCTGAGGATCTCGTTGACCAACTCCTCGCCACCGGCCTTGATCGCCCCGGCGTTCACCGCCCCGCCGGTTTTGCTCTCGTCGCAAAAGGCGATGACCCGCTTGCTCGCCCCGCCGATGCCGTGCGGCAGCGAAATGCTGCTGCGGATCGTCTGGTCGGCCTGCTTGGTGTCGATCCCGAGGTTGAAGATCAATTCGACGCTCTGGTCGAACTTCGGGGCGGGGAACCCCTTGACGATGGCGATGGCCGCGTCGACCGGCACCGGCGTGGTGACGGCCTTTTCGGCGGCGCGCTTGTAGCGCTTGGATCGCTTGAGTTTGTCGGCGGACTTGCTGGCGGCTGCCATTCTGTCGCTCCTGGGGCCGGGCTGAGCGCCGGCCGAAGCTCCCACTGTTACGGCCCGTGGTGCGGCCTTGAATAAGCAGGTGAGTGCGTGGGGATGAGGGGTGAGATGGTGTTCCATCCGCCTCTGTCATCCCTTCGCACTCACCACTTTTCCCTTTAGCCTTCCACCGTCACGCCCATGCTGCGGGCGGTGCCGGCGATGGTTTTGGCGGCCTTGTTCAGGTCGAAGGCGTTCATGTCCTTGAACTTGTCCTGGGCGATCTTGCGGCAGTCGTCCATGGTGATCTTGCCGACCTTGTTCGCCTTCGGCTCGCCGCTGCCCTTGTCGACGCCGGCGGCCTCCTTGACCAGGGTGCTGGCGGGGCTGCTCTTGATCTCGAAGCTGAACGAGCGGTCCTTGTAGGTCGTGATGACCACGCCGACCAGCTTCCCCTTCAGGGGCGCGGTCTGGGCGTTGAACTGCTGGATGAACTGGCCGGGGTTCACGCCGTACTGGCCCAGGGCCGGCCCGATGGGCGGGGCCGGGGTGGCGGTGCCGCCGGGGGCGTAAATCTTGAACTGGTTGGTGATCTCTTTTTTCGCCATCGCGCTGCGCTCTTTCAGACTTTAGTCAATCACGATCAGTCTATCACGGTCACGTTCACCTGCCGGGCCCGCGGCCGCCGGCCGAACGGGAAGGCGTCCGGGCCGGTGGTGACGGCTTCGGTCGGTTCCCCTCGGCCGCCCCGCCGCCCCGCGCCGGTCAGACTGCCGTACCACCCGCTGCCGGCCACGCGGGCGATCAGCAGGTACGCCGGCACCGTCAGCAGCAGCAGGGTCGCCATACTAAGCACGAAGACCGCCGCCGACAAGACCAGCAGCAGGATTCCGGGGAGGGCAAAGACTGCCAGCACCAGTCGGCCCCACGCTGGGACGCCGGAGTAGGATTGCCGCGCGACGTGCAGGCGGTTGCCGTATTGGGAGAATTGCTCGAAGCGGATCATGTCGGATTGTGGAGTAAAGACGCGGGCGGGACGCCCGTGCCACGTTAGGCCTTCTCGATTTGCCAGTATTCCAGTTCCAGCGGCGTCGGGCGGCCGAAGATGGTGGTGATGATGCGGACGTGGCCCTTGTCGGGCAAAATCTCGTCGACCTCGCCCTCGAAGTTCTCGAACGCGCCGTCGGTGACTTTGATCTTGTCGCCCTTCTTGTATTCCGTCTTCAGGCCGGGCGCCTCCTCGGGCTTCTCGGCCTCCTCGAGCATTTTCGCCTGATCCTTGGGGCTCATCGCGTGCGGCTTGCCGCTGGCCTGGATGAAGTCGCCCACGCCCTCGGTCTCCTTGACGAGGAACCAGACGTCCTCGGGGATCATGCCGTTCTTGTCCGGCTCGACCTCGATGAAGACGTAGCCGGGGTAGAGTTTGCGGTCGGCCTCCTTCTTCACGCCCCCCTTCATGCTGCGGACGCGCTCGGTGGGCACCAGGATCCGGCCGATCTTGCCCTGCATGCCCTCGATCTTCACCTTGCGCAGCAGGCCCTCCTTGACGCGGTCCTCCTTGTTGCTGGCGACGCGCAGGACGTAGAACCGCATGTTCGGGTTCGACGGCGCGGGCTGCCCCTCGGTCAGCACGGCGGAGGAGGAAGGGGCTTCAATGGTTTGGGTCATGGCGGCAGATGGTAGGGAGGGCAAACGGACCGGGGCGACGCAAGCGCCGCCCCGGTGAAGGTCGTGAAGTTCGGCCGGCCGCTAAAACGGCGCGTTGCGAAGCACGTGCATGGCGTAAAAAAGGTAGCCGAAGAGGATATCGACCACGAACAGCATGGCGGCGATGGCGAACATGAACAGGATCACGACCTTGGTGGAGCCGATGAGCTCCTTCTGGGTCGTCCAGTTCACCTTCTTCATTTCGCTGTCGGTGGCGATGAGGAAGTCGGCATTTTTGGGCCGGTTCATCGCCCACCAGACGAGTACCGCCCCGACGACGGCGAAGCCGGCGACAATGCCGTAGAGCACGGCCCGGTGGTCCTGAAGGGGGGCGCGGATCTGGCTGAAGATGAAGTTGGCGGTGAGGAGGATCAGCCCGGCCGCGGCCACGCCGGTGCCGAGGCGGGTCCAGAAGCCCTGGCCCTTTTTCCAGATGGAGAAGAACCCGCCCGAAGGCCGGGCGACGCCGGATGACCGCTCATTGGTCGTCCCCGGCCCCTTCCCGCCGCCGGACGGGCCGGCACCGTTGGCGGTCTTGGGAACCTTGCCCTTGCCGCTGTTGCCGCCCTTGGCCGGCACGTTGCGGCTTCCTGCTTCGACTGCCGAGGCCATGGGTGCTTCCGTTTCGATGGGGGCCGATCCGTCCGAACACGCCGTGAGGGAGTTGAACCCCCAACCTGCCGCTTTGGAGACGGCTGCTCTGCCAATTGAGCTAACGGCGTATAAATCAGGGAGGAGGGATTAGAGACAAGCGGGTGAGTGAAGTCGTCTTCTGACTCGCCTGCTCATCCCTAATCCCTCACCTGCTTATTTACGCTTCACCTTGTGCAGCGTGTGCTTGCGGAGGCGGGGGCAATACTTTTTGACCTCGACCTTTTGCGCCCCGCCGGCCACCTTGATTTCGGTGCGGTAGTTCAGGTCGCCGGTCTCGGTGCATTGCAGCCAGACATTTTCGCGGGATTCTTTAGCCATTGTTTTGTAGTAGGTGGTGGGTAGTAGGTGGTAGGTAGAGAAGAAAGATGAATGCCCTCTTCTCTACCCACCACCTGCTACCCACCACCCACTCTCCTTACTCGAGGATCTTCGTCACCACGCCCGAGCCGACCGTCTTGCCGCCCTCGCGGACGGCGAAGCGGAGCTTGTCTTCCATGGCGATCGGGGCCTGGAGCTCGATCTCCATCTGGACGTTGTCGCCTGGCATCACCATTTCGGCACCCTTGAGCGTGGCCTTGCCGGTCACGTCGGTGGTGCGGAAGTAGAACTGCGGGCGGTAGCCGGTGAAGAACGGCGTGTGGCGGCCGCCCTCCTCCTTGGTGAGGACGTAGACCTCGGCCTCGAACTTCGTGTGCGGGGTGATGCTGCCGGGGGCGCAGAGCACCTGGCCGCGGTCGAGGTTTTCCTTCTCCACGCCGCGGAGCAGCAGGCCGGCATTGTCGCCGGCGATGCCCTCGTCCATGGTCTTGTTGAACTGCTCGATGCCGGTCACGGTGGTCTTCTGCGTGGGCTTGAGACCGACGATCTCGATCTGCTCGCCCATCTTCACCTTGCCGCGCTCGATGCGGCCGGTGCCGACGGTGCCGCGGCCCTTGATGCTGAAGACGTCCTCGATCGGCATCAGGAACGGCTTGTCGATGTCGCGCTCGGGGATCGGCACGTACTCGTCGAGCTGGGCGACGAGCTCGTCGATCGCCCTGCACGCCGCGTCGTCCGACGGGTTGTTCAGCGCCGGCAGCGAGGAGCCCTTGATGATCGGGCCGTCGTCCGGGAAGCCGTACTTGGCGAGGAGCTCGCGCACCTCCATCTCGACCAGCTCCAGCAACTCCTCGTCGTCGACGAGGTCGATCTTGTTCAGGAACACGACGATCTTCGGCACGCCGACCTGACGGGCGAGCAGGATGTGCTCGCGGGTCTGGGGCATCGGGCCGTCGGCGGCGGAGACCACCAGGATCGCGCCGTCCATCTGGGCGGCGCCGGTGATCATGTTCTTGATGTAGTCCGCGTGGCCCGGGCAGTCGACGTGGGCGTAGTGCCGCTCGGGGCTCTCGTACTCCACGTGGGCGGCGGCGATGGTGACGGTTTTGGTCGCGTCGCGGTCGATGCCGCCCTTGGCGATTTCCTTGTAGGACTTGGCGTTCGTCCCGTACTTCGCCTGCGACCGCGCCGTGAGGGCGGCGGTCAGCGTGGTCTTGCCGTGGTCGATGTGGCCGATCGTGCCGACGTTGACGTGCGGCTTGGTCCGCTCAAATACACCCTTAGCCATTGTAGATCCTCCGGATCTTTCCTTGTTGATCCGTCGCGGACGGTTGGGGTAGCTGCCGCTGCGGACTGTACTCTTCGGTTACTGTCGGGGCGAGTGTAGGTTCACCGACGCGCCCGCGACGACTGTTGGACGAAAAAGCTGGCACTGAGGGTTGAACTCAGGACCTCCACCTTACCAAGGTGGCGCTCTGCCACTGAGCTATGCCAGCGGTTCCCCCGCGCCGGACTCGCCGGCGGCGTGGGGTCGCGGAGTATAAGCGCGGGGGCGGGGATGTCAATCCGGGCGGGGACGGGTAGCGGGGAGCGGGGGAAGATTGCGGTTCGGGCATCGCTCGACATCGTGTATGTGGGCGGGAAGATGGGGGCATGAGCGATTCCGACCGACCGCTGACGATTTGGGTGAACCAGGCACTGCCCGAGGCCGACCGGCGGCGGCTGGCGGAGGGGGTCGGGCCGCACCAACTCACGTTCGCCGAGGGGGCGTCGGCGTCGAACCTGGCGGCCGGCGCGGCGGACCCCGCGGCGCGGTCGGCCGACGTGCTCTTCGGCCAGCCGCCAGTGGACGACCTCAAGGCCAACCCCAACCTGAAGTGGGTCCAACTCACCAGCGCGGGCTACACCCGCTACGACAACGACGCCGTGCGCGAGGCGATCCGATCGAAGCACGCGGCCCTCTGCAACGCCTCTTCCGTCTTCGACGCCCCGTGCGCACAGCACCTGCTGGCGATGATCCTCGGCTTCTGCCGCCTGCTGCCGCTGGCGGCCGAGCGGCAACTCCACCAGGACTGGTCGAAGCACGCCCGCCGCGAGCGCCGGCGGCTGATCGGCGGGCAGTCGGTCGCGCTGGTCGGCTTCGGGTCGATCGCGCGGAAACTGGTCGACTACCTCGCGCCGTTCGACGTCAAACTCGTGGGCGTCCGCCGGTCGCCGACGGGGGAGGAGCCGGTGGAGACGATTACGATCGACGCGCTCGACGGCCGGCTGGGGGAGTTCGACCACGTCGCGGACATCCTGCCGTCGCACCCGGCGACGCGGGGCCACTTCGACGCCGGGCGGTTCGGGAAGATGAAGGAGGGGGCCTATTTTTACAACATCGGCCGGGGCGACACGGTGGACCAGCCCGCCCTGATCGCGGCGCTGGCGTCCGGTCGCCTCGCCGGGGCGTACCTGGACGTGACCACGCCCGAGCCGCTGCCGGCCGACGACCCGCTGTGGCGTGCGGCGAACTGCCACATCACCCCGCACGTCGCCGGGGGGTATGCGGGGGAGGAGGGGGCGCTGGTGGACCTGTTTTTATCGAACCTGCGCCGGCTGGGGCGGGGGGAGGCGTTGGCGGACCGGGTGATGTGACCCCGTGGAATGGGCGTCCCGCCCATACTCTTGAGAAGTGTCAGGGCTGTAAGGCGCAGGGCTGTAAGGCGCGAAGCCGGGGCGAACTGCTTCGACTTGAAGAGGATGGGCGGGACGCCCATTCCACGGGAAGCGCGACTTTCCCGGCGTCGTCGGCCGGCTTATTCTCCGCCGTCCCCTCGCGGCTGGACGCGCCGCCGCGTCGGGCCGATGAAAGGGTCGACCCCCCGCCCGCGCCGCCGACCCCACCCCAACTTATCGTGAGCACACTCGACGCCCCCGATTACGCCGCGGTTCTGGACGACCCCGAGGGCCTCCGCGCCGCGGCGTTGGCCGACGCCGCCCCGCACCCGGCGGTGGCCGCCGACGTCATCGGCCCCGCCGCCCCGGACGTGGCGACGCTCGAGTATGAATCGGCCCCGGTCGACTCGACTCCCCACCGGCCCGCCCCCTCGCTCCGCGCCCGCGCGGTCCGCGGCTCGCTGTTCACCGCCGGCGGGCACTCGCTGGCGATCGTCCTGCGCCTCGGCACGAACATGGTGCTCACCCGCCTGCTCGCGCCCGAACTGTTCGGCCTGATGGGGCTGGTGAACATCTTCCTCAACGGCCTACAGATGTTCTCGGACCTGGGCGTCGGCCCGTCGATCATCCAGAACCGCCGCGGCGAGGAGCCGAGCTTCCTCCGCACCGCCTACACGATCCAGGCCACCCGCGGCGTGGGCCTCTTCGCCCTCTCGCTGCTGATCGCCTACCCCGTCGCGCGGTTCTACGGCGAGCCGATGCTCCTGCTGCTGATCCCGCTGGCGGCGGTCAACGCGCTGGTCGCGGGGTTCAACTCCACCGCCATGTTCCGCGTGGAACGCCACCTGCAGCTCGGCCGGCTCACCCTGCTGAACCTCGCCACGCAGGTGCTGACCGTCGCGGGCATGATCCTCTGGGCGTGGTGGTTCCGCAACATCTACGCGCTGCTGATCCCCGGCCTGATCGGCACGAGCTTCGCCATGCTCCTCAGCCACCGGCTGCTGCCGAAGTCGCAGAGCGGCGGCGACCGCTTCGGCTGGGACGCGGCGTCCGCTTCGGAACTGATGCACTTCGGCAAGTGGATTTTCCTCAGCACCCTGCTCGCCTTCGGCACGAACCAGGCCGACCGGCTGGTGCTGGGCAAGATGATCCCGCTGGAGCTGCTGGGCGTCTACGGCATCGGGATGCTGCTGGCGACGATGCCGGCGCAGATCATCCTGAAGCTCGGGCAGGCCGTGGCCTTTCCCGCGTACAGCCGGGTGAAGGACGAGCCCGCGCGGTTCGCCGCCACGGTGCGGCGGGTTCGCACGCCGCTGCTGCTGGTGGGGGCCGCGAGCGTGACGGGGCTGATCGCCGGCGGGCAGGCGCTGATCCACCTGATGTACGACGCGCGGTACGCCGACGCGGGGTGGATCGTGCAGGCGATTTCCGCGGGCGTGTGGTTCCAGATCCTCGGCAGCACGAACGGGTCGGTGCTGCTGGCGCGGGGGGAGAGCCGGTGGCTGGCGGTGGCGCAGGGGGTGAAGTTGGTCGGCATGGTCGGGCTGATGCTGATGGGGTACCGCTACGGCCTGCCGCTGGGGTGGGCGGGGCTGGGGGCGGTCTCGATTCCGGCCGGGTTCGCCGGCGCGGTGGCGGGGGTGGCGGGCTCGGAGGTGCTCGGCTGGGCCGCCAGCGCCGCGGCGCTGGAGCCGATGCGGCTGGGGCTGGTCCGGCGCGACGTGCTGCTGACGCTGGCGGTGGCGGCGGCGTCCGGCGTGGCGTGGGCGGTCGGCCGGTCCTGCGCCGCCCTGGTCGCCGCCGGGCCGTCGGGGTTCTCGAAGCGGCTGCCGACGCTGGTGGAGTTGGCGATCGTCGGCGGGCTGGTGGCGGTGATGTGGCTGCCGTTCACGGCGTGGCAGTGGAGGCGGATGAAGGGGGGGCGGTGAGGGGGGGGCGGCGCTGCGACTCCGGGAGGAACCCGGGTCTTCGCCTGACGGCTCAGACGCCGGCTTGTTCCGTGCTATGAAGGGCTCCTTGATTTCCATTGTCGCTTGATGGGTCGGAACAAGCCGGCGTCTGAGCCGAAGGCGAAGACCCGGGTTCTTCCGGTCTCGGGACGCTTCCCGGAACCTGAACGCCGTTCTCGGGGGACCAAACCGCCGCCCCCTCCAATAAGTGATCGAGAACGTACTTACGGGCCGCCGCCCGATGCCCCTCCGTCCAGCACGGTTTGTACGCCCCGCCCTCGGCCCAGATCGACCCCGGCAGCCGGTCGCGCACCCGGTGGCTCGCCTGCTGCTTGCACTTGCCGACCTCGCGCTTGACCTCGACCGTATCCAGGGGCAAGAGCGCGACAACGTGAACGTGTCGCGCACCCACCGACACCGCGTCGACCGGGAACCCCAACCGCCTCAGCTTGTCGAGGAAGGCATCGAGCACCTCCGCCCGCAGGTCCGACGAAAGTGACGGAGTCGCCGCGACGATCCGGTCCCGATACCAATCCCGCAGCCCCGCATGTTCCTCCGCGGGCGGTGGAGTGATATAGTCTCCCGAACTGTGGAGGCGGTGCGCCCGGCCGCGGAAGCCCCGCGGGTCGCCGTGCAGCCAGTCGCCCCGCGTGTGGAGGATGACGTGACGCCAGACGGTGCCGTCGGTGGACATGCGCGGCATCTTGCTCGAAAGACGCATCGGAGGCAAGGGCGCATTTTCACGGACGGACCCGGGTCTTCGCCTTCGGCTCAGACGCCGGCTTGTTCCGGCCCATCACGCCGTTCCGGGAATTCAAAAAAACTCAATAGCACGGAACAAGCCGGCGTCTGAGCCGAAGGCGAAGACCCGGGTGCCGCCCCGAATCGCAAACGCCCCCATCACCGATCAAACTGCGCATCGAACGCGATCCCGCTCGGCTCGAAATCCACCGCCCGCACGAACGCCGCGGCCTCGGCGGCGCCGTGCTCGCGGTCCATCCGCGAGTCCTCCCACTCCACGCTCAGCGGACCCTTGTATTGAATGTCGTTCAGCGCGACGATGATCTCCTCGAAGTCGATATCCCCCCGGCCGACCGAGCGGAAGTCCCAGTACCGCCGCGGGTCGGCGAAGGACGTGTGCCCGCCGAACACGCCCGCCGTGCCGTCGCCGTGGCCCCACCAGGCGTCCTTCATGTGGACGTGGTAAATCCGCTCGGGGAAGGCGCGCAGGAACTTGACGTAATCGACGTGCTGGTAGCCGAGGTGCGACGGGTCGTAATTGAACCCGAACCGCCGGTGCCCCTCCACCGCCGCCACCGCGCGCTGCGCGCTGGCGGTGTCGAAGGCGATCTCCGTGGGGTGGACCTCCAGCGCGAAGTTCACGTCGACGGCCTCAAAAGCGTCGAGAATCGGCCCCCAGCGGTCGGCGAAATCCTTGAATCCCTTGTCCCAATAATCCTGCCCCGTCGGCGGGAAGGCGTAGAGGCTGTGCCACACGCTGCTGCCGGTGAAGCCACAAACGGTCGCCGGAAACCCCGTCGGCCGCGGGGCGGCGTCGATGAACTTCCGGCACGCGGTGGCGGTGTCGATCATCCGCCGCGCCGCCCGTTGGCGGACGCCCTCCGGCTCGCCGTCGCCCCAGACTTCCTCCGGCAGGATCGCCTTGTGCCGCTCGTCGATCAAGTCGCACACCGCCTGCCCGACGAGGTGGTTGCTGACCGCGAACGCCCGCAGTCCGTGCTTCGACAAAATTTCCCACCGCCCCCGGCAGTACGACTCGTCCGACAGCGCCTTGGGCACGTCGAAATGGTCGCCCCAGCAGGCGAGTTCCAGCCCGTCGTAGCCGAAGGCCTTGGCCTTCTCGCACAAAGTCTCGAACGGCAAATCGGCCCACTGGCCGGTGAACAGCGTGACGGGGCGGGGCATGGGGGTTCCTCAAAGTTTGCTTCGTCGAACGAGGGGTGTTGATGCTCGCGCCAACGCCGCCGTTTAGCCGCCCCGCTTGCGGGGCGCGTCGAACGACATTACGTCTTCCGACGCGCCCCGCAAGCGGGGCGGCTGAACGGCGGCGCGGCGGCTCTTGCTCACTTCCCGGCGAACAGCGCCGACAGCTTTTGCAGCACCGGCGCGACGATCCGCTGGTCGAGGGCCGGTCGGTCCACCGACGGCACGTCCGGCCACGCGGGCGGGGCGAGCTCGAACGAGCCGTCCGGCCCGAACGCCACCGCGACCCGCCAGCCGGCGAAGTCGAACGCGCTGCTGATCGCCCCGCCCGGCCCGATTCGGACCGCCACGTCCGACACCGCCCGGCTCGGCCGCGTCGGCCGCGGGCGGGACCAGCCAGTGGTACGTGACCGACCCGTCCGCCGCCCGCTCGGCCGGCGCCGGCACGCCGGCGGCGACGATCTTCTCCATCAGCGCGTCGAGCACGCCGGGGTCGACCTTGAACCCGGCGGCGAGGCCGGCGGCCGCCTTGGCCGCGTCCTGGGTCACGCCCAGCCCCAGCTTGATCTCCAGGCCGCCGGGCCGGGCCTGCAGGTCAAGGGTCGGCATCGGGAAGACCGCCCCGGCGGCGTAGTGCGAACCGGTCGCGTCGCCGGAGAGGTACAGGTCCGCCGCCCCGCCGCCGGTCGTGCGGTAGGCGAAGGACGTCGCGCCGGCCGACCGCACGTCGAGCTTCAGCCGCCCGGCCGAGGCGAAGCCGGCGTAGGCCTCCAGGGGCTTGCCGCCGCGCGTGCCCGTCGCCCGCACCCGGCCCTGCACCATCCACTTCGCCGGGTCGGCCGCGAGCTGCGCCGCCACCGCCGCCCGCTGTTCCGCCAGCGCCGCGGTCGCCCCCGGCAGCGTCGGCGCGAGCCTCGCCGCGGCCTCGCCCCACGGGCCGCCGGACGCCTTCGCCGCCGCCATCAGGTCCGCCGCCCGGTCGTACTGCCCCGTCCGGGCGGCCGCCCAGGCGTGCAGGAACTGCAGCCGCCCGAGGTCGGCCCCGCCGTCGATCGCCCCGCCGTCGGCCAGCCGGTCAAACGCCGCCAGCGCGCGCTCGGGCGACGCCGCCGCCAGCCCGGCCAGCGCCTCGCGCCGCCGCATCGCCGGCGTCGCCCGCGCCGCCTTCGGCAACAGGCGGAGGAAGTAGAGCTCGAACGGCGCGACGGCCCGGCGGTCGCCGAACGCCTCCAGCGCCGCCAGCGCGTCGGCGGGCGTGGGGGCCACGTTCGGGTCCAGCACCGCCAGCGCGACCGCCCGCGCGGCGGTGTTGGTCCGCTGGGTCTCGAACCGCTGTAGAGCGGCCCGCACGGTCGCGG
>CBDHCE010000020.1:0-508484 GCA_965260985.1 Tepidisphaeraceae bacterium | reverse complement strand
GCGTAGCCGAACCCCAGCACCCCCGCCGGCACCCGCCAGTCGGCCACGCCGCGGTAAAGCAGGAACAGCCCGCCGATGATCGTCGCCACCGCGCTGCCCTGCCCCAGCGGCGCGGGTTGGCCGCCGATGATCAAATCCTCCAGCGGGGGCAGTTGGTCGCGCAACACCGATCCCATCGACAGCCACGCCCGGTCCGGGGCGGCGGTGCCGGTGGTGTAGAACGTCAGCCGCTGCGTGGCGGGCTCGGCCCAGATCGCGTCGCGCGTCGGGGCGGGGGTGCCGCGGTCGAACAGTCGATACCACGGCACCTCCTCGGGCGACTCGGTGGGCCGGTCATTCACGACGGGGGCCGCGGCGTCCAGCAAGTCCCCCAGCACCGCCCGCTGCGGGTGCAGGGTGCGGTGCGGCACCAAACCGGCGGTGAACAGCACGAAAACGCCCAGGTACGCCACCGGCAGCGCGTCGACTCGCCGCGCCGCCGGGCCGCCGATCAGCCAGTCGATGCCGACGACCAGCACGCCCGCCCCGGCCGCCGCCGGCCAGAGCGCGCCGCCGGTTTCCGAGAGGCCGCCCCCCACCGCCGCCGGCAGCATCGCCGCCAGCAGCACCGCCTGCCAGAGCGTTCGGCCGAGGTGCAAATCCGCGTCGTGCCGAAGCCGGGGGAACCGCCGCGTCAGCAGCCGGGCGATGACGGTCGCCGCGCCCGCCCCGATCAGCACCAGCCCGACCACGACCCCCGCCCGCCAGCCGTAGAGGATCGCCCCGGCCGTCAGCGGGATCGTCAGGCCGAGCGCGCGGGCGGGTAAATCGGGGCGGGGCATGGGTGGCTGCGTCTGCATCGTGGCACGGGCGTCCCGCCCGCGTCTGCGAATGGCCTTTTCCAAAGAAGGCGAAGAAAGAACGCGGGCGGGACGCCCGTGCCACGGGAGCGCCGCTTCCGATTCTTCGGTCAATCCGACGCCAGCGGCACACCCCGCTCGCGGCACACCTTCCGCAGCGCGTCCACGGCCGTCCTGAACAGCGCCGGCCCCGTCTCGCCGCCGCTGTGGCCGGCGACCCTCAGGTGCGGCTCGAGACTCAAAAACCCGCGATACCCGCTCGCCCATGCATCTTCTAGAATCGCCCCCACCCGCCCGTCCCCCTCGCCCGCCGGCACCACCTTCCCGCTGCCGGCCACCGCGTCCTTGATGTGGAAGTGGACGGTGTACGGCTTGAGCATCGGCCAGTGCGTCGCCGGGTCGTCGCCCACCTGCACGAAGTTGGCGAAGTCGAACGCCGTCCGCAGTTTGGGCGAATCGACCGCCTGCATCAGGTCGAAGCACCGCGCGCCGGTGTCGCCGTAGATGCCCTTCTCGTTCTCGTGGACCATCACGGTTGAGGTGCCCTCCAGATATTCGACCTTCTGCCGGAAGCGGTCGATGACCTCCTCGCGCATCGAATCCACCGGCCCCTTCCCCTCGCCGCCGGCCGGGTAGTAGCTGAACAGCCGGATGAACGGCGCGCCGAAAAACGCCGCCGCGTCCACGGCACTCTTGAAGCGATCGAAGTGCCCATTCCACGGCTTGTCAATCGCCACCTTCCCCACCGGCGACCCGATGGCGGCCACCCCCATGCCCGCGTCCGCCAACTTCTGCCGAATCTCCCGCCGGGCCGCGTCGGTCAGGTCGAGCACGTTCACCTTGTCCACGCTGCGCAGTTCCAGGTGCGTCACGCCCGTCTCGCGGCAGACGCGGATCTGCTCGTCCAGGTCCGGGTCGATCTCATCGGCGAAGGCTGCTAGCGGTAAAGAGTCCTTGGTCATTGGTCCATTGTCCTTCGTGTCTTGCACCCCGACGCCATCACGCGAATGATAACGCTTCGCCGGCCGAGGCAAAGGACGAGGGACCGAGGACAAAGGACATTCAGCAATGGACATGCACGCCGCCATCCCCAAGGCCGCCGCCCTCGTCGAGGCGCTCGGCTACATCCAGCGCTTCCACGACAAGGTCGTCGTCGTCAAGGTCGGCGGCTCGATCATGGACGACGAGCAAACGCTGAGCTCCCTGCTGACGGACATCGTCTTCATGAACTACGTCGGCATGCGCCCCATCCTCGTCCACGGCGGCGGGAAGGCGATCAACGAGGCGATGGAAAAGGCCGGCCTCACCCCGCAGATGGTCATGGGCCGCCGCTACACCGACGAGCGCACCCTCGCGATCGCCGAGCAGGTGCTGTGCAACCAGATCAACCGCTTCATCGTCAGCTTCATCAACGCCCAGGGGTGCGAGGCGATGGGGTTGCACTCGCTCTCCAGCGGCGTGATGTTCGCCAAAAAGGCGCTGCTCGACGGCCCGGACGGCCGGAAGATCGACCTCGGCTACGTCGGCGAAGTCACGGAGGTGAACGACCGCCTGCTCGAACTTCTGGTCGCCGCCGACGCCATCCCGTGCATCGCCACGATCGCGCGGGACAACGCCGGCGGGAAATTAAATGTCAACGCCGACACCGCCGCCGGCGCCGTGGCCGCCGCGACGAGGGCCGATAAACTGGTCGTGCTGTCCGACACCCACGGCATCCGCCGCGACCCGAAGGATCCCGAGACGCGCCTGAGCAGTCTCACCCTCGGCGAGGTCGACCAGCTCGTGGCCGACGGCGTCATCAGCCGCGGGATGCTGCCGAAGGTGGAGGCGTGCGCCAAGGCGCTGCGGGCCGGCGTGGCAAAGGCCCACATCGTCGACGGCCGCATCCCCCACTCGCTGCTGCTGGAAATCTACACGGCCGAGGGCATCGGGACGGAAATCACGCTCTGACGCGGCGCAGCCGTGGCACGGGCGTCCCGCCCGCGTCTGCGAATGGCATCGTCCAAAGAAGGCGAAGAAAGAACGCGGGCGGGACGCCCGTGCCACGGGGGCGCCGCGTCAGGCGAATGCCTTTCGACAGTCTTCGATCAGCGCCTCCAGCCGACCGCGCGGCTGGACGAAATACGGCAACTCCCGGTCGAACAATTCCGCCTCCTCCGCCGCCCGGTCTTTCGCCCGCGCCGCCCGCGCCCGCCACGCGGCGACGGCCTTACTCTCCGCCGCGGCGGCGTCAACGGCCCGCCGCATCGCCTCGAACGCCCGCTGACGCGCGGCCGACTCGCGCGGCGACGACGCAATCTCCGCCAGATACGCCGCCTTCGCATCGCCCAGCGCGTCGTGCTTCAACTGGTGCCCCTCCATCTCCAAGCACGGCAGACAGACGCGCTCCCGCCCGACCGCATCCGGGAAGAACAGCGTCGCCGTCGTGACCGCGAACGCCGGCGGCTCGACGGCGAAAAAGTCCGCGATGATCCGGTCCGTCACCTGGTCGTACCGCCCCCCGCCGATGCCGTGGACGAACTGGTCGGCCACGAAGAGGCGCAAAAACATCGTCAGCGTGAGCGCGCGCGGCGCGAGCCGGTGCCGCCGGGCGACCAGCCAGCGGTGCAGCTCGACGGCGCGGGTCGACTCGTCGGCACCCGCGGTCAACTCGAACGTCTCGGAGCCGAGGTTCAATGCGAAGCCGCGAGCGGCCGCCCGCACCGTGGCGCGCGAGCGTTCGCCGGTCTCCAGATCGTCCAGCCAGAACGGGCACTCGATTTCATACGAATCGACCGCCAAATCCGGCATCGGCCGCTGCGGCGAGGTGGTGCCGTGCTGCCTGCGATAATCCGCAAGCGCGCCGTTGTACGACGCGGCAAACGCGCCCGCCCGCGCCAGCAGGTGGTGCACAAAACACTGGTACGGCTCGGCGTTGAACGCTGGCGAGAGCGTCAGACTGTGGTGCCGCAGCCCCAGCGACCAATCGAGTTGGTGAAACGTGTTCGCCAGCGCGTCCGGCAGCGCGACGCCCTCCATCCCCAGCCGACGCAGACTCGAAAAGACCGGCTCGGCCGACGGCCGAAAATCCCACTCCGCCGCCGCCGCGTCGAACTGCCGCTGCACGCCGGCGAGGTAGACCGGCGTCGGCTGCTCCAGCCGCCCGGTCCACCCGGCCGACAGCAGGGCGGGGTCGTCGGTGATCGGCACCGCGTGGCCCGGCCACTTCACCGCCAGGTGCTTGGGCGCGTCCGTATCGACCGACACGTGCAACCCCTGCCCGCCCAACGCGTTAGCGGCGGCGTCGATCAGCGCGTTCTTCGCCCACACGCCGGGGTGATACAACTCCGCCTGGTGCCCGGTGGCGACGATCAGCGTGTCGGCGTCGAACCCGAGGTAGGCCCGCATCCGCCGCCGCAGATCACGCAGCGGCATCCCGGCAACGGGTGAACCGGCCGCCGCCAAGTGCTCGTGGTTCGCCCGCGCCTGCTCAAGGAATGCCGCCGGGTCCGGCCAAACGAGCATCCCGCCGTCCGCCGGCGGGGCCTTCCAGTCGGCGTAGGTGCGGGAGAAGGTCATAACCGTGGCACGGGCGTCCCGCCCGCGTCTTCAACAGAAAATAGGAAAGACGCGGGCGGGACGCCCGTGCCACGAATTACCCGCACGGCACGGCGGCCAGAATCTCCCGCGGCGCCGCCTCGCACGCGGCGGCATCGACCTGCTCGCGCGTGAAGCCCAGCGGCGCAACCTCCGCCGCGAAGACGTCCAAATAGTGCCGCAGCCGCTCCTTCACGTCGTCCAGATTGCCGCCGAAGTGGCGGTTGGGATCGTTGTAGATGAGCTTGACGGGAAGCTCCTCGATCCGCAGCCCCGCCGCGTGGCAGCGCGGCCAGAATTGCAGCGGAAAGGCGTAGCCGGTCTCGTCGAGCTTCAGCCGCTTCATGGCCGACACGCGGTGCGCCTTGTAGCCGCAGAAGGCGTCCGTCAGCGACCAGTCGAATAGCTCATTCAGCATCCGCGTGACGGTGATGTTCACCCCGCGCCGCTCCACCGGCGGCAGGTCGTCCAGGTCGTGCGGCCGCAGGTAGCGGCTGCCGCTGATGACGTCCAGGTGGTCCTCGTCGATCAGCCGGCCGAAGCAGGGGAGCGCCTCGGGCTCGTGCTGCCCGTCGGCGTCCATCGTGACGACCCACTCGAACTTCCGCTCCGCCGCGTAGGCGAAGGCGTCGATCAGCGATTGGCCGTAGCCCATGTTCTGCCCGTGCCGCAGCACTTCCAGCCCCGGCCGCTGCGACGCGAAGGTTTCGAGAATCTCGCCGGTGCCGTCGGTGCTGCCGTCGTCGACCACCAGCACGTCGGTCGCGTAGGTGCGGATCATGTCCAGCAGGTAGGCCGACTGCCCGTCCTCGGGGTTGAGGTGGTGCCGCTCGTTGTAAACCGGGATGGCGATCAGCAGCCGGCCGGCGAACCGCTCGGCCCAGCCGGCGGCGGGGGACTTGTGGCAGTCGGGGTCGGGCATGTCGGATCGGGATTCACTGAATGCCACGCTTTCTCCTCCCGCCGCCGAACCCGTTGGCGGTTCAGCCCCTGCCCCGTTGCGTCGATGGCGATGCTAGTGGTGCGTTAAGGCCGAATCAACGGGGCCGGCCACGCGGGCATTTGCCGGCGGCGGCGGCCAACTTTACACTGGCCCCACGCCGCGGCCCTCACCGATCCCACCAAACATGCCCAGAACCCCGCCCGCCCTCGCCGCCTGCCTCGCCGCCCTACTTCTCGGCGGCTGCGCGTCCGGCGGCGGGGCCGACCGCCAGACGGCCAGCGTCCCGCCCCCCAAGGCCGTCGACCTCTACGTCCAGGGCTACCTGCAGTACCAGTCCGGCAACGAGACCAAGGCCGAGCAGAGCCTGCTCGCCGCCGTCGACCAGAACCCCGACCTCCGCATGGCCCGCGCGACCCTCGGCGACATCTACCGCAAGCGCGGCGACTGGTCCGACGCCGCCACCCAGTACGAGGCCGCCGTCCGACTCGACCCCTACACCCTCAGCAACCACTACTACCTCGGCCTCAGTTACCAATACCTCCGCCGCCTCCGCGACGCCGCCGAAGCCTACAAGGGCGCGCTGCGGATCGACCCCGACGACCTCAACAGCAACATGAACCTGGGGCTGGTCTACCTCGCCCTCGACCAGTTGGACAACGCCGTCTTCTTCCTCGAGCGCGCCACGCGGATCGACCCCAAGAACGCGCTGGCGTGGTCGAACCTCGGCGTCGCGCAGGACAGCCGCGGCAGCTTCGTCCTGGCCGAGGCGAGCTACCGGCGGGCGATCGAGCTCGACCCCGACGCCTACGTCGCCATGCAAAACCTCGGGGCGAACCTCATCAGCCAGGCCAAGCCCGGCCCGGCGGCGGACGTGCTCAAGGACGTGCTCGCCAAGTCCGACGCGCCCCTCTCGCACCGCCTCTACGGCGACGCGCTCGCGCTGAACAACGACTTCACCCCCGCCCTCGCCCAGTACGACGCCGCCCTCGCCCGCGACCCCGCCAGCGCGGCGGCCCTGAACGGCAAGGGGGAGGTCTACATCCGCCAGTACGAGAAGGGCCTGGAGCTCGACGATTCGCTGCGGGCGCGGGCGCTGGAGCAGTGGCAGCGGAGCCTGAAGATCGACCCCCAGCAGCAGCGCGTCGCCGAGCGGGTCAAAAAGTGGAAGTCCGGCCCCATTGGGTAGGGATCAGCGGCGGACGATCAGCCACCGCTTGTTGCGGTCGATCACCGTGGCCGACGGAACCAGCCGGCCCACGGTGGCCTCGGCGGCGGGGGTCGTGCCGTCGGTGAAAATGAACACGAATTGCCCCGGCGGCGCGGCGGGCAGATCGTCCAGCGCCGCCGCCTCGCACCGCGCGCCGGTGTAGAACTGGATCGCGCACCGCTTCTGGTCATTCAACTCAACGTCCGGGATGCCCGCCGCCGCCACGAGCCACACCACCGCGGCGTCCGGCGGCTTGCCGCTTCGCAAAGAACCCGAGTTGCTCAACCCCAAAGCCGCCCGAACCACCGGCGCGGCCCGCACGACTGCCGTCCCGCGGTCCGGCACCTTTGGCAGCCCAAAGATGACGACGGCCGCTCCCAAGCCGACCGCAGCAAATCCTGCCGCCGGCAGCACGCGCCGCCAGAGGTTCCGCGCCGCCGGCAGGCCGTAGAGTCCGACGGCCGCCAGCACGCCGAGCCACGGGAACAGCGGGATCGCGTAGCGAATGTTCCGCTGCGTCGAGAGGTGGATCAGCACGAAATAGACCGCCAGCGACGCCACCGCCAGCCGGTCGACCGGCCCCAGCCGCCTGCCGCGCCGGCCGCGGACCGCCAGCACCGCCGCCCCCGCGACGGCGGGGAGGAGCCACAGGAAATAGGATTCGGCGAGGCGGCGTGCGTAGTAGAACAGCAGCGAACCGACGCCGAGGCCGGCGTCGGTTTGCAGGTTCCGCCCGATCGCATTGCCGCCGAGTTCCGCCGCGAACCGGCCGCCCCACGTCAACCACTCGTGCAGATACCACGGCCCGGCGATCAGCAGGCCGACGAGAACGGCGACCGCCCAGCCGCCGACGTCGCGCAGCACGGCCCACCGCCGGCCCCAGGCGAGGGCGGCGAGGATCGCCGGCAGGCAGAGCAGCGTCGGCCCGCCGCGGAGCATTAGCCCCAGCCCCACCCCGCCGCCGACGAGGGCGAAGCATTGGCTTTGCGAGATGAAGACGCGGGCGGGACGCCCGTGCCACAAAGATCCGCCGCCGACAAGCGCGAACCACCGCCGTTGCGCCGGGCCGCCGTCTTGCCCGCGCATCAGCCGGACCGCGCCGTAGCCGGCGATGAGTTGCGAGAGGACCATCCCGCCGTCGAGCCGCACCTCCATCGCGTTCATCAGCAGCTCGCGCTGCACGCAGAGGGCGACCGCCGCCGTCGCCGCGACGCCGCGCGGGTGCTGCAGCCGGACGAGGCGGTAGAGAACCAGTGCCGCCGCCACCCACAGCAGGGCGGGGGTGAGCCGGGCGGCGGGGATCGTGTAGCCGAGCAGGCGGTAGGCGACCGTCGAGAGCCAGAACTGCCCCGGCGGCTTGAAGAAGTACGGCTCGCGGCCCGCCCAGTCGTAGGCGGGGCGGAGGTACTCCCCCGTCGCCAGCATCCGCCGGCCCATCCAGGCGTAAATCGAGGCGTCGGCCTCCAAATCGCCCTGTCGAATCGGCGAGAGGAAGCAGGCGAGCGCGACGACGGCGACCGTGAGGATCGGCCAGTGGCGGTTGATGAACTTCATCGGCTTGGATGAGAAAAACCGGGGCTTCCGCTCCCGGCTACTTTGGAACACTCTATAGAAAAAAGCCCCGGCATTCATGCCGGGGCCTTCGCTTTCTCTAGTCAACGTTGCTCACTTGATGAACAACATCTCCCGGTACGTCGGCAGCGGCCACAGATCGTCCGCGACCAGCAACTCCAGCTTGTCCGCCGCCTCGCGCACCGTTTTCATCGGCGGCAGGACGTGGTCGCGCATCGCCTTGGCGTGCTCGAAGGCGTCGTCGATCGGGTCGTGGTTCAGCGACTGGTCCAAATCGCCGATGCCGCTCTGCAGCGAGGTCACCAGGTCATTCACCTCGTTGAGCAAATCGACGCCCGCCGGCTTGGCGACGCCGGCGTCCTTGAGGCTCTTGATCGACTCGGCCAACTCCCCCGCGTATCGCATGGCGGCCGGCAGGATCATCGTGCGGGCCATCACGCTCGCCATCTCCCCCTCGATCATCAGCGTTTTGGCGTACTGCTCGGCGAGGATGTTGTACCGGCTGGTCAGCTCGCGCTCGCTGTAGACGTGGTACTTGCCCATCAAATCGACCATCGCCTTGCTGGTGATGACCGGCAGGCAGTCGATGGTGTCGGTCAGGTTCGGCAGCCCGCGCTTCTCCGCCTCGGCGTGCCACTCGGTGGTGTAATTGTCGCCGTTGAACACCACGGCCTTGCTCTCCTTCAGCACCTTCGGCAGCAGCTCTTGCACGGCGGCGTTGAGGTCCTTGCCCCCCTTCATCGCGGCCTCGAGCTCGGTCGCCATGTAGTCCAAACTCTCGGCGACCATGCAGTTCAGCACGGTGTTGGGGCCGGCGATGTTGTGGCTGCTGCCGACGGCGCGGAGCTCGAACTTGTTGCCGGTGAAGGCGAACGGCGAGGTCCGGTTGCGGTCGCCGGCGTCCTTGGGCAACTTCGGCAGGTGGCTCACGCCGGTCTCGAACATCCCCCCCTGCTTGGTGCTCTTGGCGCCGCCGGCCTCGAGCTGGTCCATGATGTCGGTGAGCTGGTCGCCGAGGAAAATGCTGATGATCGCCGGCGGCGCCTCGTTGGCCCCCAGGCGGTGGTCGTTGGCCGCGCTGGCGATGCTCATCCGCAGCACGTCGCCGTACTTGTGGATCGCGCGGATGGTGGCGACGCAGAAGACGAGGAACTGGGCGTTCTCGTGGGGGGTATCGCCGGGCTCCAGGAGGTTCTCGCCGGTGTCGGTGCTCATCGCCCAGTTGTTGTGCTTGCCGCTGCCGTTGATGCCGGCGAAGGGCTTCTCGTGGAGCAGGCAGGCGAGGCCGTACTTCGGGGCCACGTCCTTCAGCGTCTGCATGATCAGCATCTGGTGGTCGGTGGCGACGTTGGTGTCCTCGAAGATCGGGGCGATCTCGTACTGGCTCGGGGCGACCTCGTTGTGGCGCGTCTTCACCGGCACGCCGAGCTTGAACAGCTCCGCCTCGGTCTCGGCCATGCACGCCAGCACGCGGTCGGGAATGGCGCCGAAATACTGGTCCTCCATCTCCTGGCCCTTGGGCGGCTTGGCGCCGAACAGGCTCCGGCCGCAGTTGATCAGGTCCGGCCGGGCGAGGTAGAAATTGCGGTCGATCAGGAAGTACTCCTGCTCGGCGCCGACGGTGGTGTAGACGCGCGTGACGTCGGACTTGCCGAACAGTTTCAGCACCCGCAGGGCCTGCTGGTTGAGGGCGGCCATGGAGCGGAGCAGGGGGGTCTTCTTGTCCAGCGACTCGCCGGTCCAGCTCAGGAAGGCCGTGGGGATCACCAGGGTGGCCCCGTTGGGGTTCTCCATGATGAAGGCGGGGCTGGTGAAGTCGGCGGCGGTGTAGCCGCGGGCCTCGAAGGTCGCGCGGAGGCCGCCGGAGGGGAAGCTGCTGGCGTCGGGCTCGCCCTTGATGAGTTCCTTGCCGCTGAAGTCGCTGATGGCCGACCCGTCGCCGCCGGGGGTGAGGAAGCTGTCGTGCTTCTCGGCGGTGAGGCCGGTCATCGGCTGGAACAGGTGGGTGTAGTGCGTCGCGCCGCGCTCGACGGCCCAGTCCTTCATGGCCGTGGCGACCGAGTCGGCGTAGGAGGCCTCCAGCGGCACGTTCATCTTGATCGTCCGCTGCAACGCCTTGAAGACCGGCTTGGGCAGCCGCTGGCGCTGCTGCTCGGCGTTGAAGACGTTGGTGCCGAACAGGTCCTTGATCTGCTTGTGCTTGAAGTCGAGCCGGTGCAGCTCGTGCTTGGCGTCGGCAATGGCTTTGATGGCTTCCTGGCGGACGGTCGACATGGGTGGGGCTCCAGTAAGTTTGCGGTCGATCTTTCGGGTCGGGCGCGGCCGAGTGTGTGGATTGTAAGCGGCGCGTCAAGCGCCGCGGCGTCAAATCTCCACAGAAGGTGCCGCGGGAAGTTCCCGCGCCCGAACGAGCCCGCCCGGCATTCGGGCGATCAACCCTGAACTGCCGGCTTGATGAGCGCCCTTTACTTCGGGTGCGCGAAATACGCCGGCTGATCGATGTCGTCGAGCAGGCCGGGCTCGCGCGGCGTCCACCCGAGGCGCTCCCGCGTCCGGGCGCTCGACGCCGGGCCGTTGCCGGCGACCCACGCGGCGAGCGGGCCGAAGTGCTCGTCCGCCTCCTCGGGCGAGACGGACCTCACCGGCACGCCCAACTGCCCGCCGATGGCGTCGGCGATCTGTCGGTACGCCACGCCCTCGTCGGCCACCGCGTGGAACGGCCCGCCCACAGCGCCGTGCTCCAGCGCGAGCCGGTAGAGGCGCGCCGCGTCGAGGCGGTGGACCGAGGGCCACAGGTTCCCGCCGTCGCCGACGTAGGCGGAGACGCCCTTCTCCCGCGCGACCTTCGCCAGCATCGGGATGAAGCCGTGCCGCTCGCCCACGCCGTGGACCGAGCGCGGCAGGCGGACCCAGGTGGCCCGCACGCCCTTTTGCGCGATGGCGAAGGCCGTTTGTTCCGAGGCGCGGGGGAAGTCCGGGTTGACCGGCTCGGGCGGCATGTCTTCGGTGTAAACCTCGCCCGCGGGCAGGAGGCCGAAGCCGCTCGTGACGATCACCGGCCGGTCGGAGCCGGCGTAGACGTCGCCGAAAACCTCGATGGCCCGGCGGTCTTCTTCGGCCAGCTCGCCGATCTTCGAGAAGTCGATGCCGAAGGCCAAGTGGATCACGCCGTCGGCGTCGGCGGCACCGCGTCGGAGCGTCTCCAGGTCGTCGAGCGAGCCGGAAAGCGGTTCCCCGCCCGCGTCGCGCAACGCCCGGGCGCTGTGGTCGGATCGGACGAGGCCGGTGACGGTGTGGCCCGCCGCGAGCAACTCGGGGACGACGGCCGATCCCACCCAACCCGTCGCGCCAGTCATGAATACTCGCATGGCCGTTTTCCTTTCGGGTCTTGCCCGCCGCGGGCGGCCGCGGCTCGCTTGGCCGCACTGCCGAACCGGCGTTTCGTCAGTGACTGACACTAGGCTCGCGTGACAGTGACTGTCAAATCAGATAGTGTGGGCGCATGCCCCGGAGCGGAGCAAAAGCGCGTGAACGCCTGCAACGGGCCGCGCTGGCGCTGTTCGGCGAGCGCGGGTACGACCGGACAACGACGTCCGAGATCGCGGCGCGGGCCGGCGTGACCGAGCGGACGTTCTTCCGCCACTTCGCCGACAAGCGGGAGGTGCTGTTCGACGGCCAGGCCGTGCTGCTGGAGGAACTGAAAGCCGCGGTCGCCGACGCCCCCGCGACGCTCGGGCCGCTGGGGACGCTGCGCCGGGCGTTCCACTCGGTCGAAAAACTGCTGGAGGACAACCGGCCGTTCGCCGTGCCGCGGCAGCGGGTGATCGACGCCGCCCCCGCGCTGCGCGAGCGGGAGCTGGCGAAGCTGGAGGCGCTCGCCGACGCGCTGGCGCTGGCCTTGCAAGAGCGCGGCGTCGCCGAGAGGCCGGCGGCGCTGGCGGCCCAGGCCGGAATGGCCGTCTTCCGCCACGCGGTCGCGTCATGGTTCGCCGATCCGGCCGGCGGGTTGGGATCCCACCTGAATCGCGCGTTTGACGAACTGAAGGGGTTGATGGACTTCCGCGAGCGGTAGGGGGTCGTCGCCCCACCGCCCGGCTACCAAGAGGCCGGCCGCGGGAAGCCCCACTCGGCGGCCAGGGCGTCGGCGGCGCGCTCGGGGTCCTCGCCCGGAAACCGACCGCCGTTGCGCAGGTGCGCGTGGGCGAACTCGTGGGCGATCAGCCAGTGGACGAACGCCGCCGGCCGGTGCCGCAGCGTCCGCTTCAGCACCACCGCCCGCCCCGGCCGCCCCGGCATCGGCCGACCGACCACGAACGTGGCGACGGTCCCCGGCTCGTAATCGCTGAGCACGAAGTTCGGGTCGTCCAGCAGATCCCGCCGGACCGCCTCCGGCAGCGCGGCCGTCACGCGCGCCACGGGGCCGACCAGCATCGCGTGCAGCGCGAAGGGCTCCAGCCAGCGGGCGATGGGGTCGTCGGCGGTCATCGGGCCGATCATACGCCGGGCGTGACTTGGGGATTGTCAGTCGAACCGGGAATCCCCATACTATCGCCCACGTCCCCGAACTCCTCCAAACCGCCCGAAAGGCAGGCCCCCATGAAGTTCCCCCTCCGCCCCCTCGCCGTCGCCGCGCTGCTCGCCACGTCCGTGCCCCTCGTGCTCGCCGAGGCGATGCCCGGCTCGATGCCCGGCGCGATGCCGGCGACCGCCCCGACCACCAAGCCGGTGTACGGCGACCCCGGCGCCGGCGACGCGACGATGCTGGTGATCCCCGCGTCCGACACCGCCGCCCTCAAGGCCGCCGTCGGCAAGCAGGTGATGGTCACGGGCACCGTCAAGAGCGCCGAGTGGAGCCGCAGCGGCAAGGTGATGGCGATGCAGTTCGAGGGCGCGGACGCCGAGGGCTTCCAGGCCGTCATTTTCGAGAAGAGCCGCAAGGCGATGGACGCGCAGTACGCCGGCGACGTGGCGAAGGCGGTCGTCGGCCGCAAGGTGCAGGTCAAGGGCCGGATGCAGATGTACGCCGGCCGCCTGGCGAGCAAGGAGGGCCGCCCGGAAATGGTCCTCAGCCGCGACAGCCAACTGACGATTGTGGAGGACGCGCCCACGACCATGCCGACCACGAAGCCGGCGGAGTGAGTCGTGGAACGGGCGTCCCGCCCGGATTCTTTTGATTACTAGGTCAATGCGCGGAAAGTCCGGGCGGGACGCCCGTGCCACGGGGCGGCGGGTCCTGCAACTCCTCCACCCGCGTGGCGGTCGCCTCGACCTCCACGCGGCGGTTGTTCGCCATCGCCGCCGGCGTGTAGGCCCGCTGCACCACCGGCTCGAACGGCCCGGCCCCCTGCACCCGCAGCACCTCCGGCTCCACGCCCTTGGTGACGAGGTAATCCGCCGCCGCCTGCGCCCGGCGGACGCTCAGGTTCATCAGCGCGGTTTTGTCGAGTTCCGGGTCGGCCACGTCGTCCAGCGCGGCGTGGCCCTTGACCATCACCACGTTGCGGTGCCCGCGAATGCGGTCGGCGATCTGATCGAGCGACTTTTCCGCCTCGGCCGACAGGTCCGACTGGCCCGGCTCGAACAGCACGCGCCCGCCGACCACCGCCTTCGGGCCGGTGCGGACGCTGGTCACCTCCGGGTCCGACCCCCGCGCCCCCTCGATCCGCTGCTCGACGACGCCCTTATTTTTCGGCCCCGCCAGCCGGCCGGTGCTGATCTGCTGCCGCATGACCGCGAGGTCGATCGGGTCGGTGCTCTGCGGGTCGGGCTGGTAGCCAAAGGCGTCGCGGATGCCGGCGATGACCTCGATCTGCCGCTGCTCCTGTGCCGCCGTCATCGGGTCGCCGGGGTTGCCGTCGGGCTTGAGCACCCACAGCACGACGAACAGCCCCATCATGCACATGATGAGGTCCGCCAGCGTGAAGATCCACTCGGGGCACTCCTCGCAGATGTCGTGCGGGTCGCACTTGCAGTTTTTTTTGCACATGGATTGGGTCCGTGGTCCGTTGTCAGTTGCTGAAGATTGGCCCATGCAACGGACCACGGACCACGGACAACTGACTATGCGGCTTTAGCCAAAGTCACCTGCTGGGCGGCGGAGACGTAGCTCAACAGTTGCATCTCGACGACGCGGGGGTTGTTGCCGGCCTGGATGCTGAGGATGCCCTGGACGATGATCTCCTTGCCGAAAATCTCCTCCTTGCTGAGGATGCCGAGCTTCTCGGCGATCGGCCCGGCGAAGAGGTTTTGCAGCAGCGCGCCGTACAGCGTGCCGGTGAGGGCCACCGCGAGGGCCGCCCCGATCACCGACGCGCCGCCGTCGAGATTCTTGAACAGGGCGACCTGAGCGACGAGGCAGGCGACGAGGCCGCAGCCGGGGCCGAACTTCGCCATGCTGGCCCAGAAGTGCTTGCCGTGCTTGTGCCGCTCGGCCATCGCGTCGACCTCGATCCGCATGATCTGCTCGACGATCTCCGGGTCGGTCCCGTCCACCGTCAGCGACAGCCCGCGGCGCACGAACGGGTCGGCCGCCTCGCGGGCCACCGTTTCGAGGGCCAGCACGCCGTCCTTTCGCGCGGTCTCGGCGTAGCCGACGATCTCGTGGATGATGTGGTCGATGTGGACCGGCTTGCTCATCAGCATCTTCTTGGTACACAGCAGCGCCGTCTTGACGTTGTGCAGCGGCATCGACGCCAGCGTGGCCCCGAGCGCGCAGCCGCCGACGAGGAGGATTTCGCTGGGCTTGAAGTAGCTCCCCAGTGAGCCGTGGCTGGCGTGGTGGGCCCCGTAGAGCAGGGCCCCCCAGGCGAGCGCGTAGCCGATGATCGTGGCGAAGTCCATCGCCCCTATCATCGGCGGCCGGGAAGCGGGGGGATGAACTTTATCGGAGCTAGCGATGGAACCGGTGTTGGATGCCAAGCCCCTGCCCGTGTTGGCGGTCGTGCGCGATTTGATGTTTTCGTCGCGCATCACCCAGGCGGCCCGGCACGCGCAGGCGGAGTTGAAGATCGTCCGCGACCCCGCGAAACTCGCCGACCTCGACGGCCGGTTCGTGATTGCGGACTTGAACCAGGAGGGCGCGCTCGACGCCGCCGCCGCGTGGCGCGAACGAACCGGGCGGGTCGTGATCGGCTACGTCCAGCACGTCGACGCCGAGACGATCCGCGCCGCCCGCGCCGCGGGGATCGAGCAAGTCATGCCCCGCAGCCAGTTCGTGCTGAAACTGCCGGAACTGCTTCGTGGCACGGGCGTCCCGCCCGGATTCTCTTCTTCTGGAGACTGATCAAACGTAGAAATCCGGGCGGGACGCCCGTTCCACGTCAGATCGAGTAAACCTCTTCCCCCGCCTCGTTCGGGCCGACGATCATGCCCGCGGCCACCGTGCTCCGGGTTGCCTCGTCGATCAGGATGAAACTCCCCGTCGACCGGCACCGCCCGTAGTCGTCGTACACCAGCGGCGAGGTCGTCCGTAGCGCGATCCGGCCGATCTCGTTCAGCCCCAACTCCTCCACGCCCTCCTCGCGGTTGCCCGTCGAGACGTCGATCCGGTGCCGCACCTCGCGGACGATCGCCCGCGCCTTGCGCGTGGTGTGCTTCAGCCCGTACTTCTTGCCGACCCGCAGCGGCGCGTCGGCCATCCACACCACCGTCGCCTCCACGTCCTGCCCGACGTGCGGTCGGTCCGCCGGCGGGCAGAGCAGGTCGCCCCGGCTCACGTCGATCTCGTCCGCCAGCGTCACCACCACCGACTGCGGCGCGAACGCTTCGTCGAGCGCCTGATCCGGCCCCAGCGAGATGCCGGCGATCGTCGAACGCTTGCCCGACGGCAGCGCGACCACCGCGTCGCCGACCGAGAACGACCCCGCCGCCACCTGCCCCGCGTAGCCGCGGAAATCGACGTCGTGGCTCGCCTGCGGCCGGATTACCCACTGCACCGGCAGCCGCCCGCCGACCGAATCCCGGCCGCGCACCACCTCGACGGTTTCCAAATGCTCCAGCAGCGCCGGCCCCTCATACCACGGCGTCCGCTCCGACTTGAACACCACATTATCGCCGTCCAGCGCGCTCATCGGCACGCACAGCACGGCCGCCGGGTCCAGAGGCGTCGGCAGCCCGGCGGCGAACTGTAGAAAGTCGCTTTTGATCGCCTCAAACTTCTGGTGGTCCCACCCGATCAAATCCATCTTGTTCACCGCCAGCACCACGCTGCGGATGCCCAGCAGCGAGACGATCAGCGCGTGCCGGCGCGTCTGCTCGATCACCCCGTGCCGCGCGTCCACCAGCACGATCGCCAAATCGACCGTGCTCGCCCCCGTCGCCATGTTCCGCGTGTACTGCTTGTGCCCCGGCGCGTCGGCGATGATGAACTTTCGCCGCGGCGTGGCGAAGTAGCGGTACGCCACGTCGATGGTGATGCCCTGCTCGCGCTCCGCCCGCAGCCCGTCGGTCAGCAGCGCGAGGTTGACCCGCTCGTCCCCGTGGTGCCGGCTCGACCGCTCGACGGCCGCGAGCTGGTCCTCGAAGACGCTCTTGGAGTCGTACAGCAGCCGGCCGATGAGCGTGGACTTCCCGTCGTCCACGCTGCCGCAGGTGAGGAAGCGGAGGAGGGTGGCGTCGGCGACGGGGGGTTGATCGATCATCAGTGCTTTCATTCGCCTTCGTGGCCTTCGTGGAACGGGCGTCCCGCCCGGATTTTCTTCGTTTGGAAGAGAAGAAATCCGGGCGGGACGCCCGTTCCACGTCAGAAGTACCCTTCTTTTTTGCGGTCCTCCATCGCCGCCTCGCTCACCTGGTCGTCGACGCGCGCCCCGCGCTCGCTGACGCGCGCCGCCGCCACCTCGCGGATGATGCCGGCCAAGTCAGATGCTTCACTAGCAACGGCCGCCGTGCAGGTCATGTCGCCGACCGTTCTGAACCGAACCGTCCGCCGCTGCGGCACCTCGTCGGTTGCCACCGTAATAAAATCGTTCACCGGGATGAGCTGCCCCCGCCGCACGATCACCTCGCGGTCGTGCGAGAAGTAGAGCGACGGCAGTTGAATCCCCTCGCGCTCGACGTACTGCCAGACGTCCATCTCCGTCCAGTTGCTGATCGGGAAGACCCGCATGTGCTCGCCCGGCCGGATGCTGGCGTTGTAAAGGTTCCACAGCTCCGGCCGCTGGTTTTTCGGGTCCCACTGCCCGAACTCGTCGCGGTGGCTGAAGAAGCGCTCCTTGGCCCGCGCCTTCTCCTCGTCGCGCCGGGCGCCGCCGATCATCGCATCGAAGCGGTGGGTCTCGATGGCGTCGAGCAGCGTCGGAATCTGCGCCCGATTTCTTGAAGGGTTCGGGCCGGTGTCGTCGGTCGCAATGCCGCGATCGATCGCCTCCTGAACGCTCGCCACAATCAGCCGCTCGCCGGTCGCCTCCACGAGCGAGTCGCGGAACGCGATGGCCTCGGCGAAGTTGTGGCCCGTGTCGACGTGCAGCAGGGGGAAGGGGAACTTGGCCGGGCGGAACGCCTTGAGGGCGAGGTGGACGAGGGTGATCGAGTCCTTGCCGCCGCTGAACATCAGCACCGGCCGCTCGAACGCCGCCGCCACCTCGCGGAGGACGTGGATCGCCTCGGCTTCCAGCGCGTCGAGGTGCGAGAGGGTCTTAGCAGTGGTCATCGGGGTCCGGGTCGGCTACAACTGGGGATTGGCGATAGGTTAGTAGGCGTTCGGCCGGGAGGCAACGTGGCGGGCAATTCTGCGGTGAAACCGGCGGTGAAATCGGACAATCTGACGTGGCACGCCGGCGCGGTCTCCCCCGCCGACCGCCGGGCCGCGCTGGGGCAGGGGGGGGCGACCCTGTGGCTCACCGGGCTGTCCGGCAGCGGCAAGAGCACCGTCGCGGCCGCGCTGGAGAAGGCGCTCGTCAACGCCGGCCGGGCCGCGTACCGATTGGACGGCGACAACGTCCGCCACGGCCTCTGCCGCGATTTGGGCTTCTCCGCCGCCGACCGCGCGGAAAACGTCCGGCGGGTCGGCGAGGCGTGCAAACTCTTCGCCGACGCGGGGGTGATCGCCGTCGCGTCGTTCATCAGCCCCTACCGCGCCGACCGCGCCGCCGTCCGCGCCCTGCACGAATCGGCCGGCCTGGCATTCCTGGAAATCTTCATCGACACCCCCCTCGCCGTCTGCGAGCAGCGCGACCCGAAGGGTTTATACGCCAAGGCCCGCGCCGGCGAGATCAAAGGGTTCACCGGCATCGACGACCCCTACGAGCCGCCCGCCTCGCCCGAGTTGACCCTCGACACCGCCGCCCTCCCGCCCGACGCCTGCGTCGCGCGCTGCCTCGCCCTGCTCGCCGCCCGCGGGATTATCGGCCATGCCCCGCCCGCCCGACCCGTCCCGCCGCCGGACGGGGCACGTTAAACCGGGGGCGAACGGGTTGAAGTTCGCCATGAAACGCGCGGTGCGCGTTACGAAACGCGCGGTGTTCGCGCCGGAACGCGCGGTGTTCGCGCCGGAACGCGCGGTGTTCGCGCCGGAACGCGCGGTGCGCGTTACGAAACGCGCGGTGTTCGCGCCGGAACGCGCGGTGTCCGAGACGAAACGCGAGGTGTTCAAGACGCACACTTTGGAGTTTGAGTCGAACAGGAAGGAGTTCACCCCGAACAAGACGCAATTCAAGCTCAACGGCAACGCATTCGGGCGGGACCGTCGCGCCGAACGTGGCACGGGCGTCCCGCCCGCGTCTGCGCTTTCCAGTTCCCGCCGAAGAAGTCGCAGACGCGGGCGGGACGCCCGTGCCACGAAGGCTCACGCGCTCGCCGCGACCGCCTCGCGCGCCGCGGCGACCGTCCGGTCGATCACGACCTCGTCGTGCGCCGTCGAGACGAACCACGCCTCGTACCCGCTCGGCGGCAGGTGGTGGCCGCGGTCCAGCATCGCGTGGAAGAACCGCCCGAACCGCGCGTGGTCCGCCGCCTGGGCGTCGTCGAAGTTCCGCACGCCCGGCATCCCGAAGAAGACCGTCAGCATAGACCCCACCCGCTGCACGCACCCCGCGCCGGCGACCGCGTCGCGCAACCCGCGCTCCAGCCGGGCGGCGAGCGACTCCAGCCGCGCATACGCCGCATCGTCCAAAAGCGAAAGCGTCGCCAGCCCCGCCGCCATCGCCAGGGGGTTGCCGCTGAGGGTGCCGGCCTGATAGACCGGCCCCGCCGGCGCGACCATTTTCATCAACTCCGCCCGCCCGCCATACGCCCCGACCGGCAGGCCGCCGCCGATGACCTTGCCGAAGCACGACAGGTCCGGCCGGACGCCGTAGAGCACCTGCGCACCGCCGGGCGAGAGGCGGAAGCCGGTCATCACCTCGTCGAACACCAGCAGCGCGCCGTGCTCGCTGCACAACGCGCGGAGCGATTGCAGGAACCCGTCCGCCGGCGCGACCAGGCCCATATTCCCCGCCACCGGCTCGACCAGGACGGCCGCGACCTCGCCGGGGTTCGCCCGCAGCAGCGCCTCGACGGCCGCGGCATCATTGAACGGCGCCAGCAGCGTGTCGGCCGTCGCGCTCGCCGGCACGCCGGGCGAATCGGGCAGCCCCAGCGTCGCCACGCCGCTGCCGGCCTTTACCAGCAGCGCGTCGGCGTGGCCGTGGTAGCACCCGGCGAATTTCACCAACTTCCGCCGCCCGGTGGCCGCGCGGGCGAGTCGGATGACGCTCAGCACCGCCTCGGTGCCGCTGCTGGTCATCCGCACCATCTCCACCGCCGGCACCCGCCGGCAGACCTCCTCCGCCAACTCGACCTCCCCCGGCGAGCACGTCCCGAAACTCGACCCGACCCCCGCCTGCTCGCGCACCGCCGCAACGACCGCCGGATGGGCGTGCCCCGCGATCATCGGCCCCCACGAGCCGACGTAATCGACCAGCTCGTTCCCGTCGGCATCGGCCAGCAGGCACCCGCTGGCCGAGACGACGTAGCGCGGCGTCCCGCCGACACTGTTAAACGCCCGCACCGGCGAGTTGACGCCGCCGGGAAGGACTTGCGTGGCGCGGGCGAAGAGGGCATCGGAGCCGGGGGTGGTCATGGGGGAGGGTAGGGCGGCGGAACGCTTAGGTGCGCGGGTGCCGCTGCGCGCGTCATAACCTCCCGCCGATCAGGCATTCGCGGCGGCGTCGAAGACGGCGCGGCAGTTCAGGGTGAAGCCGGGCAGGAAGGGCGTCGCATGAAAGTCATTCGCGTCCAGAACGGCTTCCGCCCACCGGCCGCCGCTGCGGGTCAGTAAAGTGGCCTGCTGACGGAAGCGGTCGAAGACCCAATACTCGCCAACGCCGAAGGCCAAGTACTCCGCCGGCTTTTCGTGATAATCGCGGTGGGCGGAGGAGCGGGATACGATCTCGACAACAATGTCCGGCACCCAAACCGACCAATAATCCTTCACCGCCGGCCGGGTCGTTTTGTAGACCGCCAAGTCTGGGTGGCGCTCGGGCTGGTATTGGGGTATGGCGACCTTCGACTGCATCGTGCCGGTGATGGCAAAGAGGATGCCGGGCCGGGCCTTGTCGTAGGCCTTGAGTTGGTCGCGGAGGTCGTCTTTCCTGACGGAAGTGGGCGAAGTCGGGGATGTCGACCACGGTGACGGTTCCTCGGGAAAATTCGTAATCCCGCCCCTCCACGCCGGCGGCGCGGGAGAAGGCGTCGAGCGACATCCGGCGGCCGTCGTCGAGAGGGCCGACGGTCATGATGGCGGGTCGTGCGGGGGCGATGGCGGCCATGCGGTACTCCTGGAAAGTTCACTTCCCCGCGGCGTCGAACAGCGGGCCGGCGAGCAGGGCGAAGCCGGGCAGCAGCGGGGTGGCGTGGGGCTGGTCCGGGCCGTACTCGCGGCGGTCCCAGCCGTCGGCGGCGCGGGTCAGGACGGTCAGCAGGCGCTTGAAGCGGTCGATGATCCAGTATTCCTTCACGCCGGCGGCGAGGTAGTCTTCGGGCTTCTCGGTGTAGTCGCGTTTGGCGGAGGATTTGGAGACGATTTCCACCACGATCTCCGCCGTCCACTCCGCCCACGGCTGGTCGCCGGGCGGGGGCGGGGTGAGGTAGACGGAAATGTCCGGGTGGCGCTCGGACTCGGTTTCTTCGACCATCGTTTTCGTCTCGCCGGCCCCGAACACCGCGTGGATAAGGCCGGGGTTCAAATAGTCGTAGATGACGAGCTGGTTTCGAACGGCCAGGAATTGCGCCGCGTGCGGGTAGATCGGAATGTCGGACACTTGGATGACCCCTCTGCTCAACTCGTAGTGATACCCCTCGACCACCTGAATGCGGTCGAACTCCGCCAGCGACATGCGGCTGCCGTGGTCCTGCGGGCCGATCTTCTTTGTCGCGGCGGGGGGGGGACTGACGGGCGGGGCGGGGGCGGCGAGCGTCATGATCCAAGTATACCAAACGCGAAGCGGCCGGGCATCTGGCGATGCCCGGCCGTTCGGTTGGGATTGATGATCCGATCGGCTAGTTCGTCTCGCCGTTCTTCGCGCCGTCCACGGCGTCGACGGCGTTCACGTCGACCAAGTGCTGGGCGAGGAACCACACCTGAATCTCGTTGGTCCGCGTGAAGTCGCCGGCGAGGAAGTCGTTGGTGCCGCAGTCACCCACCTCGTCGGCGGCCTTGGCGGCCCGGCGGCCGTACTTCAGGATCGTCTCGTGCGCCTCCAGCAGCCGGCTGAGCTGCACCGGCACCGGCTCGCGGCCCTTCGGCGGCTTCTCGATTTGCGTCAGCTCCGCCACGTCGCCGCCCATTGCCACCGACACGCCGCCCAACGCCTGGACGCGCTCGGCGAGGGTGTCGGTCAATTCGGCCTGCTCCTGGTAGTGCTTGTCGAACAACAGGTGCAACTGATAGAAGGTGTGGCCGGTCACCTGCCAGTGGTGCTTCTTGTACATGTCCCGCAGCGAGATCGTGTCGGCAAGCAACTGGTTCAGATGCTTCACGCTGCTCTGGCACGCCTCCTGATCCAGCCCGATCGGCGGGAGGGTCACGAGCTCGTCGAACTTCTGCAACTCCGGCGCCCGCTGCGGCTCGTGCGGCTTCAAGCCCGACCCCTTGGCGAAGCGGTTGCCCGACGCGGCTTGGCCGGCGGGGGTGGTGGACGATCCGTTTTTGGTCTTCATAGTTTGCTCCTTGTGGGGCAAACAGAGTGCAAACGCCGGACCAAGCGGGCACGCCTGCGGCAACCTGCCCCACCGGCCGCACGATCGGCCGGCAGGGCGGTCCGATTGATGCCCGATCAGTATCGGTACGCCGCCGCGATGCCGGTCTTGGACGGCATTTTGTCGTGCGGCAGGACCAGCACCCGCCCGTCCGTTCCCAGCACCAGCTCGGCGATGTCGTCCAGCACGTCGTCCACGCTCGGGTCGGCGTCGTCCATCCGCTCGACATTCCGATTCTTGCGGCTCACCCGGCCGCCGACCTTCTTGTCGGCGTCGACCAGCAGCATCAGCACCCGCCCGTCCATCGCGGCGACGGCGACGTCGGTGAGGTCGTCGCTCCCCTTGCCCTGCGCCTTGGCCGTGCCGAACGCCTCGGCCACCTCGTCGGTCTCGGCGTGATATTGCGCCAGCACCACCGGCTCGAGCTCCTTGCGCAGCCGCTCGACGTCCAGCCGCTCGGGGTGGATGTTGATCCGCTCGGGCCGCAAGTTCGTGTTGTGGCTGACCTTGTGGAACATGTCCTGGTACTCGCCCAACGTCACGAGGTAGAGCGGCAGCCCGCTGCGGCGGCTGTGGTGCTCCCACACGGCCTTGTCGACGGCGCGGAAGTAGCGCTCCAGGTCGATGTCGCGCTCGTCGCTGCGCTCGTGCTGGCCGTGGTGCATGGCGCCCGCGCCACTCAGGCCGCCGTGGCTGGTCATGGTGAACTGCACGTCGTCATACTCCGACCCCAGCGCGCCGGTGAGGGTTTTGGGCACGTCCGGGTGCAGCGGCATCCGGTTCAGCGAGTCGCGGTCGCCCTCGTACAAATCGACCGTCTTCTGCGCGAGGCAGAGCACCTGGAACCGCCCGGCGGACTGCATCAGGCGGATCAGCGGCTTGACGTGGAAGGAGTCGGCCACCTCCACCGTCTCGTCCAGTGGCCGCGGGATGCGCAAGCGAAGGTTGATGCCCGGCCCCTTGAACAGCGCCAGCGTGTCGAGCTGGTGGTTCCAGAAGTCGAGGTTCGTCAGCAACTGGTGGTACTCGGCCAGCATCTCGCCGGCGTCGATGCCCTCCACCTTCGACAGCTCGGCCTCCACGGTTTTGAGCAGGTTCTTGAAGCGGATCGGGTCCTCCGCCGTGCCGGGGTGGTGGCGGTGGGTCGGCAGGTAAATTGAAACGCACGGCTTGCCGGTGGCGTTGACGAGCTGCTTGAGGGTCTGGTTATCGAGTGCTTGCATAATCCTTCCGTTGGTTGGGAAGGCCATCGTAGGGGCCGGGGGTGGCGGCGCGAAGGGGCGAAGCGGTGAAGACTGCGACTCGTTGAGTCGCAGCTACCCGGAAGTAGACTGATCCAACAGGTCTTTCCACGCCTCCGGCCGGACGCGGACGTGGTGGCGGCCGTCGCGGGAGTCGACCTCGAGCGGGACGCCGTAGACGTCCGACAGAATGTCGGATCGCAGCACGTCGGCCGGCGCGCCGGACGCGGCGGGGCGGCCGTCGTTCAGCAGCAGGACGTTCGAGGTGGCGGGCGGCAGTTCGTCGATCTGGTGGACGATGAGCAGGATCGTCGGCGGGTTTGGTCGGGCGTGCAGGGCGGCGATGGTGGCTAAGACCTGCTCGCGGGCGAGGAGGTCGAGGCCGGCGGTCGGCTCGTCGAGCAGCAGCAGGTCGGCCTTCCCGGCGAGGGCGCGGGCGATCAGGCAGCGGACGCGCTCGCCGCTGCTGAGGGTGCGGTAGGGCCTGCCGGCGAGGCGGGCGAGGCCGACGCTTGCGAGCAATTCGTCCGCCCCGGCCGCCATCGCGTCGGTCGCCGGGTCGTAGAGGCCGACGGTGCCGAAGTGGCCGGTGAGAACGGCTTGGCGGGCCGTGAGGTGCGGCTCGACGTCGTAGGGACCGGCGGACTGGACCAGCCGGACGCGCTTCCGCAGGATTGGCAGGTTCGTCCGCCCCAGCCGCTCGCCCAGCACGTCGGCGGTGCCCGCGGTGGGGAAGAGGTGGCCGGCGATGATGCGCGCGAGGGTGCTCTTGCCGCTGCCGTTGGGGCCGAGGATCGCGGCGAGTGCGCCGGTTTCGACGCGCCAGGTGACGTCGCGCAGAATCCACCGATCGCCGCGGAGGACGGCGAGGTTGGACAAATCGAGCGCGGGATTCATGGGGCGTGGCAACCCGGGTTCTTTGCGAAGCCGCAAGCGGCAGCGATGCTACTCGTCCAGCCACCCCTGCTTCTTGTTCCCGAACGCCACCGGCGCGATCGGCCGGCCCTTCGGGGCGACGTAGCGGATGCCGTTCTCGATCACCCGCAGCACATTCTTGTCGTAGTACGTCGGGTACGTCTCGTGGCCCGGCCGGAAGTAGAAAACCGTGCCCGCGCCGCGCTTGAAGACGCAGCCGCTGCGGAAGCACTCGCCGCCGGTGAAGGTGCTGATGAGCACGGTTTCGTCCGGCTCGGGGATGTCGAAGAACTCGCCGTACATCTCCTCCGCCGGCAGGATGAAGTGGTCGTCGATGCCCTCGACGATCGGGTGGCCCGGCCGCGTGACCCAGAGGATTTCGCGGTCGTCGGCCTCGCGCCACTTGAGGTTGCAGGTGGTGCCCATGAGCTTCATGAAGATTTTCGACATGTGCCCGCTGTGCAGGGCGACCAGTCCCATGCCGGCCATCACGCGCTTGTAGACCTTGTTCACGGTCTCGTCGGCGACCTCGGCGTGGGCCATGTGGCCCCACCAGAGCATCACGTCGGTCCCCTCCAGCACGCCCCCGCCCAGGCCGTGCTCGGGGTCGTCGAGGGTGGCGAGGGTGATCTTCAGGTCGCCCGCGTGCTTCAGCCCCGCCGCGATTGCGCCGTGGATGCCCTCGGGGTAGACCTCGGCGACCTTCGGGTCGCTCTTCTCGTGGCGGTGCTCGTGCCAGATGGTGACGTTCACTTTGTGTCCTTGGTCCGTGGTCCTTAGTCCATTGCGAAGAATACCCGGCGGCGTGGCGGAGTTGAAGGGGCTCTTTAATAGCCGGAGGCGGAAGCCCCGGTTTTTCAGCCGAGAGGCGCAACGGATTTTCGGAGAGGCTGAGCGCGATCAACCGGGGCTTCCGCCTCCGGCTATGAAAGAAGCATCCGCTTCAAGTCTTGGAAAAACGCCGGGTACGTCTTGTTCACGCACTCGGCATTTCGGATCGTGATGCCCTCCGCCCGCGTGCCCGCCACCGCGAAGCTCATCGCCATGCGGTGGTCGTCGTAGGTGTCGATGGCGGCGGCCTGCACCCGCGTCGGCGGGCGGATCGTGAGGGTGTCGGACTCCACCAAGACGGACGCGCCCAGCTTGGTCAGTTCGGCCTCGAGGGCGGCCAGGCGGTCGGTCTCCTTCACCCGCAGCGTGTGCAGGCCGCGGATTGTGGAAGCGCCGGACGCGAAGCAGGCGACCACGGCGAGGGTTTGGGCGACGTCGGGCATGCCCGACAAATCGACGTCGATGCCGTCCAACTCGCCGGTGCCGGTGACGGTGATCGAGTCGCGGTTGACCTCCACGAGCGGGCCCATCTTCTTCAGCACGCCCGCGAATTTCACGTCGCCCTGCAGACTGTCGGAGCCGAGGCCGCTGATCGTCACGGTCGAGCTTTCGCTGATCGCGGCGGCGGCCAGGAAATAGCTGGCGGCGCTGGCGTCGGACTCGACGGCGTACTCGGTCGCGGCGTAAGACCCCCGCGGCACGATCACCTTCAGCGGCTCGCGCGTCAGCGGGTCGCGGACGAGTTCGGCGGTGTGGCCGAAGGCGTCCATCAGGCGGAGGGTCATCTCGACGTAGGGCCAGCTCGTCTGCGGCCGGCCGAGGGAGATCTGCACCTCGTGGCGGGCGCGGGGCGCGACCATCAGGGCGGCGGAGAGGAATTGGCTGGAGCTCTCCGCGCCGAAGTGCGCCAGGCCGCCGGGCAAACCGTCGGCGTCGAGGCGGAGCGGAGGGCAGGCGTTGGCTTCAACGGACGTGACGCGGACGCCGATGTTTTTCAATAATTCTAAAAGCGGGCCGACGGGGCGTTGGCGCATCCGCGGCACGCCGTCCAAGTTGAACGTGCCGTGGCCGAGCGAGCAGAGGGCGGCGAGGAAACGGATCGTGGTGCCGCTGTTGCCGCAGAAGAGGTCGGCGGATCGGGAGGGAATCTCGCCGCCCAAGCCGGTGACGCGGACGGCTTTGGCCGCGTCGTCCACGGTCAGGTCGAAGCCCAATCGCCGCAGCCCGTCGAGCATCACGGCGGTGTCGTCGGCGGCCAGAGCGTTGGTGAGGACCGACTCGCCGTCGGCCAATGCCGCGAGGATCAGGGCGCGGTTGGTCAGGCTCTTGCTGCCCGGCGGCGTGACCGTCGCGGCGAATGGCGCGGCGGCGGGGGTGATCGTGACGTCGGGCATGCCGAGAGAATAGTCTTTCGTGGAACGGGCGTCCCGCCCGGATTCTTCTTCCTATCTTCAGTGACGGCCGGAAAATCCGGGCGGGACGCCCGTTCCACGAAACGCTACACTCCGCACAACCGCCCAACTCGCAAGGGGAGCCCATGCCATCGCCCGAGATCGTCAGCACCAACGGTTCGAACGGCCACGCCCCGCCGGTGCCGGACCGCGCGCCGGAGCGCGCGACGGCCCCCGACCGGCCCCGCCGCGTCGTGGTCCTCGGCGGCAGCTTCGGCGGGTCGTACACCGCCCGCACGCTCGAGCGGCTGGCCGACCCGGACGTCGAGATCGTCGTCATCGACCGGAACAACTACTTCATCTTCTACCCCCTGCTGGTCGAGGCCGGCACCGGTGCGCTGCAGCCGAGCCACTGCGTGGTCTCCATCCGCCGCTTCCTCGGCCGCTCGCGCTTCATCATGGCGGAGGTCGACGGCATCGACTTCGACCGCCGGTGCGTGAATTACAAAATCGTCGGTGAGGATTCCAAGGAGCAGATCTGCGCCGTGGAGTACGACCACCTGGTGATCGCCCTGGGCTGCATCACCCTGCAGCCGCCGGTGCCGGGGCTGGCCGAGCACGGGTACGAGCTCAAGACGCTCGCGCAGGCCGTCGCGCTGCGCGACCGGGCGGTGCAGTTGCTCGAGCAGGCGAGCGCGATTGACGACGTCGAAAAGCGCCGCGCCCTGCTGCACCTGATCGTGGTGGGGGGCGGCTACACCGGCGTGGAGGTCGCCGGCGAGTACCACGCCTACATGAGCGAGGCCGCCGAGCATTACCCGCGCCTCGACCCCAAGGACGTGAAGATCACCCTCGTCGACCGCGGCGACCGCATCCTCAAGAGCCTCGACGAGAGCCTGAGCGTCTGGAGCACCAAGCACCTCAACAACCGCGGCATCGACGTGCGGCTCAACACCAGCGTCAAGTCCATCGACGAGGGCACCGTCACTCTCACCGACGGCTCGGCCATCCCCTCCTACACCTGCGTCTGGTGCGCCGGCATCCAGCCCAACCCGCTGGTGAAACAGCTCGGCCTGCCGACCGAGAAGCACGGCTACATCGACTGCGACCGCGAGTCGCGCGTCAAGGGCATGGACCGCATCTGGGCCGTCGGCGACCTCGCCTACAACCCCAACGGCGAGGGGGGCTCCTTCCCCGCGACCGCCCAGATGGCCCAGGGCCTCGGCGAGGCGGCGGGGGCCAACATCGCCCGCGCCCTCGACGGCAAGCCGCCCCGCGAAACGAAGATCACCGACAAGGGCCAGATCGCCGCCTTCGGCAAGTTCGACGCCGTCGCCCAACTCTTCGGCATCAAGCTCAGCGGCTTCCCCGCGTGGTGGCTCTACCGCACGGTTTACCTGGCGAAAATCCCCGGCTTCGGCCGAAAGATCCGCGTGGCGGCGGACTGGACGATGGACATGCTCACCCGCCGCGACTTCGTCGAGCTCGGCCTGCACCGCGTGGTCCGCGCCGCCCGCGATGCCGGCAAGCGCGCCGACGACGCGAAGGTGGACGGCCCCTCCCCGCAGAGCCCCGCCGACCGCCGGTTCACCGATGAGCAGGAAACCGCCGAGCGCGAGGTGGCCGGCCGGGCGTGAAGTGGCTCGCCGGCGGAAGATGAACCACGGAGAACACGGAGGGCACGGAGAAATCACGGAGAAGGCAAAGCCAGAGAATTTGCTTGGACTCCGTGGCTTCCTCCGTGTTCTCCGTGCCCTCCGTGGTAAACCTCTTCCGCTTCGGAACTTCCGCTGCCCCGGCGCGTCGAACCCGGTTAGCATTCAACGCCTAACCCGAAGGACCGCCCATGCCGCCCACGAAGATTCTCGCCGCCGCCGCCGTTCTGGTAACGTCCGTGGCGATGGCCCAGACCCCCCAACCCGCGACCCCCGCGACCAAGCCCGCCGACGTGCCGGTGAAGGCCGTCACGCTCTTCTCCAGCGGCGTCGGCTACTTCGAGCACACCGGCCAAGTGTCCGGCGACGGGTCGGCCACGCTGCCGTTCAAGGCCGAGCAGATCAACGACGTGCTCAAAAGTCTCGTCCTGCAGGACCTCGACGGCGGCACCGTCGGCGTCGTCACCTACCCCAGCCAGGACCCCCTCGGCAAAATCCTCGGCTCCTTCGGCGTCGACATCTCCTCCAACCCCAGCCTCGACCAGTTGCTCAACCAACTCCGCGGCGCGCAGATCACCATCAGCCTCATGGGGCAGGAGGACGTCACCGGCACCATCCTCGGCGTCGAAACCAAAAAGCGGCCCGCCCCCAAGGACCAGCCGCCGGTCGAGGTCGCGGTCCTCAACCTCCTCACCGGCGGCGGGGTGATCCAGGCGGTCGACCTCGACTCGATCCGCTCGCTGAAACTCGACGACCCGCAGTTGCAACAGGAACTCGGCCGCGCGCTCGCCGCCGTGGCGTCGGCCCGCGACCAGAACAAAAAGCCCGTGCAGATCGACTTCCGCGGCACCGGCGAGCGGCGGGTGAAGGTCGGCTACGTCATCGAAACGCCGATCTGGAAAACCAGCTACCGCCTGATCCTCAAGCCGAAGGATCAAAAGGAGCCCGCCACCCGCCCCGCGACCGGCCCGGCCGAGGTGCAGGGCACGCTGCAGGGCTGGGCGATCGTCGAGAACCAGACCGACGGCGACTGGAAGGACATTCAACTGTCGCTGGTGAGCGGCCGGCCGATCTCGTTCGTGCAGAACCTCTACCAGCCGCTGTACGTCCCGCGGCCGACGGTGGAGCCGGAGCTGTACGCGAGCCTCACGCCGCAGGAGTACGGCGGGGGGATCACCGGAGGCCTTAAAGAGGATGCCGCCAAGAGGAACATCCCGCAGGGGGGGCGGATAGCATCTTCAGGCGAAGCCGCCCCGGTCGAACGCATGGCGCGAAGGCGCGGCCTGGCGATTGAGGCCGACAAGCCGGCGCAGGACTACTTCGGCGTCAACGCCCCCGCCACCGCGCCGATGGACGCCGCTGCCTCCGTCGCGGCCGCGGCGTCGGCGGCCAAACTCGGCGAACTCTTCCAATACACCGTCCCCAACGTCTCGCTCCCCCGGCAGTCGTCGGCGATGATCCCCATCGTCTCCGACCCCGTCGAGGTCCAACGCCTCTCGATCTACAACCAATCCGTGCTGGCCGAGCACCCGCTGACCGGCGCCGAAGTGACCAACACCACCGGCAAGAGCCTGCCCGCCGGCCCCGTGACCGTTTACGACGGCGGCTACTCCGGCGACGCGCGCATCGACAACCTCCCCGCCGGCCAGCACCGCCTGCTCAGCTACGGCATCGACCTCGACGTCCGCATCGACGCCACGAAAAACACCAGCAAGCAGCAGGTGGTGGCGGGCAAGATCGTCAAGGGCGTGCTGGAGGTGAGCCGCAAGTTCGTCTACACGCAGCAGTTCGCCATCGAGAACAAGGGCGACTCGGACAAAACCCTCGTCGTCGAGCAGCCGGTGATTGCGGGGGCGAAGCTGGTGGACACCGCCGATCCGTATGAGACGACCGAGCAGGTCTACCGCTTCAAGGTCGCCGCGCCGGCGGGCAAAACTGCAACGTTCAACGTCACGCAGCAGCAGGTGGTCGACCAGCGGATCGTGATCCTGCCGGCCGACGTGGGCGAGATCGCCGGCTACCTGCGGACCGGCGAGATTCCGAAGGACGTGCGCGACGCGCTGTCGAAGGCCGTCTCGCTGAAGCAGGCCGCGACGGAGAGCGAGCGGCAGATCGCCGACGCCGACCGCGAGATCGCCAACATCGCCGCCGAGCAGGAGCGGATCCGCAAGAACATGGCCGCCGTCGACAAGCAGAGCCAATACTACAACCGCCTGCTGACCAAGCTGAACGACCAGGAAACCCGCGTGGAATCCCTGCAAAAGCAGAAGGACACCCTGAACGCCACGCTCGACAAACAGCGGTCGGACTTGGCGGATTACCTGAAGGGCCTGACCGTCGGGTAGCATCGTGGAACGGGCGTCCCGCCCGGATTCTCTTTTATTCGGCAAAAAAGAAATCCGGGCGGGACGCCGGTTCCACGTCAATTCAGGAAGATCGTCGCCGCGATGACCGCCCCGATGAGCCCGCAGACGATGCCGGCGATCGCCATGCCCTTCCCGCCCGCCTCGCCGCCGGCGCGGACGGACTGGTTGATCCCCAGCACGCCGAAGAGGATCGCCAGCGCCGGCACGATCACCGTGCAGGCCGCGGGGATGCCGATCAGCCCCAGCACCAGCGACGCGACGGAGAAGCCGTTGCTCGCCCCGCCGGCCTCCAGCGTGGTCCCCTCCATCGTGAACGGCATCCCGCAACTCTTGCAATTATTGCTCGTGATCGGCGAGACCGACGCGCAGCGCGGGCAGCGGATCGCCTGCCCGCCGTCGTCGCGGCGGAAGATCGCCGGCGCCCGGTCGCCCGCCGCGGCGTAGGCGTGGACGGGGTGGGGGTCCTGCTTGATGATTTTGCCGGTCATCGGGTCGATCAGCCGGCCGTAGCGGTCGAGGATCGGGATGACGATGTTGCTGCCGCAGGTGGGGCACTGCCCCTCGGTGGCGGCCATGCTCTCGGTCGCCTCCAGCCGGCTGGAGCAGTAGCCGCAGTTGAACCCGTAGCGCTTGTTCGACCCGCTGCCCCGCAGATACCCCTGCGCCGCCGGCGAAATCCCCCCCGCCCGCGGCGAAGATTGCGGCAATGGCGGCGGCGGGGCGGGCGCGCCGCCGTAAGCATCCGCCTCGGCCCCGACGGCCACCGCCTCGCGCGCCGGCCGCCGCTCCGCCAGCGGCACCTTCAGCACCGCCCGGCAGTTCGGGCACCGCACCGCCTGCCCGCGCATCGACTCCTCCGCCGACAGCGGCGTCTGGCACAGGTTGCAGGGGAAGACGAGCAAGGTGCGTGGTGCGTGAAGCGTGGTGCGTGACTCGGGCTCCGCTCCGGCGGTCGGCCGGGCGGCACTAGCATATCCGCAAGCCTTCTGCACCGGCAACCTTTGCCCCCCCTCGCCCCGAACCGCTAACATTCACCCGCCGGCCCTCTTCCCACGCACCACGAACCACGCACCACGAACCCATGCTCGACCTCCTCTCCGACAAGCTCTCCTCCGTATTCCGCGGCCTCTCGGGCCGCGGCCGCATCTCCGAGGAGAACATCCGCGAGTCCATGCGCGAGGTCCGCGTCGCGCTTTTGGAAGCCGACGTCAACCTCGGCGTCGTCAACCGGTTCATCGACCACGTCATCCAAAAGGCCCTCGGCCAGGAGGTCATCAAAAGCCTCCAGCCCGGCCAGCTCATGGTCAAAATCGTCTACGACGAACTCGTCGACCTCATGGGGCCGGTCGACACGAAGGTCTACACCGTCCAGCCCGGCCCCACCGTCATCATGATGGCCGGCCTCCAGGGCAGCGGCAAGACCACCACCTGCGCCAAGCTCGCGATGTTCCTCAAAAGCCGCGGCCACCAGCCGATGCTCGCCGCGCTCGACTTGCAGCGCCCCGCCGCCGTGCAGCAACTCCGCGTGGTGGGCGAGCAGGCGGGCGTGCCGGTCTACGCGGACGACAGCAAGATCGCCCCGCACGGCGAGGTCGCCAAGGGCGCCGCCGTCGCGGTCGCCAACGCCGCGGTGAAGGAGGCGAAAAAGCAGGGCCGCGACATCCTGATCCTCGACACCGCCGGCCGCCTGGCGATCGACGGGCCGCTGATGGAGGAGCTGCGCGAGGTCAACCTCGCCGTCCGCCCCCACCAGATCTTCCTCGTCCTCGACAGCATGACCGGCCAGGACGCGGTGGAGAGCGCCAAGGCGTTCAACGAAAAGCTCGAGCTCGACGGCCTGATCCTCACCAAGCTCGACTCCGACACCCGCGGCGGCGCGCTCCTCTCGGCCAAGATGGTCACCGGCAAGCCCGTCAAGTTCCTCGGCGTCGGCGAGAAGCTCGACCGCCTCGAGGAGTTCCGCCCCGAGGGCATGGCCCAGCGCATCCTGGGCATGGGCGACGTCGTCGGCCTCGTCGGCGAGGCGATGGAAAAGTTCGACCTCGAGCAGCAGGAGAAACTCGAAGCCAAACTGAAAAAGGGCCAGTTCACCCTCGACGACTTCATGGCCCAGATGGCCCAGATCAAAAAGCTCGGCCCCATGAGCCGCGTCATGGGCATGATCCCCGGCATGAGCGAGCTGACCAAATCCGCCAACATGGACGGCGGCGAGGTCGAGAAACAAATGTCGCGCATGCAGGCGATCTACGACAGCATGAGCAAAAAGGAGCGGGGCGACCCCGACGTGCTCGACGGCCCCCGCCGCCGCCGCGTCGCCGCCGGCGCGGGGGTGGAGCCGCGCGAGGTCGGCCAGTTCATGAAGCAGTTCGAGATGAGTAGAGGCATGATGAAGGCCGTCGGCGGCATGGGCATGGGCGGCCGGATGCGCCTGATGAAGGGCCTGATGGGCGGCGGCCTGGCGAACATGGGCCTCCCCGGCGGCCCGTCAATGAAGGTCAAGGGCAGCGGCCGGATGGAGAAGAAGGACCGCAACAAGAAGGGGAAGAAGCGGCGGTGAGGGGGCATTCTCACCCCAGCGAGACGGGAGATACCAGATGCCAAATGGTGATGACGCGAATTGGGTTCGAGTTTGTGGGGCCGTCGACGGATTCCGCGTCCGCTACGGCCGTTGGCCGGATCGGGTCTGCGTGTCGTCAGCCCTTTTGACCAACCTTCGGGATCATGTGCTCACCAAGGCGGGGTTGGCCGTCGTCGAGTCCGTCTTCGCAATCCTGCCCGGCCCGGAGGTGCGCGTCATCGCAGAAGGCGGCGAGGGCGAGGCCTGGAACTTTGGCACCGAAGGGTTCCCCAGCCAGAATCCCGACCCCAAAACCCGCGACTGGTTCGGCGAGGCGATCCTCCGGCCCGAGTTGCGCGAGTAGGCCCGCCATTGTCGAGCAAGCAGGATCGTAAGCAGCTTTCCACAACGCACTCTAACATCGCCATCCCCGACATCCCGCCCGGCACGCCGCTGATGTCGATGGAGGCGGCACTGGCCCGCCCGAACCGCCGCCCGCTCGCCCTCGCCGGCATTGTGGAGAACGGCCTAGTCCGCCCGCTCGACCCGAGCGCCAAGCTGCCGGACCGCGCCTGCGTGATCATCGTGACCTCGGGCGAGTGAGGAACCGCAGCGGGCGGATTGAGCTTAAAGCTCCGCCTTCAAGGCGCCGGCTTGGCCGGTCCTATTGGAATCGCCTCCGCCGAGTGCAGCGCGACCGAGGCGCTGATCGTCGCAACGCCGATCTCGTCGGGTCCATAGCGGTAGTCTCCCTGCGCCGAGAGGTCGCGGTAATTCGTCCGAAACCCGATGACCTGCTTGCCGTCGATGAAGATCGCCACCCCCTCCTTTCGGACCTTTGCAACCACCAGGCACGGGCGGCCGACGGGGGTGGGCTTGTCCAGGTAGACCGTCGAGCGGTTCTCGGGGTCGACGTATGAACGCCCGTCGACCAGCTCTAGCCCGCAGGCGGACTTCTCGCCGCGGTCGGCGGAGTCGTTCACCTCCCACGCAAACTGGTGGCCGCCGTAGGACAGCATCAGCAAGATTCCACCCCGGCCGGCGACGCGCGTGAATCGCACCCGCAGGTCGTATTCCCCTTCGACCTTGAACGGCAGCCGCAGCACCGCCCATTCGCCAGGGTCGGATTGGAGATCGCCGGCGGCGTTGCGCGCCCACCGGCCGCGGATCACGTCCTTGTCCAGATCGACCGACTTCAGCAGGTTCTCCCCGCCGGCCACCGGGGTCGCCCGCAGGTCCGCCAGCGCCCGGACGGCGGCGGTGGCCTTGGCGTCCTGGCGCGAGCGGGTGTAGTCGCGCACCGCCCGCTCGTAGGCCCGCTCCAGCGGCACGCGGACGCTGCGGTAGCGGTCGGCGATGCGGCCGGGCAGCGCGTCGGGCAGCACGCCGGCGTCGCGGAACGCCGCCCGCTCGGCCGCGACCTCCTTCACCGCATCGCGGTCGCCGCGGGCGCGGGCTGTCGATTCCTGCTGATCGAGGTACTCGCCGACCGCCCCCGTGGCCCGCTCCAGCTCGGCGGCGCAGGCGACCTTGGCGCGCTCGACCCGCTCGGCAATCGGGTCGGGCGCATCGGCCGGCGCATCTACCGGCGGATCGGCGGCGGCGAGACCGGCGTGGAGCAGCACGCCGGCCACCAGCAAAAGCAGCAACGGCGGGATTGATCGGGCGGCGGACGGCCTCATCTTGCACCTTCCGTGAGCGGAGCCGAGCGAATCAACTCAATCAGAAAACCGTAATTGATGTGGCGGCTGGAAGCAAACGCCGGTCCGGGCAAAGTGAGTCCTGCCGCGTGGGCCAACAGAGGCCGATCAGGCGCGGATGCCATCAGTGGCACGGCGGCAATCGGCCCCGCCGCCCGCAATGATGTGCCGATGAACGACCTCGACCGGGGCGCGGTGCCCGAGACTTACGACGACGCCGTGCGGCTGCTCGCCTCAGGCATTCCGCCGGCGAGCCGGACATGACGGCGTGGGTCATCCCCGACCCCAACCCCGACGAGCGCCGCCGCGAGGTCCGCCTGATCGAGGTCAGCGACCGCTTTCCCGAGGGTGGCGTGATGCGGCCCGACGGTACCGGTCGGCGGGAGAGGGTGATCTCCGTCTTCCCGCTGGGAGCGATGCCGGAGTTCCCCTTCCGCTCGCGCGTTGCCCAAGTTACCCCCGGCGAGTGGGACGACCTGCGGGCCGGCACCCTCCGATTGACGCAGGATTGGGACCTGCTTGCCGCCGTGCCGGTCGACCTCAATGGCAGCGGGCGGGACTTTAGGACTTTGCAAGATCAACGCTCGCGTCCACAACGATTCCGGTAAGCCGCGAGCGCAGCGAGCGCTTTTCGCCGCCGCCACCCCAAAGCGCTCGCTGCGCTCGCGGCTTACCGGGTGTCGGTTCGTGTGGACACTGAATCCTGAAAAGTGCGGTAGCGTCCGCTCCGCCGCCGCGCCGAACTCCTCCGGTTCTATCTCCGCTCGACTGGCAGATTTGCTATGGTTTCATAATGAACCATTCGTTCATCAACCGCCTCCTCTTCCCTACCCTCGCCGCGACCTGCTTCCTCGCCGCCGGCTGCCTCTCGGGCGAGACCACCCGGTCCCTCTCGGCCATCAGCAGGGCCAAGGGCATGTTCGTCATCGAGGGCCTCGACGTCCGGCTCGTCACGTTCGCCGGCCTCGACCCCGAGTCCTTCGGCGACGCCGAACTCCGGCGTGTCGCCGCCGACATCACCCGCGCGGGGGCGAGGAGTCTGAACCTGCAGGGCACCGCCGTCACGGACGAGTCCGTCCCGCTGCTGGCGTCGCTCCCCCACGTCGAGCGCCTCACGCTGATGGGCACCCGCGTGACGCCGGGCGGCATCGTGACGTTGGCGCGGGCTTCCAAGAATCTGACCATGATTTTCGTCACGCCCGACCAAGCCCCGCCGCCGACGGCTGAGGCGCGGGTCCGGCGGAGGATCGACGTGAGGTGAATCGACCGCCGGCCGCGCCGTACAATCCCCCCATGAGCCACGCCGAACTGCTGGAGTCGCTGGAGCACCTCGACAACGCCGCCCGGCTGGCGGTCATCGAGCGGGCCACCCGGCTGGTCCGCCAATCCCTCCCCGCCCCGCCCGCCGGCCCGACGGTGGACGAGCGGATGCGGGCCGCGGCGCTGGAGGCAAAAACCTTCTACAAGCCGGGCGGCGAGTTGGCGGAATGGTCGGAGTTCGTGGACGATGAGGTGCTTGATGACACCACGCCGGGGTGAAATTTGGATGGTCGAGTTCAACCCGACGGTTGGCGACGAAATCCGCAAGAGGCGGCCGGCGGTGGTGATGAGCCGCGACGCGTTGGGCATCCTCGACTTGCGGGTGGTCGTGCCGCTCACCGGCTGGCAGCCGACGTTTGCCACGTGGGATTGGCTCGTGCGCCTCGACCCGTCGCTTGATAACGGGCTGGCGAAAGTTTCCGCCGCCGATACCTTTCAGGTTCGGTCCGTCTCCACCCGTCGCTTCGCGCAGCGACTGGGGGTGCTGAGCGACGCCGACGTGGATCGCATCGCGGATGCGATCAGAGCCGTGTTCGACCTGTAGATTTCGCGGCCCCTGAATCTCTCCGCCACCACGAACGCGCCATGCCAACCCCCGCGCCGCCCGACGTCGTTCATGCCTACACCATCCTCCTGGAGCGGGCGATCCTCCAACTCCGCTACCGCCTGCGGGGTGGCGACGTCATCTCGGCCGACGAGCTTCACGACTATCTCGACGCCCTGCACAACGTCCCCACCCTGCTGCGCGATTACGGCGGCTGGCACGTGGAGGAGAACATCGACGCGGCCTTGGCGAGCTACGACCGCCGGTGGATGGGCGAGCCCGACTCCGAGATGCGGCGCTCGCTGCTCGACCTTTTGCGCCGGGCGCGGGCGGGCGAGTTCGACCCACCGCCGGAACAAGCCGGCGTCTGAGCCGGAGGCGAAGACCCGGGTTCTGCGCCGCTTGCGGCTTCGCAAAGTAACGCATTCTCACTCGCACTCGTCTCGCTGCGAAGCCGCAAGCGGCGGGCGGGGCGGATAGGATCGTCCATGGCCGCTTCCCCCGCGAACCTCGTCGTCCTCAACTGCGGCAGCACCTCGATCAAGTACCGGGCGTTCGACGTCGCCGGCGGGGGGGCCGCGGCGGGGGAGGGGGGGAAGGTCAGTTTCGACGGCGGCGGCGGGGCGGCCGAAGCGGCGGCGGAGGTGGCGCGGCGGGTCGGCGAGCAGTCCGGCGGGCGGCCGGCGGCGGTCGGGCACCGGCTCGTCACGGGCGGGGTCGAGTTCGTGCAACCCACGCGGCTCGACGGGGCGGCGGTCGAACGGCTGCGCGCGCTCGTGCCGCTCGACCCGCTGCACCTCGGCCCCGCGCTCGACGCGGTGGCGGCGGTGCGCGACGCCCTCGGCGGCGAGCAGGTCGGCGTGTTCGACACCGCCTTCCACGCCGACCTACCGGACGCGGCGAAGTTCTACCCGATCCCGCGCGATCTGGCCGACCGCCACGGCATCCGGCGGTTCGGCGCGCACGGGCTGGCGCACCGGTGGATGAGCGAGCGGCACGCCGACCTCACCGGCCGATCCGACGCGCGGCTGGTCACGCTGCAGCTCGGCGGCGGGTGCTCGGCGTGCGCGGTGGAGGCCGGGCGGAGCGTCGAGACGAGCATGGGCCTCACCCCGCTGGAGGGGCTGATGATGCAGACGCGCAGCGGCGACGTGGACCCCGCGCTGGCGTCGATTCTGGCCGACGCCGAGTGCGTGGCGGCGGGGGAGATCGTCGGCCGTCTCAACCGCGACTCGGGCCTGCTGGGCGTCTCGGGCACCACCGGCGACGTCTCGAAACTGATCGAGCGGCGCGGCACCGACCCGGCGGCGAACTTGGCGGTCGAGATGTACGTCCACCGCCTCCGCAAGACCGTTGGCGCGTACCTGGCCGTGCTGAACGGGGCCGACGCGATCTGCTTCGGCGGCGGCGTCGGCGAGCACGTCCCGGCGGTGCGGGCGGCGGTCTGCGACGCCCTCGCGTGGTGCGGCGTGAGGCTGGACGACGCCGCCAACGCGGCGGCGGTCGGCACCGAGGGGCGGATCAGTGCCGACGATTCGTCGGTGGCCGTCTGGGTGCTGCCGGTGGACGAGGAAGTGCTGATCGCCCGCGATACTGCGGCTTTACTGCAGCTATGAGTGCTTTGTATGTTGGCCGGGTGCCATGGGTTGGGTACTCCCAACCCGTGCCGGGTGGCGTCCAAACTATGGAAAGCCACGGGTTGACGAGTACGTCAACCCGTGGCACCCCGCTACCGAGTTCTCTCGGACAGCGACTTGTGGATCGAAGATTTCTTTGCGAAGCCGCAAGCGGCGGGTCACTTCATCGACCCGGCCCACGTCCAGTCCTTCACCTCCGGCATGTCCTCGCCGTGGGCGTCGATGTAGCGCTTGTGCTCGCGCAGCTTGTCCTCCAGCTTTTGCACGAGGTAGGCCCCGCGCGAGCCGAGGTGCGGCAGGTGGTTCACCGCGTCGATGACGAGGTGGAAGCGGTCGAGGCGGTTCAGCACGCACATGTCGAACGGCGTGGTGATGGTGCCCTCCTCCTGGTAGCCGTGGACGTGGATGTTCGCGTGATTGGCCCGGCGGTAGGTCAGGCGGTGGATGGTCCACGGGTAGCTGTGGTAGGCGAAGATCACGGGCTTGTTCGCGGTGAAAATCGCGTCGAAGTCCTGGTCGTTCGCACCGTGCGGGTGGCGGTCGGCGGGGGTGAGGCGGAGCAGATCGACGACGTTCACGACGCGCACTTTCACGTCCGGCAGCTCGGCGCGGAGGATCGAGACGGCGGCGAGGGTTTCGAGCGTCGGCACGTCGCCGGCGCAGGCCATCACGATGTCGGGGTCGGTTTCGTGGTCGTTGCTGGCCCAGCCCCAGATGCCCATGCCCGCGGCGCAGTGGTTCGCCGCGGCGTCGGCGCCGAGCCACTGCGGGGCGGGGTGCTTGCCGGCCACCACGACGTTGACGTACTGCTTGGTCCGCAGGCAGTGGTCGTAACCGCTCAGCAAACAGTTCGCGTCCGGCGGCAGGTAGACGCGGACGACCTCGGGCTTTTTGTTCAGCACGACGTCGATGAAGCCGGGGTCCTGGTGCGTGAAGCCGTTGTGGTCCTGCTGCCAGACGTGGCTGGCGAGCAGGTAGTTCAGCGACGCGATCGGCCGCCGCCACGGGAGCTTGTCGGTCACTTCCAGCCACTTGGCGTGCTGGTTGAACATCGAGTCGACGATGTGGACGAACGCCTCGTAGCAGTTGAACAAGCCGTGCCGGCCGGTGAGCAGGTAGCCCTCAAGCCACCCCTGGCACTGGTGCTCGCTGAGGACCTCCATCACCCGGCCGTCGCGGCCGAGGAACTCGTCGCCGTCGTTCATCGCCGCCTCCCACTGGCGCGGCGTGACGTCGAAGACGGGCGTGAGGCGGTTGGAGACCGTCTCGTCCGGCCCGAAGATGCGGAAGTTGCGGCGGGTCGCGTTCGCCTCGATCACGGTCTTCAGCCACCGGCCCAGCGTGCGGGTCGGCTCGGCCATCGCCGCGCCGGGGGCGGGCACGTCGACGGCGCAGTCGCGCCAGTTCGGCAGTTCCAGCGGCTGAAGGAGCAGGCCGCCGTTGGCGACGGGATTGGCCCCCATCCGCCGCTCGCCGGTCGGGGCGAGGGCTTGCAGTTCGGGCATCAGCGTGCCGTTCTCGTCGAACAATTCTTCGGGCCGGTAACTCCGCAGCCAGTCTTCGAGTTTGCGCAAATGCTCGGGGTGCTCGGCCGGCGCGCTCATCGGCACCTGGTGGGCGCGGAAGGTGCCCTCGACCTTCAGCCCGTCGACCTCCTTCGGCCCGGTCCAGCCCTTGGGCGTGGCGAGCACGATCATCGGCCACCGCGGCCGGGCCGTCTCGCCGCCCTCCCGCGCGGCCGTCTGAATCCGCTTGATCTCGTCCAGCGCCGCGTCGAGCGTGGCGGCCATCTTCTGGTGCGCCGGGCCGTTGTCGGCGTCGTCCTCCGCGGCGTGGTCCACGAAGTGCGGCTCCCAACCGCAGCCGTGGAAGAACGCGATCAGCTCCTCGCGCGGGATGCGGGCGAAGATCGTCGGGTTGGCGATCTTGTAGCCGTTGAGGTGCAGGATCGGCAGCACCGCGCCGTCGGTTTTGGGGTTGAGGAACTTGTTCGAGTGCCACGCCGTCGCCAGCGGCCCGGTCTCGGCCTCGCCGTCGCCGACCACGCAGGCGACGACCAAATCGGGGTCATCGAACGCGGCCCCGAAGGCGTGCGAGAGGGAGTAGCCGAGCTCGCCCCCCTCGTGGATGCTGCCGGGCGTTTCGGGGGCGACGTGGCTGGGGATGCCGCCGGGGAAGCTGAACTGCTTGAAGAGGCGCAGCAGGCCGCGCTCGTCGCGCGTGACGTGGGGGTAGACCTCGGTGTAGGTGCCTTCGAGGTAGACGTTGCCGACGACCGCCGGCCCTCCGTGGCCGGGGCCGGCGATGTAGATCATGCTGAGGTCGCGCTCGCGGATGCAGCGGTTCAGGTGGACGTAGGCGAAGTTCTGCCCCGGCGTCGTTCCCCAGTGGCCGAGCAGCCGCTTCTTCACGTCCCCCAGCACCAGCGGCCGGCGGAGCAGCGGGTTGTCGAGCAGGTAAATCTGCCCGACGGCGAGATAATTCGCCGCCCGCCAGTAGGCGTCGATGAGGCGGAGCGCGTCGGGCGAGAGCGGGGCGGCGGCGGCGGTGTCGGGGGTCGAGTCGGGCATGGGCGGCAGATTACCGCGCCGGGTCCGGGCGGGAAGGGATTAATTTGCCGCGAACATTGCGCGCCCGACGAACCCCGCCGCTCGCGGCTTCGCAAAGAAGCGATCGGTGATGTGCGCACCGCGCCCGAAGCCTTTCTTTGCGAAGCCGCGAGCGGCGGGGCGGCGGCGGACGGTGGACGACCGCCTCACTTCGCCGGCACCTTCAGGTCCAACTCCGCCACGCGGCCCTCCATGATGCTGACGTTGCCGAGCGGCAGCCCTTCGCCTTGCGAGAGGGTGGTGATCCGGTACTCCCCCGGCAGGATCGACCCCTCGAACTTGCCCTCCCGCACGTTCACGCCGAACTTGTATAAGCCGGCCTTGTCGTGCAGAACGACGGCGGTCAGGCCCAGGTAGGGCGTCCCGTCGGCGTTGGACAGGGTGCCGCGGAAGTTCGCCTTCTCGGGCAGCGGGTCGAAAATCACATCGCCCACGTCGGCGGCGCCTCCGGGATCGAGGTCCTTCCCCGCGACCCGCACGAGGCGCATGTAGTTATACTGTCGAAGGTGCGGAAGCACTTTAATTTCCTGATCGACGCCTGCCGGCAGGCCAAGGATGGTGAACCGCCCCTGCGGGTCGATCTCGCCGCCGGACCCCATCTCCTGCCCGCCAACGATCGCGTGCTCAAACGGCGTACCGTCCCGCCGGACGGCACGGCCCGTGACCCGCGCCCCGAGCTCCAGCACGATCTTGACCGGCGGCGGCGGGTTGGTCGGGTCCATTGCGACCACCTCGACGGGCTCATCAAACAAGGGCAGGTGGTAGTCCGCGTACTTCGGCGCGGTGAGCGTCGGCCGCTCGGATATGCGGACGTAGAAGGTGTTGGGCAGCACGGAAAGGCTAAATCGGCCTTCCGCGTCGGTTTCAACAACGGTTGGGTTGTAGCCCTTCTTGCCGAACTCGCCTTTGTAAATCGCAAGGTGCAGGTCCGGCGCCGGCCGGCGATCTGGGCCGCAAAGGACTTGGCCGGTGATGAGCACCTTGCCGTCCGCCGCCCAGGCGGGCACTGCGGCGGCGAAGAGTGCCAGAATCGTGAGGGCTAGGGTTCGCGTCAGCCTTGCTCGTATTCGCATATCCGACACCTCCGAACTGGTCGCCCGCCGCTTGCGGCTTCGCAAAGAAAAGCTTGGGCGTCGATCCACACAATAGCCGTTCGGTTTCTTTGCGAAGCCGCGAGCGGCGGGGGCAGGTCGGCCTACGCCGACAGCAGGGCCCGCGCGCGGTCGACGACGTCGGCCAGCGGCACCTGCTCGGGGTCGGGGGCCGTGCGCTGCTTGAGTTCAACGTTGCCGTCGGCCAGGCCGCGGTCGCCGACGGTGAGGCGCAGGGGGAAGCCGATGAGGTCGGCGTCGGCGAACTTCGCGCCGGCGCGGGCGTCGGGGCGGTCGTCGAGGATCGGGTCGAGGCCGGCGGCGGAGAGGGCGAGGTAGAGCTTGTCGCACGCCGCCTTCACGTTCCCCTCGTACTTGATGGGGGTGATGCAGACCGAGAACGGGGCGAGGGCGGCGGGCCAGGCGAGGCCGCGGTCGTCGTGGAAGACCTCGGCGGCGGCGATGAGGATGCGGCCGATGCCGATGCCGTAGCAGCCCATCAGCACCGGGGTTCGCCCGCCGGATTCCGTGACGATTTGCAGGTCCATCGCGTCGGAGTAGCGGGTGCCGAGCTTGAAGACGTGGCCGAGCTCGATGCCGCGCTTGATCGTCAGCACGCCGCCGTCGTTCCTGGGCGAGGGGTCGCCCTCGGCGGCGTTGCGGACGTCGGCGACGGCCACGCGGGCGGGGTCGGCCAGCGCGTCGCCGGCGTCGCGGAACCAGTTGAAGTGCTTGACGTGGTGCTCGGCCTCGTTCGCCCCGGCGGCCCAGAATTGGGCCTGGGCGGCGTCGGGGTCGACCACCGCGCCGACGGCCGGGTCGGTCCGCAGCAAACCGGGGCCGACGAAGCCGACGGGGAAGCGGGGCTTCAATTCCTCCTCGGGCGGCAGGACGAGGGTGGCGGCTTGGGCGATCAACCCGGCGATGCGGGCGGCGGCCTGGAGCTTGGGTTGGTTGACCTCGTGGTCGCCGCGGACGACGGCGAGGAGGAAGCCGACCTTCGCCGCGTCGCCGGCCGCGTCGCCGCCGGTCGAATCGGAATGTTCCACGCGGAACACCAGCGTTTTCAGCAGGTTCTTGGGCTTGACCTTCATCGCCTTGCCGACGGCCTCGATGCTGCTCGCGCCGGGGGTGTGGACGGTTTCCAGTTCGCCGGTGGGGGGGCCGGCAAAGGTGTGGGGGCGGGGGCCGGTGTCGGCCTTTTCGACGTTGGCGGCGTAGTTCCCCATGTCGGACACGGCGATGAAATCCTCGCCGGCGTCGCAGACGACGGTGAACTCGTGGCTCCCGCTGCCGCCGATGGGGCCGCTCTCGGCCTCTACGGTCTCGAACGGAATCCCGCACCGGCGGAAGATGTTGGAGTAGGCCGCGAACAGCACCTGGTAGGTGTCGTCCAACGATTTGGCGTCGGCGTGGAAGCTGTAGGCGTCCTTCATCAAAAACTCGCGCACCCGCAGCAGGCCCGAGCGCGGGCGGGGCTCGTCGCGGAACTTGGTCTGGATCTGGTAGAGCGTGAGCGGCAGTTGCTTGTAGCTGCCGACGTAGGCGCGGACGAGCTCGGTCACGACCTCCTCGTGGGTCGGCCCGAGAACGCTCCAGCGGCCGTGGCGGTCCTGGACGCGGAGCAGATCGTCGCCGTACGCCTCGTTGCGGCCGGACTGCTTCCAGAGGTTGATCGGCTGGAGGGCGGGCAGCAGGACCTCGGCGGCGCCGGCGGCGTCCATCTCCTCGCGGACGATTTTCTGGGCCTTTTGGAGGCTGCGGAGGCCGAGGGGGAGGAAGTCGTACGCGCCGGCCTGGAGCTGGCGGATCATGCCGGCGCGGAGCATCAGCCGGTGGCTGGCGAGGGTGGCGTCGGCGGGGGTCTCCTTCTGGGTGGGGATGAGGGTTTGGGTCCAGCGCATCGGGGCGGTTCTCCGTCGGGGGGCGGTTGTCGAGCTAGGCCCCTAGCATAGGGCCGCGCCAAACGGCCGCACCCGCCCGACCGGCAGGGCTTGCCCAGCACTGCGGGTTGCGCCTAAAAGCGGTCGGCGGTTCGGGGATTTGGCGAACCCCGGTCGCGGGCCGGGCGTTAAGTGGGGGGAAGTCGATCCGCCGCCCGCCGACGAGTTCCCCAGACGTTCCTTAGGATGTTTCCCCCGCCGCGATTTTAGGGTTGTGCGGCGAAATGCCGTGCAGCGGCCCGCGGCGACTGTCCGATAACTTTGCCAGTCGGCCCCCGGCCCCGCGCCCGTCGTTTCCAGCCGCGACGCCCTGCCCGCCCCGCGTTACCAGCCTTAACCGCCACCGCCCATGCCCCAATTCATCGAGCCGCTCGAGTCCCGCCGCCTGCTGGCCGCCGTCGTGCGGACCCTGCCGTTCGCCATGGAGTTCGACCGCCTGCGCGGCGGGGTGGTCGACCGCGACGGCCACGGCACGGGCTTCTCCATCGTCCAGGGCAACACCGCCGGCGACGAATATGCCCCGGATCTGCTCGACATCCGCCCGACCGCCGGCGTGCTGAACGTCTACTCCCGCGGCAACGCGGCGCACGGCGGCAATTTCGATGCCGACAACACCCTCGCCAACGGGCTGCAGCAGACCTTCGACGCCTCGAAGCAGGCCTTCACCGTCAGCACGACCATCCGCGGGCCGCTCGGGTATCTGGACCAGCCGATCGACCAGGGGGGCATCCTCTTCGGGCCGGACCAGGACAATTACCTGAAGCTCGTGGTCGTCGCCGACGGCGGCGGGCGGGGGTCGGTGCAGTTCGTCGACGAGCAGGGGGCCACCACCCACCGGCTGGGGCGCGAGGGCGTGAAGGTCGGCCTCGGCGACTTGTCGAAGGTGAAGGCGATCACCCTCAGCCTCGGCGGCGACCCGCAGACCGGCACCTTCAGCGCGTTCTACAAGGTGAACGACGGCCCCACCCTCGCGGTGCCCGGCGGCGAGATCACCTACGACGGCAACGCCTCGCGCAGCCTCTTCCGCGACCGCGCGCGGGCGGGCATCCTGGTGATGCACAAGAACGACGTCCACAACACGGTCATCACCTTCGACCGCTTCTCGCTGGACCTCGGTTTGCCGCAGGGCAGCCGCCCGAGCGTGACGGCCGTCCGGCCCGCGCCGGGCAGCACCGCCTTCCCGACCGACGGCTACATCGCCGCCGACATCCGCCTGCCCAACGTCGGCCAGGGCATCGACGAGGGCACCCTCACCGGCGAGAACGTGCGGATCGTCCGCGCCAGCGACGGCTTCGCGGTGCCGGCGAACCTCAACACCTCCGGCGGCGGCGATGCGATCGTCGTCAAGCCCACCGCGATGCTCGACCCGATGACCGCCTACCGCTTCGAGGTCGGCGCGGGCCTGAAGGACCTGGACGGCAACGGGTTCCAGCCGTACACCAGCACCTTCACCACCGGCGCCACCGCCACCCCGCCCGACCCGGACATCGCCTTCCAGCAGATCGTCCAGCCGGCGGCGCAGAACCGCATCTTCGCCAGCGTGCAGTTCGGGCCCGACGGCAAGCTCTACACCACCACGCTCACCGGCGAGATCGTGCGGTACGACGTCGACCCGGCCAGCGGCGGGCTGTCGAACGAGTTCGTGATCGACACCATCCGCCGCCGCAACGGCGGGGCCGAGCGGTTCGTCACCTCCATCGCCTTCGACCCCCGCAGCACGCCGACGAACGTGATCGCGTGGGTCGGCCACACCGAGGCGGCGTTCGCCGACGGCACGGACTTCACCGGCAAGATCAGCAAGCTCTACGGCGACAACCTCAGCCGCTACGTCGACGCCGTCGAGCAATTGCCGCGCAGCATCCGCGACCACGTGACCAACCAGCTCGAGTTCGGCCCCGACGGCGGCCTCTACTTCGTCCAGGCCGCCAACACCGCCATGGGCGCGCCCGACACCGTTTGGGGCCCGCGCGGCGAGCATCTGCTCAGCAGCGCGATGCTCCGGCTCGACGTGCCGAAAATCGAGTCGTACCTGAACGCCAACCTGAAGGCGCTGAACGTCAACACCGACGTGCGGGGCGGCTACAACCCGTTCGACCCCGCCGCGCCGCTGCAGATCTACGCCAGCGGCATCCGCAACGGCTACGACATCCTGTTCCACTCCAACGGCCACACCTACGTCCCGGCGAACGGGTCGGCGGCGGGCGGCAACACGCCGGGCATCGACGCGGCCTACGCCAGCGATTACCGCATCGACTTCGCCGCCAACGGGCCGTACCAGAACGCCCCGGTCCCCGCCCTCACCGGCGTGCCCCAGACCGAGGACGACTACCTCTACGACGTCGTGCAGGGGGGCTACTACGGCCACCCCAACCCGACGCGCAGCGAGTTCGTCCTCGACGGCGGCAACCCCACCGCCGCCGGCGACCCGCAGGAAGTCCCCACCTACCCCGTCGGCACCCTGCCGGACCGCAACTACCGCGGCGCGGCGTTTTCGTTCGGCAAGAACGTCAGCCCCGACGGCGTGATCGAGTACAAGTCCGACGTCTTCAACGGCAAGCTCAAGGGCAAAATCCTCGTCACCCGCCTCTCCGGGCCGGACGACATCGACGTGCTCGACCCCTCGGGCAAGCGCGGCGCGATCGTCGGCGAGCAGAACGGCTACGCCGGCCTCACCGGCCTGGTCGACGCGCTGGACCTGGTCGAAAACCCCAACGGCAAAGGCGATCTGTACGTCGTGCTCTACGGCGACGGCCGCAGCGGCGGCAGCGGCTTCGGGGCCACCGGCGCGATGGGCCAGGTCGTGCTCCTCCGCCCCGCCACCGGCGGCGGCACGCAGCGGGCGCTGGTCAACCGCGAGTTCTTCGCCAGCCCCCAGAACGCCGTCAGCCCCCCGCAGTACGTCCCGGTCCGAAACGACGGCACCGGCACCCTCTCGTTCAACCGCGCCTCGCTCTCGATCACCGGCGCCGACGCGGCGAACTTCTCGCTCACCGACCCCAACGTCCCCGTCACCCTCGGGCCGGGCCAGACCGTGAACATCGGCGTGAGCTTCTCCCCGCCCGCCAACGCCGGCGGCCGCGTCCGCACCGCCACGCTCGAAATCCGCGGCAACGACGCCAAGCACCCGCTCAGCACCGTCGACCTCCGCGGCATCGCCACCGGCGGGCTGCAGGGCGAGGGCGAGCCGTCGCTGGCGCGGCTGATGGGCCTGTTCAACTTCGACGTGAAGGTCGGCGACACGAACCCGGACACCGCCGCCATCGAGTTCGGCGGCCCCAGCGACGAGGTGCCCGCCCAGCAGTTCGTCAAGGCCGGCGGCGGGCCGGTCACCCTCGCCCGCATCGCCAGCTTCGGCCCCTCCAGCGAGCCGGCCAACCGCGTCGGCTACTACGCCCCCGGCCAGCCCGACGCCCGCCACGTCCTCTTCGAAACCGACGCCGCCCACGCCCAGGACACCACCGAGGACGTGCGCGGCGGCGTGAAGTTCGACCCCGGCGCCGCCGCCTTCAGCCTCTTCGGCGAGTTCCCCCAGTTCGCCAATCCCGACGGCACGCCCCGCACCGTCTATCAGGAAGATGCGCTCAACGACTGGGAGCCCCAGAGCCAGTACCGCCACAAGATGCGGTTCTTCCCCCTCAAGGGCGCCGACGGCACCCTCGTGCCCGACGCCTACATCGCGGTCTGGGAGGAGGCGACCGGCAGCGGCGACTTCCAGGACGTCGTCGCCATCCTCCGCAACGTCCACCCCGCCGCCGCCGGGCCGCAGGTCGGCCTCACCAGCCTCGACGGCGGCTCCTTCGGCGACCACCTGAGCTTCAACTACATCCAGAACCGAAACGCCACCGTCCCCAACGCCGTCCACGATTACGCCAAGGTCCGCCTCCGCAACACCGGCACCTCGACCCTCACCCTCACCGACCTCACCACCACCGGACCGTTCGAGCTCGCCGGCGCGCCGGGCCTGCCCAAGTCCCTCGCGCCGGGGCAGTACGCCGACCTCACCGTCCACTTCACCGCCACCGGCGGCCGCGTCAGCAACGGCTCGCTCCGCATCTTCAGCAACGACCCCGACCAGCCCCGCACCGTCGTCGGCCTCTCGGGCTTTTGGCAGTCCGACAGCGAGAACAACGAGGGGGGCGTCAACCAGGAGCCCACCCTCGAGGAAATCGGCACGCTGCTCGGCTACTCCACGCAGTTCGCCTACGCCGGCCAGACCGTGGTCGACGGCGGCACGAACGTGGCGGTCGGCGACGAGGTGCTCAGCGACTTCTGGCAGGTCGCCGACCAGAACGAGCCCGTCGCCGTCAAGCAGCTCGTCGCGTTCCACAACCAGGGCACCACGCCCGCGATCAGCTACTTCGCCAAGGGGGACAACCCGATCGTCGACCCCTCGAAGGCCACGCAGGTCTTCGCCCACGCCGCCGCCGACGGGCAGTCGCTCTTCCCGCGCCTGCTGTCGGACACCTCCAAACTCGCCGCCGGCACCTTCGCGCCCGGCGGGGTGTTCGGGCTGAAGGTGGACAGCGAGACCAGCGACCACACGATCAACCGCATCCCCGCCGGCAGGCCGGACGACGCGGGCCACCACTTCCGCTTCTACCCCGCCTTCGACGAGCGCGGCGAGCGGATCAGCGACGCGTGGCTGGTCACCATGGACTACCGCGGCATCAACTACGATTACCAGGACAACCTCTACCTCATCACCAACATGGCCCCCGCCGACCGGCCCGCCTCGCCCGTCGGCTTCACCGCCTACCCCTACGCCGGCGGCGCGGTCCTCGACTGGGGCACCCCCTTCCCCGTCCCCGCCGGCCAGCCGGGCAGCTTCCCGGCCATCACCGGCTACAACGTCTACCGCGCCGACTCGCCCGACGGCCCGTTCGCCCTGCTCAACCGCTCGCCGATCACCGACACCGCCTACCGCGACCGCGGCGCGCCCATCGGCCGCCAGAGCTACTACCGCGTCACCAGCCTCGCCGGCACCGTCGAGTCCGCCCCGAACGCCACGTTCAGCGAGGTGCGGATTTCGTAGAGAAAACCGCCCGCTACCCCTTCCCGATCAGCCGCAGGCCCAACGCCCCGACGGCGGGGCAGGCGTCGACCAGCGCGACGGCGGCCGACGAGGCGGGGGAGGCGAGCAGCACCGCCGCCGCCCGGCAGGCGGGGCGGCGCGTCCGCCACAGCGCCGAGAAGCGGCGGGGCAGGTCGGCGGCCGACCCGCCGGAAAGCAGGGCGTCGGCCGCCGCCGCGGCGCTCGCCATCGCCACGCCCATCCCCTCGCCGCCGACCGGCTCCAGCGCCGCCGCGGCGTTGCCGACTGGCAGCAGGCCCGCCGGCCAGTCCCGCCGCACGCCGAACCGCGGCAGCGGTGCCGACAGCCACGGCGAGACCCGCCGCGCGTCCCTCAGCCGCCGGCGGAGCATCGGATTCTCCCCGATCATCTCGGCGAACACCGCCGCCACGTCGCCGCGCGCCGCGCGGAGCCGCTCGGCCGGCACGCTGAAGGCGGCGTTCCAGCGGCCCCCCTCCACCGCCGCCAACCCGCCGTAGTGGCCGCGACTTGCCGGCGGGCCGACGGCGAAGAGTTCGATCGCGTCGCGCGGCCCGTCCACCTCTGAAAAATGCGTTTTGATGCCCAAATCCCCCGTCGCCGCCGGCTTGCCCGTCGGCCACAGCCCGCCCTTGCCGTCGGCGATCAGCACGGCGTCGGCCTCGAGTTCCTCCACCCCCGACCCCCGCCGCACCGCCACGCGCGGCCGACGATTCGCCGGCGCGGCGTCGACCCGCTCCGCCCGCGCCGGCTGCAGCACCGCCGCCCCGGCGTCGCGCGCCGCGTCGAGCAGGATGCCGTCCATCGCCCGCCGCGTGATGCCCCACGACCGCCGCGCCAGCGGCACCTCGGCCGACCCGCCGTCGGCCGCGTGCAGCAGGGTGCGGGAGAGTTCGATCCGCCCCGCGTCGATGATCGCTTGATCGAGCCCCAGCCGCCGCAGCACGCCGACGCCGGTGGGGCTGAGGCACTCGCCGCAGACCTTGTCGCGCGGGAATCGGGCGGCCTCGGCGAGCGTGACGCGCCACCCGCCGCGCGCGAGGAGGATCGCCGCGACGCTGCCGGCCGGTCCGCCGCCGATGATGACCGCCTCGGGCATGGGCGATGGTAGCCGCTCGCGGCTTTGCAATGAAAAACGGATGCAAAAGAGTTTCTTTGCGAAGCCGCAAGCGGCCGAGCAAGCGGCCGGACGTCAGGCCCGCGCGGCGCGTTGCTCGCCGGCGCGGGCGCGGAGCGAGGGCATTTTTTCCTTGATCTCGCGGGCCATCAGCGTGTTGGGGAAGTCGCGCACGATCTCGTCGCCGACGTTCATCGCGTCGGTGATGCGCCCCTCGTGGACGGCGGCGGCGAACTCGCCCTTGAGCTGCTGGAGCTTTTCCTTGAACACGTTGCGGGCCGACTGCTGCAGGCTCTGGGCCTCCTCGGGCGTCAAATAGTTGTCCAGCCGCCGGAGCACGTCGATGGCGTCGTCGGGGTTCTTCGCCCGCGCGCGGTCGAACTCCTCGACCAAATGGTTGGCGACCTTGCGGCGGCGGGCCTCGATCATCAGCGGCATCTGGCGGACCTCCTCGTGGTCCGGGAAGCGGCGCAGCAGCAGGTCGGCCTCGCTGCTGGCGGCCTGCCAGCGCTCGGCGCGGATGTGCTGCTCGACCACGCCCATCGCGTCGTTGATCTGCCGGCGGGCGTCGGCGTCGCGCTGGGCCCGCACCTCGTCGCGGAAGCGGTCGGCCTCGGCGCGGTAGCCGAAGGTGTCGGCCATCTCGTCGCACAGCGCCAGGGCGGCCTCGTAATCGGTTTTCGCCAAATCCTCGCGGATCGCGCGGCGCAGCGCCTCGCGGTCCTTGGTGCGGTAGGCGACGCTCTTGGCGCGGTCGCTGAGGAGCTGCTGCTCGCTGACGGTGTTGAGGAGGGTGGCGAGGTCGTCCATGCGCCCGCCTCCCGCCGCCGCCCGGCCGGCGTTGGCGGCGATGGGCCAGGCGAGCAGCGTGGCGATCACCGCCAGCCCGCCCGACGCCAGCACGGCCCACTCGCGGTGCTTGGCCGCCAGGTAGACCCCCACGCCGAAGAGGGCAAGGGACAGGACGAAGGCCAGGACGTACACGCCCGCGTAGGACCGCGGCTTGGCCGCCCCGGTTGCCGCGCCCGTGCCGTTGACTGGTTGCTGCTGTTCCACGACCGACCTCGCCGTAAGTGCCCGCTGGGAGCGCGCCGCCGGAGCGTGGCGCGCGGGTGCCGCCGGTGCCCGTTGAGGCGCCGCACCCTCACCCGACATTATGATCGCAAACGTGCGGCGGCACCAGTGGCGGGCGGCTGGAAGTCGGGGGGAGTCAGGCGGCGGGGGTGGATTTGCGGGCCTTGCGGACCCGGCCCTTCATCTCCGCGAGTTTTTCGGCCCGGTCGCGGGTCATCGCCGACAGCAGGAACCAGGCGCACAGGGCGGCGAAGAGGATCGGGACGAGGGTCTCCATCTCTTTAGCGTCGGCCGATGCGCCGCGAGACTTGAGCCGCTTGCGGCTTCGCAAAGAAAAGGATCGGCTATTTTTTTGCGAAGCCGCAAGCGGCTCAAGCACGTCGCCGCAGCGTCGCGCGGTAGCCGCCGTCGCGGTAGTGGGTCGGGTCATTCGCACCGGCGGGGAGCGTGAGGTGGTCTTCGACCAACGCGAAGGCCGGATGGTCGGCCAGGAACTTCCCGACCAATCCGTCGTTCTCGCCGGGCCAAACCGAGCAGGTGCTGTAGACGATCAATCCGCCGGGGCGGAGGCGTGGGGCGCTGTCGGCCAGGATCGCGCGCTGGAGTTTTTCGAGCGACTTGATCGCCGCCGTCTGCTGGCGGAACTTCGCCTCGGGGCGGCGGGCGAAGACGCCGCTGTTCGAGCAGGGGGCGTCGACCAGGATGCGGTCGAAGGTCTGGTCCGGCAGGTCGGCGAGCATCGCGGCGCGGACGACCTCGACGTTTGTGATGCCGCGGCGGGCGGCGAGGTCGCGCAGCAGTTCGGTGCGGCGGCCGTCGGGGTCCATCGCCACGACGCGGCCGGTCGGGCCGACGCGCTCGGCGAGCTGGAGGGTTTTCGTGCCGAGGCCGCAGCAGCGGTCGAGGACGGTTTGACCGGGCTGCACATCGAGATGATCGACGACGCCGGCGGCGGTGGCGTCCTGCACCTGCGCGAGGCCGGCGTCGGCCCAGCGGCGGAAGTCGACCTGCTTCGCGCCGGACGCGACGAACAGGCCGGGGTGTTCGTGCGGTCGCAGGTCGACGCCGTCGGTCGCCAGATCATCAACCGATGCGCCGGCGAATAGGCGGACCAGCGCGGGCGGGTCGGCATGGCTGTGGCGGCTGATTTCTAAAGCTTGGTCCTCACCGAACGCCTTTGCGAGTCGCTGGAAGACGGGTTGGGGCATGGAAAGATGCTTTTCCGCGATGTCACTTTGCGAAGCCGCAAGCGGCAGCCAGTGGGGGTCGGCGGCGGCCTTGCGGAGGATCGCGTTGACGAAGCCGGTGGCCTTGCCGAGGTGCTGGCGCTTCGACTGTTCGACCGCCTCGTTCACGGCGGCCGACGGCGGCACGCGGTCGAGGAAGCGGAGTTGCACCATCGCCACCGCGATCACCTTCTGGGCCATCGGGTCGACCTTCCACAGCGGCCGGCGGGCGAGTTTGGCCGTGTGCGTTTGCAGCAGCAGCAGGTTCTTCACGACCAGCGTGATGATCTGCTCCGCCAGCGCCCGGTCGCGCGGGTCGTCCGGCGGCGGGGGGAAGTCGCCGGTGTAAAGGTCCGCCCGCCAGTTCGGCAAATCGCGGCGGTCGAGTTCGTAGAGGGCGAAATCGCGGGCGGGCATGGCCCCAAGGGTAGGCGGATGAAAATCCGGCGGCGGAAGTTGACACCGCCGCCGCGGCGGTTATAGATCAGGGGCCGATGGATCACGCCTCGAACAGCGCCGCCGCCTGGTATGGGTATTTTTTTACCCCCCGCACCCGCGCGTCTTGAGCCAACGTGATTCGACCCGAATCAACCGAAGCCCCGAGACGCGAGTCTCGGGGCTTTTTTTCATTGTGGAACTTTACCGACCGGAGCAGGAAATGATCGTCGTCATGAAGGAAGGGGCCACCGAACAGCAGGTCGGCCACGTCGTGGAACTGGTGCGCGAAATGGGACTCAAGGACAACGTGATCGTGGGCGAGGAGCGGACGGTCATCGCCTGCGTCGGCAACGACCGGCTGAAGGACAAGGGGCGGTTCGAGACCATCCCCGGCGTGGACCGCGTGATGCCGATCCTCGCGCCGTACAAGATGGCGAGCATTGAGGTGAAGGCCGACCGCTCGGTGATCCCGCTGTTCGAGGGCAAGATGGACGGCCCGACGGTGGGCGGCAAGGTGCTGCCGGTGATGGCCGGGCCGTGCAGCGTCGAGAGCGAGAGCCAGATCATGGCCGCCGCCACGGCGGTGAAGGAGGCCGGCGCGGTCGCCCTGCGCGGCGGGGCGTTCAAGCCGCGGACGAACCCGTACAGCTTTCAAGGGCTGGCCGAGGAGGGCTTGAAACTGCTCGCCAAGGCACGCGACGAAACGGGCCTCGCGGTCGTGACGGAGGTGATGAGCATTGATCAGGTCGATCTGGTGTGCGAGTACGCCGACGTGCTGCAGATCGGCGCGCGGAACATGCAGAACTTCAACCTGCTCAACGCCGTCGGCGAGACGACCAAAACCGTGCTGCTCAAGCGCGGCATGAGCGCGACGCTGGAGGAGTTCCTGCTGGCGGCCGAGTACATCATGGCCCGCGGCAACCCGAACGTGATTTTGTGCGAGCGCGGCATCCGCACCTTCGAGGATTACGTCCGCAACACCCTGCCGCTGGCGATCGTGCCGGAATTGCACCGCCTGAGCCACCTGCCGGTCGTCGTCGACCCCAGCCACGGCACGGGCAAGAGCGCGCTGGTGCCGGACATGTGCCTTGCCGCCATCGCGGCGGGGGCCGACGGAATTATTCTGGAAGTTCACCACGACCCCGAGCACGCGATGACCGACGGCGCGCAGTCGCTGACGCCGAAGATTTTCGCCGAGACGATGGGCCGGATGAAGCGTGTGGCGTCGGCCGTGGACCGGGAAATTCAATAGCGTAAGCGTGTGTGGCGGAGCGGCAAACGCGCCAGACTGTAAATCTGGTGGCCTTCGGGCCTTCGTAGGTTCGAGTCCTACCGCACGCAGTCGAAGACATCAACCACGGAGAACACTGAGGGCACGGAGGAAGTCACGGAGGCAAAGCAAAAAATCTTCCCTGTGACTTCCTCCGTGTTCTCCGTGCCCTCTGTGGTTTAATTCTTCATTTCACAAAAGGCCGATGCTCAACCTAATCCGCCGCCTCTGGGAGTGGATCGGCGGCCACACGCCGGCGGTGATTGTCGCGTGCCTGATCGTCGCGGGCGGCACCTGGGGGTTCATCGCGTTGGCGGACGAGGTGGTCGAGGGCGGCACGCACCGCTTCGACGTTTGGGCGCTCAAGGCGCTGCGGCAGCCGGACGATCTGTCGACCCCCATCGGCCCGCCGTGGGCGCAGGAGGCCGGCCGCGACCTCACCGCCCTCGGCGGCCTGACGGTCCTCTTCGGCGTGACCGCGATGGTCGCCGGCTACCTGCTGCTCGCCCGACAGCGCGCCGCGATGCTGCTGGTCCTGATCGCCACCGGCACCGGCCTCGCCGCGAGCCTGCTGCTGAAGGGATTGTTCGAGCGGCCGCGCCCGACGGTGGTGCCGCACCTGTCGATCGTGCAGTCCAGCAGTTTCCCCAGCGCGCACTCCATGCTGTCGGCGGTGGTCTACCTGACGCTGGGGGCGATGCTGACGCGGTTCGTGCCGCGGCCGTCGCTGAAGGCCTACTGCTTCGGCTGGGCGGTGCTGCTGACGGTGCTGGTGGGCCTGAGCCGCGTCTACCTCGGCGTCCACTACCCCACCGACGTGCTGGCCGGCTGGACCGCCGGCCTGGTGTGGGCGATGCTCTGCTGGCTCGCGGCGCGGTGGCTGCAGCAGCGCGGCAAGGTGGAGGGGGGCCAAGATGCGGTGGTCGACGCGCATCAGCCGAACAGCTTGTCGAACGCGGGGTAATTCTGGAAATCACAGCGTGTCCGGCTCCAGCGGCTCACTCCCTTCGGCCAGCGCGGCCTCGGCGAACGCTGCGAGCTTCGGCCGGGGCATGGGATCGTCGATCGACCGCTCCCACGCCGAATCCGCTTCCCGCGACAGCAGGAACCGGGCGAAGTCCGCCACCTCCGCCCGCCGGGCCACGGGGAGTTGTTCGCAAACCTCCAGCACGTCCTGCGTCTCGGTGCTCATGCCGTAAGCGTAGCATCCCGCCGCCGATGATTCACTCCCGCGGCGTCAGGTTCCAAAGCGAGATCACCGCCGCCTCCGGGTGGTGCGGGTCGTGGGTGAGGATGCCCATCGCGGCGGTCTCCATCGGGAAGTGGACGCCGGCCGACACCGGCAGGCCGACCCAGCGGACGGCCAGCGCGCGGCAGAAGTGGCCGTGGGAGAAGAGCGCGACGTCGCCCTGAAGTTTTTTCAGCCGGTCGATCAGCCGGTCGGCCCGGTCGCTCACCTGCTCAGGCGACTCGCCTCCGGGCGCGCCGTCGCGGAACAGGTTCCAGTCCGGGCGGTCGGCGGCGATCTGCTCGCGCGTCTGGCCCTCGAAGTCGCCGTTGTCCCACTCGACCAGATCCGGCTCGACCTCGGCGGCGGGCGAAACGCCGGAGAGTTCGCACGTCCGCGCGGCGCGCTGCAGCGGGCTGGTGAAGACGTGGGTGAACGTCTCGCCGGCGAGCATCGGGCGGAGGCGTCGGGCCTCCGCCTCGCCGTGGTCGGTCAGCGGCAAATCGGTCAGGCCCGTGTGCTGGCCGGTGAGCGACCACGCCGTCTCGCCGTGGCGGATGAGGAAGAGGCGCAGCGGTTTGGCGGGCGTTGGCATGGTGCCGGGAGTCTATGCCCGGCGGTCAGAGGCCGGCGTACCAGTCGTAGCCGCGCTCGGCCCAGTAATCGTCCGGCCGCGTGTCGGTCAGTTCAATCCGGCCGATGCGCTTGAGGTTTTTGATGCCGTACTTCGTCGGGATCACCAGCCGCAGCGGCGCGCCGTGGGGGATGCTGAGCGGGGCGCGGTCGATCTCGTAGCAAAGCATGGTTTGCGGGTGGCAGGCGCTGGCGATGTCGAGGCCGACGTAGTAGCCGCCGCTGGGGGTGGTCATCGCGACGTACTTCGGCAGGTCGCCGGTCTCGCCGGGCACCCACGGCCGGCCGCTGCGGGTTTTGGGCGGGTGGGCGGTGAGGAAGTCGACGAACCGCACGCCGCCCCAGTTGCCGAAGGTGCTCCACCCCTCGACGCAGCAGAGCTGGCTGGTCATCTCTGTTTTCGGCAGGGATTTGACGTGGTCGAGCGTGAGCGCCGCCGTGCCGTCGCCGGCGGCGAGGCCCGCCACATTCAGGCGGTAGGCGGCGGCGTCGACCGCCCCTTCCGCGCCGATGTTGGCGTTGAGGCGCGGCGGCCCCTTCGCCGCGCCGAAGGGGAGTTCCTTCGCGCCGGTCTTGTCGGTGAAAAAGGCCTGCGCCACGCCCTCGTTGAAGCGGAAGACCCGCCGCAGCGGCCAGAGCGCGCCGTCGGCCTCGCCCCGCGTGCGGACCCATTCCCACAACCCGCCGCCGGCCAGCGCGGCCGCGCCCCAGACGAGAAAGTCGCGGCGCGTGCGCGACTTCAACGCCCCGTCGTTCAGGTCCGCCGGGCGCAGCGGGTCGGGCGTGGCGGGCGCGCCGTCGGCGCGGTCGGGAAGGGGCGTGCGGTCGAGGGTCTCGGTTTCACCGGGCGGCATCGGCCACCTCCTTCGGTTCCACGGCCTCGGGCGGCAGCACGTCGTAGCCGGTGATCATCGAGCGGAAATTGTTCCAGCCCGATTTCACCACCTGCCCGACGTGGATGAGGAAGAACAGCACGTAGCCGACCGTCAGCCAGAAGTGCTCCCACCGCGCCCACTCATAGCCGCCGAGGGAGGCCGCCAGCCAGTGCAGTTGCGACGGCTTGTAGATCGCCAGCCCCGTCAGCACCGACCCGCCGCCCATGAGTATGATGGCCGTGTAGCTGATGCGCTGGGCGGCGTTGTACTTGCGAACCGGCGGTTGGGTCTTGCGCAGGTGCAAATCGTGCAGCACGACCAGCCCCGCCTCGCGCCAGCACTTGCGGTCGGGCACGAGGTATCGCCACTCGCCCGAGGCGACCGTGTAGGCGACGTACAGCAGCCCGTTGACCGCGAAGAGCCACGCGACGGCGAAGTGCCAACTCATGCCGTCGGCCAGCCGGTGGTCCATGCCGAGGGCGTCGAACCACCGGTCGGGCAGCAGCTTCCACGCCGGCCTTGCGTCGGTGCCGCCGAAGGAGGCGTAGGCGTTGTTCGCCCAGAGGATCAGCAGGCCGCTCCACATCATCAGGGTCAGCAGGGGGAAGTTGACCCAGTGGAACCAGCGGACCGCCAGCAGGTGCTTGTAGGAGACGCGCTTCATCGTCGAACTCGCGGTGGGGGGAAGAGTGCCCCGACCCCGCCCGGCGGCTCGCGCGGCCGGGCGGGGAGTGGGGGCCGGTGGGGGATGGGGGAAGGGGGCCGGCGGTCGGCTCACTTGATCCTGTCGCCTTCCATTTTCCCACCCTCCATCTTGCCCTCCATCTTGCCGGCTTCCATCTTGCCGCCGTCCATCATCTTGTCCATGCCCATGTCGTCCTTCATCATGGCGGCGTGGGCCATGGCCATCAGGCGGACCTGCTTCATGGCCTGGGGGTCGTTGGCGAGGTCGTCCTGCATCATCTTCATCTTGTCGGGGTCGGAGGCCATTTCCTTGGCCGCGGCGACCATCTTCTGCATGGCCGGGTTCTCGGCCATCATCTTCTTGCCGGCGTCGCTCATGCACATCTTCATCGCCATGCGCTCCATGACCATGACCTTGGCGAGGTCCTTGGTCATCTGCATCTGGGTGGCCGGGTCGGCGGCCTCCACCTTCATCTTGTCCATCTGACCCTTCATCATGCCCTCCTGGGCCATGTCGCCGGGGGCCAACTTGTCCATCTTGCCCATGTCGCCGTGCTCCATCGCGTCTTGGGCAAAGGAGGGCAGGACGTAGGCCGAGGTGCCGAGGAGGGCGACGCCGAGGCAGGCGGCGGCGAGGCGGGTGCGGGTATAGGTCATGGCTGGCTCCGGTAAGGCCGCGTCGCGGCCGGCGGTAGAATCGACGGCCCGGCAAGCGTCGGGCACCGACCGGCAAACCGGACGCGCCACCGGATTATTCCGCCGCAGCGGAAGGCGAGGCGTTTTCTGCCAGTCCCCAATCCCGCCGCCCCGCATGCGCCGCCGGTCGGGTATGATGCGGCCATGAAAATCGGAACGTACTACTACCCCGAGCAGTGGCCCCGCGAGCAGTGGGCGCGGGATTTGGACAAGGTCGTGGAGATGGGCCTGCAGATCGTCCACCTCGCGGAGTTCGCGTGGTTCGAGATGGAGCCGCGGCCGGGGGAGATCACGCTCGACTGGCTGGCGGACGTGGTGGGGATGTGCCAGCAGCGGAACCTCGACGTGATCCTCTGCACGCCGACCGCCGCGCCGCCGATCTGGCTGAGCGAGATGCCCGGCGTGCTGCCGGTGAAGGCCGGCGGCGAGGTCGAGCGGCACGGCGGGCGGCGGCACTACACGCCCACGAGCCCGGCCATGCGCGAGGCGTCGACGCGGATCGTCACGGCGCTGGCCGACCGCTTCGGCGACCACCCGTCGGTCATCGGGTGGCAGATTGATAACGAGTATTCCGCCGGCTTCTTCGACCAGCACGACTTCACCCACGCGCAGTTCCGCGACTGGCTGCGGGCGAAGTACGGCGACATCGACGCGCTGAACCGGGCGTGGCACTGCCAGTTCTGGAACACCTACTACACGGATTTTTCGCAAATCCTGCTGCCGCCGGACCGGCAGACGCACTACGGGAATCCGCACCATTACCTCGACGGGTCGCGGTTCTGGAGCCGGGCGTTCGCGGACTTCAACAAGCTGCAGGCGGACATTCTGAAGCCGAAAATTGGCGACCGGTGGATCACGACGAACTTCATGCCGTTCAGCCAGGACTGCAACCCGGCGGACATGGCCGACGCGCTGTCGCTGTTCGCGTGGGACACGTACCCGGTGAGCGGGCTGGGGGGGCCGAAGTCGAACGAGAACTACCGGCTGGCCGACCCGGAGGGCATGGAGTGGATGCACGACCAGATGGCGAGTTATACGGGTCGGTGGGGCTTGCTGGAGGTGCAGCCGGGCACGATCAACTGGTCGGGGATCCCGGCGCTGCTGTACCCCGGCGCGGTGCGGCTGTGGCTGTGGACGGCGATCGCGCACGACGCGGAGTTCATCACGGTCTACCGCCTCCGCCAGCCGACGTTCGGGACCGAGCAATTCCACCAGGGGCTGCTGAACCACGACGGCGTGACGGAGAGTCCCGGCGGGCGGCAGTTCTCGCAGGTGGTCGAGGAGGTGGCGAAGGTGGCGGGGCGGTCGCCGACGGCCGACGGGAAGGGCACCTACAGGCCGCTGTTCGATCCCGCCGGCCCGACGCCGCGCGAGCGGAAGGTCGGGGTGCTGTTCGACTTCGAGCAGTTGTGGTACTTCACCAGCCTGCCGCAGAGCAAGCGGTGGAACCAGCCGCGGCTGCTGACGCAGTGGCACGGGGCGGCGGCGCGGCTGGGGCTGGAGGTCGACGTGCTGCACCCCGACGGCGACTGGGGCGACCCGAGGGTGATCGTCGCGCCGGGCCTGCAGATGGTCGACCGCTCGACGATCGACCGGCTCGAAAAGTTCGTCGGCGACGGGGGGCACCTGATCCTGACGTGCCGCACCGCGACGATGGACAAGACCGGCGCGCACTGGGAGGGCAAAACCGCCGACCCGATCGTCGGGCTGATCGGCGGCACGATCGAGGCGTATGACGGCCTGCCGGAGTTCACTAGCGGGCTGGTCGAGATGGACGGCACCGAGCACAAGTGGGGCGTGTGGGGCGACCTGCTCTACGCCGACGACGCGACGAAGGTGATCGCCCGCTACGCCGACCAATTTTACGACGGCGCCGCGGCGGTGCTGCAGCACCGGGTGGGGCAGGGGATGGTGACCTACTGCGGCGTCTTCGACGAGGGGTCGCTGACGCGGGCGCTGATGGAGCGGGTCGCCGGGCAGGCGGGGCTGGACGTTCAGCCGACGCCGGTGCGGGTGCGGTCGTACCGGCGCGGCGACCTGAACATCGTGCTGAACTACCAGGCCGAGCCGTACGACGTGCCCGCGCCGGCGGGCGCGACGTTCCTGGTCGGCAAGCGGACGCTGGAGCCCGCGGGCGTTGCGGTGTGGCGGGCGTGACGTGGCACGGGCGTCCCGCCCGCGTCTGCGCCTTCCGTCTCGTCGTGAGGAAAGCGCAGACGCGGGCGGGACGCCCGTGCCACGTTTCGGTTATGATGCGCCCCACACCAAGGAGGCCGCATGTCGGAGGAGCAGTCGATCGAGTCCACGCAGCAGGAGCACCGGCTCTTCCCGCCGCCGCAGGGGTTCAAGCGGTCGGCGCGGGTCGCGTCGATGGCCGAGTACCGCGCCGCGTGGCGGCAGTCGGTCGACGACCCCGACGCCTTTTGGCGCGCCGCCGCGGCCGACCTGCACTGGTTCGAGGACTTCCACACCGTCTGCGAGTTCGCCGCCCCCGACGCCAAGTGGTTTGTCGGCGGGAAGACGAATCTCGCCTACAACTGCCTCGACCGCATCATCGACGCCGGCGGGGGCGAGCGGATCGCGTTACTGTTCGAGGGCGAGCTGGAGGACGAGGCGGGCAAGGGCGGCGAGATCCGGCGGATCACCTACAGCGAATTGCGCGACCAGGTCTGCCGCCTCGCCAACGGGCTGAAGGCGCTGGGCGTGGCGAAGGGCCAGATCGTCACGATCTACATGCCGATGGTGCCCGAAGCCGTCGTGGCGATGCTGGCGTGCGCGCGCCTCGGCGCGCCGCACAGCGTGATCTTCGGCGGCTTTTCGAGCCAGTCCATCGCCGACCGCGTGCGGGACGCCGGCAGCAAGATCATCCTCACCGCCGACGGCGGCTACCGGCGCGGGAAGATCGTGCCCCTCAAGGCGAACGTCGACGAGGCGTGCAAGAGCTCGCCCGGCGTCGAGCGCGTCGTCGTGCTCAAGCGCACCGGCGGCGAGATCGAGTGGGTCGACGGCCGCGACGTCTGGTGGGGCGACGTCGAGGCCGAGCAGCCGCAGACGTGCGACTTCGAGCCGATGGACGCCGAGGACGTGGCGTTCGTGCTCTACACCTCCGGCAGCACCGGCAAGCCCAAGGGCATTGTCCACACCACCGCCGGGTACATGGTCTACACCTACCTGACGAGCAAGTACGTTTTCGATCTGCAACCGGACGATGTATATTGGTGTACGGCCGACGTGGGGTGGATCACCGGGCACAGCTACATCGTTTACGGCCCGCTGGCGAACGGCGTGACGTGCTTTTTGTACGAGGGCGCGCCCAATCACCCCGACTTCTCGCGGTTCTGGGCGATGGTCGAGCGGCACCGCGTGAGCGTCTTCTACACCGCGCCGACCGCCATCCGCGCGTTCATGAAGGCGGGGCGGGAGTTGGTCGACGCGCACGATTTGTCGAGCCTGCGCCTGCTCGGCACCGTCGGCGAGCCGATCAATCCCGAGGCGTGGATGTGGTACCACGACTTCATCGGGCAGGGGAAATGCCCCATCGTCGACACCTGGTGGCAGACCGAGACCGGCGGCCACATGATCACGCCGCTGCCGGGCGCGACGCCGACGAAACCCGGCACCGCGACGCTGCCGTTCTTCGGCATCGACGCGGCGGTGGTCGACCGGCAGGGGAGGGAACTGCCGGCGAATCAGGGCGGCCTGCTGGTGATCCGCAAGCCGTGGCCGGGGATGCTGCGGGGCGTGCTGGGCGACCGCGAGCGGTTCGTGAAAACCTACTGGAGCGACGTGCCGGGCATGTATTTCAGCGGCGACGGCGCGCGGCGGGACGCCGACGGCTACTTCTGGATCATGGGCCGGATGGACGACGTGCTGAACGTCAGCGGCCACCGCCTGGGCACGGCCGAGATCGAGTCGGCACTGGTCGCCCACCCGGCGGTGGTGGAGGCGGCGGTGGTGGGGATGCCGCACGAGATCAAGGGCCAGGGCGTCGCGGCGTTCGTCACGCTCACGGGCGGGCAGGAGCCGTCCGATGCGTTGAAGGCCGAGTTGATGAGGCAGGTGGCCGCCGAGATCGGCGCGTTCGCCCGGCCCGACCAAATCCGCTTCGCCGACGCGCTGCCAAAAACCCGCAGCGGCAAGATCATGCGCCGCCTGCTCAAGGAATTGGCCGCCGGCGGCGAGGTGACGGGCGACGTCACGACGCTGGAGGATTTCGGCGTGATTGCGAAGCTGAAGGCGGGCGAGGAGGCGTAAATGGCGGGCCGACGTGGCACGGGCGTCCCGCCCGCGTCTGCGCCTTTTTCCGATCAATCAACAAAGACGCGGGCGGGACGCCCGTGCCACGGGATTCTTCGCCTTCGCGGCCGGCCCTGCTAAACTGCCCCGCTCATGCGCTACAAGTCCGTCATCCTCTTCGGCGCCCCCGGCAGCGGCAAGGGCACCCAGGGCCGCATCCTCGGGCAGATCCCCGGCTTTTTCCACACCTCCACCGGCGACATCTTCCGCTCGCTCGACCTCCAGTCGCCGGCCGGCAAAATCGTCTGGGAACACTCCTCCCGCGGCGAGCTCGTGCCCGACCAGTTCACCGTCGACTTCTGGAAGCAGTACATCCAGGGCATGACCCTCATCAACGCCTTCCACCCCGAGACCGAGTGCCTCGTGCTCGACGGCATCCCCCGCTCGGTCGGGCAGGCGAAGTTGCTGGAGGAGACGCTGGACGTCGCGCGCGTGATCCACCTCGTGGCCGACCTCGACAAGATGGTCGAGCGCCTCCGCCGCCGCGCGCTGAAGGAGAACCGCTTCGACGACGCCTCGGACGACGTGATCCGCGAGCGGCTGAAGGTCTACGAGGCCGTCACCAAGCCGCTGCTGGATTATTACGGCGACAAGCCGATGGTGGAGGTCGACGCGAGCATGAGCCAGATCCGCGTGCTGAGCCGGATCATCGACGTGCTCGTGCCGGTCAAGGAAGGGATGAGCGGGTAAAAGAAGTGGTGAGCGGGTTAGGGATGAGCAGGTGAGTTTAATCTTTCCTCACCTGCTCATCCCTCGCCTGCTCACCACTTCTTTATGCCCGGCTGAGGTACTCGCCCTTGTCGGTGTTGATCTTCAGCGTCTCGCCGATCTCGATGAACGGCGGCACCTTGGTGATGAGGCCGGTCTCCATCGTGGCCTCCTTCATCTGGTTCGTGGCCGTCGCGCCCTTGATGCCCGGCGGGGTGTCGGTCACGACCAAGTCCACCGTCTTCGGCAGCTCGTAGCTCACGATCTTGTCCTCGTGGAACATCGCGGTGATCTGCGTGTTCGGCTTGAGGTACTTGATATCGTCGCCGAAAACGTCCGCGGGAATCGCGTCCTGCTCGTAGGATTCCATGTCCATGAAGACGTGGCCGTCGGCGTCGGAGTAGAGGTACTCCACGTTCCGCCGGTCGAGGGTGGCGGTCTGGATGTCCTCGGTCGCGCCGACGCGCTTGTCCTGAATCGTGCCCTTCGCCACGTCGCGCATTTTGAGCTGCACCTTCGCCCGCAGGTTGCCCGGCGTGTTGTGGTCCGCGTTGGTCACGACGTACAGCTTGTTGTCGACGATCACGGCCTGGCCGCGCCGGATATCACTCGCTCTCATTTCGCTTGTCCTTTGTCAGTGGTCCGTGGTCCGTTGCTTTCGCCGCCGATCGCGTATCCTAGTCCGCGGGCGGCCCCATCGGCCGGGGCGAGGGACCACGGACAACTGACCACGGACCAACATGCACCAAGTGAAACTCTTCAAAGGCCTCGAAAGCGGCATCGCCGAACTCGAGGCCGACGTGAACGAATGGCTCCGATCCACCGGCGCGTCGGTGGTGAACGTCATCGGGAACATGAGCCCCCAGAGCGGCACCGCCGACGGGCAGTCCGACAAGCTGGGCCGGTCCTACACGCCGTCGGACGTTTTCCTGGTGATCGTCTACGAGGCGTGACCCGTGGAACGGGCGTCCCGCCCGGATTCTTCTTTCTCAACTGCGCATCCTACAGGGACTGAAGGGGAAAGAAATTCGGGCGGGACGCCCGTTCCACGTTAGACGACCTGCACCGCCCGACCCGCCCGCCGCTTGCGGTTGATCATCTGCCGGCCCTTCTTCGTCCGCATCCGGGCGCGGAAGCCGAGCTTGCGGGCGCGCTTAACCTTGCTGATTCTGTGGGGGTAATGCATTTTCGCTTAGTCCGTGGTCAATGGTCCGGGGTCAGTCGCTTCGGGTCGGGATGATACCCACCACCCGCCGCCACTTCCACCGCCCCCGCAACGGACCGCGGACGACGGGCAATCGACCGAGGTCGATTGACACCGCCCGAACCCGCCGCTAACTTCCCGTTCGCCCCTTTCCCAAACGCCGCCCCATGCCCTCTCCCCTCGAAGCCCTCTCCGACGACGAGCTGCGGCGCCGCGGCGCTGAAACCCTCGGCTACGAGTTCGACGACCTGGACCTGCTCGAGGAGGCCCTCACCCACACCTCCATCGCCGACAACCGCCTGGATAGCAACGAGCGGATGGAGTTCCTGGGCGACGCGGTGCTCGACCTGGCGGTGTGCGAGGACATCTACGCCCGCTTCCCGGACCTCTTCGAGGGCGATTTGACCAAAATCAAGTCCGCCGTCGTGAGCCGCCGGACGTGCGCGGAGGTGGCGGTCGAGACGGGGCTGGCGGGGCTGCTGAGCACGGGCAAGGGGATTGTCAACCGCGGCGGGATGCCCGCGAGCCTGGCCGCCAACGTCTACGAGGCGGTGGTGGCGGCGATCCACCTCGACGGCGGGTTCGACGCGGCGCGCGCCTACGTCCTGCGGACGATGGGGCCGAAGATCGAGGAGGTCAGCGCCAGCCTGCACCAGTTCAACTACAAGGCCGCGTTGCAGCAGGAGGCGCAGCGGGCGCTGGGGGGCACGCCGTACTACGAACTTTTGGACGAAAAGGGCCCCGAGCACAGCAAGTGCTTCGAGGTCTGCGTGACGGTGAACGGCCGGCGGTTCGAGTCGGCGTGGGGCACGAACAAGAAGATCGCCGAGCAAAAGGCCGCCCTCCGCGCCTTGCAGGAACTGGGCGCCCTCACCGCCGAGGAGGCCGAAACCGCGGCGGTAAGCCTTCAACTCGCCGAGCCGGCGGCATGAGCGAACCGTGGAACGGGCGTCCCGCCCGGATTCCTTTTGATTGTCAGGCGGCAGAATCCGGGCGGGACGCCCGTTCCACGCCCAGGTCGTCCAGCGTGAACAGGCTTTCCATCGCGTGGCCCGCCGCCTCGATGTTCGCCCGCGCGCCCTCCAGCCGGTCGAGCACGGCGACGATTTTGACGACCGTCAACCCCGCATCGATGAGTGCCGCCGCCGCCTCCAGCACCTGCCCGCCGGTGGTCAGCACGTCCTCGACGAGCAGCACGCGCTCGCCGGGGTTGAACACGCCCTCCAGTTGGCGGTTGGTGCCGTATTCTTTCTTGGAATTGCGGACAAGGATCGTCGGCTTCCCGCTCGCCAGCGCGGCGGCCGTGACCAGCGGGATGCCGCCGAGTTCCGCCCCCGCCAGCCGGTCCACGCCTTCCGTTGCGTGGGCGGCGAACATTTCGCCGAGGGCCGCCAGCACGTCGGGCTGGGTCTCGAAGCGGTACTTGTCGATGTAGTAAGTGCTCTTTCGGCCGCTGCGGAGGGTGAACTCCCCCCGCAGCAGGGCCGTCTGCTTGATTCGGTCGATCACCTGCGGGCGGGTCATGGGCGGATCATCGCCGGGGGGCGGCCGACCGTCAACGGCTGCGTCGACGGGTCCAAAATTCGCCCCGACTTGTAACCCCGCCCCGCCGGGCGACTGGCTACCATCGGCCATGAGTCAGTTCTACAACAACGTCAAAACCGCCCTGCTGATGGGGGCGATGAGCGGGCTGATCCTCCTCGCCGGCTTCCTGCTGTTCGGCGGGCGGGTGCAGGGCGTGCTGATCGCCCTCGCCGTCGCGGCGGCAATGAACTTCGTCGGCTACTTTTTCTCCGACAAAATCGCCCTCGCCTCGATGCGCGCCACGGAGGTCGGCCCCGACCACCCGCTTTACAAGATCACCGAGCGGCTGACCGAGCGGGCGGGGATGCCGATGCCGCGCGTCTACGTCGCGCCCGCCGCCGCCCCCAATGCCTTTGCCACCGGCCGGAACCCCAAGCACGCCGCCGTCTGCGCCACCCAAGGCCTGCTCGACATGCTGACCAAGGACGAGGTGAGCGGCGTGATCGGCCACGAGCTCGCCCACGTCAAGCACCGCGACATCCTCATCAGCAGCGTCGCGGCCACCATCGCCAGCGGCCTGACCGTGCTGGCCTACATGGCGATGTACGGCGGCGACCGGCGGAACAGCAACCCCCTCGCGGGTTTGGCGGTGCTGATCCTCGGCCCCCTCGCCGCGGGCATCATCCAGGCCGCCATCAGCCGCTCCCGCGAGTTCAACGCCGACGCCGAGGGAGCCCGCCTCCACGGCGACCCCCTCGACCTCGCCACCGCCCTCGAAAAGGTCCACTACGGCTCGCAGCGCGTGCCGATGGACGTCAACCCCGCCTTCAACAGCATGTTCATCACCGAGCCGCTGAACCTCCGCGGCACCATGGCGAGCCTCTTCAGCACCCACCCCCCGCTGGAGGAGCGGCTGGACAACCTCATCGGCCGCCCGAGCACGGGCCGCGTGCGGATCGGGCGGTGAGCCGTGGCACGGGCGTCCCGCCCGGATTCGGGTGGAACGGGCGTCCCGCCCGGATTCGGGTGGAACGGGCGTCCCGCCCGGATCTGGGTGGAACGGGCGTCCCGCCCGAATTCGGGTGGAATGGGCGTCCCGCCCGGATTTAGACCCGGGGGTCGCGCGGCCGGCGAATCCGGGCGCGACGCCCGTGCCACGAAATCAGCCACCGGCCGCATTGCTTTCCCCCGTCGGAATCTGCGGCGAGGCTTGACAGCATTTTGGCCCTCCGCTACGGTCCACGCCCCACGATGCCGCCGTTCCAACCGACCAGTCGTCCGTCTGCACTCCGTGCGCCCCGCGCCCCCCTTGCCGGCGGGGGGGGGCCACGCCGGACGGCGATCCGGGCCTGCTTGGCGGGGTTGGCCTTCGCCGCGGCGGTGGCGGGGGGCGGGCCGGCGGCGCGGGGGCAGGCGTTGCCGCAGTCGGTGATCGGGGCGGCGAGCGCGGGGCAGGCGGACGGGCCGGTGAAGGCGTTCGTCTCGGGGCTGGTGCCGCGGCTGGGGGGGCAGGACCTGCCGGAGGTCGCCCGCGCCCGCGACGCGCTGGTGAACCCGGTGCTGGGCTCGTCCGCGAGCGGGCCGTTCCTGCAGTCGTACTCCAGCGAGTTGAACGACGCGCTGCTGCCGCTGACGCGGTCGGCGGACGCGCGGGTGCGGCTGAACGTGGCGATCGTCGCGGCGCGGGTGGCGGAGAGGAGCGGGTCGGCGGACCTGGCGCCGCTGGTGACGGCGCTGGTGAACGACGCCTCGCCGGGCGTGGTGCTGTGGGGCATCAAGGCGGCCAAGAGCGTGCTGCCGACGGTGATGAGCAACCCGCTGCTGCGGTCGCAGGACAAGATGGCCCCGGCGGTGCTGGCGGCGGCCAAGCGGCTGCCGGCGAGCGCGGCGGTGGCGGAGGAGGCGTACGACGCGCTGTCGCTGCGGCTGACCAACGGCGGGGAGGTGGCGAACCTGCCGGCGGGCGTGTTCGACCAAATCCTGCCCGTCGCCACCGACAACCTCGCCGCCCTGCTGGAGTTCCGCCTCGGGCTGTACGCCGGCGGCAAGGCACCCGCCGGCCCCGCGGCCGACGCGGCGGCGGCGAACTTCCTGCTCGACTCGAAGGTCTGGCCGAACTCCGCCCCGGCCGCCCAGGAGCGGACCGTGGGGCTGATGGAGCAACTCGCCCGCGCCGCCGCCGGGTCGCTCTCGGCGCCGGGGGGCGATGACGAGGGGGCCCGCTCGACCCTCGGCACCATCGGCAGCGGCTTCAGCGTGGTGGGGCAGATCCTCGGGAGCAACCCGCTGATCGCCGCGGGCAAGCAGGTCGCGGGCATCGGCCGCGGCACCGGGCGCGAGCAGGCGGTGGCGGGGGTGGAAAACCTCGTGACGGTCCTGAAGACGCAGTTTCCGAATGCCGGCGCACCGGCGGCCGGTTCGCCCGCCTCCGCGCCCGGCGCGCCGGCGGGGCCGTAAATGGCGGTACGGGGCGGCGGAGCGGGATTGGGGCTGGTGCCGGGCGGCCGAATCGGTAGGATCGCCCCCATGCGACGCCCCTCGACGCCGGTCCGCCTCACGCTCCTGCTCCTCACGGCCACGGTCGCCGCCACCCTGGGCCTCTCCTGCGGCAAGTCGGATTCCTCGGCCGATTCCTCCGCCGGCGCGGGTGGATCGGCGAAGGATGCCGACACCCTCACCTTCATCAACCGCGGCGAGCTCGGCACGCTCGACCCCAAGGACATGTCCTGGATGCAGGACATCCGCATCGCCTACGGGTTGTGGGAGGGCCTTTACCGCATCGACCCCGCCACCATCAAGCCGATCCCCGGCGCGGCGGAGAAGGTCGACGTCTCGGCGGACAAGAAGACCTACACCTTCCACCTCCGCACCGGGGCGAAGTGGTCCAACGGCGACCCGGTGACGGCCGGCGACTTCGCCTTCGCGTGGAAGCGCATGCTCACCCCGCCGGCGGGGCAGTACACCTACCTGCTGTTCTACATCAAGGGGGCGAAGGGGTACCTCGACGCTTTGCCGAAAGATCCGAAGTCGGCCGACTGGTCGAAAGTCGGCATCAAGGTGAAGGACGATCAAACGCTGGTGGTGACGCTGAAGAACCCCACGCCCTTCTTCCCCGACGTGCTGGCCTTCCCCGCCGCCTTCCCGCTGAACCAAAAGTCGATGGCGGCGTTCGCGCGGACCGATGAGACGACCGGCATCGTGACCTACGACGCCAGCTTTGCCAAGCCCCCCGCGCTGGTCGGCAACGGGCCGTATGTGCTGGCCGACTGGCGCGTGCGGGTGGGGCAGACGCTGGTCAAGAACCCGAATTACTGGGACGCGGCTCACACCCGCACGAACACGATCCGGTCGCTGAGCGTGGAGGATCCGCTGCTGGCGTTCCAGCAGTACGAGAGCGGGCAGGTCGACTGGCTGGCCGACCTCGGCGGCGACCAGGCGGCGTCCATGCGCGCCCAGGACCGCAAGGACGCCCACATCTTCCCCGCCCTCGGCACCTACTACTACGTCTTCAACTGCAAGCCGACCCTGCCGGACGGGCAGAAAAACCCCTTCGCCGACAAGCGGGTGCGGCAGGCGTTTGCGATGGCGGTGAAGAAGCAGCCGATCGTGGACAACATCACGCGGCTGGGCGAGCCGGTGCGGGACTACCTCGTGCCGCCGGATTTTCCGGGGTATCCGAAGGCGAAGGGCATCGACTTCAATCTGGACAAGGCCCGGCAGTTGCTGGCCGACGCCGGCTACCCCGGCGGGGCGGGCTTCCCGCAGGTCAACCTCCTCTACAACACCGAGGAGAAGAACCACGGCGACATCGCCCAATACCTCTCGAAACTGTGGGGCGATGAGTTGGGCGTGAAGCTGGGGCTGGAGGGCGTGGAGATCAACCAGTTCCGCCAGCGCCGCCAGAAGACCGACTTCGCCCTCGCCCGCGCCGGCTGGTACGGCGACTACAACGACGTCTCGACCTTCACCGACTTGTTCAGTTCCGACAGCGAGAATAACGACGGGCGGTGGAAGAGCGCCGACTATGACGAATTGCTGGCCGCGGCGGAAATCGAGCCGGACGCCCAGAAGCGGCTGGGTCTGCTGAGCAAGGCCGAGCAGATCCTGCTGGACGACGCGGCGATCATCCCGCTGTACGGCTACGTCAACAAGATGGCGTACCACGCGAACGTCGAGGGCATCACGGATAACGCGCGCATGACGTTCATGCTCCAGGCGATCGCGGTGAGGAAGTAGGGGGCGTCCGATGGCGAAGTTTCTCCTCCGCCGGCTGGTGCAGTTCCCGCTGATCCTGGCGGTGATTTACGTCACGACCTACCTGCTGGCGTGGGTGGTGCCGGGCAACCCGTTCCAGCGGTCCGAGCGGGCGGTCGACCCTGCGACTCTCGCGGCGATGCGGCGGGACTACCACGCCGACGACCCGTGGGCGTTCCTCACCTACTACCCGGTCAAGATGGTGCAGGGGGATTTCGGCCGGAGCTTCGGCTACCCCGGCACCACCGTCCGCGAAATCTTGGACGACACGCTGCCGGTGTCGCTGGGCCTTGGGGCGTTCGCCATTCTGATCGCGGTGGCGGCGGGCGTGCTGATCGGCACGCTGGCGGCGGTCTACCGCGGGCGTGCGGCGGACTGGCTGTCGCTGGGCGTCTCGCTGGCGGGCGTGAGCATCCCGAGCTTCGTGATCGCCGCGGGGCTGCTGTCGGCGGTTTATTTGGCGAACGACGCGACGGGCGCGGAGATCCTGCCGCTGGGGAATTGGCCGCGCGAGGACGTGGTGCGGACGGCCTACTCGATCCCCGCCGGCGCGTTCGTGACCGACTGGGGCGCGACGGCCGAAAATCTGCCCGACGCCCTGTGGCAGCGGTTCCGCCACGGGCTGCTGCCAGCGATCGCGCTGTCGCTGCTGCCGATGGCGTACATCGCCCGGCTGACGCGGGTGAGCATGATCGACGTGCTGGGGAGCGATTATGTGCGGACCGCGCGGGCGAAGGGGCTGACCCGGCGGCGGGTGATCTTCAAGCACTGCCTGCGGAACGCGCTGCTGCCGGTGCTGAGCTTCCTCGGCCCCGCCGCCGCCGGCACGCTGGTGGGGTCGTTCGTGGTGGAGCAGGTCTTCAGCATCCCCGGCCTCGGCGCATTCTTCGTCAAAAGCGTGCAGACCCGCGACCAGCCGCTGATCCTGGCGTCGGTGATGGTCTACTCGGTCCTGCTGCTGACGCTGAATCTGCTGGTGGACGTGGCGTACACGGTGGTGGACCCGCGGATCGAGGCGTGATCCGTGGTGCGTGGTGCGTGGTGCGTGGTGCGTGGTGCGTGGTGCGTGGTGCGTGGTGCGTGGTGCGTGGTGCGTGGTGCGTGGTGCGTGGTGCGTGGTGCGTGGTGCGTGGTGCGTGGTGCGTGAGGATTTGAGGTGCTTCACTGGGCCGAAATAAGCCGGTGTCTGAGCCGAAGGCGAAGGCCCGGATTCGTTCGGAGTTCGAGACGCTCCCGAAGCCGAACGAATCCGGGTCTTCGCCTTCGGCTCAGACGCCGGCTTGTAGACTCTTCCAACTGACGACTGACGACTGACGACTGACCACGCACCACGCACCACGCACCACGCACCACGCACCAAAATGCCCCCCTCCCCGACCATTGCCGCCGCCGACACGCTCGCGCGGCGGGCGTTCGCCAACGGGCGGATCCTCCTCGGCGGCGGGCTGCTGGGGCTGATCCTGCTCGCGTGCGTCGGGTCGATGCCGTTCACCCTCTCGCCGGGCAGCCCGATTTTCTACGACGGCCAGCGGCTGGCGCGCAGCGACGCGGGGCCGGCGGCGGGGGCGGCGATGTGGTTCGGCGCCGACCGCCTGGGCCGCAGCCTCGTCGGACGGTGCCTGCTCGGCGGGACGATCTCCCTGGCCGTCGGCACCGCCGCGGCGGCGATCGCGGTCCTCCTCGGCACCGCCGTCGGCCTCTTCGCCGGCTACCGCGGCGGGTGGGTCGACGCCCTGCTCATGCGGACCGTCGACGTGATCTACGGCCTGCCCTACCTGCTGCTGGTGATCCTCTTCAAGGTCGCCCTCGACCGCCCCCTGACCGCCCTCGTCGGCGACGCCAAGGCGGCGAACCTGATCGTCCTGTTCCTCGCCATCGGCCTGGTGAGCTGGCTGACGATGGCCCGCGTCGTGCGCGGCCAGGTGCTGAGCCTCCGCGGCCAGCCGTTCATCGAGGCCGCCCGCGCCGCCGGTTTGCCCGAGCGGCGGATCTTCCTCCGCCACCTGCTGCCGAACCTGGTCGGGCCGATCACGGTCTACGCCACGCTGACGGTGCCGCAGGCGATTTTGCAGGAGTCGTTCCTGAGCTTTCTGGGCATCGGGGTGAACGCCCCGGTGCCGAGCTGGGGCAGCCTGGCCGCCAACGGGTTGCAGCCGGCGCTGAACCCGCTGGACCATTTGTGGTGGCAGCTCTTCTTCCCGTGCGTGCTGCTGGCGCTGACGCTGCTGTGCCTGAACTTCCTGGGCGACGGGCTGCGGGATTTGTTCGACCCGAAGCGCGAGGCGGCCAAACTTTGACGCCGGCCCCGGCGCGTGCTTAAACTGCCCGCAGTCAATCCGCCCCGGACGACGCGCCGACCAGCGAGGAGTGCGATGCAATTCACCAAGTGGCTCTTCTTCGGCTACGTCGGCCTGGTGGTGGTGATGATCGCCGCCCTCGGCGCGAGCTTCGCCGTCGCCCCGACCCGCGACCCGGGCACGCTGTACACCGCCTACGGGTCGAACGTCAAAACGCTCGACCCCGCCGCCATCGGCGACACCACCAGCGGCGACATCGCGGGCAACATCTTCGAGACGCTTTACAACTACGACTACACCAAGCGGCCCTACCAGATCGTGCCGGAGCTCGCCGCCGGGTTGCCCGAGGTCAGCAAGGACGGGCTGACGTACACGATCAAGATCAAGCCGGGCGTCCAATATTACGACCCGGAAAAGCTCGTGTGGCCGGCGGGCACCGGCGGCGAGATCACCGCCGCCGACTTCGTCTATTCCTTCAAGCGGCTGGCGGACTTTCACCTGGCGACGCCGAATTACTCGCAACTGTTCGAGGGGAAAATTGCGGGCCTGGAGGCGTGGCGGGACTACACGAAAAAAACGGCCCCGGCCGACATCGACTGGGACCGGCCGGTGGAGGGGTTCGAGGCGCTGGACGCCCACACGCTGCAGATCAAGTTGGTCAAGCCGAGCCCGCAGTTGCTGTACGGGCTGGCGCAGATGCCGACCGCGCCGGTGTCGCGCGAGGCGGTGAGGCACTGGGGCGCGGCGATCAAGCACCACCCCATCGGCAGCGGCCCCTACGTTCTGGCGGAAAACCTGCCCGAGCAGCGGATCGTGTTCGAGGCCAACCCCGCCTACCGCGGCCGGCCGGAGGTCGAGGGCGGCGCGGCGGTGCCCGAGGCCGACCGGCTGCCGAGGATCAAGCGCCTGCAGCTCGATTACTTCCAGGAGGCGTTGCCGAGCTGGGCGCTGTTCCAGCAGGGGCTGCTGGACGTCAACGGCATCCCGAAGGACACCTTCGCCCAGGCGATCGACGCGAACACCCAAGGCCTGACGCCGGAGATGGCGGCGAAGGGGATCACCCTGAACAAGAGCCCGTACCCGGCCATCTGGTACTACGGGTTCAACATGGACGACCCGCTGGTGGGCAAGAACAAGCCGCTGCGGCAGGCGATGAGCATGGCGTTCGACCGCCAGGCGTACATCAATTTGTTCATGAACGGCCGGGGCAGCCCGGCGATCGGACCGATTCCGCCGGGCTTCCCGACCTACGACGAAAACCTCAGAAACCCCTACACCGAGCTCAACCTCGCCGCCGCCAAGGAGAAGATGAAGGAGGCGGTGAAGATCAACGGCGGCCCGATCCCCACGATCCGGCTGCTGCTGCCCGGCACCGACACCAACTCCCGCCAGACGTCGGAGTTCATGAAGCGGCAGATGGCGACCATCGGCCTGAACATCGAGACCGAGTTCGTCACCTGGGCCCGCTTCCAGGAGAAGATCGACGGCAAGCAGGCCCAGTTCTACGCCATGGGCTGGGTCGCGGACTACCCCGACGAGCAGACGTTCCTGCAGCTCTTCTGGACCCAGAACGTCTCCCCCGGCCCCAACTCCGCCAACTACTCAAATCCCCAGTACGACGCCCTCTACGCCAAGTCCGCCGTCATGCAGCCGGGGCCGCAGCGCGACGCGATCTACCGGAAGATGCAGCAGATCGTCATGGAGGACTGCCCGTGGATCCTGAACTTCTACGGCGTGAGCTACTCCCTCTACTACGACTGGGTTGAGAACCGCGTGGTGAACGATTACGCCCACGGCGACCGGAAGTACCTGGAGCTCAACAGCGCCCTCCGCTCCAAGCGGCTGAAGGATTAGGCCTCTGGTAGACCCGACTCGGACCCCCTCCCCCTCCCTCCCCATGCTGGCCTACATCATCCGCCGCATCCTCTGGACGATCCCGATTGTGCTCGGCGTGGTGGTCATCACGTTCGTGCTCTTCTCGGTCGTCGCGCCCGACCCCGCCCGGCAGTACGCCGGCAAGTTCGCCACGCCCGAGGTGCTTACCGCGATCCGGGCGAAGATGGGGCTGGACAAGCCGCGGTGGTTCGACTTCGCCGACCTCGCCCACGGGAACGTCGCCGGGGCATTCAACACGCAGTTCTTCGACGTGCTGACCTTCCGCCTGCCCGAGTCGATGCACTGGGAGACGCCGTTCTGGGATTTGGTGGTTCGCAAGGCGCCGGCGTCGATGCTCATTCAGGTGCCCGCGTTCTTCATCATCCTCGGCATCCAACTCTCGCTCGCGCTGGCGGTGGCGTTCAAGCGGGGGCAGTGGCAGGATTATTCGATGACGTTCCTGGCCGTGCTTGGGCTGAGCGTGCCGGCGCTGAGCGTTTACATCGCGGCGCAGTGGCTGCTGGGGCGCGAGTGGGGCATCTTCCCGGTCGCGGGGTGGGAGCCGGGGCTGGCCGCCGTCCGGTACGCGGCGATGCCGATCGTCATCAGCGTGCTGGTCGGCCTCGGCGGGGGCGTGCGGTTCTACCGCACGGTGATGCTGGAGGAGGTCGGCGCCGACTACGTCCGCACCGCCGCCGCCAAGGGCGTCTCGCGGCGCGAGATCCTCTTCACCCACGTCCTGCGCAACGCGATGATCCCCGTGCTGACCAGCGTGGTGACGGCCCTGCCGGGGCTGGTGCTGGGGTCGCTGCTGCTGGAGCGGATCTTCCAGGTGCCGGGGCTGGGGAACCTGATGGTCGAGGCGATCAACAACAACGACCGCTCGGTGGTGATGGGGATGACCTACGTCCTGGCGGTCGTGTACGTCGTGCTGCTGCTCGTGACCGACATCTGCTACGCGCTGGTGGACCCGCGCGTGAGCTTCAAGTAAGGTGCCCGCCGAAGGCTCTGCCCGCAGGCCGTTTTCGAGAGACTCAAGCCGTGACCCTTCGCACCGAAGCCGACATCAACCTCGCCGTCGAAGAGGCCGCCTCCGAGGTGGACGGCCCGCCGGACGGCCCGCCGGACCGCCTGCCGGGCCACGTGCCCGACGGCTCGGGCGGGTCCGGGGATGGCCCGGCCCGGCCGCAGTCGCTCACGCGCGAGGTCTGGCGCCGCGTGCTGGGCAGCAAGATCGCCCTCGCCTCGGCCCTGATCCTGGCCTTCTACGTCCTGGTGGCCCTCGTGGCGGCCACCGGCGTGATGAGCAGCGACGCCATGCCCTGGGGCAACCTGATCGACCAGACCGTGGCCGAGCCCAACACGCCCCCGCTGTTTCACAACCCCGTCAGCCACCGCATCGACCCGTCGGTCTGGGTCGGCACCGACTTCCTGGGCCGCAGCGTCTTCTGGCGGTTCCTGTTCGGCTCGCGCGTCGCCCTCACCGTCGCCCTGCTCGCCAGCGCGATCAGCATCACCATCGGCACCGCCCTGGGCCTGATCGCCGGCTACATGGGCGGCTGGGTCGACAGCCTGGTCATCTGGCTCTTCTCCACCGTCAGCAGCATTCCAGGCATCATTTTGATCCTCGCGCTGGCGTTCGTGCTGAAGGAATACCACCTGCCCCTGCTGCGGTCCGGCGGCCAGCCGATCGCGCTGACCGGCATCCCCGTCATCGTCATCGCGCTGGGCGTGACGAGCTGGGTCGGCCTGTGCCGGTACATCCGCGGCGAGGTCATCAAGCTCCGCGACCGCGACTTCGTGGCCGCCGCCCGCGCGGTCGGCCTGCCTGACCACCGCATCCTCGTCCGCCACGTCCTACCGAACGTCTTCCACCTGATCATCATCGACTTCAGCCTCGGCCTCGCCGGCTTCGTGCAGGCGGAGGTCGTGCTGAGCTTCCTCGGCCTCGGCGTGGTGGACCAGCCGAGTTGGGGCCGCATGATCGACGACGCCAAGCTCGAGCTGCTCAAGGGCGTCTGGTGGCAGATGGCCGCCGCCACCTTCGCCATCTTCCTCTTCTCGCTGGCGGTGAACCTGCTGGGCGACACCCTCCGCGACGCCCTCGACCCCCGGCTCAGGGGGGCCGACTAACCTCCGACTAACCCATGCCCGACCCGCTCCTGCAAATCGACGCCCTCTCGGTCGCCTTCGACACGCCCAACGGCGACGTCCGGCCCGTGCGCGACTCGTCCATCACCGTCTACCCGGCCCAGACCGTCGCCCTCGTCGGCGAGTCCGGCTGCGGCAAGTCCGTCACGGCGATGAGCATCCTCCGCCTCATCCCCACCCCGCCCGGCAAGGTGCTCGGCGGCCGGGTGATGTTCGAGGGGCAGGACCTGCTCAAGTTCACCGAGCGCCAGATGCGCCACGTCCGCGGCGGCGACATTGCGATGATCTTCCAGGAGCCGATGACCTCGCTCAACCCGGTCTACACGATTGGGGATCAGATCGTCGAGGCGATCACGCTGCACCAGGGATTGGGCAAACGGGCGGCGTATGACAAGGCGGAATCGGCCATGCGCGACGTCGGCATCTCCGACCCGCGCCGCCGACTCGGCGAGTACCCCCACCAGATGTCCGGCGGCATGCGGCAGCGCGTGATGATCGCGATGGCCCTCGCCTGCGAGCCGAAACTCCTCATCGCCGACGAGCCGACCACCGCGCTGGACGTGACCATTCAGGCGCAGATTCTCGAATTGCTCCGCAAGCTCCAGCGCGACCGGGGCATGTCGATTTTGCTCATCACCCACGACCTCGGCGTGGTGGCGGAGAACGCCGACGTGGTGGCCGTCATGTACGCCAGCCGCATCGTCGAGACGGCCACGGTTGAAGATTTGTTCGACACGCCGCGGCACCCGTACACGCGCGGGCTGTTCCGCTCGATCCCGAAGTTGAACCAGAGCAAGGAGGAGCGGCTGGCGACGATCGCCGGCAACGTGCCGAACCCGTCGCACTTCCCGAGCGGCTGTAAGTTCCACCCCCGCTGCCCGCTGTCGCGCGAATTGGCGGCGGGGCGGGACGACGCCGAGACGGTCGAGATCGACACCGGCGACGAGCGGTTCCGCGTCCTGCAGCGCTGCGTGGCGGAGGAGCCGACGGCGCGGGAGGTCGCCGCGAAACACTGGGCGGCATGCCACCAGACCGAGGGGTACGACGGCGCGCCGGAGACTGTTCCGCAACTCGACCACCACCGGGAGGTCACGACGGATCTGCTCGACCCGGACGAGGCGAGCTTGGAAGACCTGCCCGTGGAGGCGGTGGCCCTGTAGTGGCACGGGCGTCCCGCCCGCGTCTTCACCTGAGAATCTCCGACTGCAAAAAATCAAAAGCGCAGACGCGGGCGGGACGCCCGTGCCACGACATATGCCCGCCACCCAATCCAACACCCGCGGCTTCCCGCTCGACACCGCCGACGCCGTGGAGGGAAGGCCGGTCGTCGAGGTCGAGAACCTCAAGACGCACTTCCCGATCAAAAAGGGCGTGCTCGGCCGCACCGCGGGCTACGTCAAGGCGGTCGACGGCGTGAGCTTCGCCGTGCCCGAGGGCAAGACCCTCGGCCTCGTCGGCGAGAGCGGCTGCGGCAAGACCACCGTCGGCCGGACCCTGCTCCGCCTCATCCCCGCCACCGACGGCGACGTGAAATTCCGCGGCACCGACTTCTTCGCCCTCAACGGACACGACCTCCGCAAGCTCCGCCGGCGGATGCAGATCGTCTTCCAGGACCCCGTCAGCTCGCTCAACCCGCGCATGACCGTCGGCAGCATTATTGCCGAGCCCATCGCGGTTCACGGGATTGCCAAGGGGGCGGAGAAGCGCGAGATGGTCGCGTCGCTGCTGCAGCGCGTCGGCCTCGACCCCGCCTACGCCGCCCGCTACCCGCACGAATTTTCCGGCGGCCAGCGGCAGCGCGTCGGCATCGCCCGCGCCCTCGCCCTCGACCCGGACTTCATCGTCTGCGACGAGCCGGTCAGCGCCCTCGACGTCTCGATCCAGAGCCAAATCCTCAACCTGCTCGGCGACCTCCAGCAGGAGCGGAACATCGCCTACCTGTTCATCGCCCACAACCTGGCCGTCGTCGAGCACTTCAGCCACGAGGTCGCGGTGATGTATCTGGGCCGCATCGTGGAGAAGGCGACCTCGCACGAGCTCTACAACAACCCCAAGCACCCCTACACGATGGCCCTGCTGTCGGCCATCCCCGAGCCCGACCCGCGGCCCAAGCGGCGGCGGATCGTTCTGAAGGGCGAGGTCCCCAGCCCCAGCAATCCGCCCAGCGGCTGCCCGTTCCACCCGCGCTGCGCCCTCAGCCGCGCCGCGGCGAAGGAGGCTGCGGCGAACGAAACGGTCGAGATCACCAGCGGCGGCGACCGGCTGCGGGTGCTGAGCAAGTGCGTCAACGAGTGCCCGCCGCTCGAACCGAAGGCCGGCGAGCCCGACCACCTTGCGGCCTGCTGGCTGACGGCGTAATCTTCTGCACCCTTCCGAAGATTTTCGACTGGAGTGACTTGATGAACCTGAACCGACCCTCCCGCCTCGCCGCCGCCGGCCTGACCGCCCTGTGCCTCGCCGGCGCGGCGCGGGCGGACGTGACGGCCACCGTCGGCCACCTGACGTTCGACGACGCCACGCCCGCGTTCAAGTTCCCCGGCGTGCCCGCCCCCTCGGCGGACGATCTGGCGACCGACGCAAAGTTCACCCTGATTGCCGGCGAGGCCGACCCGAACGGCCCCGGCCTCGAAGCCCTGCACGACGGCAAAACCGCCACCTCCGCCGACGACCCCGCCGCCAGTTTTTTCCTCGCCGAACCCACCGTCGGCGGGCGGCTGAAGATCGACCTCGGCGCGGTCAAGGACGTCGGGGAGGTCAACACCTACTCGTGGCACACCGGCAGCCGCGCGCCTCAGGTCTACACCGTCTACGCCTCCGACGGCGAGTCGCAGGACTTCGACGCCGACCCGAAGATGTACCTCGACCCCGCCCAGGCCGGCTGGACGCGGCTGGCGTCGGTCGACACCCGCCCCAAGGCCGGCGGCACCGAGGGGGGGCAGTACGGCGTGAGCCTCAACGACCGCGACGCCGGCTCGCTCGGCAAGTACCGCTACCTCCTGTTCGACCTCTCCCGCACCGAGTCGGAGGACCCCTTCGGCAACACGTTCTTCAGCGAGATCGACGTCGTCGCCAAGGATAAGACCCAAATGCTCGCCCCGGTGGCGAAGAACGCCGGGCCGGACGATGGCACGTTCAAGGTCACGGTCGACACCGCCGGGTTGTCGCCGGACATGGCGAAGTGGGCGCACGAAAAGCTCGAGCCCGTCTGCAAGGCGTGGTACCCGAAGATCGTGAAGCTGCTGCCGAGCGAGGGGTTCACCGCGCCGCGCAGCTTCACCGTCGCGTTCCGTAACGACATGGGCGGCACGCCCGCCTACACCGCCGGCAACCGGATTTCGTGCAACATCGGCTGGTTCGAGACCCAGCGCGACGGCGAGGCCGTCGGCGCGGTGGTCCACGAGATGGTCCACGTCGTCCAGCAGTACAAGTTCGGCCGCAAGAACGTGCCGTTCTGGCTGCAGGAGGGCATCCCCGATTACATCCGCTGGTACCTCTACCAGCCCGAGGCCCACGGCACCCGCATCCGCGACGCGAGCAAGGCGAACTACGACGGGGCGTACCGCATCTCCGCCAACTTCCTCAACTGGGCGAGCGAAACCTACGACAAGAATCTGGTCACGAAGGTCAACGCCGTCGTCCGGCAGGGCAAGTACACGGACGACTTCTGGAAGAAGCTGACCGGCAAGACGATCGACCAGTTGAACGCGGAGTGGAAGAAGAGTCTGGAAAAGCAGTAGTCGCCGCCGGGCCGCCCGCCATCTTTTGTGAAAGCGGCGATTGCCGTCGCGCGGGCGAATAATCCCGCATGACCCCCGAAGCGTTCGAGACCCTGGCCGAGCAGTTCACCTTCGCCGCCGAGATTGACGGCCACCGCTCGCCGACCCCAGGCGGCCGGGCGGCGGCGGAGGGGCGGCTGGAGGCGGTCGACCCCGCCGCCTACGCCCGCACGCGCAACGACCTCGACGGCGCCGCCACCGGCCTGAGCCCCTACCTCCGCCACGGCGTGCTCCCCCTCGCCGACGTCCGCGACTTCGCCCAACGCCACGGCCGGTCGGCGGGGAAACTCGTGCAGGAACTGGCGTGGCACGATTACTTCCAGCGCGTCTACCGGATCGTCGGCCGGGGCGTGTGGGAGAGTCTGGAGCCGTGGAAAACCGGCTGGGGCGAGTCGGATTACGCCCCCGACGTGCCGGGCGACATCCGCGAGGCCCGCACCGGCGTGGACTGGGTCGACGCCTTCGCCGCCGAGCTCCACGAGACCGGCTACCTGCACAACCACGCCCGGATGTGGCTGGCCGGCTACGTCTGCCACGCCCGGCGCGTCCACTGGGCGGCGGGGGCGCAGTGGTTCCTCGAGCACCTGCTCGACGGCGACCCGGCGTCGAACAATCTGAGTTGGCAGTGGGTCGCCAGCACCTTCAGCCACAAGCCCTACCTGTTCAACCGCCAGACCGTCCGCAAGTTCAGCGGCGAACGCTTCCCGCCGCACTCGTCGGCCGACCCGACGGACGACTCGTATGAGGCGCTGGCCGAAAAGTTCTTCCGCGACGGGCGCGACGGCCGGGCCGAGGCGTTCGACGGGCCGGACTACGACCTGACCGCCCGGCCCGACGTTGAGGCGGCCCCGCCGTCGCGCGGGGGCGGGGCGGTCGCGTGGGTCCACTTCGACGCGGTGCGGACCGATCACCCCGCCTGGGCCGACGTGCCGGGCCGCGTGTGGGTGTGGGACGAGGCCGACCTGAAGCGCCGCCGGTGGTCGCTGAAGCGGCTGGCGTTTCTGAGCGAGTGCCTGCCGGACGTCGCGGGCCTGGGCGTCCGCCGCGGCGACACGGCCGACACGCTGCTCGCCGCCGCCCGCGACGCCGGGGCCGACCGGATCGTGACGGCCGCCTCGCCCGACCCGTGGGTGCGGTCGGTGGTCAAGGCGCTGCGCAAGTCGACCGAGGTGGAGGTGGTCGAGGACGAGCCGTTCGTGGTGATCGACCGGGAGATCGACCTGAAGCGCTTCAGCCGCTACTGGCGCCGGGCCGAGAAGGCGCTGAAGCAGTGAACAAATCGTCGAAGCCCATGGCTTCAGCCGTGGGCTTGTGACGGAACATGGTATATTCCCGCCATGCTCCGATCCCTCGCGCTCATCCTGCTCCTGGCGTTCGCCCCCTCCCTCGCCCGCGCCGACGCGGTGAAGGTGGAACTCCTCGGCGCCCCCGGCTCCTGGCACCTGCGGCGCGGCGGCGAACCCTTCTTCATCAAGGGCGGCGGCGGCGGGGCGTCGCGGCAGGTGCTGGCGGACTCCGGCGGCAACTCGGTCCGCACCTGGGGCGTCGACGACCTCGGCAAGGAACTCGACGAGGCCCAGAAGAGCGGCCTGACCGTCACCGCCGGCATTTGGCTCGGCCACCGGCGGCACGGGTTTTCCTACGAGTCGATGCCCCAGGTCGCCGAGCAGTACGAAAAGGCCCGCGCCGCCGTGCTGAAATACAAGGACCACCCCGCCCTGCTGATGTGGGCCGTCGGCAACGAGATGGAGGGGTACGAGACCGGCGACGATGCGGCCGTCTGGTCGGCGGTGAACAACATCGCCGCGATGATCCACGAGGTCGACCCGAACCACCCGACGATGACCGTGGTGGCCGAGATCGGCGGCAAGCGCGTCGAGTCGATCAACCGCCTCTGCCCGGCGATCGACGTGGTCGGCATCAACACCTACGGCGGCGGGCCGTCGGTCGCGGAGCGCTACTTGAAGGCCGGCGGCACCAAGCCGTTCGTCCTCACCGAGTTCGGCCCGGCCGGCACCTGGGAGACCGGCAAGAACGACTGGGGCGCGCCCGCCGAACTGACCAGCACCGCCAAGGCCGACCGCTACCGGGCCACCTACGAGCGGTCCATCGCGTCTCAAGAAAACAAGTATTGCCTCGGTTCTTACGCCTTCGCCTGGGGCAACAAGCAGGAGGCGACCGCGACGTGGTTCGGCCTGTTCCTGCCCGACGGCACGCGCCTGGAGGCGGCCGACGAGATGCGGCTGCTCTGGTCAGGCAAACCGGTGTTAAACCACTGCCCGCGCATCGACCAGCCGACGGTTGAGGGCACCGGCCGGGTTGATCCGGGGCAGACGGTGAAGGTGTCGGCGAACGTGACCGACCCGGAAAACGACCCGCTGAAGATCGAGTGGAAACTGACCAAAGACCCGGCCGAGTACCAGACCGGCGGCGACGTTCAGGCCGCGCCCGAGGCGTTCCCGGATGCGATCGTCAAGAACGGCGGCAAGTCGGTCGGGGTGAAGATGCCCGCCGGCGGCGGGGGGTATTGGCTCTACTGCACGGTCCGGGATGACCACGGCGGCGCGGCGGTCGCCACGGTGCCGCTGTACGTCAACGGCCCGGTCGAGACGCCCAAGGCCGCCGTCGCCAAGCTGCCGTTCGACGTGTACGGCGATGGGGTGGAGCCGTTCTACATTCCCTCCGGCTGGATCGGCAACACCGCCGCCATTGCGATGGACGAAAAGTCGGCCGTCGACCCGCACGCGGGCGCGACGTGCATGAAGTTGACATACGGCGCGGCCGACAACTTCGGCGGCATCGTCTGGCAAAGCCCCGCCAACGACTGGGGCGACCTGCCCGGCGGCCGCGACCTGACGGGCGCGAAAAAACTCACCTTCTGGGCCCGCGGCGAGAGCGGCGGCGAGACGGTGGAGTTCAAGATGGGCCTGCTCGGCCCGGAGAAGACCTTCCCCGACTCCGCCTCCGCCGCCCTGCCGCCGGTGAAGCTGACCAAGGAGTGGAAGCAGTACACCATCGACCTGGCCGGCAAGGATTTGAGCCGAATCAAAACCGCCTTCGCCTGGGTGCTGGCCGGGCAGGGGAAGCCGGTGACGTTCTACCTGGACGACATCCGGTACGAGTGAACGTTTCGGAGTGAAGGCCGCCCTGGATCGATTTGCATCTTCGTGTGCCGGCAAAGCTTGTCATCCCGAGCGAGCGCAGCGAGTCGAGGGACGACAAGTTCTTCAGCACGTCAACATGAAAGCCGCCCTAGCCGTCGAGCCGCACCTCGCGGCCCTCGTCGCTGCTGCGGTAGATGGCGTCGAGGATCGCCTGCACCGTGCGGCCCTGCTCGGCGGTCGCCATCGGCTGGGCGTCGCCGGTGAGGCAGTCGCGGAAGTTCGCCATTTCGGCCTTCATGGGGTCGATTTTTTCGTACTGCGGCAGCATGTCGATGATGTGGCCGTCGGCCTCGCCGTGGAAGGCGGGGGTCTCCAGATTGTCGAGCGAGACGCCCCCCTTGTCGCCCATGAGCATCACGCCCATCTCCGGCTTCATGTTGGGGATGTTGAGGGCCCACGAGACGTCGAGCGACAAACTCTGGCCGTCGGCGAAGCGGATCTTGGCGGTGGCGTAATCGTCGACGTCCTTCTCCGCGCCGGGCTTGGGCGGGCCGGCCCACATGTTGGTGTAGGTGTAATTTTCCAGCTTGCGGAAGGTGTTGTAGGTGCTGCCGCTGACGGCGACGGGGGTGGGGAAGGCCATGAGGTAGAGGGCGAGGTCGAGCAGGTGGACGCCGATGTCGATCAGCGCGCCGCCGCCTGACATGCTCTTGGTGGTGAACCACCCGCCGAAGCCGGGGATGCCGCGGCGTCGCCACCAGAAGGCTTGGCCGGCGTAGATTCGGCCGCACCGGCCGGCGTCGATGAAGGTCTTCAGCGTCTGGCTGCTGCCGCGGAAGCGGTTGACCATGCCCATCTGCAAAATCTTCCCGGCCGCGTCGCGGGCGGCGATGATTTGGTCGCACTCGCCGGCGTTCATCGCCATCGGCTTTTCGAGGAAGACGTTGGAGCCGGCCTGCAGGGCGGCGATGGCCTGGGGCGCGTGGAACTTGTTGGGCACCCCGATCACCACGCCGTCGAGGCCGACCTTGAGCAGTTCGGCGAAGTCGGCAAAGGCCTTGGCGTCGTAGGTCTCGGCCGCCGCCTCCGCCGCGGGCAGGTTCACGTCGGCGACCGCCGCAACCTCCATGCCGAGGGCGGCGGCGTTTTTCATGTGGCCGGCGTTGATGTTCCCGGCGCCGATGAAGCCGATGGTCTTGGGCATGGGTCCGTTCCTTGTGCGGGGGGTGAGGGCGAAGCTCAGAACATACCGCAAGCGGCGGGCTTGTTGAAGTCCCGCCCAGGCGCGTAAGATTCGGGCTCACGAGAGGGTGCAAGGAGATTTCATGCGCGTCGGCGTCCCGAAGGAAGTCAAGAGCGACGAGTACCGCGTGGCGATGATGCCCGTGGGCGTCGAGTCGCTCGTCAAGCGCGGCCACTCGGTCCTGCTGCAAACCGGCGCGGGCGAGGCGAGCGGCTTTCCCGACGACAAGTACGCCGAGGTCGGCGCGACGCTGGTCGACACGGCGGAGGAGGTTTTCGGCGCGGCCGAGATGATCGTGAAGGTGAAGGAGCCGCAGCCGGCGGAGATCGGTTTGTTCAAGGCGGGGCAGGTGATCTTCACCTACTTCCACTTCGCCGCCGCGATGGAGCTGATGCGCGGGTGCCTCGACAGCGGCATCGTGGCGGTGGCGTACGAGACGATCCGCGACCGCGCCGGCCGGCTGCCGCTGCTGACGCCGATGAGCGAGATCGCCGGCAAGATGAGCATTCAGGAGGGGGCGAAGTATCTGGAGAAGCCGCAGATGGGCCGGGGGATTTTGCTGGGCGGCGTGCCGGGCGTGGCGCCGGCGAAGGTGGTGGTGCTGGGGGCGGGCATCGTCGGCACCAACGCCGCGAAGGTGGCGGCGGGCCTCGGCGCGGACGTGGTGCTGATGGACGTCAACCTCGAGCGGCTGCGCTACCTCGACGACGTGATGCCCGCGAACGTCGACACGATTTACAGCGATTTGCACACCGTCCGTGACCACTGCGTGGCGGCCGATCTGGTGGTCGGCGCGGTGCTGATTCCGGGGGCCAAGGCGCCGCGGCTGGTGACGCGCGAGTTGCTGGGGCAGATGCAGAACGGCGCGGTGGCGGTGGACGTCGCCATCGACCAGGGCGGCTGCTTCGAGACGAGCCGGCCGACCACGCACCAGTCGCCGACGTACATCGTCGACGGCGTGGTCCACTACTGCGTGACGAACATGCCCGGCGCGGTCGGGCGGACCAGCACCATCGCCCTGTGCAACGCCACGCTGCCCTACGTTTTGACGCTGGCGGACAAGGGTTATCGTCAATCAGCAGCGGATGATCCGGGTTTCGCCGAGGGGGTGAACACGGTGGGCGGCGACGTGACGAACCCGGCCGTCGCGGCGAGTTTGGAACTGCCGTACCGGCCGCTGTTCGATTGAGGATTTATCAAATGGCCGACCGACTCGCCCAACTCGAAACGCTGCTCGCCGCCGAGCCGAACGACCCGTTCCTGCTCTACGGCGCGGCCCTCGAACACAAGAAAGCCGGCGACGCGGAGAAGGCCATCGACTACCTCGACCGCACGCTCGCGGCCGATCCGGGGTACTGCTACGCCTACTACCAGAAGGCCCAGATTCTGGAGGAGTCCGGCGACGAGGCGGCGGCGATTGCGACCTACAAGGCCGGCATCGCGGCGGCCGAGCGGGTGGGGGATGCGCACGCGAAGGAAGAGCTCGCCGCGGCCCTGATGATTTTGGAGTAGCCGCTTGGCCGACGCACGCCGCCCCCCGCCCCCCCGAAGCGTTCTGCACGACCCGCACTGGGGCCGCGAGCACGGCGTCCGCCGGGCCGTCTGGCAGGCGATGAACCGACTCGGTTTGACCGGCCTGCACGCGCTGCCGATGCACCGGCGGTGGGTCGACTTCGAGCGCCACGCGATGCCACTGCGCAATCTCGACCCGGCGATGGAGGGCTTTACGCTGGTGCAGATTTCCGATCTGCACTACAGCCCGGTCGTCTGGAAGCGCTACCTGAGCCAGTACCTGCACTGGGTAAATGACCTCAAGCCCGATCTCGTCGTCGTGACCGGCGACCTCATCACCGGCGGCTACCGCTACGCCGAGCGCGTCGCCCGGCTGCTGGAGGCGCTCGACGCGAAGCACGGCGTGGTCTGCACCTTCGGCAACCACGACTACAGCGTCCACGGCAAGCGCAGCCCGGCCGAGGCGGCGCGGCGCGGGGCGTTTCTGGCCGACGCCCTGCGGAAGCGCGGCTTGATCGTGCTGCGGAATCAAGTTTGTGAAATCGCCCGCGACGGCGGGGTGCCGCTGACGATCGTGGGGTTGGACGACGAGTGGTCCGGCCACATCGACCCCGACGCCGCCTTCGCCGGCGTCGACCCGTCGCGGCCGATCCTCTGCCTGAACCACAACCCGGCGAACGCGCGCGAGCTGCTGAAATACCCGTGGCAGTGGATGCTCAGCGGCCACACCCACGGCCGGGCCGTGGCGACGAGCAAGCTCGGCCGGCGGCTGATGCCGGGGAAGTTCCGGCATTATGTCGACGGGTATTACGCGGTGGAAGGGCGGCATTTATATGTCAATCGCGGGTTGAGTTACGGCAAAAGGGCGAAAGACTGGTGCCGCCCGGAAGTGACGATCTTCCGATTGGAGCGCGCCGAAAATAGCACGGAACAAGCCGGTGTCTGAGCCGGTAGGCGAAGACCCGGGTCTCGGCGCGGAAACTTCACTCTGTGAATAAAGCCTCTGCGCCGAGGGACCCGGGTCTTCGCCTTCGGCTCAGACGCCGGCTTGTTCCGTGCTATTTGCCGTTATCGGAATTCGCCTTTACCTTCCCCCCATGCGGACCCACCACGATGCCGCGGACGTGCGGCGGATGATCGACGAGATGGTGGAGGCCGTGGCCGACGAGTTCGCCGGCGCGGCGGCGGTCAACATCGTCGGCATCCGCACGCGCGGCGAAGTGCTCGCCGACCGCCTCGCCGCCGGGCTGGAAGCGAACGGCATAAGCGTCGGACGCGGCGTGCTGGACATCACGCTGTACCGCGACGATTTATCGGAGATCGGCCCCCGCCCGCTGGTCCGGCCTACGGAGTTGAGCATCGACCTCGACGGCCGGCCGCTGGTGCTGGTGGACGACGTGATCTTCACCGGCCGCAGCGTGAGGGCCGCCCTTGACGCGCTGGCGGACTTCGGCCGGCCGAGCGTGGTCAAGCTCGCCGTGCTCGTCGACCGCGGCGGCCGGGAGCTGCCGATCCAGCCGGACTTGGCGGCCCTCACGCTGGCCGACGTGCCGCGCGACCACCGCGTGAACGTGCGGCTGGCCGAGACGGACGGCGTCGACGAGATCGTGGTGGAGAAGATTCCGACGGAGTAACGTGGCACGGGCGTCCCGCCCGCGTCTGCGAATGGACTTAAAGAACGCGGGCGGGACGCCCGTGCCACGAAGATCATGCAAGACCCGATTCGCTGGACCCGCCGCCACCTGCTCGGCCTCGCCGACCTGTCGGCCGAGGAGATCACCTTCGCCCTCGACACGGCCGAGTCGTTCAAGGAGGTCTCCACCCGCAGCGTGAAAAAGGTGCCCGCCCTGCGCGGCCGGGTCGTCGTCAACGCCTTTTTCGAGGACTCGACGCGGACGCGGACGAGCTTCACCCTCGCCGCCCAGCGGCTCAGCGCCGACACGCTCGACTTCTCCGCCGCCGGCAGCAGCGTGAGCAAGGGGGAGGGGTTGATGGACACGGTGCGGACGATCGAGGCGATGGGCGTGGACGCGATCGTGATCCGCCACCCCCACGCCGGGGCGGCGGAGTTGGTCTCAAAGTGGGTGGACGTTTGCGTCATCAACGCCGGCGACGGGGCGCACGAGCACCCGACGCAGGGGCTGCTCGACCTCTACACGATCCGCGAGCGGTTCGGCCGGATCGCCGGATTGAAGGTCGCCATCGTCGGCGACATCGCCAACAGCCGCGTGGCCCGCAGCAACCTGTGGGGCCTGACAAAGCTGGGGGCCGAGGTGGTGCTGGTCGGCCCGACCACTCTCGTGCCGCGATCGCTCGCGCGCGAGGGCGTCACGATCTCGCACGACCTTGACGCGGTGCTGCCGACGGTGGACGTGGTGAACATGCTGCGCGTGCAGTTCGAGCGCGTGCAGAGCAGCCAATTCCCCAGCGTCCGCGAGTTCACGAACCTATTCGGCCTGACCGCCGAGCGGTTCCGCCGGGCGAAGCCGGACGTTTTCGTGATGCACCCCGGCCCGATGAACCGCGGCATCGAGATCGCCCCGCAGATCGCCGACGGCCCGAACAGCGGGATCCTGAAGCAGGTCACGAACGGCCTGGCGGTGCGGATGGCGGTGCTGTACCTGGTGACGGGGGCGGCGGCGGCGCGGTAAGATGTGGCATCAACCCGGAGGCAGCATGAGTGTAGAACTTCAGCCCGCACCCGCATCTATGAAGAGTCCGTCGAAGGACTATGTCCGTCGGGACAAGTTAATCCAAGCTCTTTACAAAGTTGAAGGTAAGGCCGAGATCGTCAACGGGGAGATTGTCCATATGCCCGCCACTGGAATCATGCCGGCATTGGCCGGCGGCGAAATCTACGCCTCGCTCCGCGAGTATTCACGGTTGACGAAGACCGGCAAAGCCGTGCCTGACAACTGCGCCTTCGTGGTTGATCTGCCGGACCGAGACGCCTTCAGCCCCGACGTCTCATGGTACACCGGGCCGTCATCGGGAATGAAGTTCGCGGTCGGTGCTCCCGTGTTCGCCGTCGAGGTGCGAAGCGACGGCGATTACGGCAAAACGGCCCAGCGCGAAATGGCCGAGAAGCGCGCCGACTACTTCGCCTGCGGGACGCAGGTCGTCTGGGACGTGGACCTGCTCGCCCGCGACGTGGTGGTCCGCAAGTATTCCGCCGACGCGCCGGACGCGCCCACCGAGTTCCGCCGCGGCGAGACCGCCGATGCCGAGCCGGCGGTGCCGGGGTGGACGATGGCCGTTGACCAACTTTTCGAATGAACCGACTCAACCTTCTGGTCCTCCGCTGCCGCGACCCCGAGCGGTCCCGCGCCTTTTACGAGGCGTTCGGCCTCTCCTTCGCCAAGCACCGCCACGGGTCGGGGCCGGAGCACTATGCCCACGAGGACGACCGGGGCGTGCTGGAGCTTTATCCGGCGACCTCGCCCGACGCCGGGAACCTCACCGGCCTCGGCTTTTCGGCCCCCGACCTCCCGCCGCTGCGCGACGCCCTGTCCGCCCTCGGATTCGAGCCCAAGCCGATCGGCGACAACCCTTGGGGCCGGTCGTTCGTCGTCCGCGACCCGGACGGGCGGCGCGTGGAAGTGCTGGAAAAGGCATAATCCGCCGCATGGCCTCCCTCCTCATCCAAAACGGAACCCTCCTCGACCCGCAGCGCCTCTTCGAGCGGCGGCGCGACGTGCTGATCGTCGACGGGAAAATTAGAAGCGTTGTAGCCGGAGGCGGAAGCCCCGGTTTTGCCCCCGATCAAGTCATCGACGCCACCGGCTGCTACGTCGCGCCTGGCCTAATCGACCTGCACGTCCACTTCCGCGAGCCCGGCGATGAGGAGGAGGAGACCATCGCCACCGGCAGCGCCGCGGCCGTGGCGGGGGGGTTCACGACCGTCTGCTGCATGCCCAACACCCGGCCGCCGCTGGACAACGAGGGGCAGGTCGAGTTCGTCGTGCGCGAGGGGAAGCGCGTCGATCTGGCGAACGTCCACCCCGTCGGCGCGATGACCAAGGGCCGCGACGGTCGGGAGCTGGCGGAGATGGCGGGGATGCAGTCGCGCGGCGCGGTGGCCTTCAGCGACGACGGCATCGGCGTGGCCGACGCGGCGGTGATGCGCAAGGCGCTGCAATACGCGAAAATGCTCGATGCGGTCGTGATGCAGCACTGCGAGGAGCCGTCGCTGAGCGGCGGCGCGATGCACGCCGGGCGGGTGGCGGATGAGCTGGGCCTACGCGGCGTGCCGGCCGAGGCGGAGCAGCTCATGATCGCGCGCGACGTGCTGCTGAACCGGGCGATCGGGTGCCGGTACCACGTCCAGCACGTCAGCACCGCCGGCAGCGTCGAGCTGATCCGCCGGGCAAAGGCCGACGGCCAGCCGATCACCGCCGAGGTCTCGCCGCACCACCTGCTGCTGACGGACGAGGCGTGCCGGGGGTACGACGCGAACTACAAGATGAACCCCCCGCTGCGCACGGCCGCCGACGTGGCCGCCTGCATCGCGGGCGTCGTAGACGGCACCATCGACTGCCTCGCCACCGACCACGCCCCGCACCGGGCGGAGGAGAAGGAGGTCGAGTTCCAGGCCGCCGCCTTCGGCATCCTGTCCCTCGAATGCGCCCTCGCCCTCTACGTCGAGGCGCTGGTCGAGCCCGGCCACATCAGTTGGATGAAATTGATCGACCTGATGAGCACCGCCCCCGCCCGCATTCTGGGGCTAGAGCGTGGCACCCTCGCGGAGGGGGGAGCGGCGGACGTGACGATCATCGACCCGACCTTGCGGTGGACGGTCGACGCCTCGGCGTTCAGGAGCAAGAGCCGCAACTGCCCGTTCGACGGCTGGGCCTTGACCGGCCGGGCGACGCACGCGATTGTGGGGGGGGAGGTGAAGTGGGCGCTAGAATAAGAAAAGCTGATGAACGTCATATCGAGAAAAATCTTGGCCGCCTTCTGGTCAACACATTCTGGTGCGGAAAAGCCGATGGACGAGTGGTACTGGAAGTGCCGTCCCGAATACTGGCATAACTTGGCGGAGGTACGGGCGGTTTTCCCGTCAGCCGATCCGGTGCGGATGTCCGATGGCACGGTTGTGACCGTGTTCAACGTGGGCGGCAACAAGTTTCGTATCATCACCAAAATCAACTATCAGCGTTTTACCATGAGGATTACTCACGTCTTGACGCACAAAGAGTATGATCGGGGACAGTGGAAGTATTGAGTTCAGTCGGCCAACCGGAGTTGTTATGCCCACCAACCTGAGCCTTTCGCCCAAAGATGGCGTAGCGGACGATTACCTCAAGCTTATCTACCAATTTCCGCTCCGACCCATCAGGGATGAGGCGGAACTCGCGCGGGCGATGGAGGTGTTCGACTCGCTCTTCCTGCGCGGCGATGACGGCACCGGAACCGACAACCTCAACGAGGCGGAGGCCGGCTACTTCGAAACGCTCACGCTGCTGATACAAGCTTACGAAGAACGGGCTTATCCCGCCGGTGCGGCAAGTTGATGATTGGGCGCGGCAGGAATCGAACCTGCTCTGCGGTTGCCCGCGACGGATTATGAGTCCGCTGCCGACCCAGTTGGCGTCGCGCCCAAGGCTTTACTCCGACCGATTTTCACCGGTCCCCCACCTCGTCCAGCACGTGCTCGGCCACGAAGATCGGCACCGCCGTGGCGATGCCCAGGGCGATCGCGTCGCTCGGGCGGCTGTCGACCGACACCGTCTCGCCGCCGCGGCGGATGCGGATGCGGGCGAAGAACGTGTGGTCCTGCAGGTTCGTGATCTCGATCCGGTCGATGCTGCCGCCCATCTCCTCGATCACGTTGGCGAGCAAATCGTGCGTCAGCGGCCGGGGCGTCGGGTGGCCGCTGAGCCGGCGGTTGATCGCGAACGCCTCGCTGCTGCCGATGACGATCGGGAACGTGCGGTCGCCGTCGACCTCGCGCAGCACGATGATCTGCTGGTCCTGCATCTCGCTGATGATGATCTTGTTCAGCTCCATCTGCACGCTCATCGGCTGCTCCCATCGTGAACGGCGGACGGTACCCCGGCCGCTGACAGTAAAAGCCGCCCGCCGGTCGGTCAAGCGGCGCGCCATGCAAACCCGGTTCCGCATCGCCCGCCGGTCCGCGCCGAACCGCATATGATCCGGCCGCACGCATGGCCCGCCGCACCGCACGCAACTTCGCCAAGTGGCTGTCGATCACCGCCGCCGCCGTCCTGCTCGTCGGCGCGGCCGGCTACGGGCTGTGGGCGTGGCTGGTCCCGGTCGTCAGCGTGACCGAGGCGGTCGAGGCGCCGGTCGTGCTCGCGTTCTACGCCACCGGCACCGTCCAGCCCGTCCGCGAGTACCCGGTCAAAAGCAATACTGCCGGCATCCTCAAGCAGGTGCTCGTCGACAAGGGCGACGCGGTCACGCAGGGCCAGCCGGTGGCGAAAGTCGTCGATTCGCAACTTCAGTACGCCTACGACAAGGCCGCCGCCGAGTCGGTCGAGAAGCGCAAGCGGGCCAACGCCGACACCTCGCCGGTGCTGCAGGAGTTCGACGCGAAGATCAAGAACACGGCGGACATGGTGGGCATCTCGCAGCGCGAGGCCGACCGGCTGGAAAAGCTCGTCGAGGCCAACGCCGCGTCCCGCACCGATCTCGACCGCTCCCGCGACGGGCTGCTGCAGCGGCAGAGCACCCTCGCCTCGCTCAAGAGCCAGCGGCAGGCGATGCAGTTAACGCTCGAACGCGACGTGGCGGTGGCCGACGCGGCGGTGAAGGCGGCGGAGTACGACTTGTCGCAGCAGACCCTTCTCGCCCCCGTCACCGGCGTGGTGCTCAACCGCCCGACCGCCGCCGGCACGCGCGTGGCGATCAACGACGTCCTGATGCGCACGGCCAACGTCAAGCCCTCGAACCTCGTGATGCGGGCCGCGGTGGACGAGGAGGACGTGACCAAGGTCCGCGTCGGCCAGGTGGTCGACATGTCGCTTTACTCCTACGTCGGCCGCACGTTCAAGGGCGTGGTGAGCCGCATCTACGACCAGGCGGAGGCCGAGCGGCGGACGTTCGAGGTCGACGTCAACTTCGCCGACGCCCCCGACCGCCTCGCCGCCGGCATGACCGGCGAGCTCGCCTTCATCCTCGACCGCCGCGACGCCACCACGGTCATCCCCGCCCAGGCGGTGCAGGACGGCGTGGTCTACGTCCTCGACGGCTCGACCGTGCGGGCCAGCAAGGCGAAGATCGGCCTCAAAAGCGTGCAGCGCGCCGAAGTCCTCGGCGGCCTCAGGCCCGGCGAGCGCGTCGTCATCAGCCCCCTGACGCCGGGCGACGCCGGCCGCCACGTCCGCAGCACCTACGTCAACCCCAAAGAAGCGGCCGGCCTGAACCAGGAAAAACTCCCCGAAAGCGGCGGCATGGGCGGGTTCTGACGTAAGGATGAGGGCGGAAGGATGAAGGATGAACTAGCCGCCCTCCAAAACTCTCAGACTTCATCCTTCATCCCTCCTCCTTCATCCTTACCCTCATGCTCCGCTTCATCGCCCTCCGCTACCTCTTCGCCCACCTGCGCCAGTCGAGCGTTTGCATCGCCGGCGTGACCATCAGCGTCATGATGTTCGTCACGATGCAGGCGATGATGAACGGCTTCACCGACAAGTTCATTATCGAAACCGTCGAGTCCTCCGGCCACATCACCATCCACGACGAGTTCCGACAGAGCGAGACCCAACTGTTGAAACTCGCCTACGGCAGCGGCGACCCCAACACCATGCTCGTGCTCGAGGGCGTCAAGCCGCGCGACCAGGTGCGGAAGATCAAGAACCCCACCGGCCTGATCGCCCAACTCCGCCGGATGCCCGGCGTGCTGGCCGCCGCGCCGACCGTCGAGGACGGCGTGATCGCCACCTACGGCACCAAAACCATCAACCTCAGCGTCATCGGCGTCGAGCCGGACCAGCAGACCAAGGTCACCACCATTGGCGACAACGTGGTCAAGGGCAGCTTCGACCGCCTGAAAACCACTGCCGACGGCGTGGTCCTCGGCCGCGGCGTGGCGGACGTGCTCGGGGCGCACATCGACGATTCCATCAGCCTCGCCTCCTCCACCGGCGGGCGGACCAACGCCAAGGTCGTCGGCATTTTCGAGACCGGCGTGACGCCCGTCGATTACACCCGCGGCTACATGCTGTTGGCCGATGCCCAAACCTTATTGGATCGAAAAAACGTCATTAACGACATTGTGATCCGCACCACCGATTATAACAAGGCCGGCGCGCTGGCGAAGCAAATCGAATCCGTCGTCGGCTACAAAACCGAGAGTTGGCAGGAGGCGAGCGCGAACTTCCTCAAAATCTTCAAGATCCAAACCCTTATCACCTACATCATCACCGGCGCGCTGCTGATCGTGGCGGCCTTCGGCGTGCTGAACATCCTCATCATGGCCGTGCTGGAGCGGGTGAACGACATCGCCATCCTGAAAAGTTTCGGGTTGAGCCGGGCGGACATCACCAAAATCTATGTCTTCCAAGGCCTGGTGATCGGCTTCGTCGGCGCGGTGGTCGGCCTGGGCCTCGCCAAACTCGCGGTCGAGGGTCTGCGGCGCGTGCCGATCCAGATGAAGGGCTTGGTCACCAGCGACGGTTTGCTGATGAGCGAGCACACGAGCCAGTACGTCATCGCCTTCGTGGCCGCGATGGTCATCACCCTGATCGCTGCGGTTTACCCCGCCCGCCGGGCCGCGACGTACGACCCGGTGGAGGTCATCCGTGGAGCCCATTAGGTCAGGGACGGGGGAGGAGGGAAGAGCGATGGGGGAAGCAACGCATCAGAATCCCTCATCGCTCATCCCTCATCCCTCATCGCTTCTTCAGGCCTCGTCCCTGCTGCGGGCGCAGAATGTCCACCGCCTGCTCGGGCCGGCGGAGGCGCGGACGCACGTGCTCAAGGGGGTTGATTTCGCCGTCAACCCCGGCGATTACGTCTCGCTCGTCGGGCAGAGCGGGTCGGGCAAGAGCACGCTGCTGTACCTGCTCGGCGGGCTGGACCGGCCGACGGCGAAGGACGAGGCGGGCCGGCCGTTCGACCCGCCCAGCCGGGTCTACCTCGACGCGCTCGACACCGCGGCCCTCGGCGACGCGGCGCTGGCGCTGCTGCGGAACGAGAAGGTCGGCTTCGTCTTCCAATTCCACTACCTGCTCAAGGAGTTCACGGCGGCGGAGAACGTCTGCCTGCCGATGTTCAAGCTCGGCCGGCTGACCCGCGGCGAGGCGTTCGAGCGGGCCAGCCAACTGCTCGGGCGGCTGGGGCTGGGGGACAAGCTCGACCGCCGGGCCAACAAACTCTCCGGCGGCGAGCAGCAGCGCGTCGCCATCGCCCGCGCCCTGGCGAACGAGCCGGCGGTGCTGCTGGCGGACGAGCCGACGGGGAACCTCGACAAGGCGAACAGCGACCTGGTCGCCGGCATCTTCGACGAGCTGGCGGCGGGGGGGCAGACGATCGTGATGGTCACGCACGACCTGGTCCTCGCCCGCCGCGCCAAGCGGATCGTCACGATGGACGACGGCCGGCTGCTGCGCGACGAGATGGTCGACCGTTAGGTAGCCCGGTAGACCGCCGCCGTGTTGGCGCGTCCGGGCCGATCCCTTATCATCCGCCCGACCTCAGCCGGAGTCGCCCTATCTCGAGCCCCACCGATCCCGCCGCCCACCCGCCCGCCGTTCAACCCGGCGGGGCCGGTGCCATGCGCACGCAGGAGTCCCACGGCCTGTCGGCGGTGCGGAAACTTTCCATCGTCATCCCCGTTTACAACGAGGAGCGGACGGTGCAAACGCTGATCCAGCGCGTCGTCGACGCCGCCCTGCCCGAGGGGCTGTCGCGCGAGATCATCTGCGTCAACGACTGCTCGAAGGACGGCACCGGCGCGAAGCTCGACGAGCTGCCGTCGCTGCACCCCGGCCTGCCGTTCCAGATCGTCCACCAGCCGCAGAACGGCGGCAAGGGCAAGGCCCTCCGCGAGGGCTTCGCCCGCGCCACCGGCGACGTGGTGCTGATCCAGGACGCCGACATGGAGTACGACCCGGACGACTACGAAAAGCTGCTCGCCCCGATCGTCTCCGGCGTGGCCGACGTGGTCTACGGCAGCCGGTTCATCGGCGAGCCTCACCGCGTGCTCTACTTCTGGCACACGCTGGGCAACCGCTTCCTCACCATGCTCTCGAACATGTGTACGAACCTGAACGTGACCGACATGGAGGTCTGCTACAAGGTCTTCCGCAAGGAAGTGCTGGACAACATGACCCTCGTCTGCGACCGCTTCGGCTTCGAGCCGGAGGTGACGGCCAAGATCGCGCGGATGCGCCCGCGGCTGCGGATCTACGAGGTCGGCGTGGCCTACTACGGGCGGAGCTACGAGGAGGGGAAGAAGATCACCTGGAAGGACGGGATCAAGGCGATTTTGACGATTTTGCGGTTCCGGTTCGTCAGTTGAATCGTCACCTGGCGGCCGGTGGGTTCGGCTCGAAGCGGTTCAGCAGGGTCAGCAGCCGCTGCTGTTCCGGGTCGAGGGCGTCGGCGGCGGGCGGGGCGATACCGTAGTGCTTGAGGTAGGCCGGCCGGGTCTCGGCCACGGTGATGTGGTCCATGAACCGCCCGCCGCTGGTGGCTCGGCGGACGGGGCCGAGGTCGCTGTAGAAGCCCGCGGCGAGGTAGGCGGCGGCCAACCCTGCGGCGATCCAGACCGCCGGCCGGCGGGGCGTCGCGGGCAGGGCGGCGGCGAAGAGCATCAGGCACGGCACCAGCACCGGCACGAAGAACCGCGGGTCGCTGTAGGGCCAGACCGCGAAGATCGCCGCGTAGGTCAGCAGGTAGACCTCCACCGGCCCCCACCCCCCGCGCCGACGCCACAAAGCCCACGCCACGGCGGCGAGGAACGCCAGCCCCACCAAGTCGACCCCCGCCCGCAGCGGCACGGGCACCAAAAATCGGCGGACGTTCAGCGCGAGCCAGCCGAAGTCGTTCAGCCGGTCGTGAACCTGCCCCGCCACCGCCCGCAGCGGGTTCGCCCGCGGCACGGCCCCCTCGAACGCGACGAGGTAATTGCTCTCCAGGAGCGCGATCGCCCCGGCGGCGATGCACGCGATCAGCACCGCCGCCGCCGCCAGCGCGAGGCGCGGGTGGCGGCGCGGGTCGCGCACGACGGCGTTGAGCGCGGCGAGCAGTCGCGGGAAGGCGGCCAGCAGAAGTGCCGGCAGCAGCGCGACGCCGACGCTTCGGACGAACACCGCCGCCACCGCCAAGGCCGCCGCGCCCGCCACCCAGGCCCAACGCCGGCGATGATCGGCCGCGCCGGCGGCGGCGCACGCCAGGGCGAGGGCGGCGGCCGAGACGCCCAGGTAGGGCACGTCCGAGAGCACCGGCGCGACGAACCGCAGCGCGTAGCAGTTCGCCAGCCCCAGCAGCACGCACCCCCACGCCGCCGTCGCCGATAGCCCCAGGTGCCGCCGGCCGATCAGGAAAAAGCAGGCCGACCCGACCGCCAGGAGGGCCAGCCCGACCGCCGGCACCACGACGGGCGAAAACCCCGCCGGCGCCGACGCCGCGGCGAGCAGGGCGGCATACCCCAGCGGGTGCTGCCGGGCGGCGCGGTCGGCGCGGAGGCCCGCCCAGTCGCCGGCGAGCATCCGGTCGAGGTAGGCGAGGTAGCTGGTCGAGTCGGTGATCTCCGCGTCGAGGGGGCTGAAGAGCTGCGTCGCGTAGAGGCCGGCGAGGGCGAGGCCGAGGGCGACCAGAATGCCGGCGAGCACGCGCCGCCGGGCCACATTGAGGTCGTGGTCTAGATTTCGGGTCGTCAAGGTTTCGCTCCCGCCGCGTCCGGCCGATACTCATGGCGTGGGGTGTGGCACGCCGCGGGGCAGATGCTAAGGTATCCGGCCGACCGACTCCAGACGCCCCGACCTTCCGACCCCCCCGACGGACATTTTCCCATGCGCATCCTCCTCTCCGGCGCCGCCGGCTTTCTCGGCTCGCACCTGACCGACCTGCTCCTGGCGCAGGGCCACGAGGTGGTCGGCGTGGACAACTTCATCACCGGCAAGCCGGAGAACGTCGCCCACCTCGCCGAGAACCCCGCCTACCACTTCGTCGAGGCCGACGTGATCGCGCCGCTGAAGCTCGACGGCCCGGTCGACCGCATTTACCACATGGCCTCGCCCGCCTCCCCCATCGGCTACGTCAAGGAGCAGGTCGCCACCCTAAAGGTCAACAGCCAAGGCACCTGGAACCTGCTGGAAATGGCGGTGGACAAGGGCGCGCGCTTCCTGATGGCCTCCACCAGCGAGTGCTACGGCGACCCGGAGATCAACCCCCAGGTCGAGAGCTACTGGGGCCGCGTCAACCCCATCGGCCTCCGCAGCATGTACGACGAGGCCAAACGCTTCAGCGAGGCCTGCACGATGGCCTACCACCGCGAGCGCGGTGCCGACACCCGCATCGTCCGAATCTTCAACACCTACGGCCCCCGCATGGACCCCCACGACGGCCGCGTGGTCATCAGCTTCATCCGCCAGGCGCTGCACAACGAGCCCCTCACCGTCTTCGGCGAGGGGAAGCAGACCCGATCCCTCTGCTACGTCTCGGACCTCATCCGCGGCATCAACCTGCTGATGGAGAGCGACTTCCACGAGCCGGTGAACATCGGCAACCCGCAGGAATTGACGATTCTCGACATCGCCAAAGAGGTGCTCGCGCTGATCCCCGAGAGCACCAGCGAGATCACCTTCCACCCGATGCCGCCGGACGACCCGAAGGTGCGGTGCCCGGACATCAGCCGGGCGAAGCGGGTGCTGGGGTGGACGCCGGAGGTCGGCCGGCGGGAGGGGCTGGGGCGGATGATCGACTTTTACCGCGACCAACTCATGTAGTCGCTAGCACTATCTTTCAGCCGTTTCAACGGACTTGAAAGTTCCCGTCGCCCGCCCGGCCCCTATTCTTTTCAGTATCGACTGGAAGGAATAGGACTATGCCGACGATTCAACCCAATGCCGCCGCCTCCGACGGAAAACTCGCCACCAACGGCAGCGTTCCCAAGACCGACTCCCGCACCAATGGCACCGCCAGCCGCAGGGTCGACCTCGACGAGCACCTGCGGCAAACGCAGGACGTGTTCATCGGCCGGTGGGGCGAGATGGGCGCGACCTGGGGCATCAACCGCACGATGGCCGAGATCCACGCGCTGCTGTTCATCACCGGCCAGCCGCTGTGTACGGACGACGTGATGGACCGCCTGAACATCAGCCGCGGCAACGCCAGCATGAGCCTCCGGGGGCTGTGCGACTGGGGCATCATCCGCCGCTTCCACCGCCGCGGCGAGCGGCGGGAGTACTTCGAGAGCCTCGGCGACGTCTGGGAGATGTTCACCATCATCGCCGCCGAGCGCAAGCGCCGCGAGATGGACCCCGTGCTGGAGGTCATCAAGCAGTGCCGCGACATGCTCGCCGAACCCCAACTCGGCCGCAGCGCCGACGCCGAGGCCGTCAAGCTCACCCGCGAGCGGCTGGCGGACATGGAGGAGTTCATGTCCGTGACGAACAAAATCTTCACGGCCTTCGTCCACAACGCCAAGAGCGGCCTGAGCCGCGTGGCGCGCGTGCTGCTCAAGGCGCTGTAGCCCCGTCTTCAGCGGTTGACGAACGAGTTGAGCGACCCGCTGTCGAACCCCGCCGCCAGGCCGTAGGGCACGATGCCCACGCGGATGCCGCCCTGCTGGTCGATGCGGTCGAAGTAGAGGCTGACGTTGACGAGGAAGCGGTCGAACCGCCGCACGACCGCCAGCGAGGTCGAGCGGCTGTTGCCTTGGTCCAGATCGAAACTTTGGTTCAGGATGACCGAGTATTTCTCGGTCAATTTGTAGCTCAGCGCGAGGCGGGCGAGCGAGGTGTTGATCTCGCCGATGTACCGCCCGCCGACGTAGTAACTCACGCGGTCGCCGCGCTGCGCCGCGACGCCCACGGCGGCCGTGGCGAGGGTGCCCTCCTCCAGGTTGTATGCCCCGTCGGCAATGACCGCGGTGGTGTCGCTGACCCGCCACACGGCGTCGGCGTCCACCCCGCTGCGGGCCAGCGACGCCTCGGGCTCGGTCTCGAAATACAGGCCGCGGAACGCCCGCGCCGTCTGGCCGTACAGGCCCTGGTTCGTCGCGCGTGGGGCGAACGGCTCGTTCGGCTCGTTGGCGAACAGGTTCAGCCCCACGTTCACCGTCAGGAAGTCGACCGACCGCTCGCGCCCCGGCCCGCCGCGCTTGGTCTGCCACCGCTGCCCCAGCGCGAGCCGCGCGGCGCTGATGCCCGCCACGCCGTCGACCGACTCGTCGAAAATCGTCAAGTCGTTCCGATTCACCGATGCCCAGCTCGTGAAAAGATCAATAGAAGGTTCGATGACGTGCCGGACGCGGTTGATGTCGAACAGCTCGCTGCGGGCGGAATTATCAACACTGTAAAAGGCCGTCGAGGCCCGCACGCCGCCGCCGAGGAGGAAGCGGTTCTGCCCGCCGCCGGCCACGGAATTGTCGTAGCCCGTGTACCGGCCGACGATGTATGGCACTACCTTCACCCGGCCGTCGAAGGCGGTGAACGGGGCGTCGAGCTCCTGCCGGAAGTCGCCGCGCAGGGTGTAGGACTCGTCGTACACCCGCGTGCGGCCGTCGGGGCCGATGGGGCTGGTGTAGCCGTAGCTCGGAATGCCGCGGTAGCTCTCGTCGATGTCATTGCCGCGACGGTCGACGAAGCCGTAGCTGTCGCGCAGGTCCAACTGGTTCGCCCGGAACCGCAGGCCCGCCAGCGAGTTCTCGCTGAACAGCGTCAGCCGGTCCTCGGCCAAACTGTCGCCGAGCCGCAGGTACTGGAACTCCGGCAGCCGCTCAATGTTCGTCAGCTCCTGCAGTTGGTCGGCGGTGGTGACGAAGTCGTAGGGCTGGTACGTCGCCAGCAGCGTGACGGCCTCGCTGCCGCGCGCCCGCTTGAGGTAGGCCGAGAACTCCGTCGGCAACCCCTCGTTGAAGTCGCGCTGGTAGAACTCCTCCAGAAACGTCGGGTCGCTGACGTAGCCGGCGCGGAGTTGGAGCTGCACGTCGCCGGGGAAGAACTGCTGGTGGGCGTAGTCGATCCGCCCCCGCACGCCGTCCTGGTCGATCCGCCCGCGGCGTCGGCCGAGGCGGTCGGTGCCGTGGTCGTTGACGATAAAGCTCGTCAGCCGGCCGTCGTAGCCGACCGCGCCGGCGTCGGTGATCTGCCCGCCGCTGTAGCGCGCGTCCAGCCCGCCCGCCGGGCCGCGCTCCTGCAGGTAATCGAGCTGGTACGACGCATCCAGCCCCGCCGGCCGGGTCAGGCCCAAACTCTCGAAAAGGCCCCACTCGCTCGTGAACCCGAAGCCGAAGTTGCGACTCTGCTCCACCCCGATGTTCCGCAGCGGGATCGCCCCCTCCTGAAAATTGCCGGCCACCCGCGGCAGGTAAAAGAACGGCACCCCGAAGCTGTTCAGCGTCACGCCGTCCGCCTGGAACGCCGTCGACCGCAGGCCCTGCTCGTTCGGCGGCGCCTGGCGGACGTACACCCGGTCGGCCTTGAGCGCATAATCCGGCGTCGCAAAGTTGCTCGTCGACAGGTTCGCCCCCACCGCCTTGTACTCCCCCGCCGACACCTGCCGCAGCACCTGCGCCCGCAGCGTGATCGGGATGTTGATCCGCGGCTCGCTCGTCCGCAGCACCGCGTCGGTCAGGATCGCGCGGTCGGGCGCGAACTCGTAATACACCCGGTCGGCCTCCAGCCGCTTCTCGGGGTTGCTCCGGTCGCCGGGCGTGACGAACACCCGCACGTCCCCCTCCAAATACGCCGAGGTGATCGACCCCTGCAAGGAAGTATCGTTCGCCGCGCTGCGGGTGGCCGCCAGGTCGCTGAGGCGGTCGAGCGTGGTGAACAGCACCGCCCGCCCGCCGGTTAGTTCGACCAGCGTGCCGTCGGCCCGGCGGTTGGTCAAAATCACGCCGCCGCCGAGTTCGACCACCACCTTCCCGTCCGACCCCGGCCGCGTCTGGATCGAGTCGGCCTGGAACCGCACCGGGTTCGACGGCGGCAGGAGTTGAACCACCGGCGTGGTCGCGGGGCCGGTGGCCGGGGTGGTCGTGGGAACCGTCGCCGGGACCGAGGTCGGCGGCGCGGTTTCCGACGGCCGCAGCGCGTCGGCCTTTTGATAATCCGCCAACCCGCTGCGGTCCACCTGCTCGCGCCGGTCCGCCGTCAGCCGCACCGGGCCGGCCACGTCGGTGGTGATGAACAGCTCCGCCCCGGTCCGACGCGACGTGGCGTTGACCACCGCCGCGTCGCCGAGCAGGGCGATCTGGGCGGTCGTCCGGCCGCCGGCCTGGGTGATCCAGACCACCGCCCGCTGCGCCGACAGGCGGGCGTCGTTGGCCTCGATCCGAACCCCGCCCTCCAGCAGCACCACGTTCCGCCCCGCGTCGGCCCACGTCGAGGCGGCGGCGGCGGTGATCGACAGCGCGTCGGTCGACTGGACCGCCGGACGCGAGGGCGGCGCAGCATCCGCCGCCTGTGCCGCCGCCCGTGGCAGCGGCACCGCCAGGGCGGCCAGCATGATTCCGACGCACGCTGTCCGCACCCGCCGCGCTCCTTTTCATCCGCCGCCGACCGTTCGCCCCGTGGCGCGGCATTATGGGCCGGAAGCGCCCGCCGTCAAACTCCCGGCAAAGTTCGCCGTTGCGAGGGAAGCGGGCTTCACGAGTTTCGCCGCCGCCTTGCCCCCGCAAAATCGCGTTGCTTCCCCCGCGGCGGCCGCTTAACATCCGCCCAACCAAACGCCCCGCAACGCCCCGCCGCGACGCCTCACCCCGGAGCCCCCGTGATTCACCCCCGCCTCCTGCCGGCCCTGCTGCTCGCCGCGACGGTCGGACTCTGCGCCGCCCCGCCGACGTGGGCCGAGCCGCTGAACCCGCCGACGCCCGCCGTGCCCGTCGCCCCGCCGACCGGCGCGCCCACGGCCCCGCCCGCCCCGATCCAGCCCAAGCCGACGCTGCCGGTTGCGGCGCCCGCGACACGGCCCGCCACCAAACCGGTCGGCGAGCCGGCGAAAACCGGCAAGTCCGGCAAGCCGCTCGACCCGGCCGACGCCGACGGCGACGGCTTCGTGACGCCCGGCGAGATGCTCGACCACCTCAAGGCCGAGGCCGACACGCGGGCCGCCAAACTCCACGTCGCCTTCTTCGACTTCGGCCAGGCGATCACCGAAAAGCCCGCCGGCCCCAGCCTCCTCGGCGCCGGCGGCGGGTCGAGCCTCCGCGAGGTCATCGCCCGCATCGACGCCGCCAAGGACGACAAATCCGTCCGCGCCGTCCTCGTGAACCTTGGCAGCGGCATCAGCCTCAACATGGCCCAGGTGCAGGAGGTCCGCACCGAGCTCGACGCCCTCCGCCGCGCGGGCAAGCGAACCTTCGTCTACGCCGACAGCTACGACACGCTGAGCTACCTACTCGCCAGCGCCGCCACCGACGTCTGCCTGCTGCAGGGGGGCGACGTGTTCATCCCCGGCATCGGCTTCGAGACGATGTTCTACAAGGGCGCGCTCGACAAGTTCGGCGTCGAGGCGGACTACATCCAGATCGGCGAGTTCAAGGGGGCCGAGGAACCCTACACCAACGCCAAGGCCAGCCCCGAGCTCGAGGGGCAGATGAACCACCTCGCCGCCGCCGTCTACGGCCAGCTCGTGGAGCAGATCGGCCAGTCGCGCAACCTGCCGACCAGCGACGTCAAGCGCATGATCGACCAGACGATCCTCGGCGGCGAGGCGGCGGTGAAGCGCGGCTACGTCGACCACCTCGTCGACCAGGACGGCCTCCGCAACCTCATCGCCGCCGAGATGGGCGAGAAGAGCGGGACCGACCTCGACGTGATGAGCGACTACGGCCAAACGCCCCAGCCGCAGGTCGACCTCTCCAACCCGCTGGCGATGCTGGCGGCGATGGCGAAAAAGCCCAAGCCCAACGACAAGCCGGGCGTCGCGCTGATCTACGCCGAGGGCGTGATCTCCGACGGCGAGGGGCAGGGCAGCCTGCTGAGCGCGGGCGGCATCGGTAGCGAGCCGATGCGGCGGGCGTTCCGCGAGGCCGAGCGCGACCCGAACGTCAAGGCCGTGGTGATCCGCATCGACTCGCCCGGCGGCAGCGCGCTGGCGAGCGAGGTGATGTGGCAGGCCGCCCGCCGCGTGGCGGCGAAGAAGCCGGTCGTCATCAGCGTCGGCGGGATGGCCGCCAGCGGCGGGTACTACCTCGCCAGCGCCGGCGACCGCATCTTCGCCGACCCCGCCGGCATCGTCGGCTCCATCGGCGTCGTCGGCGGGAAGTTCGTCTACTCCGGCCTCTACGCCAAACTCGGCCTGACCACCCAGAGCTTCACCGCCGGCGCCAACGCCAACCTCTACAGCAGCAGCGCCCCGTGGACCGACCGCCAGAAGCGCCTGGTCCGCACCTGGATGCACAACACCTACGACCAGTTCACCCAGCGCGTGATGACCACCCGCAAGGGCAAGATCGCCGACATTGACAAGGTCGCCCGCGGCCGCATCTTCACCGCCCAGCAGGCGAAAGGCTTGGGCCTCGTCGACGAGCTCGGCGGCCTGGACGACGCCCTCGCCTACGCGGCGAAGAAGGGCGGCCTGACCGCGGGCAAGTCGCTGGAGATCCGCATCCTCCCCGAGACCACCGCCAACCCCCTCGCCGGCCTGATGGGCGGGCTGACCGCCGAGTCGCCGGTGAGCGGCGAGTCGGTCCTGCGCCTCCTGCCCCCCGCCGCCCGCGCGGCGCTGGTCGAGCAGGCGCAGATGGTCCAGGCCTTCGAGCGCCGGCCGGTGGCGCTGATCGCGCCGATCCGCATGAGCGTGCGGTAAACGATTGTCTGGCAAGCCGTTGAGCCGCGAGCGGAGCGAGCGCTTTTGCGTGCCGTGACACTAACGCGCTCGCTCCGCTCTCGGCTCAACGGGCTTAGGCATATGGCTTCTACAAAAAAGCACGCGCTAAATCCCCTGCCGCGAACGGTTCGGGCGACCGCGCCATGGCCGGCGCGGGACGGCGTGCGGTTCATCGCCCGGCCGTCGCGGGCGATGGCGGCCTTGCTCGGACTCTTCGCGGTCGGCGGGCTGGGATTCACGATGATGGCGGCGCGGAAGGCGGGAGAGGTGCCGTGGGGCATGGCGGCCCTTCTGGTGGCGATGCCGCTGGCGGTCGCGGCGTGCCACCTGCTCTGGCGGCAGTGGCTGGACGTGACGGCCGACGCGCTGACCTACCGCGGCCGGCTGGGCGGCCTCACGCTCCGCCGGCGTCGGCTGCGGCGCGACGGCGGCCCTGTCCGGGCGGTGGCGGTGCGGAACGACGATCGCGTCCGCGTTCAACCGCCGCCCCCGTCGAGCGACTGGCGGGCGGAAGTCCGCATCGGGACCGCCCCGGCGGTTTTCTTGGGCAGCGGCCTGACCGGCACCTCGGCGGCGCACCTGGCAGCGGCGGTCGAAATGGCCGCCGCGGGAGCGCCGCCATCGAGCTTCGGCCACGAGACCGCGCCGGAGGTCGACCTTGACGAGGGTGAAAGCCCTAGTCCGACGCCGCGCGGGTGGGCGGCGGTCGGCGAGGGCGGCCTGATGATCGTCCTGGCGGCGTTCTGGAACGGCATCTGGATCACCCTGCTGGCCGTGGCCTGGCACAGGGGCCACGGCCCGTCGGCGACGCTGGCGATGGTCCCCTTCGCCGCGTTCGGCCTCGTGCTGCTGCTCGCCGGCGTCGGTGGGCTGGCGATGGCCCGCGACGGGTTGCGCGACCTGCGGCGACGGCGGGCGGGCGGGTTACAAGTCGGGTGAAAGTTTGGATTCGCTCCCACAAAACCGAGTTCGGCCCCTATGATGGTCCGACACGATTCCCGTGTCAGATTGACCTTTCCGCGGGAGCTTCCGATGATCCAGATCAAGCAACTGTTCGACACGCCCGAGGCCTCCGACGGCGCCCGCATGTGGGTGGAGCCGTGGGGGCTGACGACCGACCTCAAGCAGTGGTGCGCCGTCCACCACGTCCTCAACCACCTCGGCCCGCCGATGGGGCTGTACGACTGGTTCGAGCAGCACCCCGACGGCTACGACTTCTTCCGCGCCAAGTACCACGAGCACCTCGACGCCGGCCCGTACAAGGGCGCGCTCGAGCAACTCGCCGAGGCGGCGATTGAGGAGAACTTCACCCTGCTCCACCAGGGCGATGACCCGGAGCACAACTGCGCCACGGCCCTGCACGAGTACCTGAGCGAGCTTCAGGCGTATAAGTCTTGAATCAGGCAGGAGCGGGCGAGGGATGAGCGGGTGAGCTTGGGGCCGCGGACCGCCTCACCCGCTCATCCCTCACCCGCTCGCCCCTTCCCTACGATGGGGTGTGACCGACACCACCGACTTGCTGAGAGACCTGACCCCGCCGCAAAAAGAGGCCGTGACGCACGTGGACGGGCCGCTGTTGGTGGTGGCCGGGGCGGGCAGCGGCAAGACGCGGGTGCTGACCCGGCGGGTGGCGTACCTGATCGCCCAGGGCGTGCCGCCGTCGGCGATCCTCGCCATCACGTTCACGAACAAGGCGGCCGGCGAGATGCGGCAGCGCGTCGGCGACGTCACCGGCCGGCCCGTCCGCGACTTCGGCCGGCTCAACGACTTCCAGCCGACGATCTGCACCTTCCACTCCCTCTGCCTGCGCATCCTGCGCCACTACGCCCCGGCCGTCGGGATGCCGGCGAACTTCACCATCTACGACACCGCCGACCAGTCGAAGGTGATCAAGGATTCGCTCAAGGCGCTGGACATCGGCAGCACGAACTTTTCGCCCGGCACGGTGCTCGGAACGATCAGCAACGCGAAAAATCAACTGCTGACCGCCGCCGACTTCGCCCGCGAGGCGGGGGATTTTTACGCGAAGACGGTGGCGCGGGTTTACACGAAATATCAGGAAACTTTAGACGCCAACGCGGCGGTGGATTTCGACGATTTGCTGATGAAGGTGGTTCTGGGGTTCAAGAAAGATCCGCAGATGCTGCGGGAGCTTCAGGAGCGGTATCAGTACGTTTTGATCGACGAGTATCAGGACACAAATCACGCGCAATACACACTCGCCCGCGCGCTGACGATGCGACATAAGAACTTGTGCGTCGTCGGCGACCCCGACCAATCCATTTACGCATGGCGGGGGGCAGACATCAAAAACATTCTCGACTTCGAGAGTGACTTCCCAGACGCCGTAACGGTGCGGCTGGAGCAAAACTACCGAAGCACCAAAACCATCCTGCACCTCGCCAGCACCCTGATTGCAAACAACAGTGAGCGGAAAGATAAAACCCTCTGGACGGAAAACGATGACGGCCTCAAGGCGCCGCTGGTGCTGTGCCAGGACGAGCAGGACGAGGCGCGTCAGGTGGCGGAGTGGCTGGAGGAGCGGAACAAGCAGGACGGCGTGTCGTGGGACGAGATGGCGATATTTTATCGCATGAACAGCCTGTCGCGCGTGATGGAGGATGCGCTGCGGCGGGCGTCCATTCCTTACATCATCGCGCGGGGCGTGGAGTTCTATAACCGCAAGGAAATAAAAGACGTGCTGGCCTACCTCAAGGCCGTCGCCAACGCGGCGGACGACGTGAGTTTGGCCCGCATCCTCAACGTGCCGGCGCGGGGCATCAGCTCGGCGACGGAGAAGTCGCTGGCGGCGTTCGCGCTGTCCGAAGGCTTGTCACTCGACGCCGCGCTGCGGCGGGCGGAGGAGATCGACGGCCTCTCAACGCGGGCGGTGGCGTCGTGCGGGGAGTTCGCCGGGCTGCTGGATCGCTGGCGGAGGCTGGCGACCGTGCAGGCCGCGGAGGCGCCGGCGAGCGTGCCGGTCGATGCCGCCACGGGGGAGATGTTCCCCGACGAAGCGGCGGCCGACCTGGTGGTCGTGCCGGACGATGACGACCCGGACCGGCCCAAGGGCACCATTCAGCGGGTGATGGAAGACGTGGTGCGGCGGAGCGGGTTGGAGGCGTTCTTCAAGAAGGCCGACCCGGACGCGGAGAAGGAGGTGCCGAACGTGAACGAACTCATTTCCGCCGCGGCCGAGTATGACGCGATGCACCCCGACGGCACCCTCGCCGACTACCTCTCGGCCGTCAGTTTGGTCAGCGACACCGACGCGATGAAGGGCGGCGGCGGGGCGGTCACGCTGATGACCCTTCACGCGGCGAAGGGACTGGAGTTCCCCGTCGTCGCCATGATCGGGCTGGAGGAGGGCATCCTGCCGCATAGCCGGGCGCGGACCAACCCGGCCGATTTGGAGGAGGAGCGCCGCCTCGCCTTCGTCGGCATCACCCGCTGCGAGCGGCGGCTGATGCTCACCAAGGCGAACTACCGCACGATGCGCGGCGTGCGCGAGCGGACCGTCACCAGCCCCTTCCTCAACGAACTGCCGCCGGAGTCGCTGGAGGTGATCGACCGCACCGGCCTCGCCGGCATCGAGCGCTACAGCGGCACTTCATCCAACGGCGGCGGCCGGTCGAGCAGTGGCTTGCGGATCGGCACGAAGGTCCGGCACCCGGCGTTCGGCGTCGGCACCGTGGCGGAGGTCAGCGAGCGCAGCGGCGACGTGCGGCTGGTCGTCCACTTCGCCACCAAGGGCAAAAAGACCCTGCTGATGCCCCCCGCGCCGCTGACCGTGCTGGATTAGCGCGGCTACTTCGGGCCGAGGCTCACGACGGTCATCGGGTCGAACGGGTACTCGGCCATCAGGTCCAACAGGCTCTGCGGCGTGACGGCCAGCAACTTCGCCGTGTCCTCCTCCAGCGAGCGGTAGCGGCCGGTGTAAATCCACTGGCTGGCGATCGCCCGCATCCGGCCCAGCGGCCGCTCGCCGCTGAGGACCAGGCCGCTGGCGAGCTTGTTCTTCGCCCGCTCGACCTCGTCCTCGTCCAAATCGCCCTTGACCTTCTCCAACTCCTTCAAGGCGATGTCGAACGCCTTGTCCGCCCGGTCCGGGTCGGTGGTGAGCGAGAGGTAGAAGCTGCCGGTGCGGTCGTGGGGGTAGAAGCCGAAGTCGGCATCCTCCGCGACCGCGTTGTCGACCAGGGCCCAGTAGAGCCGGCTGCCGTCGCCGTCGCCGATCACGTCGCCGAGCACGCGGGCGGCGTAGCGGCGGTCGTCCTGCGCGCCGGGGCCGGGGGTGAGGGCGAGGGTGTACTGGCGGTTGAGCTTCGGGTCGGTCATCACCTCGCGCTTGGCCTCGTGCGTCGGCTCGGTCACATCCCGCCCGCCGACGACGCGGTCGCGCGTGCCGAAGTATTTCTCTGCCAAGCCGCAAATCTCGTCGAACTCCAGCCGCCCCGTGACGCTCAAGACCATATTGCCAGGCCCGTACCGCCCGCGAAAATACTCGGCCATCTGGTCGCGCTGCAGCGCCTTGATCCGCTCGGCCGGCCCCAAGACGCTCATCGCCAGCGGGTGGGTGCCGTAGAACGCCTCCATCGCCCGCTCGAACAGCCGGTGGCCGGGGTCGTCGAGGTACATCGCAATTTCCTCGAGAATGACGTTCTTCTCGGTGTCGAAATCTTCTTGGCGGATCGCGGGGTTCATCAGGTGCGAGAGGTGCTCGACGGTGCGCTCGGTGAACTCCGGCAGCACGTTCGCGTAATAGGCCGTCATCTCGTTGGTGGTGAAGGCGTTGTAGCGCGCCCCCATCTCGTCGAAGATGCGGTTCATATCCTCCCAGCCGTAGCGGTCGGACCCCTTGAACATCATGTGTTCGAGGAAGTGCGAAACGCCGTTGAGCTCAATCGGCTCATCGCGGCTGCCGGTGTTGACGAACACGCCGGCGGCGAAGGAGTGGGCGTCGGGATTGACCTCGGCAATCACGTCTAGGCCGTTGGGGAGGGTGCGATGATGGAAAGTCAATGACATGTCAGTGGTCCGTTGTCCGTGGTCAGTTGCAGGAAGAAAAATCGTGCCCATCGCCAATGCAACTGACGACGGACCACTGACAACTGACTAATCAGGAATGTTGAGTTCCGCCGGCCCCACCGTCACGACCGTGAACGGCCCGGCGGGGTTGGCCTTCAGAAAATCGTTCACCTGCTCGACCGTCACGGCATCAATCGCCGCCAGAATCTCCTCCAGCGTCCGCAGGCGCTTGCGGATGAACCAGTCGTGCGCCAGCGCGCCGGCCCGCGCGCCGGTGCTCTCGCCGCTCATCACCGTCGCGCTCTTCAGGCCGATCTTCGACCGCTGCAGCTCGTCGGCCGTCACGCCGTCGGCCATGCGGCGGACCTCGATCACGAACTGGTCCAGCGTCGCCTGCGCCCGCTCGTTGCTCGTGCCGGCATAGCCCAAAATGCTTCCGATGTTCGGCAGGCTGCTGTAGCCGGCGCCGACGCTGTAGCAGAGGGCGCGCTTCTCGCGGACCTCGGTGAACAGCCGGCTGCTCATGCTGCCGCTGAGCACCTCGTTCGACAGCCGCGCGAGATAGTAATCCTCGTGCGTCTCAGGCACCGTCGGGTAGGCCAGGCCGATGTGCGTCTGCTCGGTCTTGGCCTCCTCGTGGTGATACCGGCCCGGCGGCGGCATCAGCTCGATCGGCTCCTCCTCGCCCGGCTCCCAATCGCCAAAGGCCGCCTCGACCGAATCCTTGATCTTCTCAAAATCGATGTCGCCGGCGACCGAAAGAATCGCCCGCTCCGGCCGGAACCGCTGGGCGAAGTCCACCTTGCACAAGTCGTTCGTTAGCTTCTCCAGGTGACTCCGCTGGCCCATCGCGTTGCGGCTGTAGGGGCTGGGCCAGTGCCACTCGCGCAGCTTGACCGACAATTTGCCGCGCGGGTCGTCCTCCAGCCCGTCCAGCGCCTGCAGCGCGAGGTCGCGCGAGGCCTGAAACCCGTCCTCGGGCAGGTGCGGCCGGCGCAGGATGTCGCCGTAGACGGGGATCGCGTCGAGCATCCGCTCGCCGACGCAGCTCACGCTGAACCGCGCGTGGTGGACGCCCACGCCGCTGCCACGCTGCAAGCCGAGGCGGTCGAGGTGGTTGGTCAACTCGCGGTTGCCGCGGTCGCCCGCGCCGCGAAAGAGGTTGTCGACGATCACGTTGGCCGACCCGCAGCGGTCCACCGGGTCGGTGCTCGATCCCGCGGGCACCGAGAGGCTCATCGCGGCGGATCGCACGCCGCTCATCCGCTCCCCCAGCAGCGTCAGCCCGTTGGCGAATTGGTGGCGGCGGAAGGGTTCGGGAACGTCGTCGGCCAAGGCTTCCTCCAGTGCTCCCCCCGGATCGCCCGAAGTATAGGCAAAACGCCCGCCGGTGAAATGCCCGGCGAGGGGGCGGGGAAAAGGCTTGAAACCGGCCGGCGGATCGGGTACATAAGCCCGTCGCGCCGGGCCGTGCCGGTGCCGCACGTCTGACGGGAAGTTCCGTTGCAAGTCCCGCCCCACCCCGCCGACCGCCGGCGGGCGGCCGTTGAGGTGTCCCCATGTCGATCAAACTGGCCTGCCCCGAGTGCGACGCGCCGATGAAGGTGCCCGACGAGTTCGCCGGCCGCCGCGCCAAGTGCCGCGCCTGCGGGAAAGTCCTGCGCATCCCCGGCGAGAAAATCCCCGCAGCCAACCGGGTCGAGGAGCTCGGCGCGGCGGACCTCGAGCCGGAGGAGGAGGAGACCGACGGCTTCGGCAGCGACGACTTCAGCCTGCTGGAACAGCTCGCCACCGTCGACGCCTCGGCCGCCGCCGTGCCGCCGCCCGACCCGCGGGCGGAGCGGGCGGCGCGAAAAAGCCGCAAATCGGCCGCCGCCCCGGCCGTTGCCGCGCCGGCCGCCGCCCACGCCCCCCGGCCCGCCCCGGCGTCGGCCATCCCGTACCGGCCGGCGTCGGCATCGTCCTACGGCGGCGGGGGGAACGACTCGCTGGCCGGCGGGCTGATCGTCGGCTTCTTGCTCATGTTCGTCGTCACCGTCATCGTCAGCATCGTCTCCAACGGCAACGCCGCCGAGGCGAAGATGGCCGAGTCGGACGGCGCCCGCGCGGTCTACGAAAAGGCCGGCTACGCCTCGGCCGTCCGCACGGGCGTGATCGTCCAGAAGGCCATCGCCCTCGGCGGCTACTTCGCCGTCGTCGGCCCCCTCACCCTGCTGGGCGCGTGGATCGGCGCGAAACTCACCAGCGGCCGGCTGGGCGATCACCCCTACGTCCGCTCCCTCGGCGTCGCGGGGGCGGGCCTGATCGCGCTCAGCGCGGTGGTCCTGCTCGGGGCGGCCGGCGTTCTGCCCGCGGGAAGGGCGGTGAACGGGCTGGCGCTGCTCGCGTTCGTCGCGGCGCTGGCCGGGGCGGTCTTCGCCGTCTACAGCCTGCCGGCCGACAAGGCCGCCGCCGCCGCCGCCTTCGCGGTCGTGCTGGCCCTCGGCGGGCAGTTCACGATCGGCTTGGTCATCAAAGGCGTCGAAAAAATGCAGGTGCAGGACCTCAATGCCAGTCTTCACCAAGCCGACTGGGCGCTGGCGACGGAGCGGCGCGACGCCCGATCCTCCCCCTCTTATGCAAACTCGGGCGGCTCGGGTTCGTCCTACGCCCCGTCCCAACCCTCCGCCCCGGCCGACCCCGACGCCTACCCGCGGGCCCGCGTGGCGTCCCTCAACGACCGGGCCACCGAGCTGGCCGCCAACGGCCCCAAGGGCAGCCGCGAGCAGGCCCTCGCCACCCTCGCCCGCCTGAGCGCCGACGCCAAGCCCTACCTCGACCGGCCCGACGCCGCGAGCCTCAAATCCCGGCTGGAGCAGTTCAAGATCGACTTCGCCACGCTGACGAGCGAGCAGCCCGACCCGGCCGTCTTCAAGCCGCTGGAGACCGCCGCCGCCCTCGATCCCGCCGCCACCGCCGGCCCGCTGGCGGACCAGGCCGTGGCGGCCGGGCCGGTGTCGGTCCGCCCGCCCGCCGCCGCCAAGCTCGACCTCAAGGGCCGCATCGACGACCCCGCCGGCCTGACGTGGACGGTCGCCGGCGACAGCCCCTTCACCAACGCCAGCCTCAACGTCCGCCTCGCCCCGCGAGCCAACGCGAAGCAGCAGCGGCCCGTGGTCGCCACGCGCGACTTTATGGTCAAGCCCGCCGAGGCGCAACGGCTTCTGGTGCTTGACTTTACCGATGTCGACACCGAGGTCGGCACCGTCGGCGGCATCCCCGTTACCCACGCCGCGGGGCTGAAGTGGGGGTCGGACAAGCGGCGCGTCGAGCAGTACGTCGGTTTGCTGGACGACCGGTGGCTGATCGTCACGGTCGTCTCGCCGGCGGACGACCCGGCGGTGCGGCAGACGCTGAACGCGGCGGCGCGGTCGGTCCGGCCGGCGGACGACGCCTCGCCGGCCGAGGATCCGTTCGCGGCCGAGCGGCTGGCGGCGCGGCTGGGGGATTCGCCCGAGGCGAAGTCGATGCTGATCGCCCTGGGCCCCGACGCCGAACCGGCGGTGCTGCCGGTGCTGAAGTCGGCCGATTCGACCGCCCGCAACGCCGCCGCGGGGGTGCTGAAGGCGATCGGCACCAAGGCGTCGGCCCCGGCGCTGCTGGAGTTGGCGTCCGACGGCGACGCCGCGGCGCGGGCCGCGCTGATTCGGATCGACCCCAAGGAATATGACGCCGTGACCTTCGCCCTGATGGACGTGGAGCGCAACAGCGGGTTCAGCCGGCGGGAGGGCGTGAAGGTGCTGGCCGCCACGCCGCCCGGCCCCGATGATGACGCCCGGAAGCAGGCGGTCGCGTCGGCCCTGGAGCCACTGCTGGCCGACTTTTTCATGGGCGGCAACAAGGACCTCCCCGCCGCCCTGGCGTCGTGGGCGACCGACCGCACGCCCGCGGCGCTCGTCGGGCACCTGGGCGAAAAGGCGGGGTCGGGCGAGCGGGTGCTGGCGATGCAGGTGGCCGGGGAATTGAAGTCGCCCGCGCTGGTTCGGCCGGTGGTGATGTGGTCGGTGAAGGAGCCCAAGGCGGTGAAGGCGTCGCTGCTGGCGATGGGCCCGGTGGCCGAGGATGAGGTCATCAAGCTGCTGCGCGAGAAGATCGGCTCGGTCCGGGCGCTGGCGGCGGAGGTGCTGGCGGAGATCGGCACGCGCAAGAGCATCGCCCCGCTGTACCGGGCGAAGAACGACCCCCGCGACGCCGGCGCCGCCGCGGCCGCCGGCGCGGCGTGGTCGACGGTCTCGGCGCGGGCCAAGGCGGAGGCGGCGTCCAAGGACGTGGCGGAGCGGCCGGAGGCGCAGAATTGAGCGGTCTGCATTTGGGTTTACCGTGCCCTCCTCAAGAGGCGAGGAGTGGGCGCCTGCTCGAGGGATCTGCGGGCTGCGGCGCGGACCTTCCGCGTCAGGCCGTCGTTCGTCACCAAGCTGCTGCTGCGCCGCCGCCAGACCGGGTCGCTCGCCGCCCGGCCGCGCCGGCGGCGACCGCCGCCGCCATCGCCGCGGTAAGGCGCTTTGCACGATCACCGCTCAACCGAACCGACGGCCGATTAGCCTCGGGCGCAGCGAGCGCTTTTGTGTCGGGGCGGCAGGGGCGTCGGTGCGGTTCCTGCCGCCGTACTCGCCGGACTTGAACCCGATCGAGATGATGTGGCCGAAGGCGAAGGGGCGGGTGCGGTCAGCAGGGGCTGGTTCGGGCACTGCGGCTTTGCGGTAAGGTGAGACGCAAACCGCTCTACCCCGGCACGCGCGACTCGTCCCGGCCAACCGTTTGGCCCGACCGGGCCTCGATGGCGGCCAGAAAAGCGTCCAACTGCCGGGCATCCGGGTCGGGCCGAAAGGCGAAGCGCTTGCGGCCCGCCGGCCCCTCGACCACCAGAAAAAAGCCGCGTCGGAACGCGGTCAATAGCATCCACCCGCCGAGCGCGGCGAGCGCGACCAGCCACGCCTCTTCGGTCAGGATGAGGCCGCCGTGCAGGAACCAGTGCAGCAGGTGGGCGGCGGGGAAGTAGGCGGTCGCCAGCAGCAGCGCGCCGGCCGCGACCTGCGCGATCGGGTGGGGCGCCTGCAAGCCGTGCCGGAGCGTGACGCGGCGGACGTCGAGGAGGTTGACGCCAAGGAGGATTCGGTCGCGCTGGACCTCCATCAGGCGGTCGGCGTCGCAGACCAGGCCGCAGCAGGCGAGGCGTGGGGGCTGGGGCATGACCGCTCACCCCCGCGCCAAGCGTGGCCCGTCTGCCGTCCACTCCAGCGGGGCGAGGTGCATTCGGCGGACGGTCAGGTCGGGGTTCCAGGCGTGGAAGGCGAGGTACTCGCGGCCGTCGGGGCCGGTGGTGAGGCTGTGGTGGCCGGGGCCGGGCACGCCGGTAATGGCGGTGCTCAGCACCTGCGGGGCATCAACGCCCTCGCCCGAGTATGGGCCGTCCACCTTGTCGGACTGGACCACGTCCACGCCGTACCCCGCCCCGCCGTAGCGGCCGCCGCTGAACATCAGCCAGTAGGTGCCGGCGTGCTTGCGGACGAACGGGCCCTCGATCGTGTGCCAGTGGAACGGGTCCGGGCCGTACTGGCCCATCGTCCGGTCGTCCTCGTACAGCGTCCACGGGCGGCGGGCGCGGATCAGCGGCTTCGGCTCGCCGGCGAGGGTCGCCATGTCGAGCAACCGGTCGACCACCACCGCCGTTCCGGCGTGGTAGGGGCCCTGCTCATCCGTGCCGCTGTCGGGAAAGTCGGCGGCGTAGAAGAGGTACCAACTGCCGTCCTCGTCCTTGAACGGGTGGGCGTCGATGGTGAACGCGCCGCCGTCGCCGATCAGCGGCCCCCGCACGTCGCGGTACGGCCCGGCGGGTTCGTCGGCCACCGCGACGTGCAGCGCCTGCACCACCACCCCGCCGTCGGTACCGAAGGAGTAGTAGAGGTAGAACTTCCCGTCATCGCCAACGGCAACCTCGGGGGCCCAGAAGTCGGCCCCCTCGCTGCCGGCCGGGGGGATCAGCGGGCCGGGCGCGGGCGTCCACGTCTTGAAGTCGTCGCTCACCAGCAGGTTCAGCGCGCGCCCGGCGACGATCCGGCCGGTGGCGAAGGCGTACCACCGGCCGCCGTGGCGCAGCACGAACGGGTCGGGCATCGAGCCGTCGAAGGCGGGGCGGTGCCAGTCGGGGGTTGCGTCCATTAGCTCGCCCTCGGCTCGGGCAAGAACTGGTAGATCGTGGTGCTCTTGAACGTCTCTCCCGGCTTCAGCTCCGTGCTGGGAAAGCTCGGGTGGTTCGGCGAGTCGGGGAAGTGCTGGGTCTCGAGGCAAACCGCCCCGTTCTTGGCATAGGCGTTGCCGCCCGCGCCGACCGTTTTGCCGTCCAGAAAATTGCCGGTGTAAACCTGAATGCCCGGCTGGTCGGTCCGAACCTCCATCACCCGGCCGCTGGTCGGGTCGCTCAGGCGGGCGGCGAGGGCGACCTCGCCCGGCTTGTGGTTCAGCACGAAGTTGTGGTCGTAGCCGTTGTCCAACCGGTCGAACCGCGAGCCGATGACCGTCGGCATCGTGAAGTCGAACGGCGTGCCCTTCACCGGCTTTAACTCGCCGGTGGGGATCATGTCCGCGTCGACCGGCAGGTAGGCGTCGGCGTTGACGGTGAGCGTCTCGTCGAGGATCGAGCCCGACCCCTCGCCGCCGAGGTTGAAGTAGGTGTGGTTCGTGGGGTTGAACACGGTCGCCGCGTCGGTGGTGGCGGAATAGTCGATCCGCAGCGCGTCGGCGTCGGTCAGGGTGTAGGTGACGGCCACGTCGAGGGTGCCGGGGTAGCCCTCCTCGCCGTCGGGGCTTTGGCAGGTGAGCTTGAGCGACGGGCCGTCGGGCGAGTCGGACGGGGCGGCGGCCCACACCTTTTTGTCGAACCCCTTCATGCCGCCGTGCAGGTGGTTGGGGCCGTTGTTGGTGGCGAGGGTGTAGGTTTTGCCGTCCAGCTCGAAGGTCCCCTTGGCGATCCGGTTGCCGTACCGGCCGATGGTGGCGCCGAAGTAGGGGCTCTGGGTCTCGTACTGCTTGAGGTTGTCGAACCCCAGCGTCACGTCGGCGATCTTGCCGTCGCGGTCGGGCACGAGGAGTTGGGTGAGGGTCGCGCCGTAGGTGGCGATCTTGGCGACCATGCCGCGCCTGTTGGTGAGCGTGTAGAGGTCGACGTGCGCGCCGTCGGGCGTGGTGCCGAAGTCGGATTTCTGGATCGACGCCGACGGGGCGGTGGCGGGCTGACTAGTGGGCGGGGGGGTCATCGGCATGGTCGTCTGGTCCGGGGCGGAAGGTTGGGTGGCCGGGTAGGTCATCGGCCGTTCGTTAAAGGCGTCGGGCGGGGGGCTGGTGGTGGGGGAGCCGGGGGGCTTGGGGGTGAACGGGCCGTTGTCGCGGACCGGGCCGACGGGGGTGACGCCCGGCTGGCCGGCGGTGGGGTCGGGCGTGGCGGGCACCGGCGCCGCCCCGGCCGCCGGCGGCGTGGCCGACTCGCGGTGGCCCGCGTCGCAGCCGACCAGCAGGGCGGCGGCGCAACAGGCGAGTAAGGGCGTTTTGCTCATTCTGGCTTCTCCGTCTGGACCGATTCAGGACCGGCAACTTACCGGATCGCCCGCCGCGCGTCACTAGGGCTTTCGCGCCGAGTCCGGCCGCGACACTTTGAGCAGCACCACGCCGTGCCCCGGCACCTGCAGGTCAACCGGCCTGTCGGCCGGCCCGTCGGCCGGCGGGAGGTCGGCCTGCCGCCACAAATCGCGCACGCCGCGCTTGCCGCCGAGGTCCAGCCCCGCCAGATCCAGCGCGTGCGGCGCGGCCACGAGGCCGCGGTTGAAGACCGCCACCGCCGTCGACCCGTCGGCCAGCGGCTTGGTCCACACCTCCACGTCCCCGTCGGTTTTCGCCCGCCTCGCCTGACTGCCCAAAGGGTCTTGATCGACCGCCAGCACCTCATCGTTCGTCAGCAGGCTCTTGGTGAAGTCGTCGAGCTTCGTCAAATCGCAGCCGATCAGCAGCGGGGCCGAGAGCATCGACCAGAGACTGATGTGCGTGTATTGCTCGTTGGGCGTGAGGCGCGTCGGGTGCGGATTGCCCCAGCCGACGACGCCGACGACGAGCATGTCCGGGTCATTCCAGTGCCCCGGCGAGGCGAAGGGGGCGAGCGGCGCCTGCGAGAAGCCGATGCCGGCCATCGACGACCACGAATCGTTGATGTCGTCGGTGGTCCGCCACAGGTTCCCGCCGACCTGCGGTCCCCACTTCCAGACGTCGCCCCAGCCGTACTGGCACAGGCTGTAGACGATGTCGCGGTCGAGCTTTTTCAGCTCGGCCTCCATAACGGAATAAGGTTTTTTCAACGCCGGCAGATCGTGCTTCGGGGCGATTGTCTGGTAGCCGCACCAGTCATATTTGAGGTAATCAATGCCCCAGTTGGCGTAGGTTTTCGCGTCCTGCGCCTCGTGTTGATAGCTGCCGGTGAAGCCGCCGCAGGTGGTGGGGCCGGGGGAGGAGTAGATGCCGATCTTCAGCCCCTTGGCGTGGACGTACTCGCACAGCGCCTTCATGTCGGGGAACTTGTCATTCGTCAGAATGGTGCCGTCCGCCGCCCGGCCGGCCTCCCAGGCGTCGTCGATGTTGACGTAGGCCCAGCCGTGCGCCGCCAGCCCGCTGCTGACCAGCGCGTTGGCGGCGGCGCGCACGTCGGCGTCGGTCACCTTCGTGCCGAAGACGTTCCAACTGTTCCACCCCATCGGCGGCGTGAGGGCGAGGGTGTCGCCGACGATCAGCTTCAGGTTTCGCCGGTCGGACCCTTTGGCGGACGTCGCGGTGAGGGTGATAGGATGCTCGCCCGCCGCCGCGACCGATCCGGTGAGGCGGCCGGTCTCTGGGTCGATCGACAGGCCGTCCGGCAGCCCCGTGGCGGCGTAGGTGATCGGTTCGTCGCCGGTCGCGGTGGCGGTGAACAGGACCGGGTGCCCCGGCCGCACGCCGAAGACGGTCGGCCCCGTCAGCCGCGGCTCGGCCGGCGGCGGCGGGGTGAGGAGGACGGCCTTCTCCACCGGCGGGTCGACCGCGGCCGGCTTGGCGTCGCCGGCCATTCGGATCGTCGCGTCGGCCCAGTCGGCGTGGGTGAAGTCGATGCTGTCGCCGGTCGAGGCGACTTGCAGGATGAGGATTTTAAAGCCGGTGAGGTCGACGTCCACCGGCACGGGCGCGTCGGTGGGGTGCAGGGGGCCGCTGCGCCAGAGTTTTTTCCCGTCGCCGTAGAGGGTGAATGCGGCGGCGGCGTTCTTCGAGCGGGGGTCGGACGTTACTTCATCGTCCAGCCCGGCCACGGCGGTGAACCGTTGGGCTTTGGCGTTCAGGTCGATCACCAGCAGGGAGTCGGCGTGGGTGCCGAAGCCGTGGGCGTAGGTTTTGCCGGCGAGGGTGAGGGGGTGGCCGTCGACGGACTGGTTCGCCCGCGGCTCGCCCCAACTTTGGCGGGCGTGGGAGAGGTCCAGCGACGCCACCGGCACGTCCGCCGCGCGGGCGGCGGCGACGGCGAGCAGGACGGCGGCGAGGCAGCCGAGCAGGTTGTTGGTTGAAATCATCCGGTCCTCCGTTTCGACCCCGAGCGGGGAATGTAACGAATGTCCGGGTTGGCCGCGAGCGCAGCGAGCGATTTTCCGTCGCGGGACCGAAAAGCGCTCGCTGCGCTCGCGGCTAACGGTTGAGGTCGGATGTTGCCTACCCGTGCGAAGAACCCGCGCCGGGGGGTGTCCGTATCAGGTGAGCGTTCGTGCCCACCCTTGCGGGATGTGGTAGATTGACGCCGGGCGTCGCGGAGGCACCCGCCGCTGTGTTGTAACCGGGCCGCCCGTCGGCCCCCCTGCCCCCGGAGGAACCTTGAAAGCTGCCCGTCTCGCCGCATCCGCCCTCGCCGCCGCCTGCCTCGGCGTGGTGGCCGGGCCGTCCTACGGCATTGTCTGGAACGGCAACCGCCCCGATCTGGGCGTGACCTCCGCCGGCGGGCTGAATGACCGGCCGGGCATTTTCAATAACACCCACGTCATCTTCAACACGAACAATAACAGCCGCGGCACCGCCACCTACCTGGCAGATAATTGGGTCATCACCGCCCGCCACGTCGTGCAGGATTTCGACTATAACCACCTCTCCTACGCCGGCGGCGTCTACTTCGACATCGGCGGCGAGCGGCACTACGGCGACCGCTACCAGGAAATCCCCTACCTCGCCGACATGATCCTCGTCCACGTCGGCGGCGGCGATATCAAAAGCCTGCCCGCCTTCCACCGCGACGTCATCTACGACGGGTACAACGACGGCAACCGCCTCGTCCAGCAGGGGGGCTACGGCGGCCACGGCTACTTCGACGAGAACCCGAACTTCGGCGTCGAGTTCCACCGCGGCTACAACGTCTCCTACGCCAACGGCGACGGCTTCGTCCGCACCTACATTGACGGCGAGGGGCGGCTCCGCGACTTGGGCCTTCTCGAGGTCGGTGCCATCTCCGGCGACAGCGGCAGCCCGCTCCTGCTGCTCGACGCGCCCGACTCCCAAGTCTTCGACCAGAGCAAGTACAAAATCGCCGGCATTCTGGGCACCTCCGGCGGGTCGGGCGTCGGCTCGGAGAGCAGCTACACCCGCACCGACAGCTTCTCGGGCCTGATCCGCGACACGGTTTGGGGCGGGGCGGTGGTGGATTACACCTACCGCGGCGGGCCGGGCGAGTTCGTCAGCAACGCGAACTGGGCCGCCAGCAAGGGGGGCTTCGACTTCGCCGAGCAGGCCCACATCCTGAACCTCAACAACGGCGCGACCGTCACGTTCTCCGGCGGCAGCAACGGGGGCAACCCGTTCGACATCGCCCAAAGCTCCATCGTGCCCGCGGAATTATGGGTGGGCGAGAGCGGCACCGGCACGCTGAACATCACCGGCAACACGCTGGGGGCCGGCAAGTACTTCGTCGCCGGGCGCGGCAACGGCACCGGCACCATCAACCTGAGCGGCGGGCGGGCGAACGCAAATATCCTCATCGCCGGCGCATTTGCAGACGGCCGCGGCACGATCAACGTCTCGGGCGGCGGCCTCGCCAGCGCGGCCGACGAGGTCCGCATCGGCGAGTTCGGCCGCGGCGCGATGACCGTCAGCGGCGGCGGGGCGGTCGAGACGCGGGCACTGTACGTCGGCCGGTCGGCCGACGGCACCGGGGCGGTTCGCCAGAGCGGCGGCACCGTGCGCATCGGCACCGTCAACGGCGTCGGCACCAACGCCGATAGCCGGATCGGCGGGTTCGACACGCTCGATACCAACGCCTACGGCGCCTACGACTTGTCCGGCGGCACGCTGGCCGTCAGCAGCAACCTCCAAATCGGCGCCTACGGCGTCGGCTCGATGACCGTCAACGGCGGCACGGTCAACGCCGCCGCCTACCCGTCGGTCGGCCGCTTCGCCACCGGCCGGGGCGTGCTCAACGTCTCGGCCGGCACCTTCAACCGCACCGGCGGCGGCGGCCTAATCATCGGCGAGCAGGGCACCGGCGCGCTCAACCTCACCGGCGGGGCGGTGCGAAACGACGGTGAGGTTTCCGTCGGCCTCGCCGCCGGCAGCAGCGGCGCGGTCAACTTCAACGGCGGCGAACTCCGCACCACCCGCCTCCGCGGCGGGGCGGGCACCTCGCGGCTCAGCTTCAACGGCGGCACCCTCACCGCCGCCGCGGACGAGGCGAACTTCCTCGGCGGCATGACCTCGGCCGTCGTCAACGCCCGCGGCGCGACCGTCAACACCGACGGCCACACCGTCACGATCTCCCAAGCCCTCGCGGCACCGACCGGCAGCGGCGTGGCGTCGATCAGCGCCTCCGGGGGATCGAACTACCTCGGCGCGCCCCTCGTCCGACTCACCGGCGGCGGCGGCACCGGCGCGACCGGCGTCGCCACCATCAACCCCGCCACCGGCGCGATCACCGGCATCTCCGTCACCAACCCCGGCGTCGGCTATACCTCCGCCCCCACCGTCGAGCTCATCGGCGGCGGCGGCGGTGGGGCGAATGTCGCCGCGGCGACCCTCGCCGCCAACGCCTCGGGCGGCCTGACGAAAACCGGCGGCGGCAGGCTCACCCTCTCGGGCTCAAACACCTACCGCGGCGCGACCGTGGTGACCGGCGGCACGCTCGCCCGCGCCGCCCCGCAGACGCTCGCCGGCCCGTTCACCGTCCGCCCCGGCGCGGCGGCGCGGTTCGCGGCGAACGTCGGCGTCGGGCCGATCACCGTCGACGGCGGCACCGCCGCCCTCGCCTCCGGCCGATTCGCGGTCCGCACCACCGGCCTCGCCCTCACCGGCGGCGGGTGGTTCGATGTGGCCGACGGCACGCTGGTGGACGATTACGCCGGCAACAGCCCGGCCCGCACGCTCCGCGCGATGCTCGCCAGCGGCGCGCTCTACAGCGGCCTGTCGGCAACCCGGCCCGGCTTTACCGTCGGCTACGCCGAGGCGTCGGCGCTGGGCACGCCGCCGGCCTACCTCGCCGGGGTTGGGCCGGTCGACTCGACCACCCTCTTCGCCACCGCCACCTTCGGGGGCGACGCGAACCTCGACGGCCGGGTCAACCTCGCGGACTTCCAGTCCTTCCTCGCGCACTTCGGCCAGTCCGACCAACTCTGGACGGCAGGCGATTTCAACTACGACGGCCGAGTGGACGGCGGCGACTTCCGCCTGCTGTTGGCCGACTTCGGCCGGGGCGTCGACGGCGGCAGTTCGGCCCAGAGCAGTGCCCCGCTGCTGGCCTTCGCCGCCGCCAACGGGCTGCCGACGAGCGTGCCCGAGCCGTCCGCCCTCGCGTTGATCGGCCTCGGCGGCCTGGGCCTGCTGCGGCGTCGCAGGTAGGGTGGGCACTGCCCACCTCTTGGACGCCGGAGGTGGGCAGTGCCCACCCTATGGCAGCTTCGCGCCGCCGGTGAGGTCGCGGCCCTTGAGGTCGTCCGAGTGGTCGGCGAGCCACCGCTTGATGTCCTCGATGCGGCTCTTCGGCAGGGGGTGGCTCTGCATGAACTCCGGCTTGCCGCCGCTGCCGCCGGACGACTTTTGGAGCACCTCCATCACGCGGAGCATGTCGCGGGGGTCGAAGCCGGCCTCGGTCATGTACTTCAGGCCGTATTCGTCGGCCTCGGTCTCGTCGGACCGGCCGTACTTGAGTTGGAGCATCTGGTTCGCCATGCCGGCGGCGGCGGCGGCCATCATGCCGCGGCCCCGGCTGTCGCTGGCGCCCACCGCCACCGCGCCGACCATGCTCTGGCCGAGCTTCCCCTTCGCCATGTGCTCCGCCGAGTGGCGGTTGATGACGTGGCCGATCTCGTGGCCCAGCACGCCGGCGAGCTCCCCCTCGTCTTGGAGTTGGTCGTACAAGGCTTGCGTGATGAACACCTGCCCGCCGGGGAGGGCGAAGGCGTTGACGGTCTTCGGGTCGCCGAGCAGGTAGAAGTGGAAGTTGCCGGCTTGGGCGTAGGGCGACTTGGCGGCCTCGGTGCTGGCGACCAGCCGCCGGCCGATCTTGTCGACCTCCGCCGCCTGGCGGTTGGAGGCGGGGTCGAGCGCGCCGCCCATCTGCTCGGCCATCTTCGGCGCGGCCTGCAGGCCCAGGGCCATCTCCTGCTTGGCGTCCATCCCGCCGACGTGCTGCTTCTCGCCGGTGGTCGGGTTGGTGCTGGTGTTGAAGAAGTAGGTGCCGATGCCGATGGCGGCGATGACCAGGGCGATGGCGATCCGCCCCATCCCGCCGCCGCCGCGCCGTTGTCCGAATCCGAATGCCATGGCCGCCTCCCGCTGAAACTCCGCCCCGCGCGAAGGTGTACCACAGGGCGGCCTTGTGGAGAAGGGCGGAAGTGGCGCTTGCACCCTCGGACTGCGAACCGTTGGTTCGCAGCTACCGGGTGAGGGCATTCATCCGCAGCCCCGCGCGACTTCCTTCGCCGCGGCGCTGAGGCGCTGGTGCGCCTTTTCCGCCGCGTAGTCGACGGCGATCGTCTCGCGGTAGCCGGCGATTTTCCGCTCGGGCGTCGCGGCGGCGTCGGCGGCGGCGAGGAACGGGGCGGCCAGGCGCTCCCACAAGGCCATCGTGCGGGCGAAGGTTTCATCGGTGCCGGCCGCCGCGCCGCGCGGGAGGTCGTCCGGCGAAAGCGTCAGGCTGTGCGGCGGCAGGTGGCGGAGCAGGGCCTCGACGTTCCCGCCCGCCGCGGCGTCTGCCGGGGGCAGGGCGACGTCGGCCGTCGGAACGATCACGAGCAGCCGGCCGTCGCCGACGGGGTAGACGGCCGCGAGGTAGGTTTCGGCGTACAGCGCGTGGGCGGCGGCGAGTTGGCGGAACTCGACGGCGGGCTGAATCGAGGCCCAGCCGGCGATGAGGAACTGGCCGTGCGAGAAGTTCTCCGCGACGTGCCGGCCGCCCAGCGAATCGGCCGGCCCCTCGGCCCACAGGTCGAGGCGGACCGTTCCTTCACCGCACCGCTGGCGGCGCTGGCGGCGGGCCTCCTGCAGCGGCATGTAGAGGCGGGCGAGGGTGTCGAAGTCGCCGCGGTCGGTGGCGAGGCGGTCGGCCTCGACGAGCGCGGCCTCGGCGGCGAGGTAGTCCATCGCCTCCAGCAGCCGCTGGCCGCGGTCGCAGAGGGCTTGAAGGTCGGGGGCGGGCATGGGCGGATTGTACGCAAAGGCGCCCCAGCCGCTTGCGGCTTCGCAAAGAAACGCTTTCGTCCTTCCGATTTCTTTGCGAAGCCGCGAGCGGCAAAATCCGTTCACGCCGCTTCGGCCGACACGCCCGCGTCGGCGTCGGCGAGGGGGAGGTAGACGTCGAACGTCGTGCCGCGGCCGACCGCGCTGGTGACGGCAATGCGCCCGCCGTGCCGCTCGACGATCTCCTTGCAGACCGCCAGCCCCAGGCCGCTGCCGGTCGCCTGCTCCTCGCGCGAGCCGGGCCGCCTGCGGACGTTCGCGGGCGACTGGCCGGGCCGCTTGGTGGTGAAGAACGGCTCGAAGATCTGCTCGGCGATCTCCGGCGGGATGCCGGGGCCGGTGTCGATCACCTGCAGCCGCGCCTCGCCCCCGAAGCCCGACGCCTTGACCGTCAGCGACCCGCCCCGGCCGAGCATCGCGTGCCGCGCGTTGATCAGCAGGTTCAGCAGCACCTGCTCGAACTGGATCGGGTCCCCCACCGCGTGCAACCCCGGCTGCACCTGCACGCGCAGGGCGATGCCGTCCTTTTGCGGGTCGCGGGCGAGCACCAGCAGCGTCTCCTCCACCAGCGTGCGGACGCAGACGACCGACGGCTCCCCCTCGCCCCGCGCCAGCCCCAGCATGGACGAGCAGACGCGGCCCGCCTTGGTCGAGCCCTTGTAGGCCTTGGCGAGCGCCTTCTTGATCAGCGCCATGTCCGGCGCGTCGCTCTCGGCGCTGCTCAGGGCGTACTGGGCGTAGCTGACGACGGGGGTGAGGAGGTTGTTGAACTCGTGGGCGATCACCGCCGCCACGGTGCCGATGGCGGCGAGGCGCTGGGATTCCATGAGCTGCACGCGGAGCTCGTCCAGCCGCCGCTCGGCGTCGGCGAGGCGCTCGGACAGCTCGAACACGTCCGCCGGCGGTGGGGTTGCATCGCTCACGTTCTGGACGTATCGACGGATAAGGGGCGGAGACTTGACCCGCCCCCGTGGCACGGCGTCCCGCCCCCGTGGCACGGGCGTCCCGCCCGCGTCTGCGCTTGCGACTTCGGGAAATACCCTGAAAGAGAAGGAAAGACGCGGGCGGGACGCCCGTGCCACGGGGTTACGCCCGCGCGGCTTCCAGAACTTTCTCCGCCGCGTAGCGCACCTGTTCTTCGGATAATTCGGGATAAACCGGCAGCGCGAGCACCTCGCGCGCCGCGCGCTCGGTGTGGGGCAGATCGCCGGCGCGATAGCCGAGGTCGGCGAAGCAGTCCTGCAAATGCAGCCCCAGCGGGTAGTAGACGCCGCTGCCCACGCCCGCCGCGGCCAGAGCGCTTTTCACGCGGTCGCGGCCGACTTGCTCGGGGATGCGCACGACGTACTGGTTGTAGATGCTGCGGTTCCCCGGCGCGATGTTCGGCGCGAGCACCGCCGTGCCGGCGAAGGCGGCGTCGTAGATCGCGGCGTTGCGGCGTCGGCCGGCGTGCCAGTCGTCCAGGGAGTCGAGTTTGACGTTCAGCACCGCCGCCTGCACCGCCGCCATGCGGAAGTTGCCGCCGACGACGGTGTGGAAATACTGGTGGCCGCTGCCGTGGACGCGCAGCAGGCGCAGCTTGTCGGCGAGCGCGTCGTCGTCGCAGCAGACGGCCCCGGCGTCGCCGGCGGCGCCGAGGTTCTTCGTCGGGTAAAAACTCAGGCAGCCGCACCGGCCCAGCGAGCAGGCGGGCCGGCCGAACCGCGTCGCGCCGATCGCCTGCGCCGCGTCCTCGATCACCGTCAGCCCGTGGCGGTAGGCGACGGCGTTGACCCGCTCCATCTCCGCGCACTGCCCGAACAGGTGGACCGGCACGATCGCCTTCGTGCGAGGCGTGACGGCGGGTTCGAGGTGCGACGGGTCGAGGTTGAACGTCGACGGGTCGATGTCCACGAACACCGGCGTGGCCCCAAGCCGGCTGACGCAGCCGGCGGTGGCGAAGAAGGTGAACGACGGCACGATCACCTCGTCGCCCGGCCCGACGCCCAGGGCCATCAGCGCGACCAGCAGGGCGTCGGTCCCGCTGCTGACGCCGACGGCGTGGCGCGTGCCGCAGTAATCGGCCAGCCGGCGCTCGAACGCCTCGACGTGCGGCCCGAGGACCAGCGACTGCTCGTCGAGCACCGCGTCGAGGGCGGCGCGGACGCGCTCGCGGATCGGGCCGTACTGGGCCCGCAGGTCGAGCAGCGGCACTTGCATCGCGTCCATGGGGCGAGGGTAAAGGGCCCGGGGCCGGAAGTAAAAGCGGCGGGGCGGGGCGTTGGACGGCTGGGCGTGACAAGGCCGGGCGAGTCGCTAGGATGCCGGTCCCTTGCACGCCCGCACCTGCCTGATCCTCCTGGCCGCCGTCGCCCCCGCCGTCGCCGGCTGCTCGCCGTCGTGGTACCGCCAGAATGCCGACCGGCAGGTCTACCCGATCGTGAAGGACCGGGAGCTGAAGAGCCTGGAGTACGCCCCGCAGGTGGTGGCGGCCGACACGGTGCCGACGACCCGGCCGCGGTCGGACTTCGACGTGCTGCCGACGACGCTGATCCCGCCGCCGCAGTTGCCGCCGATCGAGCCGGACGTGCTGAAGCTCGGGGCGGCGCCGCTGGGGCCGAGCCTGGCGCAACTCACCCCCGCGACGCAGCCGGCCGACCCGCAGGCGCAGAATGTCGACTTTTCCACCGGCGAGGACGCGGTCCGGCGCGTCACGCGCGAGGAGCTGATCTTCGGCCCCCCCGTGACGGTGGACGAGGTGCTGCGCCTCGGGCTGTTCGACAGCCTGAAGTTCGCCGTCGACCACAGCCGCGGCTACCGCGACCAGATGGAGCAGGTCTACCTGACCGCGCTGGACGTGACGCTGCAGCGCCACCTGTTCCGCCCCCGGCCGTTCGCCAACGTCAGCGAGACCGTCAACGGCAACCGCCGCGACCCCGGCTTCAACGCCGCCCTCAGCAGCGTGGTCAACGCCGGCGTCCGCCAGCAGTTGCCCTACGGCGGCGAGATCGTCGCCAGCGCGCTGGTCAGCTTCGTCGACGTGCTGCAGGGCAATCTGGCCGACGGCGAGTCGGCCCAGCTCGCCCTGACCGCCACCGTGCCGCTGCTGCGCGGGGCGGGGTGGGTGAACCTCGAGCCGCTGATCCAGCAGGAGCGCGCGCTGGTCTACGCGGTGCGCGACTTCGAGTTTTTCCGCCGGAACTTCGCGGTGCAGGTGGCGAGCGATTACTTCAGTTTGCTCACCCGGCAGCAGGCGATCCGCAACCGCTTCCTGCGGTTCCGCAACGCGCAGGACTTGCTGGACCGCACCGAGGCCCTGTTCGCCGCCGGGCGGATCAACGCGCTGGAGGTGCAGCGGTCGATCACCCAACTCCTCGACGCCGAGAACGGGCTGAACGAGACGCAGGCGGGCTACGAGGGGCAGTTGGACAACTTCAAGATCAGCATCGGCCTGAACGTCGAGCGGCCGCTGTCGATCCTGCCGCAGCAGGTCACGACGGCCGACCCGGACGTGGCGTCGGAGGCGAAGGTGATCGACGTCGCGCTGCGCTACCGGCTGGATTTGCAGACGTCGCGCGACCAGGTGGCCGACGCCCGCCGGCTGGTCGGGGTGCAGGAAAACAACCTGCTGCCGGACCTGAACTTCGTCGGCAGCGGGACGCTCGGCAACCGCAACGGGCTCGCCGCCAGCTCGCTCGACAGCCGGGCGTTCGACTACTCGGCCGGCCTCCAGTTGAACCTGCCGCTGGACCGGCTGGCGGAGCGGAACGCCTACCGCGCGTCGCTGGTGAACCTGCAGCGGACGGTGCGGGCGGTGGAGTCGCTGGGCGAGCGCGTGAAGGCCGACGTGCGGTCGGCCATCCGCGGCATCCGCCTGGCGCGCGAGACGCTGCTGATCCAGCAGAAAAACATCGAGACCGCCCGCCAGCGGCTGGATTTCGCCAACGAGCTGCTGATCATCGGCCGCAGCGACGACAGCCGCGACGTGGTGGAGGCCCAGAACGCACTGCTGAGCGCGCAGGACCAGTACGAGCAGGCCCGCGCCAACCTGCAGATCCAGATCCTGCAATTCCTGCGCGACACCGGCACGCTGCGGATCGACCCCGCCGCCGGCACGCTGGGCAAGGCGTTCGAGCGCGACCCGGCGTCGGGCGCGATCCGGCCGTCGATGGAATACCCCCCCAGCGGCCCGCCGCCCGCCGGGCCGTTCAACGACCCGGTCGGCGTGATCCTCGGCACCGACGGCCCGCCGTAGCCGCGGTCGAGCCGCTCGCGGCCTCGCACGCCGCCGCTTGCGGCTTCGCAAAGAAACCGATGCCCAACCGCTTCGCGCGATGGTCAGCCGCCGCCCTCCTGCCGCTCCTGCTGATCGGCTGCGCCAGCCCCCCCGCGCCGCGCTCGCGCCTCGGCTCGCTGCCCTACCCCGGCCTGTTCACCTTCTACGTCGCCGTCGACCCCGACGCCCTCGGCCGCCACCGCTACGAGGGCTTCCCGCCCGCCTGGTCCGAGCGCGGGTTGGGCCTGATCTACTGCCGCCGCGCCGGCTTCCTCGACGTCTCGCACGTCCGCTGGACCATCGACTGGACGCGCTACCTCGCCCTGCGCGCCCGCGACGCCCTCCGAAACGGCGTCGGCGTGCTGAAGATCGACGGCCCGGACAAGGACACGCTGCGCCTCACCTTCACGCCGCCGCCCGACCTCGACGCCGCCACCGTCGACGCCCTGTCGATCCGCATCGGCCAGCGCGTCGCGTACGACCTGGGGCTGTGGCACGAGGTCATCAGTTGGTACGGCTACCGCAGCAGCGGCGTCTGGCCCGAGGACCGCTCGGCGTTCACTTGGGACGACCTGACCGCCCACCTCGTCGGCATGGAGGTCGCCGGCCGCGCCCTGGCGTCGGAGTTCGCCGCCCCCGCCGCGGCCGACCCCGCCGCCTTCGACCGCGACGTGACGGTTCTGCTCGACCGCGAGATGGCCGACCTCGGCGCCGTGCCGCCGGCCGAAACGACCGCCGCCGCCCGGCGCGTGGAGAGCTTGTGGTGGCGCGGGAGCGACCCGCTGAAGCGCTTTTTCGACACCGGCCTCGCCGGCCGCCCCGTCCGCCCATGGCTGGTCGACGGCGTGGCGACCTTCCCCGCCGCGCCGACGTGGTCCTACACCCTGCCGTCGCTGTCGGACGTGAACGGCCGCGACCTGAGCGGCGCGTTTTCGATGGAGATGCAGCCGCACATCTTCGAGTCCGCCCGCGTCCGCGCCGACCTCCCCGGCCGCCCGCGGTGGATCCGGCCCGCCCGCGATTTGCCGATCCTCATCGCCACCGTCCGCCGGCGGATGCGCGAGAAATTCGGCGAAGGCTTCGACACGCCGACGCCCGGCGGCTACGTCGGCAAGTAGTGGGTCCGACCCTCACTGCCCGCCTGCGGTGGGGCCCGACGGAGTCCGGTGCGCCGCTAAGGCACGGTCGCGCCCTTTGCGGTAGGCAACTTGTGCCACAAGGATCGGCACGACCGCGGCGGCAGTCAATTGAATGACCCCGACCGCCAGCGAATTGTCGATCCAAAAGGTAAGGCAGACGATGGCGATGGGAACGGCCATGCCGAAGAGGGCCGAGCAGATGAGAAGGATCGGTGGGGCGGTCATGGCCGGCTATGCTAATCCTCGATAGCCGGGACCAGCAAGACCTTCTCGGTCCCCGCCTGCCGGAGTTCGCGCTCGACCCGCGACATTGTGATCGCGTGGTCATACGCCCGAACGCCGGGTTTGGCGGGGGTGACAACGATGTACAGCCAGTCGTCGTCCAGATTTTCGCCCGACACCTGCAGTGCAACGTCCTTCTGCGCCGCGAGCAGGCGGCGGACGTCGGCGACAATTCCGGGAACCTGCTGGGGCGTGGGCATGGTGCGTCCGCTTTCTAAAAGGAGTAATAAATCGTGTTCATCAGCGAGGCGGCTTCGCGGGACTCTCCCGCTTCAACCGGCACTGACGGATGATAGTCGGCATGAATCCGCAGGGTATAGAGCTGGCCGATTAGGTCCGACAGGGTTTCCCGCCGCGGCTGGCTCATGTTGGGCATGCTCGTCTCGATGATCCGGCGGAGGCTCCCGTGCCCCGGCCCCTCCCGGCCGGCCGCCATCGGCAGGCCGGCGATGAAGACCAACTCGTGCGCGACCTTCGAGTAGGCGGCGTAGTAGGCACGAGACGCGGCCGAGCGGTGGCGGCCCTCCTGCACCAAAAGGGGCACCGCCCGGCGGGCATCACTGGCAAGTTCAAGCCACGCCATCGCCACGTCGTTCGTCTCCGATAGCCGCCTAGAACTTCCGGTCCAGCAACCGGTACTGCACGGCCTCGGCGATGTGGAGCTCGCCGATCTCCGCCGCCCCCTCCAGGTCGGCCAGGGTGCGGGCGACGCGGCGGACCTTGTCGTAGGCCCGCGCGCTCAGGCCGAGCTCCTCCATCGCCTGCTTCATCATCAGCCGGCAGGGGTCGGAGAGGGTGCAGGCCGCCTTCATCGCCGGCGGGTCCATCGTGGCGTTGATCCGCCCCTCGCCGAGGCGGCGCGACTGGACCGCCCGCGCCGCGAGGACCGACGCGCGCATGGCGGCGGTGTCGGTGCCGGGCCGGCGGCCGCTGAGGTCGGTGAACGGGACGGCGGGCACCTCGACGTGGATGTCGATGCGGTCCAGCAGCGGGCCGCTGAGGCGGGCCAAATACTTGTCGCGCTGCCGCTGGTCCTTCGGGTCGTAGCCGCCGGCGGTGGGGTTCATCGCCGCCACGAGCATGAAGCGGGCGGGGAACTTCACGCTGCCGTGGACGCGGCTGACGGTGACCTCGCCGCTCTCCATCGGCTGCCGCAGCGTCTCGAGCACGGGGCGCGGGAACTCGGGCAACTCGTCCAAAAACAGCACGCCGTGGTGGGCAAGCGAGATTTCGCCCGGCCGCGGCACGCTGCCGCCGCCGACGAGGGCCTGGGCGGTGGCGGAGTGGTGGGGCGTGCGGACGGGGCGGCGGTCCATCAGCGCCACGCCCTCGGGCAGCAGGCCCATCGCGCTGTAGATGCGCGTGGTCTCCAGCGCCTCGGGCGCGCTCAGCGGCGGGAGGATCGACGGCAGCCGGGCGGCGATCATGCTCTTGCCCGTGCCCGGCGGCCCGATGAGCAGAATGTTGTGCCCGCCCGCCGCCGCCACGGTGATGGCGCGCTTCACCCCCTCCTGCCCCTTGACGTCGGCGAAGTCGAGCGCGTCGGCCACCTCCGACAGGCGGCACGCCTCGCCGTCGGCCTTGTACGGCTCCATCTCCAGCGTCTCGTTCAGGAAGCTGACGGTCTGCTGCAGCGTGGCGACGGGGTAGACCGCCACGCCCTCCACGACCGACGCCTCACGTGCGTTGTCCTGCGGCAGGATCACGCCCGCGACCCCGAGCTTCTTGGCGAGCAGCGCCAGCGACAGGCCGCCCTTGATCTTGCGCACCCGGCCGTCGAGCGCGAGCTCGCCGGCGATGAGGAACTCGCGGTGCCGCTCGCCCTTGAGGAACCCGGTGCAGCGCAGCGCGCCCAGCGCGATCGGCAGATCGAGGGCCGGCCCCTCCTTCTTCACGTCCGCCGGGGCGAGGTTGACCAGCAGCGACCCGCCGGGGAAGGCGAAGCCGTCGTTGGTGATCGCGCGCTCGACGCGCTCGAGCCCCTCGCGCACCGCGGCCTGCCCGAGGCCGACGACGGTCCGGCGGGTCTGCTCGTTCTTCTGCACGTCCACCTCCACGTCGCACGGCAGGGCGTCGATGCCGACGAGGATGAAACTGTGGACCTTTGCGAGCATGGCGGCGGATGCTAATCGAGCATGCCCTGCGGCGGCAAGAAGATTCACCACGGAGAACACGGAGAACACGGAGGGCACGGAGGAAGTCACGGAGGAAGCGGTTTGCCAATGCCTTGTCTCCGTGGCTTTCTCCGTGTGCTCGGTGCCCTCCGTGGTGAATCTTCTTCGCCGCCGACTAAGATGCCCCATGCCCCGCACGCTTTACCTCGAAACCTTCGGCTGCCAGATGAACGTGCTCGACAGCGAGCTCGTCCTCGGCCAACTCCGCGGGCAGGGGTACGAATCGACCGACGACCGCGACGCGGCCGACGTGATTTTGTTCAACACCTGCAGCGTCCGCGAGAAGGCCGAGCAGAAGGTCTGGAGCCGTTTGGGCGAACTGCGTCCCGTCAAGCAACTGCGGCCGGGCGTAATCATCGGCGTGATGGGGTGCCTCGCCGAGCGCGAGGGGGAGGGGCTGCTCGAGCGGTTCCCGCACGTCGACCTGCTGTGCGGGCCGGGGGAACTCGACAAGCTGCCGGGCATGGTGATGAACGCCGGCGCGACGTCTCTGCCGCTTGCGGCTTCGCAAAGAAATCCTGATTCTAAAGAGGGTTCTTTGCGAAGCCGCAAGCGGCAGGTCGCGCTTCTCGGCTCGACCTCGCGGCGCTCCTCCACGCTCGACGCGGCGGAGGATCATTTGGAACTGCTCGACCTCTCCCGCGCCATCTCCCCCGGCGATGACGTGAGCCAGGCCTACGTCCGCATCACGCGCGGCTGCAACAAGTTCTGCACCTACTGCGTCGTGCCCTACACCCGCGGGGCCGAGGTTCACCGCCCGCCGCAGAACATTATCGACGAGGTGAAAAGGCTCGCCGACGCCGGGGCGCGCGAGGTGACGCTGCTGGGCCAGACGATCAACCACTACGCCTTCGCCCACGGCGGCGGCCGCGTGACGAGCTTCGCGGACCTGCTGTACCAAATCCACGAGGCCGTGCCGCACCTGCCGCGGCTGCGGTTCGTCACGAGCTACCCGCGCGACTTCACCGACGAAGCGCTGCAGGCGATGCGCGACTGCGAGCGCATCTGCCGCTACCTGCACGTCCCCGCGCAGCACGGGTCGGACCGCGTGCTGAAGGCGATGAACCGCGGCTACACCATCGGGGAGTATTACGATTTCATCGACCGCGCCCGCGCGATGATGCCCGACCTGTCGCTCGCCAGCGACTTCATCGTCGGCTTCCCGACCGAGACCGAAGAAGAGTTCCAATCCTGCAAGAAAGTGGTGCGGCGCTGCCGGTTCAAGAACAGCTTCATCTTCAAGTATTCCCCGAGGCCCGGCACCGTCGCCATCAACCGCTTCGCGGACGACGTGCCCGAATCCGTCAAGCGGCGGCGGAACAATGAACTGCTTGCGGTGCAGCAGGAAGTGATCGGCGATCTCACCCGCGAGATGGTCGGCCAGACCGTCGAGGTGATGGTCGAGGGCGAGAGCAAGCTCGTGAGCCGGAGGGCCAGTTACCCGTCGAGCAACGTCGAGCTCGGCTCGATCCTATCGCGCCGCTTCGCCGCCGATGAGAGCGTCCAACTCGTCGGGCGCACGCGCGGGGATCAAATCGTCTGCTTCGACGGCGACCGGGCGCTCAAGGGGTCGCTGCTGGACGTGACGATCACCGGCGCAAAGGGCATGACGCTGTTCGCCCGCGCCGCGCAGGTTCTTGCGTCGGCGAATTGACGTGCGGTATGCTCCCGCCGGCGGATTCAACCCCGGAGGACCCGTGAAAACTGCTTTAGCCCTGCTGCTCCTGCTCGCCCCCGTCGCGTCGGCCCAAAACCTGCTGCGAAACGGCTCCTTCGAGGGCGGCACGCGCTACTGGTTCGAGGCGGACGACAAGCAGCTCGTCAACTTCGTGACCGCCGACGGCGAGTTCGCCCTAAAGCTCGACAAGGGCGGCATCCAAAGCGCGGCCTTCCTCCTCGAGCAGAACAGACCCGTCACGCTCAGCTTCTCCGCCCACACCCTCAATGGCGACGCGACGATGGGTTGGCAACTCACCCCCGCTGCGCGCGAGGTCGGCATGAAGAACGGCCTGACCTGGGGCATGCGCGCCGCCCATCCGGTAAAGGTCTCGGCCGAGTGGCAGCGGTTCACCTTCACCTTCACCCCCACCGTCCCGACCGACGGCTTCTGGCCGCGGCCGACCTACATGCTGCAGATCGGCGATGCCGACAAGCCGATTTTGCTCGACGGCATTACCGTCGCCTACGACGCCGGCGCGGATTCCTACGTTCCGTACAAGCCGATCGAGGTGCAGGCGGTCTGCCCGGAACTCAAGGGGTATACCGACCCCTCCGGCAACCTGCTCGATAAGGGCCAGGACGTCACGCTGATCGCAGCCGTCTACAACCCCGCCGGCGAGGATCGGCCCGTTACGGTGCGGTGGGAGATGGTCGATTACGAGGGCAAGAAAATCCTCGGCCCGCCGATCGAGCGGAAGGTCAACGCGCTGCACAACCGCACGGTCAGCGTCCACGAAACGATCAAGTTGCCCGCCACCGGCATGGTCCTCGGCCGGGTCTCGGTGCTCGACGAAAATGGCAAAGTCATCGACTCGTCGGACATCCCCCTCTGCTCGCTCCCCTACCCGATGGACGCGCAGAAGCCCGACTTCCGCGAGCGCTTCGGCGGGTCGATCTTCCCCGGCGCGGACCACAACGCGGACTTGCTGCAAAAGGTCGGCTTCCGCTGGACGCGCTGGGCGCCGCACATGGGCTGGCCCGAGCACCAGCCGGACGGGCCGACCGCGTGGCGTTGGTTCGACAAGGAGCTCGACGCACTCGCCGCCAAGGGTTTCGCCACGCACTTCGTGATGTTTCACGACGGCCCGAAGTGGGCCTTCGCCGAAGGCGGCGGCCCGCTGCCGAAGGACATGCAGTGGCCCGCGGACGACCCGCGCTGGGACGACCTCACGCCGAAGTCCGACTGGGAGCGCTTCGTCGTCAAGGCCGTCGACCACTACCGCGGCCGGCCGCTGGTCTACGAGATCGAGAACGAGCCGGAGTTCAACTGGAAGCCCGAGCAATTCGACCTCTACGCTGCCTTCACCAAACGCACCGCCCGGCTTATCAAGCGGACCGATACGAAGGCGTTCGTGATGGTCGACAACGTCTACGGCATCCCCTCGCCCCTCAACCGCCGGCTGCTGGAGAAGGGGGCCGGGCCGTTCATCGACGCGATCAGTTGGCACGATTACCACGAGGGGTGGCTCGCCGACGCCGCGTCGATGAAGCGCATGCGCGGCGCGCTCGACGACCTGGGCTGCAAGAACGTGCAAATCTGGTTCAACGAGGGGTGGGCCTTCACCAACACCATCGTCGACGAGCCGGCCGTCGCGCTCACGCACCTGACCGGCGCGCAGAGCACCAACGCGATGGTCGATTGCGTGGCGGAACTGACCGCCAACGGGCAGGACAAAACCATCCTCTTCCACACCGGCTACAACGACCACGGCATGAGCTTCTGGGACTATGCCGGCCCCGGCACCATGCTGTGGGATTTCTACGGCTACCCGCTGCCGCTGGTGCCGGCGTGGAACGTGCTGGTCCACCACGTCGGCCTGAGCGAGGTCGCCGGCTTCGCCCGCCCGCCGGGGGCGAGTTTTGCCATCTTCCAGGACTTGCGGAATAACCGCGGCGTGATGGTCGCCTACGCCGACCGCGACGCGGCGGCCGACGTGACCGTCGACCTGCCGATGGCCGGCCTGACCGCCGAAGATTGCATGGGCAACGCCGCAGCAATGGACGGCAAAACCCTGACGCTCTCGAAAACCGGCCGGCCCGTATTCGTCTACGCCGATCCTAAAACCACCGGCAAAACGTTCGCCGCCGCGATGGCCCCGCTGGACCGCAAGAACGCCTCCTTCGTCAGCCGCGGCGGCGACCGCTGGACCCTCCCGCCGGCATGGGACGGCACCGACGAGGGCACGGCGAAGGGCAATCCCGCCGCCGCCGACGGCAAGCCCGTCTGGACGCTGCTGCAAGTCTGGCCGCCCGACCCGATGAAGCCGGCGGACTACCGCCCGCTCGTCTGGCGCGAAACCTACTGGCAGGTCACCTCCGACGGCGCCGGCGGGCAGCCGAAGGTCGAGATGAAGGACGCCGCCCTCCGCCTGGAGTTCCGCGCCCCGACCAACGAATCCAAGGGCGAAAAGCTCGCCGCCCTCGCCTTCACCGCCCCGGCCGACGGCACCTATTCGCTCGGCGGCAAAGCGGAATTGAAACTCTGGGACGGCGATAACCCCGTCCGCCTGTCGGTGCTGAAGCGGGGCGGGGCGGCGGTCGAGGAGGTCGCCTCCATCCCGCTGACGCGCGACAAGTCGGCCGACCTCTCCGGCATTGCCGCCAAACTCAAGGCCGGCGAGCAGTTGCTACTGCTGCCGCGCATCGAGGGCATGTTCACCGGCGGCGACGTGACGCTGCGCGACCTGTCGATCGCCTCCGGCGCGTCGGCCGACGCCGCCTACCGCCTGCCCGCCGCGTGGGCCGGCGAGAAGAAGGGCACCGCCGCCGGCAACCCCGTCGCGGCCGACGGGAAGCCGCTGTGGAAGCTGTATCAGGTCTGGCCGGATGACCCGACGATCAGCGCGCACTACCAGCCGCTGGTCTGGTCCGACGCCGAGTGGGTGGCGGCGGCCAACGGCGCGGGCGGCCAGCCGACGGCGAAGGTGGAGACCGGCACCTTCAAGGCCGCCGTCCGCGGCTCGTGGACCGGCAGCGAGGGCCAGCGCCTCGCCGGCCTCGCGTTCATCGCCCCCGCCGCCGGCATCTACCGCGTGACCGGCACCGCCAAGGCCGAGCCGTGGACCGGCGGCGCGGCCGTCTTCCCCCTCGGCGTCTACAAGCGCGACACGCAACGCGCGACGCAGGAGAAGAAGATCGACCTGCCGCGCGACGGCACGCCGGTGCCGCTGGACTTCACCGTCGAGCTGACCGCCGGCCACGAGCTGATCCTGTTGCCGCTGATGCCGGAGTGGAACAACGCCGCGAACGTGACGGTGTCGAACCTGACGGTCCGCGCCGCGGGCGAATGAGGAAGGGTAAGCACTAGATTCAAGGTAGCTGCGAACCAACGGTTCGCAGCGAGCTCAGGCAGGCAGGCGATCGGATTTCCCGGCACGGCCCGATTGATTATGCTGCCCCGCATGGCCCCGCCCGACCCGCCGCCGACGCTGGAGTACGCCCCCGTGCCGGCCGGTCAGGACCCGGTGACGCGGCACGATGCGGCCCTGGTCGCGGTGCGGCTGGGGGCGGCGTACGTGCTGCTTCAGGGGGCGTCCGGCCTCAACACTTTCGTCGCGTACCTGTCATACTTTCCGTGGCGCGGCGCGATCACGCTTCTGGTCCCGAGCGTGACCTACGCGCTGGCCGGAACGGCGGCGATGATCTACAGCCGGCGACTCGCCGAGTGGGTGCTTCCGGGCTACGCCGCCGCCGGGCCGCCGGGGCCGCTGCGGACGGTTGACGCGCAGTCGGTCGGGTTCTCCATCGTCGGGCTGGTGCTGCTCGCGTGGTCGATCCCGCCGCTGAGCGTCGCGGCCGTCCACGCGGCGGTGCCGACGGTCGGGACGGGCCGGATCGGCGACCTGGCCGTCGCGGTCGCGCAGGCTGCGATGGGCGTGGTGCTTCTGCTGGGCCGACGGAGGATTTCGCGCGGGTGGGGCCGCCTCCGCACCACGTCTTACGGCTCGTCGGATCGTGCGGGCGAAGGGGCGGAATCTTGAACGCCCCCGCGCCCGAATCCGCCGCCGCCAAGCGTCGCGTCAGCCGCCACGGCGGGGCGGCGCTGCTGGCGATGCTCGGGCCTGCGGCGGGGTTTGCGGCCCTGCTGGTCCTCGCGGCGCGCACGCCGCGGTTCGGCTGGCTGAGCGATCCCGCCGCGTGGCCGTGGGAGTTGTGGGCAATCGGCGGCTGCGGCACCCTTGCCACCGTCGGCGGCGTGCTCGACTGGCGGCACCACCGCTCGGGCGCGACGGCCGTTGGGCGGGCGGAACACCGGGCGCACGTCGCGGCCCTCGCCGGCGGCGGGCTGCCGCTGTTCGCGCTGATGGCGGCGGCGTCGGCCTCGATTGATCCGCGGAATTGGCTGCTGCCGATCATCGCCGTCGCGCTCTTCACGACCGTGCTGGTCTGCCTCGACGAGTTCCGCTACCACCGACGGGCGGGGCGGTTCGAGACGCTCACCCACCGCCTGCTGGTCTTCGGCAACCTCGCGGCGTGGCTGGCGTGGATGCACTGGGTCTACGTCCGTGGCGCGGCCGGCGCGATGGGGGTGGGCGGTGGGTAAATCACGAACCGCGCCGCCGTTTAGCCGCCCCGCTTGCGGGGCGCGGGACCGGCGAGACGCGCCCCGCAAGCGGGGCGGCTAAACGGGGGACTTCTTGGCGAGCAACCTTCTCCAGTCAGCGGCGATGCTTTACGACGCGCCGGACGGCACGCTGCGGACCGCCGCCCGCCGCGCCCGCGGCTTCGCCGGCGGGGCGGCGTGGATACGGCTCGCCCTCCGAGTGCTGAGGGATGAGCGGGTGAGGGATGAGCGGGTGAGGGATCAGCGGGTGAGGGATGAGCGGGTGAGGGATGAGCGGGTGAGGGATGAGCCGACGCCGGTGGACGCGGCGCGGTTCCGCCGCTTGGGCGCGGCGAAGTACGGCGGTTGCCTGCTCGCCGCGGCGGGCGGCGGGTGGGTGGGGTCGAAACTCGCCGGGCGGCGCGGCGGCCTGGTCGCCGCGGCGGTTGGATTCTACGCGGCGGAGGCGCAGGCGGTGTTCCTCTTCCCCCTCGCGCTTGACGCGCCCGGCCCGATGCTCGCCACCTTCCGCCGCGCCCGCCGGTTGACCGCCCGCGCCGGCGGCACGCCGCGGGTGGTGGCGACGGTCCTGCCCCTTGCGGCGCGGATGCTCCTCGGCGGCCTCCTCGGCGGCGGCTTCCGGCGGTCGTGGTGCCTCGGCTGTTTGGCGGTCTGCGTGTGGTATGAGCGCGTGAAGCATCCTTGATAGCCGGAGGCGGAAGCCCCAGTTTGTTTTGCGGTCGATCCGCTGTCGAAGAACCGGGGCTTCCGCCTCCGGCTATGAAGGAAGTTCTTTCAACGCACCCGATGCCCTCGCCTCTCGAATTCTTCAACGCCCGCCCGCTGCTCGTTCGGCGCGAGCGGATCAACGGGCTTGATCTGCCGCGAACGGTCCGGCTCCTCTACGCCAGCGACCTGCACCTCGGCCACCGCTGGACGCGGCACCTCGCCGGCGAAATCCCGCAAATCGCCCGAGAAATCCGCCCCCACGCCATCCTCCTCGGCGGCGACCTGGCCGACGCGACGCGCGGACTGGCCGACCTCGGCCGCTGCGTCAGCAAGCTTGTCGCCGTCGCGCCGACGTTCGCGGTCACCGGCAATCACGACCGCCGGGCGGGGCTGGAGACGGTGCGGGCGGTGCTGCGCGACGGCGGCGCGACGCTGATGACTAACCCCGTCGCCGCCTCACGGCTCGCCGAATTGACGGCCGGGGCCCGCGTGCTGTGCGCCCACGACCCGGCCGTCTTCCCCGACGCCGCCGACGCGGGGTTCGACCTCGTGCTCGCCGGCCACCTGCACGGCGGCCAGTGCGTGCTCTGGCGGCGGGGCGAGTTGCTCTACCCCGGCGCGCTGCTGAACCGCTGGACCGGCGGCCGCTTCCGGCTGAAGCACAGCACGATGCTCGTCAGCCGCGGCGCCGGCGACTCGCTGCCGCTGCGGTGGAACTGCCCGCGCGAGGTGATCGTCTGCGAGCTCTCCTGACGCCGCCATCGCGTCGAGCATATCGCCGTGAATTGCCGCCGCCGCCCATTTCTCCGCCGGCGTAAAGGACCAGCCTGATCGCCCCAATGACCGGAATTGCGAGCAGCAGCCCGAACCGAAGCTTGGCGCGCGTGCAGTATCCCAGTAGCGCCCCCACCGCCACCGGCGTGCCGAGCGTCAGGCCCCAGCCGACGGAGCCGTTGAGGAGAAACAGGGCCGAAATCGCGGTGCCGAGCCCGACCGCCAGCAGCACGCCGGGCATCCAGTAAGGCCAGAACAGGAACGGCGGGACGAGACTAACGGTGCGGGCGTCGGCCGGATTGAAGCCGCGCCCGCACTCCGGGCAGCGGCCCTCTCCCAGCCCTTAAAGTCGGTAGCCGCAGGCGATGCGGCGCGGGAAGACCCCCTCGCTTAGCGCACCTTTTGGTCGGTTGTCATCGTCCATCGCTTCGGCTCCAAATCACGGCAGGTGCCACCGCTGGCTGAACGCCGACCGCTTCATCCGCCCCCGCAACACCAGGCCGAGCATCAGCCCCAGCGCGGCCGGCAGGGTGAGGAGCAAGCCGAGGAACCCCCCGGCGATCAGGCTGTCAGAGCCCTCGTCAATCGCCAAGCCGGCGAAGCCGCAGAGGCCCGGCACGGCGATCAGGAAGCCGCACCCGAGGGTCGCCCGCGTGCCGTAGGCCAACACCCCCCCGGCCGCCGCCGGCACGCCGATCCCGAGCGCGAACGCCAACGAGCCGGTCAGTAGGTACAGCCCCGCCGCGACCGCCGCCACCGCGCCGGCCAGCAGCAGCCCCGGCGTCCAGTAAACTAGCAGCCGCAGCGGCGGGGCGAACTCGTAGCTGCCGGGGTCGCGGAAGTCGAACGGCCGGCCGCACTCGGGGCAACGAGGCTCGGGCAACCCCTCCAGCCGGTAGCCGCAGCCGGCGCAGCGCGGGTAGAGCTCGCCCCTGAGCGGCACCACGCCGTTGTCGTGCGGGTCGTTGCTTCTCATGCCGTGCCCGACTGTATCGGCTGGGCTAGGGCAGGTGCCACCGCTGGGTGAACGGCGACCGCTTCAACCGCCGCCGCAGGCCGATGCCGAGGAGGAAGCCGGCGGCGCAGGGGAGCGCGAGCAGCACGCCGGCCGCCGCCCCGACTTGCCAAACGCCGTCGACCTCGCCGGTCAGCGCCATCGAAGCGAGCGCGCCGACCGCCGGCAGCGTGAGGCCAATGGTCAACGATGTTTCGCCGCGCGTGCCGTAGCCGAGTGCCGCCGCGATCGCCACCGGCAGGCCGAGGATCACGCCCGCCAGCAGCGACCCGATCAGCCAAAAGATCGCGCCGAAGGTCGCCACGATGCCCGCCCCCAACATTAAGCCGGGGCACCAGTACCGCCAAAAGCGGTATGGCGGCGTGAGCTCGAATGTCGCCGGGTTCGCGGTGTCGAACTCCCGCCCGCACTCGGGGCAGCGCGATTCGGGCAGCCCCTCCAGCGAGTAATCGCAGCCGGCGCAGCGCGGGTACAGCTCCCCCTCCGCCGGCCGGAGCACGCCGTGGAGCGTCCGCTTGCGCGGCCGGGTCGACTTGCGACGCCGGCGCCTCATCCCTTCACCGCCCCGCTCGTCAGGCCGCCGACGAAGTCGCGCTGCAGCGCGAAGAACAGAATCGCCACCGGCAGCAGGCCCAGCAGCGTGGCGGCCATCAGGATGCCATAGTTTGACTGGTATTCCGCCAGCCCCGCCAGGTTCGCCAGGCCCACCGGCAGGGGGTATTTCGCCTCGTCCTGCAGGATGATCTGCGGCCAGAGGTAGCTGCCCCACGCGGCCAGAAAGCTCAGCAGCGTGAACGCGCCGGTCATCGGCCGCACCGCCGGCATCACGATCTCCCACCACAGCCGCAGCTCGCTCGCGCCGTCGATCCGTCCCGCCGACAGCAAATCGTCCGGCACGCCCAGCATCGCCTGGCGGAAGAGGAAGACGCCGAAAATGCTCACCGCCCCCGGCAGCAGGATCGCGGCGTAGGAGTCGACCCAGCCGAGGTGGACCATCAGCTCGTACTCGCCCGGCAGCAGCACCTGCGCCGGCAGCAGCAGCGTGCCGAGCATCCCCGCCGTCACGAAACGCCGGCCGGCGAAGCGGTACTTCGCCAGCGCGAACCCCCCGAGGCTGGAGAGCGCCACCGACGCCACGGTCGCGGTGCTGGCGAGGAAAACGGAATTGATCAGCCACCGCCCGAACGGCTGCTTCTCGAAGAGGGCGCGGAAGTTGTCGAGCGTCAGGCGGCCGAGGTGATCCCACGGCAGAAAGGCGTAGGCGAAGAGGTCATCGGTCCGCTTGAACGCGGCGCAAAGCAGCCAGCAGAAGGGCAGAAGGAAAATCCCCGCGCAGACCACGAGGAGAAGATGAAGGAAGAAGACTCGGAACACCGGAGAAGTCTCTATAGCACGTAACAAGCCGGCGTCTGAGCCGCAGGCGAAGACCCGGGTTCTTCCCCGCTAGTCACCGCGTCGGAGGAACCCCACCTGCGCCACCGACACCGCCGCCACCATCGCCACCAGCGCCCACCCGACGGCCGACGCATACCCCAGATCGCCCGCCTCGAAGCCGGCGAGGTAAAGGTACATCACCACCGTGATGCCCCGGTAATTCGGCCCCGGCCCGTTGAACAGCACCCACGGCAGCTCGAACAGTTGGAACGCCCCGATCGTGCCCGCCACCGTCAAGAACACCGTCACCGGCCGAATCCCCGGCAGCGTGACGTGCCGGAACCGCCGCCACGCCCCGGCCCCGTCCACCGCCGCCGCGTCGTACAGCCCGCGGTCCACCGCCTGCAACGCGGCGAGGAAGTAGATCATGCCGTAGCCGATGCTCACCCACCAACTCGCGATGAGCATTGAAGGCATCGCCCACGCCGGGTCGGTCAGAAACCCCACCGGCCCCAGCCTCGGGCTGACCGCCGTCAACGCCCGATTCAACAAGCCGGTCCGCGACCCGAGCAGCACGTTGAAGAGGACCGCGACGAAGACCGCCCCGACCAGATAGCTGCTGAAAAAGGCGAACCGAAACAGCGAGCGGAACCGCACCCGCCGGTCGTTCACCAGCACCGCCAGCCCCAGCGAGGCGGGAATCTGCACCGCCAGAAACAGGGCGGCGTAGACGGCGGTGTTCAGCACCGCGCCCCAGAACAGCCGGTCGGCGAGGAGGAAGCGGTAATTCCCCAGCCCGACGAACCGGGCGTCCCGCGGCCCGAGGGTTTGGTAGAAACTCAGCGCCACGCTCCGCCCCAGCGGGTAGGCCCAGAAGACCGCGAAGAGCACCGCGAACGGCGCGAGGAACAGGTACGGCGCCGCCCTCGCCTGAATCGACCAAACGCGGCGGCGGAGGGGGGAGGGCACGCGGGCATCGTATGGGTTTGACGCCTTCCCGTGGCACGGGCGTCCCGCCCGCGACTTGAATCTCCGAGTCCATGCCCAGGTTGGGAAAGACGCGGGCGGGACGCCCGTGCCACGGGGCTAGTCGTACGTCCCAAACGCGATCCGCCGCTCCACGTCCGCTTGCGCCTGTTTCAAGCGCGAGGCAATGAGGGAGTCGAGCGCCCCCTCGTCCGCCCCGGCCCGCACGGCGGCCTCGGCCGCGAGCAGCACCGCCGTCAGTTCGGCCGACGCGACGCCGGTGAAGGGCGACTGCACGCGCGGCGGGATTTTGTCGGCCAACTCGACGAACAGCGCCTCCGCCTTCTGGCCCGCGAAATACGGGTCGTGCCGGTGGTAGGCCGGGTCGGCCCACGCCGACCGCAGCGGGGGCAGCACGTCGGAGGTCCGCCGCCGGGCCGCTAGGCCTTCGGGGCTGAACAGCAGGAACTTCAGCAGCGCCCACGACGCCGCCGGGTCCGCCGCGGAGCGCGGGATGCCGAACATCGTCCCGCCCCAGGTCGCGGTCGGCGCGTCCGACGGCCCGAACCTCGGCAGCGGCATCAGCGCGAGTTTCCCGGCCAGCCCCGGCGCGCCGGCCTTCAGGTCGGCCACCCGCCAGTCCGGGCAGAAGGCGGCGGCGAAGTCGCCGCGCGCCAAATCGCCCGCCCATGCCGTGCCGCCCGCCCCCGGTTCGCCGCCCACCGCCGACGGCCCCGCGACCAGCCGGGCGTAAAAGCCGACCGTCTCGGCCACTACCGGGTCGTCCAAATGGCACGCGCCGCCGGCGTCGATCAGGTTCACCCCGCGCTGTAAAAGCATCAGCGTCAGGTGGTCCGACGCGGCGGTGGACAATTCCATCGCCCGCCGCGGCACGCCACGCGACGCCCAATATCGCTGGAAGGCGAGACACTGCGCCCGGAACTCCGGCCACGTCCGGGCCGACGCCAAGTCGACCCCGGCCGCCTCGAACAGGTCTCGCCGGTAGGCGATCGCCACCGGGTGGACGTCGTGCGGCACGCCGTAGATCACCCCGCCCTTCGTCCACGGCGCGAACCGCGAGTGCAGGATCTTCTCGTCCAGCCCGTCGGCCTTCAGAAAATCATTCAGCGGCAGAAACCCGACCGACGCCGGCGGCCCCCGGAAGTACTTGCCGACCGAGCCGATCTCCACCTCCACCACGTCCGGCACCACGCCGCCGGCCGCGCCGGTGGCGAACAGCGACAGCAGGCGGGCGTCGAGCGCGCGGGCATTGACCAGTTCGACCCCCACCGACCGACCGGTGCGCCTTCGGTACAGGTCGATCATTGAGGGTTTGCCGGGGGCCGGGGCGTCGCGGAAGGTCCGGGCGTCGGCCTCGGCGAAGCACCAGACCGTCAGGTCCGCCCGCGGCGCGGCGGGGGCCAGCAGTTGCCACGCCCCGCTCGCCACCGCCAGCACGGCCAGCACCGCGACGCATCGGCCCAACGGAAAGGTCATGGGGCCAGTCTACATGCGGCCGCCGCCACCGAAGGCAAATAATTTGCCTGCGGCATAACGTCGCAACCCGCAATAAGTTACGTCAGCCCTTCACGCTTGAATCGCGCCCAACCTGCGGGCCGCCGAGCAGCCACTTCAGCAGAGGGCGATCAGCGTTGCCAGCGTCAGAACCGCAATTCGCAGCTTCGTGTTCCAAATCAGGGGGTGGATCATGGGTGTTGCTCCGGCCCCCATCATGACACCTTTTCGCGCCGGGCGCGCGATAATTTTCCCCGGCGCGACAGGCCGCTACGGCATTGTGCGTGCTTGCTTGATGTTCGATTGCGTTGACCCTTTCCACGCCGGTCCTACGATGCCCCACGGGCCCGACCGATCGACCCGCCCGGCTCCCCATAGCGCAGCCGGACGTTTAGTCCGCTCCGCCATCTGTAGCGGCGGAGTGCTTGTGGACCCACCCTCCCTCCCGGTTTGGCGGCGTCCCGGCACAGGTGCGAGCGATATTTTTGTTGCAACCTGGTTCATCATGCTTGTCCATTTAGCGATCCGCCCCCTCTGCCCGGCGTAGTATTGATGCGTAGCAGTTTTGGCAGTCCATACCCGTTTGTTCAGGAGTTTCCCCGTGGCTACAACCACCCGCAAAAGTTTTTTCAAGGGTTTGTCCGACTTCGTCGACTTCGGTGCCCTCCGCCAGCAGGTTCCGCACAGCCAGGGGTTCGTGGCGACGACCCTGCCGCGCGGCGGGCTGCAGTTGCTCCAGCCGCGGGCGGTGCCCGAGGGCATCCTCAAGCCGTACACCCGCGGGGCGTTCGCCTACGACGTGCTGTCGTGGCAGGCGATGCGGACGGGCAAGCCCCTGCGCGGCGAGGAGGCCGACCAGCAGGCGCTGTACGAGAAGTACCAGGCCGAGGTGCTCGAGCCGGTGGGCATGGCCTTCGCCGCCGCCGCCCCGTTCGCCGACCCGGCGCTGGACGGCTTCCCCGGCGCGATCCAGATCTTCCGCACCCCCGAGGCCGGCCGGTTCACCAACGCCGACCTCAAGCGCCTGCACGATTACGCCAAGCAGGCCGGCGACGCCCTCGCCGACTCGCGCCGCGCGCAGGTCGATTCCGAGGACCGCCTCAAGCTCCTCAAGCACGACGTGCCGGTCAAGCAGTTCGTGATCGACGGCAAGCTGAACTGCGTCTTCCCCGGCACCGGGTTGCAGACGCTCGACGAGCGGCTGCGGACGAACCTGCTGGACTACTGCCGCCAGCAGTTCCACCGTTACGACGGCCAGCAGGCCAGCGCCGCCCGCGTGGCGGTGGCCGGCGAGAAGGGGGAGTTCTGGACCTTCCGCGGCGCGATCTTCGAGGAGTACCCCGCCCTGGGCACCAAGGGGCCGTTCATGTTCTTCAGCCTCCAGCCGCCGTGCGGCGACTGGTCGATGCTCCGCCCCGAGGACTTCCACGCCGACGAGGAGGTCGGCCGGCTGATCCCCGCACTGACCTTCATGGCCGAGCACTACCAGCGCGGCCCGACCCTCAACGAGATCGCCGCCGTCGTCGGCCTCAGCCCGTTCCACTTCCACCGCCGCTTCACCGAACTGCTCGGCATCACGCCCAAGCACTTCATGTTCGACTGCCAGGTGATCGAGGCGAAAAAGCGCCTCGTCGAGCGCGAATTGGATCTGGTCGAGGTCGCCAGCACCTGCGGCTTCGCCCACCAGAGCCACTTCACGAGCCGCTTCAAGCAGGCCACCGGCCTGACCCCCACCCGCTGGCGTCGCCTGGCGATGCAGGAGCAGCGCGAGATGCGCACCAAGCGCGAGCCGGTCAAGGTCTAGCCGCCGCGCCTGCAACCGTGGAACGGGCGTCCCGCCCGGATTCTTTGTCTCAATCAAAGGAAGAATCCGGGCGGGACGCCCATTCCACGAATTGCGTCCGCCGCCGCTTCAGCAGGGCCAGCCCCGCCAACGCCGGTAGGGCGATGCCCGTCGGCTCGGGCACCGCGGCGACGCCGAGGGAGTCGGCGAACGCCCTGACGCGGGCGAAGTCCGACGCGCTGGCGGCATTCGACACGCCCGGCATCGACTCGCCGAAGTGCGCGAGCATCACGCGGAAGTCCGCGAGGTTCACCCGGCCGTCGGCGTTGAAGTCGCCGCCGGCCCACGTTTGGTTGTTCTTGCCGAAGTCGGCGAGCAGGGCGGCGAAGTCCGCGCCGTCCACCTTGCCGTCGAGCGTCGCGTCGCCGTCGACGTAGGCCCGGCCGCGGAGGGTGATCGCGCCGGGGCCGTAGAGGGCGTCGAGGGTCATGCCCGCCGGCAGGTCGCTCAGGCCGTTGACGAGCGAGGCGAAGGTGCCGGCGCGGGTGCCGTAGGTGAGCACGTCGAACGCCTGGTTCGGCTGCGGGCGAAAGCCGTTTTCCCAGTTGATCGACAGCGTGCCGCCGAGGGAGGCGAGGCCGTCGACGGCGATTTGATCGAAGCCGGCCCCGGTGCCGCGAATCTGGAGCGTCAGTTTCGAGCCGCTTTCGAGCGAGAGCGACTTGAGCGACAGCCGTCCGATGCCGTTGACGCCCGGCTCGATCCGCCCGCGCGAGGCGACGGCGCCGCTGACCCGGCCGGTGCCGCCGAAGGTGGTGTTCGCCCCGACGTCGAGCCCGCCCGCGCCGAGGGTGCCGGTGAGGACCAAGCCGCCGCCGGCGAGGGTGGTGCGGCCGGCGTTGGTGCTGGTGCCGCCGAGGGTGAGGGTGCCGGCGCCGGATTTCGTCAACCCGCCGGGGCCGGTGAAGGCTTGGACGACGCCGACGTTGTGGCCGTTGGTGTCGATCGTGCCGCCGGGGCTGCCGACGGTGGCGGCGTTCAAGCCCTGTAGGAAGGTCGCGGCGTCCGCCGTTGGCCGGAGCGTGCCGCCGTTGAAGGTCAGGACGGCCTGCCCGGTGCCGACCTTTGCAATCGACGCGGCGTTGACGGTGCCGCCGTTGAGGTTGAGGGTGCCGCTTCCGCCGCCGCGGCTGCTGAGGGTGATGGCCCCGAGGTTGGCGGTGCCGCCGGTGATGGTGTAGACGCCGCTGCCGCCGGCATCTTCGCCGAGGAGGGTGCCGCCGGTTTGCACGTCGACGAGGCCGCCGGACTGGTTGACGGTGCCCCGCCCGCCGAGCGAGCCGAGTACGAGATTGCCGCCCCCCTCTTTGGCGATGGTGCCGTTGGTAACGGTGAGGGTGCCACTGCCGTACGAGCGGCCGACGGCGAGCCAGTTGTTCACGGTCAGGCCGCCGCCGTTGAGGGCGTAGGACCCGGTGCTGCCGGCGGCTTGGCCGATCCACATCTCGCCGCTGGAGAGGTTGACCGACCCGCCGCTTTGCACGACCGCGCCGGTGCCGCCGCCGTCGCCGGCGATGAGGTTCGGGGCGTTCAGGGCCGACGCCGTGCCGAGCCGCAGCGTGCTGCTCGACCCCGCCGCGGTGCCGACGAGGACGGGCTTGGTGTACGAATCGAGCCGGCCGTTGAACGTCGCGTCGGCAGTGCCGGTCAGCTTCACGCCGCCGGTGTTGTAGACGTTGGCGTTGAAGACGGTTTTGCCCGACTCCAAGCTCAGCAGCCCCGGCCCGTGGACCTCGCCGTTGAACGTGAGCGGGGCGGCGTTGACATTCTTTACCGAGGTGTTGCCGGCCAGTTGGACGCGCGCGCCGACCGTCTGCACGCCCTGGCGGCTCTGCGTCGGGTCGTACTGCACCTCGATGCTCGCGTTGGAGCCGTCGACGGTGGACAGCATGAGCTGGTCGTCCGGGTAGGCGATGGTGTAATCGACGTGCGTCTGGAAGACGAGGTGGCCGAGCGACTTGGTGCCGTTCCAGTCGATCGACTGGCGGGCCGCGTTGGCGTTGCCCATGTACGCCGTCTGGGTGTTGAGCTGGGCGGAGCCGGCGGTCCAGTTGGCGTCATCGTCCCACTGCTTGTAGCCGTCGCCGGCGGGCGTCCAGTCGGTGCGGTTGGCCCCGTCGCGCTGCCAGACGCGAACCCAGTCGGTCTGGAACGGCACGGTGACGTCGGCCCAATCCGGCGGGTCGCCCGGCCAGCCGCCGACGCCGAGATTCAGCAGCAGGTACATCTTCCTCATCTGCGCGATGTCGGCCTGGCCCGACGAGATGCTGCCCATCTGCCGGCCGTCGAAGTAGAAGGTCACGCGGTCGCTGTCCCACAGCGTGCCATAGTTGTGAAAATCGTCCGTCAGGTTCGGCCCCGGCGAGACGAAGCCGGTGCCGGCCGACCGCTCTTGGGTGTAATCCGGCCCGTAGTGGTAGGTGCCGGTGTATTGGTACATGTCGCCGTAGCCGCGGTCATAGTTGCCGTTAATATAGTCGCTGCGGTAGCGGGCCTCCATCACGTCGAGCTCCGGCGGCCAGCCGTCCTGCAAGGCCCAGAAGGCGGGCCACGCGCCGAGGAAGCTCGGCAGCTTCATCCGCGACTCAATGTAGCCGGTGTGGAAGTCGAGCAGCCCCTGCGTGTTGACCGCGCCGCTGCTGAACGGCTGGCCGTTGGTCCAGCCGCGCTTGGCGGTGAGGCTCAACACGCCGTTGTTGACGTTGATGTTGTCGTCGGTGATGTACGCCGGGTAGTTGTGCGTCCGGCCCCACGGGTAGGCGACGTTCCACTTGTCCGAATCGAGCCCTTGCTCGTTGAACTCGTCGGCGAAGCGCAGGCCCCAGTTGCCGCCGGGCAGTTGCGCGAACGCCGTGGACACTCCGTGCGACAGAATCACGGCCGAGGCGGCGGCGAACAGCAGGCGGGCGGTCGGGCGATTGGGAGCCATAAGGGCATGCCTTCCGGGATGGACATCAGATTCGAGAGTCGACCGGCGCGGGGATGCAGCGTCGGTGGTGCTGTCAATATACGTCACGGACCTTCCCCGTGTTCTGCGCCTTGCCGCTTGCGGCTTCGCAAAGAAATCCTCAACGCGGACGTTTTGCGAAAGAGTTTCTTTGCGAAGCCGCAAGCGGCAGAAGCGGGTGACTCACTCGCGCCGCAGCGTTCGCGCCCCGAAGATGCCGCCGGCGGTGCTGCCGCCGCGGGCTTGCAATCTGACCGTGACCTGCTGCTTGCCCTTCGTCAGTTCCTCGGGAATGGCATAAACCTCATCCAGAAACTCGCCCGGCTTTTTGTTCACCAGCGTCTCGGTGGCAATGCTCTTGCCGTCGACCAGAATCTCGAACGTCCGGTCGCCGGCGTCGCTGCCCCAATAGGTGAGCGACAGATCATTCGGCCCGTCGGGCCGAACCTTCATGGTGAAGCTGAACCACCCGCCGTCGGCGGCGTCGCGCCACTTCTTGCCGCCGAGGTCGCCGGCGCGGCTCTTCTCGCCGGCGAAGCCGTGGTCGCGCTCGGGCTGCATCTCGCCGGGCTGAAAGGTGTCGACCGTGCGCGCCGCCAGCGCCTTCTGGCGGTCCTGCTCGGCGCGGTACTCGGCCTGCTTCTGCGCCCACTGCTGGTCGGTGAACTTGTCCCAGTAGACCATGTAGTGCTGGTCATAGGCGCGGTAAAACGGCACCAGCTTCACCTCCTCCGGCCTGCCGACGCCGGCGGTGGTGAACGTCAGCGGCTGGCCGTCCACCGGCTTGATCCAGTCGGTCAACTTTTTGTCGCCCGTCACCAGCACGGGAATCTGCTGGAGCAGTTCGCCCTCATTGCCGAGCAGCCCGGCCATCAGGATCGGGCCGTAGAAGACCGCGACGCGGTTGGGATTATCCGGCATCGCCTCGGTGCGGAGGGACATCGGCATCGTGATCTCCACCGTATCGCCGTCGGCCCAATCCCGCCCGAGTTCCGCAAAGCTGCCGTGGGCCGCATCGATTTCCGTCGTCTCCCCGTTCACGCTCACCTTCAGCGGGGCGGTGGCCCAACCCGGCTGGCGGAGCTTCAGGTAGAACCAGGTCGGCTGCTTCACGTGAATCGTCAATTTCGTCGTGTCCGACTCGGGAAACTTCGTCTCCTGCCGCACCGTGACGCCCTTTTCCGCCCAGTCCAAGTCCGAGGCGATGAACAGGTTGACGAACAGTGAATCGTCCGTGTGGTAATAAATGCCCGCCCCGTACTTGGCATGATTCTCCATGCCGGTGCCGGTGCAGCACCAGAACGAATCGTCCGGCGTGCTGTAGGTCCGCTGCCCGCCCATCTTCAGCGGGACGTAGTACGTCACCATGCCCGTCTTCGGGTTCTGCGACGCGAGGATGTGGTTGTAGAGGGCGCGCTCGGAGTAATCCGCCGCCGCCGGGTCGGCGGTCCACTCGAAGCGGTGGCGGGTCAGCTTCAGCATGTTGTAGGTGTTGCACGTCTCGCTGGTGGTATCGGAGAGCTGGTCCGTCAACTTGTCCGGCGGCCCGAAGTGCTCGGCGTTGCTGTTGCCGCCGTTGACGTAAGAATGGTCTTTCGTTACGACGGTCCAAAAGGTGTCGGCGGCGGTCTTGAAGTATCGGTTGCCGGTCAATTCATACTGCCGGGCCGCGCCGATCAACTTCGGCACCTGCGTGTTGGCGTGCAGCCCGGCGAGCTGATCCTTCCCCGCCGCGAGCGGGTCGAGCACGAACTTATGATTAAAGTGTGTCGCCAGCCGCAGGTACTTCTTGTCGCCGGTGATGGCGTACAAATCGGCCGACACCTCATTCATCCCGCCCTGTTCGGCCTTGAGCATGGTCTGAATCTGCTCCGGCGACAGTTTGTCCGTCAGCCGCAGCGCCCAGTCGGCGTAGTTCGTCAGCACGTCCAGCGCCCTGGCATTGTCCGCCAGCAGGTAGGCGTCGCGCAAACCGGCCATGTCCTTGTGGATCGTGTACCACGGCACCCACCCGCCGTTGAGGTCAAAGCCTTGGGTCCGAATGTCGCCGGCGCCGACCTCGTGGAAGATTTTCTTGCCCTCCGGGAAGGCCGCCAAGTAACCCTTGAACTCGCCGTCGCCGTTGGCCGCCTGGCACTCGGCGAGCTGGTCGACGATGTAATCGACGCGCTGCTTGAACGTCGCATCCCCCGTCGCGGCGTACATTTGCGAGCAGGCCGACAGGTAGTGCCCCAGCGAGTGCCCCGCGACGCCCTGGCCCTCCCAGCCTCCGTACTTCGGGGCCTTCGGTTCCAGCCCCGCGACCTGGCGGAAGCCGCTCAGCAGCCGGTCGGCGTCGAGCGCCAGCAGCCATTTTTCATCCCGCTCCATCGCGGCCTTGAACGGCCCGTCGAGCAGCGTCACGCGGTCGAGGTCGAACGGCCGGGCCGCCATCTCCACCACGGGGTGGACCCGCAGTTTCGACTCGACGGTGGGGCGGGTGGCGGGCATCGGGTTCTCCTCCGCAAAGGCGGTTGCGCCAACCGCAAGTGCGGCGGCAAGGGACAGGGTGGCGAGCGTGCGTCGGGTCATGGTGGTTCTCCGTTCTTCCGTTATCCGCTATGCTTCTCGGATCATACCAGAACCCGCCGCAGGATCAGCACCATGCCCACCGCCCACCGCAACGGAGACATCTGGCTCGACACCGCCGGCCACCCCGTTCAAGCCCACGGCGGCGGGGTGATGTTCCACGGCGACCACTACTACTGGTACGGCGAGGACCGCGCCACCCGCCCGCAGGACCGCCACGGCCCCGACGGCCCCCTCAACGCCGGCGTCCGCTGCTACAAATCCGCCGACCTGCTGAACTGGGAAGACCTCGGCACCGTCCTGCCGGTCGGCCCGGCCGACCCCCGCCACGAACTCCACCCGACGCAGGTGATCGAGCGGCCGAAGGTGATTTACAACGAGAAGACGAGAAAGTTCGTCATGTGGCTGCACCTCGACACCCGCAATTACGCCGCCGCCCGCGCCGGCGTCGCGGTGTCGGACGACCCCGCCGGGCCGTTCACCTTCCTGCAAAGCTACCGCCCGGACGGGGCGATGAGCCGCGACCAGACGGTGTTCGTCGATGACGACGGCACCGCCTACCACGTCGGCTCCTCGGACGAGAACGCCACGGCCCTGTTCTCCGTGCTGAGCGACGATTACCTCAAGCCCTCCGGCGTCCACGCCCGCAAGTTCGTGAACCGCCAGATGGAGGCGTTCGCCTTCACCAAGCGCGGCGACACCTACCACCTGCTCGCCAGCGGCTGCACCGGCTGGGCCCCGAACCCCGCGCGGTCGGCCAGCGCGACCGACTTCATGGGCGACTGGACCGAACACGGCAACCCCTGCCGCGGGGAGCACGCCGACATCACCTTCCACGCCCAAAGCTGCTTCATTCTTCCCCCGAAAAAGCCCGGCCGCCCGCACGTGGCGATGTTCGACGTTTGGCGGCCTCGAAACCTCAAAACCAGCGGCTACGTCTGGCTGCCGGTCGTGTGGGAGAACGGTCAAATGACGATCCCGTGGCGGCCGACCTTCGACGCCGCGGCGCTGGCCTAACGTGGCACGGGCGTCCCGCCCGCGTCCTTCTTCTCTTCTCAAATTCGCAGACGCGGGCGGGACGCCCGTGCCACGGGAGGCCCATGTATCGCATTCTCCTCATCGCCCTCCTGCTCGCCGCCCCCGCGTTCGCCGCCGACCCGCCGCGGCCGGACACGACCGGGTGGTACGCCGACGCGCTGCCGCAGGACGGCTCGCCGCTCGACCTCTCGTTCCTGAACGACAGGCCCGCCGGCGTCCACGGGGCGGTGAAGCGCGTGGGCACGGGCTTCCAGTTCGCCGACGGCACGCCCGTCCGCTTCTGGGGCACCAACGTCGCGGCCTACGCGATCGACACCAAAAAGCCCTACATCAAATTGCAGGCCCACCGCATCGCCGCCCTCGGCTACAACCTCGTCCGCATCCACCACCACGACTCCATGGCCTGGGTCGGCGGCACCGTCATCGACCAGAACCGGCCCGACAGCCAGCACCTCAACCCCGAGGCGATGGACGCGCTGGACTACTGGATCTACTGCCTCAAGCAGGAGGGCGTCTACGTCTGGCTCGATTTGCACGTCGGCCGACTCTTCAAGCCCGGGGACAACATAGGCGACGGCTACGCGGAGATGCTCGAACACGGCGGGGGGAAGGATAAAGCCACCAAGGGCGTCGAGGCCAAGGGATATAACTACTTTAATAATCGCGTCACCGAATTGATGCAGCAGTTCAATGATGCGTACCTCAACCACGTCAACCGCTACACCCGAGTTGCGTATAAGGATGAGTCGGCCGTCATGGGCCTGCTGCTGACGAACGAGAATGACATCACGCACCACTTCGGCAACCTGATGCTGGGGAACCAGCACAACCCCGTCCACAACGCCCGCTTCGAAGCAGCAGCCGCCGCCTTCGCCGCGGCGACGGGGTTGGACAAGAACCTGGTGACGCACACTTGGGAGCCGGGGCCGTCAAAGTTATTTCTGGCGGATCGGGAGTGGAACTGGAGCCGCGGCATGATCGCCGCCCTGCGGGTCGACGGCGTCGAAAAGCCCGTCGCCACGACGAGCTTGTGGGGGAATGACCCGCTGCTCAGCCTGCCGTCGCTGCTGGCCGGCGACATGGTCGACGTCCACTCCTACGGGTCGGACGACTCGCTGAAGATCAACCCGCTGAAGCGCGAGAATCTCATCAGCTACACCGCCGGCGGGGCGGCGGCGGGGTATCCGGTCACGATGACGGAATGGAACATCTTCTACCCCAAGCCCGACCGCTTCATCGGCCCGCTGTACTATGCAAGCGTCTCGGCGTTGCAGGGGTGGGACGGGCCGATGATCTATAACTATTCGCAGGGCAATTTCTATTGGATGAAAAAGCCCGACACCTGGTCGACCTACACCGACCCGTCGATCAGCGGCCTGATGCCCGCCGCCGCGCTGCTGTACCGGCGCGGCGATGTGTCGGAGGCGAAAAAGACCTACCGCCTGCAACTGTCCGAAAAGGGGCTTTACTACGAGGGCGACCACCCGAAGAACATGGCCGCGTTGCGGACGCTGGTGGAGCAGTCGAAAATCGAAATCGGCATCCCGAATACGAAGGAACTGGCGTGGGATGATCACCTCTCGCCCCCGCCGGCCGCCGGCACGGTGGTGGTCAAAGAGATGGACAAGCCCTTCCTGCCGCCGGGCGCCACGTCGGTCGCGTCCGACACCGGCGAGCTGAAGCGTGATTGGGCCAAGGGGTGGCAGTCGATTGATTCGCCGCTGACGCAGGCGGCGCTCGGCAACATCGGCGGCGAGACGTTTTCACTCAAGCAGTCGACGATCAAGATCGACACCCCGGCCGCCGCCGTCGCGCTGTCGAGCCTCGACGGCAAGCCGATCGGCCGGAGTTCGCGCGTGCTGCTGACGGCGGTGGGGCGGTCGGTGGCGTCGGCCAACGGGGAGCTGCCGATGCTCTCCGAGCCGATCCGCGGCACCGTGACGGTGAAGGGGCCGGCGGGCATGAAGCTCGTGCCGCTGGCGGGAACCGGCCGGTTGATGCCGGCGGTCGATTTGCCCTTTGCCGACGGGGCGTACACGGTTACGCTGCCGGCCCCGCGCGGCACGCACTGGTTCCTGCTGGTCGGCGGCGAGTGAGCCTCATTCTGACGGAGTTCGCATGAAGTGGTCGAAGCGTCTGCTGCCCGCGTTCCTGCTCGCCGCGTTCCTGCCGATGGCGGCCGCGTCGGCGGCAGCGCCGTCGGCAAAACTGGCGGGGTTTTCCGACTTCGCCAAGGTCAACACCGCCGGCGCGGCCGCCGGCGCGGCCGCCGGCGCGGCCGACGGCGTGGGCGTCAGCGGCGACGGCCAAGCCCTCACCCTCACCGCCGGCAAGCCGGACATGGCCGCGTCGATCTTCTTCGCCGAACCGCAGGAGTGCGCGGCCTTCACCGCCACCTTCACCTACCAATCCAGCAACCTCGGCACCGGCGCCGACGGCGCGGGCGACGGCATCGCCCTCGTGCTGCAAGCCGACCCGCGCGGCGTCAAGGCGCTCGGCGACCCCGGCGGCGGGCTCGGCTACGGCGCGTCCAACGGCCCCGCCGCCGTCATCCGCCCCAGCGTCGCGCTGCAACTCAACCTCTACCAGCCCACCGGCCCCAACGCCGGCGGGGCGGCGGGCCTCAACCTCGCCACCAACGGCCTCGTCGGCAGCTACCACCCCACCGGCGCCGTCGACCTCCGCAGCGGCCACCCGATCCACTTCATCCTCGGCTACAGCGGCGGGAAGTTCACCGCCATCCTCATCGACCAGACCACCGGCGCCCTCTACACCACCACCCGCGACCTCGACCTGCCCTGGTCCGTCGGCACCGACAAACTCCGCGTCGGCTTCACCGGCTCCAGCGGCGGCGCGACCGCCACCCAAACCGTCACCGACTTCACCTTCACCCCCGAACCACCCCCCAAAGCACCCGCCTTCAAGCGTGGGCCCCTCACTGACGAGGTCGACCCCTTCATCGGCACCGACGGCGGCGGCAACTGCTTCCCCGGCGCGGTCGCCCCCTTCGGCATGGTCCAGCTCAGCCCCGAGACCAGCTCCGGCTCCATCGGCTACCTCTACCACCAGCCGAACATCATCGGCTTCGCCCTCACCCACATGAGCGGCGTCGGCTGCCCGGACTACGGCAACGGCTTCTTCACCGCCACCACCGGGCCGGTCGTGACGAAACTGGAGGACTACCGCTCGCCCTACAAGCATTCGGACGAAAAAACCTCGCCCGGCTACTACCAGGTCCGCCTCGACAAGTGGAACGTCAACGCCGAACTCACCGCCACCGAACGCGCCGGCGTCGCGCGCTTCACCTTCCCCGCCGGCGTGACGGCCAACGTGCTGGTCCCCGTCAGCCACACGCAGACCGACACCTACGCGGCCGACGTGAAAATCGTCGGCGACCGCGAGGTGCAGGGCAGCGTCACGAGCCGAAGCTTCTGCGGCGGGCAGGGGCGGTACACCGTCTACTTCGTCATGCGGTTCGACAAGCCATTCCAATCCTTCGGCACCTTCACCGGCGACGCGAAATCCGACGGCGGCCGCGGGGCAATGCAAAAGGCGCAGGCCGACCCGGCCGTCGGCGCCTACGTCACCTGGCCCGGCGACGCGGCGGCCGTCACCACCGTGACCGCCAGCACCGGCATCTCGTTCGTCGACCTAGACGGGGCGCGGCGGAACCTGGAGCGGGAGGTCGGCAACAAGTCGTTCGACGACGTGCGAAAAGCGACGGCCGCGGCGTGGGAAAAGTCGCTCGGAAAGATCGAAATCGAGGGCGGCCGCCCGGCGGCGCGGAAAATCTTCTACACCGCCCTCTACCACGCGCTGCTGATGCCCAACCTCTTCAGCGACGTCGACGGCCGGTACATGGGCTTTGACGACAAGATTCACCAGTCGCCCGACGGCCGGGCCGTCTATTGCAACTTCTCCGGCTGGGACATTTATCGCACGCAGGTGCAACTGCTGGCGCTGATCGAGCCGAAGCGGCTGGAGGACATGTGCCAGTCGGTGGTGCTGATGGCCCAGCAGGGGGGCTGGGTCGGCCGGTGGCCGCAGGCGCAGCGGTACACCAACGTCATGCTCGGCAGCCCGCTGACGACGATGCTGGCGACGGCGTGGAACTATGGGTTGCACGACTTCGACATGAAGGCGGTGTATCCCTATTTGCTGAAGGACGCGACCGAGCCCGCCCCGCCGGGCCAGCCGTACCGGGGGCAGTCGAACGTGCAGTACATGAATCAGGTCGGCTACATCCCGGACGATAAGGAGGGCTACGGGTCGGTCTCGCAGACGCAGGAGGATTGCATTTCCTACGCCGCCCTCGCCTCAATCGCGGCCGACCTCGGCAAGGCGGATGATGAGAAGATGCTCACGAAGCGGTCGCTGAACTACCGCAACGTGTTCGACCCGCAGACGAAGTATTTTCGGCCCCGCCTGCTCGACGGATCGTGGAAGGCGCCGTTCGCGCCGCCGACGCAGCGGGAGGGGTATGTCGAGGGGAGCGCGGCGCAGTACCGCTGGCTCGCGCCGCACGACGTGGCCGGCATGATCGACCTGTTCGGCGGCGGTGATCCATTCAATAAGGAACTCGACACCTTCTTCTCGCAAATCCGCCGCGACTGGGGCGGGGCGTTTTACACGCCGGACAATGAGACGGATTTGCAGGCCCCGTTCCTCTACAACTTTTCCGGCCAGCCGTGGAAGACCCAAGCCCTCGTCCGCCGCTTGGTGCGCGAGGAATACGGCACCGGCCCCGAAGGCATCCCCGGCAACGACGACTGCGGCACGATGTCCGCCTGGGCAATCTTCGCCATGAGCGGCCTTTACCCGACCGACCCCGCCCGCCCGGCGTTCGAGCTGTGCAGCCCGGTCTTCACGAAGGTCACCTACCACCTCGCCGAGCCGTACAAGGCGAAGGCGGTGGTGATTGAAGCGCCGGCGGCGTCGATCCAGAACGGCTCCATCACGGCGGTAAAACTGGGCGGTGCGGATCATCCCGCCCCGTGGGTGGCGCTGTCGGACTTGGTGGCCGGCAAGCCGCTCACCTTCACCCTCGCCGCCGACCCGGCCAAGGCGTGGGGCGCGGCCAAGGCGGATCGGCCGCCGTCGATCAGCACAACTGGGGCCAGATGAACTCCTACTTCCCGACCGGAGTATTGATTGTGGCGGCCGACGCCCTAGCATCGGGCCGCCGAAGGAGGAAGTCATGCCCGCCACCGCCCCAATGCTTCGCCTGCCGCAGTTCGGCCGCGACTCGCTCGCGGACCAGAACGCCGCGCTGAACAACGCCGAGCCGGAGGCGATCGTCAAGTGGGCGGTCAAAACCTTCGGCCGCGACCTCGCCCTCACCTGCTCCTTCGGCGGCGTCTCTGGCATGGTGCTGGTCGATCTGGTTCTGAAGGAAGACCCGTCGATCCCAGTTCTCGTGCTCGACACCGGCTTCCTGTTCGACGAAACGTACAAGTTGATAGACGAGGTGGAGGCGATGTACGGCATCGCCGTCCGCCGGATCAAGCCGCAACTGACGCCTGACGAGCAGGCGGCGATCTACGGCCCGAACCTTTACCAGCGCGACCCCACCGCCTGCTGCCAAATGCGGAAGGTCGACCCGCTCGCCGAAGCCCTCAAGCCGTATCAGGCGTGGATCACCGGCATCCGGCGCGACCAGGGGCCGACGCGGGCGGACACGCCGGTCGTCGCGTGGACCGCCAAGCACGACCTCTACAAGATCGCCCCGCTGGCGAACTGGACGGAGGAGAGCGTTTGGGCCCACGTCCACAGCCAGGGCCTGCCGTTCAACCCGCTGCTGGCGAGCGGCTACACGAGCATCGGCTGCGAAACCTGCACCGCCAAGCCGACGAGTTCGGACCCCCGCAGCGGCCGCTGGGCCGGCTTCGGCAAGACCGAGTGCGGATTGCATTTGTAAACAGCAGGTGAGGGATTAGGGATGAGCGGTGAGCGTTCAATTCTTCCGCTCATCGCTCGTCCCTCACCGCTTGTCCCTCATCCATAGTCCCTCCCCCTACGATTAAGCCATGCCCACGATCAAGCCCAAGCCGACCGAACCGCAGCTTTTGCTCCACACGCCGCCGGAGGAGTTGAACCAAATCGAGAAGTGGAAACTCGCCAGCAATTACGGCCGGGGGCACCTCAAGGAGCACTTCCACGAGCTCGAGGAGGGGGGCATCGTCGAGGAGACCGAGCAGCTCGCCAAGAGTCAGGGGATTTACCTCGAGTACAACCGCGCGAAGTCCGGCAAGGACAAGGACTTCATGTACATGATCCGCATCAGCGTCCCCGGGGGCGGGGCGTTCAACCGCGAGCAGTGGCGGATCATCGACGAGGTCAGCAACCGCTACACCGTCAGCCCGGAGGGCCGGCCGTCGATCCGCCTCACCACCCGCCAGAACATTCAATTCCACTGGGTGAAGAAGGAGGATTTGGTCTCGGTCGTGCGCGACATTGCAAAAACCGGCTTCTGGACCCTCAACGGCTGCGGCGACAACACTAGAAACGTCATGGGGTGCCCGCTGAGCAAGTTCAGCACGGTTTACGACGCCGTCGCTCAAGCTCACAAGTACGGCGCCTACTTCGAGCTTCCGCCCGACGCGCACATCAGCATCTTTGAGGTCGACACGAGTTTTTCGCGCTTCGACGGCACCGCGCCGGCCGAGCCGACGGAGCGTTTCGCCTACGGCCCGAACCTGCTGAACCGTAAGTTCAAGATCGCCTTCTCCGCCGCGCACCGAAACATGGAGACCGGCGAGATCGAGATGGACAACTGCGTCGAATTGCGGACGAACGACTTGGGCGTCGCGCCGGTGATCGAGAACGGCCGGGTCGTCGCCTACCAAACCTACGTCGGCGGCGGGCAGGGGGAGAAGAACGGCAAGCCGACGATGAGCGCCCTCGGCGTGCCGTTCGGCTTGTTCAAGCCGCAGGACTTATTCAAGGGATTAGATAGCATCGTCAAGACGCACCAGGAGTGGGGCGACCGCAAGAATCGTGTCTGGGCACGGCTGAAGTACGTGATCAATGCCGAGGGCGTCGATTGGTTCCGCGACCGCGTGAAGGAGTACGGGGCCGAGTTCGAGTTGCCGATTGAGGGCTTCGACGTCGGCCGGCGGATGCTCCACCACGGCTGGCACACGCAGGAGAGCAACGGCCTGCTCGCCTACGGCCTCTACACCGAGTGCGGCCGGCTCATCGACCGCGTGCCGGGCGCGGCGAATGAAGACGGTAACGGCAGCACGCCGGGCAACACGGAAAAGCTCAAGTCGCTCGCCCTGCACGTGATGGAAAACTATGACGGTGTCGAGGCGATGATCACGCCGAACCAGGATTTGATCTTCACCAATCTCGACCCCGCCGCGAAGGAGGAGTTCGAGGCCGACCTCAAAAAGTTCGAGTACGGCACGCGCAACGGCAAGACCTACTCGTCGCTCCGCATGTTGAGCGGCGCGTGCGTCGGGCTGCCGACGTGCCGGCTGAGCTACACCGAGAGCGAGCAGTTCGAGCCGGAACTGATGGACGAATTGGAGGCCCGCGGCTACGGCGAGATGGCCGAGAGCATCGGCATCACCGGCTGTGAGCGCCAGTGCTTCCGCCCGGCCACCAAAACCCTCGGCTGGGTCGGGCAAGGGCCGGACATGTACATGCTGAAACTCGGCGGCGACGTCGCCGGTCGCCACCAGGGCACCGCCTTGGTCGAGGGCGATGACCTTTACCTCCGCCAGGTGCCGCGCGATCAAGTCGCCAACGTGACCGCCGCCCTGTTCGATTTTTACCTTGCCAACCGACATGACGGCGAGGACATGGGGGCCTTCAACCGCCGCATGGGCCACTCGGGGATTCTCGCCCACTTGCGCGAAAACCCGGCGACCGCGGGCATGACCGAGAAGACGCACAAGGCGCCATATCAACCGAACGTATAGAAGCGATGTTCGAAAGTAGCCGGGAGCGGAAGCCCCGGTCTTTGCTCAAATACCGACAGAGCAAAGACCGGGGCTTCCGCTCCCGGCTAATATGGAATCCTCCAATCAATCAGTTCGGCTTCAGGATTACCTTAATGCAGTCGTTCGGATTCTCCTTGAACGTCTTATATCCCGCCGGCGCGTCGGTCAACTTCATCCGGTGCGTGATGACGAACGTCGGGTCGATCTTCCCGGCCTGAATCTGATCCAGCAGCGGCCTGAGATACTTGTGAACGTGCGTCTGGCCCATCTTCAGGGTCAGCCCCTTTCCGAACGCCGCGCCGACCGGCACCTTGTCGGCGATGCCGCCGTAGACGCCCGCCAGGCTCACCGTGCCCCCCTTGCGGCAGCAGTTGATTGCCTGTCGCAGGACGTGGATGCGGTCGGTGGCGAGGTAGGCGGCGGTGGCGAAGCGGTCGTAGATCGCGTCGACCGACGTGCCGTGCGCCTCCAACCCGACCGCGTCCAGGCACGAGTCCGGCCCCATCCCGCCGGTCAGTTCGCGCAGCCGCTCGTAAACGCTCTCTTGCGAGAAGTCGATTGTGGTCGCCTTGCCGTCCTCGGCCATGCGGAGCCGCTGCGGGATTTCGTCGATGGCGATCACCCGCTCCGCCCCCAGCAGGTAGGCCGAGCGGATGGCGAACTGCCCCACCGGCCCGCAGCCCCACACGGCAACCGTGTCGCCCTCCCTAATGTTGCAGTGGTCGGCCGCCTGGTAGCCGGTGGGGAAGATGTCGGTCAGGAACACGACCTGCTCGTCCGTCATCGAGTCGGGAATCTTAATCGGCCCCACGTCCGCGAACGGCACCCGCACGTACTCCGCCTGGCCCCCGGCGTACCCGCCGAGCATGTGGCTGTAGCCGAACAAGCCCGACGGCGTGTACCCATACAACTTCTCCGGGATCGCCGCGTTCGGGTTCGAGTTATCGCACAAACTCCACAGATCGCGGTTGCAGAAAAAGCAGCTCCCGCACGCGATGGTGAACGGCACCACCACCCGGTCGCCCGCCTTCAACAGCTTCACCTCGCGGCCGACCTCCACCACCTCCCCCATGAACTCGTGGCCCAAAATGTCGCCGGCCTTCATGGTCGGGATGAAGCCGTCGTACAGGTGCAGGTCCGACCCGCAGATGCAGGTGGTCGTGACCTTGATGATCGCATCTTTGGGGTTGAGGATTTTAGGGTCCGGCACCGTCTCGGTGCGAACGTCGTGGGTGCCGTGCCAGGTGAGTGCTTTCATTAGATCCTTATTCAGTGTTCGCGTCTATAGAATGACGAATGACCAAACCAGAATGACCAAGGAAATCCCAAGAAGAAATGTCCAAATTGGTCATTTGGCATTGGTCATTCTGGTTTGATCATTCGTCATTTCCTCCCATTCCCTGCCGGCTGGCCCTGGACCGTGGCGATCTCGCCCGCCTCCATCAATTGCTTGAATTGGCGGAGGCTGGTGCGGACGTCGCGGCTGCCGTCGAGGCCGAGGAAGTGGGCCGCCTTGGCCGCCCACTTGCCGCCGACGGGAGGGAGGTAGTCAATGGTCATCCGAACCTCCGTTCCCCGGCCGGCGGGGCCGTCGACGAAGCGGACGGCGCCGGCGTTGTCCAGATCGCTGTGGCCGACGGTCTTCCAACTGATGATCTGGCCGGGATCGTCGTTCACGAACTCCGCGTCATACTGCAGCTCGATGCCGGCCGGCCCGCGCATCGTCCACCGGCTGCGCCCGCCGCCGAGGGGCTCGACGGTTTTCAGGTGCGGCATGAAGCCGGGGAGGTTCTGCAAGTCGCGCCAGTACTCGTAAAGTTCGTGAGCCGGCCGGTTGACGGTGATGACATCCTCGATGTGCCCGGCCGACGACTCGTACTTCGAGGCCGACGGCTCGTCGTTTGCGGCGGTGTCGATGCCGAGGGCGTTGTAGATCGAGCAGTGGCCGGTCATGCCGCGCCACGCGACGGCCGCCCCCGCCGCCGCCGTGGCGATCCCGCCAAGCCCGCCGCGGCCGAGGCCGAACGCCGCCAGCGCGCCGCCGGCCACCACGCTTCCCTGCCGCTCTATCTTGCTCAGATTCACCCGCCCGGCCGGGGCCGTGGTTGCCATTCCGTCCGGTGTGCGACTCATCGTCATGCCCTGCTCCGTTCGATGCTGCTGGTATTCTCAAAATCTTCGTGGACGCAAATCGTGTCGCTGTCCACACCAATGGTGCAACGCCGGTGCCAGCACCCGCCGCCCGGCCGATCTGCCGCACCGGCGGCCGATATGGACGCTTTTTCTCGAAGGGTTCAGCTCTAATCGGCCGGCGCTGTGACGCGACTACGCGGGACGTTCTGTCGCGGTCCGTCATGTCGTCCGGTGCGACGGGCGGGGTGGACGGCGTGGCACCGCGTTTGTAGGCTCGCCCCGAATCACTAATGACCGACCCGGCCGTCTCCCGCTTCATCCGCCCGACCCTTTTCCACGAACCCGCCCCCATGACCACCGCCCAGCACATCGACCCCGCCCTGGCCGACCTAAGCGTCGACCGGCTCCGGGCGGAGGTCGCCGACCTCCGCCACCGGCTGGAGGCCGCCGAGGCCCGCGAGGGGAAGGTCATGGCCCTGCTCAAGTGCCCCTCGCCGGAGAAGATCGACCACGACCTCCGCAACGTGATGAACGAGCTGGTCCTGCTCCGAAAGGTGCTGGAGCAGGAGGGCACCTAATCGCTCGGGGCCGCCTTGCCCGCCGCGCCGCCGCCCGCTACGCTACGCCCCTAACGAAGGAGCGACCGATGGGCCTGATGGACGGCAAGACCGGCCTGATTCTGAACGTGGCGAACGACCGCAGCATCGCCTGGCACATCGCCGACCAGGCGAAAAAGCAGGGGGCCACCTGCGGATTCGGCTACCTGCCGATCCCCAAAATGGAGCGCCGCGCCCGCAAGGCCCTCGAGGAGGGCGGCTGGGGCGAGGAGACATTCCTGCACCCCTGCGACGTCGGCGACGACGCGAGCATCGACGGCTTCTTCGCCGCCGCCAAGGAGAAGTTCGGCACCATCGACTTCCTCGTCCACTCCCTCGCCTTCGCCGACCGCGAGCACCTGAAGGTCGGCGCCTTCACCGGCACCCCGCGCGACGCCTTCGCCCGCGCCCTGGACATCTCCGCCTACAGCCTGATCGCCCTGACCCGCGCCGCCCTCCCGCTGATGCCCGACGGCGGGTCGGTGATCGCCATGACCTACCTCGGCAGCGAGAAGGTCGTGCCCGGCTACAACGTGATGGGCGTCGCCAAGGCCGCCCTCGAGTCGACCGCCCGCTACCTCGCCTTCGAGCTCGGCGAGCAGAAGATCCGCGTGAACACCGTCTCCGCCGGCCCGGTGCGGACGCTGAGCGCGATGGCGGTGGGGGGCATCGACGAAATGTTCGACCACGCCGCCCGCAAGAGCCCGCTGAAGCGCAACATCGAGCCGGAGGAGGTCGGCAAAACCGCCGTCTACCTACTGAGCGACCTCGCCAGCGGCGTGACGGGCGAGAACGTCTACGTCGATGCCGGCTTCAACACCGTCGGCCTGTGAGGAGCCTGTGAGCGGCGGCCCGGAGGAGACTCGGCATCACTTGACCCCCCGTGCCGACCGGCTATGATGCCGGCACACCAAACGCGGGTGTAGCTCAGTGGTAGAGCGTCACGTTGCCAACGTGAATGTCGTCGGTTCGACCCCGATCACCCGCTTCAATCCAAGGCCCGGTGCCGCAAGGTGCCGGGCCTTGTCCTTTCGTGCCAACCGCCCACCCCGTAACGAGTTGCGCCCCGTCGGCGTCGCCTTCATCGGCCCCGCCCTCGTCTTCATCCGCGCCGGCCGTCGTGCCACCAACCGCCACAATCTGCCCCTCCGAGTTGCCCGTCCGCTGCGCATGCGCTGCGCCGACCAACTCCCCCGCGTCGGGAATGTCCGGCACCTTCGCCAACTCCGCCGCCAACGGTAGCAATGATTCGTCGGTATAAACCCGACTGGTCATTCACCCATCCTTGTGCCGGGCAATGGCCTGTGCCGACCGCTGGGTCACGCCGTGGGCCTGCATCGCGGTGATCGAGGACTTGCCCAGGGCGTGGAAGTCGGCGAAGCCGCCCGTGCCGTCGTCGTAGGCGATGCCGGCGTAGGCGAGGTCCAACTTCATGCACCGCATGGTCGGCACCGCCTCCAGCACCCGGTCGGTCGGCAGGAAGGTCGCCGGCCGGTGGGCGAGCAGTTCCGCCCGGAGCTGCGCGTGGATCGGAACCGTGTCGCCGCGCTTCGCCTTCGTGGTTTCCCGGCGCAGCCGGACGCAGGGGGGTTCTTGGTCGAGCAGCACGTCTCTCCACTCCAACTGGTCGCACTCGCTGCGCCGCAGCCGCAGCCAGTAGGCGACCAGGTACGCCAGTCGCCGCTGCTTGCCGAGCCATTCGGCCTTGAGCAGCACGGCGGGCCGCACGTCGGCGTCGGCCAGGCCGGCGCGGGGGCCGGTGCGGATCGTCCGCAACTCCATCGCGGGCCGTTCGGCGGCGGCCTTGAGCAGCGCGGCCATTTGATCGTGCGTCAACGCCCGCCGGCCGTGCTTCGCCGTGGCGTTCTTCGCCGGGATGCGCTTCAGCCCCACCAGCGGATCGAACGGCAGTCTGCGATTTACCACCGCCCACTTGGTGAGATTCTTGATCGACGCGACGTACTCGTTGTAGGTCACGTCGCCCATGCCCTCGTCGCGCTGGAGCGACGCCAGGAAGGTGTGGACGGCCGGGGCATCGAGCTGGTGGAGCCGGTCGGCCCCCGTGCCCCTCACGATCCGTTCAACGTGCATTCTCATCTGCGGGGCGCGGACGGCCTGCATCATCCCCGCCCATTCCGACACCGCGTCGAGAACGGGCGTTTGGTGGTGCTGCTGGAACGGGTCGTTCAGCCCTTCCTTCGCCCGTGCCGCCTCCCCCTCTAGCCGCCGGCCCAGGGCATCCGACGCTTCTTTGTCGCGGTACGCCCGCCGCATCCGCCGCCGGCCGTTGGCGTCTTCGTAGGCGACGTGGTAGGGGTCATCCTTCGCCGCGGGGAGCAGCACCCGGTCGCCCTTGCCGTTCAGCGGGGCCGTGCGGACCTTGCCCTTGCCGTCGCACCATTCCGCGTGCCGCACGCCGTCGCGTTCGACCACCGCCGCGCCCGCCGGGATCGGGTCGCTTCGTTTCCTCTTGAAAATGCTTGCCATACTCAACGCCTTTCCGTCTTGCCCCACTCTGCCACGCGAATCTCATTCGTGCCACCGCCACGCTCATCCCGCCGCCGGCACCGACGCGGAATCGCCCGCCGCGCCAAGCCCGCCCGCCGCCGTCCGTGCCTTCGCCAGCACGTTGAACCGGGCGAGGTCGAATCGGTATTCGCCCGCCAGCCGCGCCCCGCCCGCCCCGCGCGTGCCCGACTTCACTTTCCGCAGGTAGCCGTGGTCGCAGGCGAGGCCGCAACACCTCGATGCGGTGTCGTGCGTCTTGCCGATCAACTCCCCCACCGTCCGGGTCGGCAGAAAGATGTTGCGGTCGCCCACCAGCACTTGAAGCCAGCCGGCAAAGCCCAGGAACAGGGCGTAGGCATCGCTGATGCGGTGGGCATACGGGATCGGCAGCGGTGACTGCTTCGCCGCCTCCAACGCGGCGTCGAGCATGGTGTGGCCGGGCAGGAACCGGACGCGCGGCCAGGCGAACGCGAAGTCCATGCGGGCGTCATCGCCGCCGTCCGCCCCGAGCCACCGCGGCCACGGGTCGCCCCCGTCCTCACCCCACGCGGCGAAGACGGCATCGACTGCCCCCGCGGCATCTTCGGCGGCCATGCCCGCCAGGTCGGGGTGCCCCTTCACGTCGCGGGTGAAGCCCCACATCGGGGTGGTCCACTTCGCCGCCTCCGAGGTGCCCCGTCGCCGCCAGTGCGCTTCGACGGCCGCGGCGAGGTAATCGCCCACCGAAAGCCCCGACGGCCGTTTCGCGGCGTGGTCCGCCCGCATCGTGTTGAGACGGGGGCAGTCGGCCCCGTCCAGCAGCGGCGGCAACGCCCCCACGCCAACTATTGGAAGCCGTGTCAATCCATGCTCATCCTTGGTCATCTGCTCATCTTGGTCATCTTGTGTAAGGTGCCCGTGCCGAGTGACGACAGCCGACGCCGCGCCAACTGCCGCATCTGCCCAGGTCCGCAGGTGCTTGACCACCCCGCCCCCGAACAACCCGTCCAGCGCGGGCCAGCCCGTCGCCGCCCCGCCCGACTCCAGCCGCTGCGCGGTGTAGCCCGCCGCCTTCGCCCGACCACGAACGTCCTCATCCCCGGCGTGTGCCGCCGCGGCCCCGATGACCTCGTTCACGTCCACCACCGACCACCCCGACGCCAGCAGCCCGCCGGCCAGGGCGAGGGCGACATTCTGTCGGCACCCGCTCCCGCGCGGCCATGCCCGTGCCGCCAGCACCGCCACTGCCAACACCGCCACCCGGCGGGCGAGCAGCGGGCCGTCCACCCGCGCCGGCGGGCCGTCCGTGTCGAACTTAACCCGCTCCCCCGACGGGTGTACCGACGGCGGGAACATGGTTTGGTGCCCATCGGCCCGCAACTCCAGCAGCACCGCCTGCTCCCCGCCCGGCGGGGCGGTGGCATAACGGGCGGTGCGGGGCACCCCGTCCGCGACGTACAACCGGTGCGACCCCGGCCGCGACGCCCGGCCGAACACGCAGCCGGTGGCGGGCAGGAACGTGGCGGACAGCGCGACCGCCTCATCACTGTCGAGGTCCACGTCCACCAGCCCGCCGCTGGCGGTGCCCAGAACGACGCCGAGGTTGCACCCCGCCTTGAACCGCTTGCGGATGCCGGGCGCGTCCAGTTCAAGCGTGGGCCAGTTCTTCGCCGTGGGCCACTTGTTCCCAGCCGACAGAGGGATCGGCCGCCAGCCCCGGCGGTGGTACTCCAGGGCGGCGTCAACGGCCGTGTCGAGGTTCGATTCGCTCATGCTCATGCTCGTGCTCCGTCGGGACAGTGCGCAGCCGACCCCCGCCGGCCCCGCTTGCGGGCGGGGCCGGTGGTTCGGTCGCGTGGTTATTGGGTCATCGCCGCGGCGGTTTCGTCGCTACGCCGACTCAAGCGAGGCGATGTAGCCGCCGATGGCACCTTCCAGGAAGCGGGTGCTGCGGGTGCCGACGCGGACGGGCTTCGGAAAGCCCGGTTCGGCCGCGACCATGCGGTAGACTTTCCGAATGCTCACGCCGAGGCGGTCGGCCACTTCGCGGATCGTCAGCAGCCGGGCGGCGGGCAGGGGGCGGGGGTTCTTCTCAAGCATCATCGTTCATCCTCTCATCTGGGGGGGGGTGGGGCCGTGCCTCACGCCGACGCAGCGTGCGGGGCGGTGCCCGTTGGTACTTGTTGATTCGGCCCCCCGGCACGGCGGCTTCGCCACATAACTTCGGAATGGGAAGTTTCCGCCCGCGTGGCCGGCGCGGACTGTTGACCCATGCCGGTTGTGACGGTTGGGGGGAACTCTTCGACCTTGCGACCGAACCTTAGCGCAACCATAAAGAACCACGGCTGGGGCACGAACCCCCCGATTCGTGAGTTATTCGGACGTTCCCGCCCGCTAAAGTCGCACGCCAAACCATCCGACGCCGGGCGACACCGGCGGCCGTGTTGCCCCCCGCCGGCAGGACCGGCACGGCTTGCCCCAGCAGCGTCAAGTCCAGAAAGTCTAATGTTTCGCGGCTTTCGCGGACTCGTGACGGTGCCGGCGGTGGTGCAGGCACGCGCTGCGGTAGCGCGATCGGTGGGATGCGCGTCCGACGCGAGAATCGGCCGGCGCATCTACCGGGGGTGGGGTAGGGTCGAGCCGCCGCCTCCGTGCTGGCGGCCAGTGCTTTCCGCCGGCACCACCCGGCCGCGTCGGTCGCCACCAGCGGGCCGCGGCGTTGACCAGCGGCCGCACCGTGTCGATAATACAAGCGTGCCCACCGCCACCCCACCGAAGCCCCGCAAGCCCGCCCCGCCCCGGCCGCAGCAGCAGCCGAAGGACGCGCCGGCCGGCACCGCGGCGGCGGCCACCCATGCCGAGCTGATGGACTGGGTGCGGAAGAACCCGCCCCCGGCCGAATGGCTTGACGACGACAGCGACCCATTCACCCCGGCGGCACCCGAGCCGGCGGCGAAGTAGGACTGCCGGTGCCGAAGCCCACGCCCGAGCTGCGCCCCGGCCGGCTGGGTTGGGCAACCATCGCCGACCCGAGGGGCGGCAACCCCAAGCGGCGGCCGGTCATCGTCATCGACGCCAGCGACCCCGCCGCGGTGGTGGTCATGGGCGTCACCACGAGCTTCCCCGACCCGCCACCGGCGGGCCACGTCCCGCTTCCGTGGAACCCGGACCCGCGCCGAGTCGGAACCCGACTGGCGAAGCGGAGCGCGGCCGTGGTGAACTGGGTCGCGGCCATCGACGCCCAGGACATCGAGGACTTGACGGGCAACGTGCCGGCGTCGGTGCTGGCGGAGATTGAGCGGCAGCGGCGGGAGCTGGCGAAGGGCAAGTAGGCGTCGGCCCCGAGCAGCAGCCACACGGCGCGTCGGACTTCCGCAATCGGAATGGATTTCCGAACATATTATCTAAAAGCGGACCGTGCGAAGCCGAGGGTGCCACGCCCCCCCCCGTCGCCAACCCCCCGTGCTGGAGGATCACCCGGCCCGCCCGTTCTTCCGGGCCGGCAGCGTCAGGCGGGCGAGGTCGAGCAGGGTCCGCCTCACCGCCGCCGGCAGGTGGGGCCAGGCCGCCGCCAACTCCGCCAGGTCCGGGTCGGTCGGCACATCGGGCAGTGGCGCGGAGCCGCGTCCGTCCGGCCGATCCGCTGCGAATGCGCTGCGGGGCAGGGGCGTAGAATCCGTAAGTGCTTGAAGGCCAACGGGTTGATGGGCCTCACCCGTCACGTTGCCAACGTGAATGTCGTCGGTTCGACCTCGATCACCCGCTTCCACCGGCCCGGCACCCAAGGTGCCGGGCCGGTTGCGTTGGTGAACGGTCTTACCTGCATCGATTGCATCCGAAGGGTTGGTGCCGTCGTGCCGTGCTTCTTCACGCGCTGCGCGTTAAGTTTTGATGAACTTGATAATTCCCTTGAAGCTTCCGCGACCGCGCGGCAAGATGCGTCCGCACGTCGCCCGTGCTGCCCGCCCGACCGGCCGCTCAATCGAGGAGAGATCATGTTCGCCCTCCCCTTGTCCGCCCTGATCGTTCTGGTCTGCCTCGCCTCGGCCCCCACGCTCGCGGCGCCGATGGTGCAGGTCATCGAACGCGGCGTGCCGACCGACGGCACCCGCGTTATGACCGGCTACCGCGGCTTCGTCCTGCGCGTCGTCAGCGACGGGGCACCAATCAACAGTATCGCGCTCAACGGCTTGCCGCCGCTCGACCGTGGCACCGACGGCATCCTCGGCGACCTCGCTCAACGCTGGACCGACCCGACCGGGAGCGGGAACTACACCGTAACCAGCCCTGGACCGATTGACGCGGACAACACAGTACCCTCGGCATTCAACTTCGACACCCACTTCCTGCCCGACGTGGCGGCGGGAATCCGCTCCCCGAGCCCTGCAGCCGCACCTATGGAAACCGCCGGGCCATTCGATAAACCCAACAGGTTCTCCACCGCCGGCAACCCGATCCCGTCCGATCCCTTCATCGGATACGGAGATTTTCCCGACGGCTTCGCCCCGGCGGTCAATGCTGAGTTTTATGAGACGGCGCTCCTGGGTCGGTTTGTGTTTCCCGATCCTCCGCAGGCAGTCGACCTGGCGTATGTGGTGACCAACAGCAGCTTTCAATATGGATTGGAGGTACAGTTGACTGACTTTTCCGGTGGCACAATTTTCGGTGTTGTGACGGTGCCGGAGCCGAGCGGCATGGCAGCCATAATGGTTGGCTTGGCAGGGTTGCTCCGTGGCAAGCGTCGCAGCGTTAGGCATGTGAACTGTCGCGCCTGTCAACTGGAGACTTTAGAGCCGCGGCGGATGCTCTCGATTTCGCCATCGGATCTGCTGTTGACGGCTGCGCCAATTACGGGCGGGGTGCAGCTTCAGTGGCCGGCCGTTGATAATTCTGCGACAAAGCCGATTTATATCGCCCGAAAAAGCCCTAATGCAGCCGGGCCGGCGGCATGGCAGCAGGTTGGGTCAATCACCTCGCCCGGAGCGACCTCCTTCGACGATGCCACGGCGGGCGTCGGAAGTGCCTACGAGTACCGCGCCACGTTCCTTGGCAATACCAAATACATTCTCGCGGGCAACGCCGTTCCCGCCGTGGAGTCCCGCGGAACAACAGTGTTTGTGGTCGACGAGACTTTGCTGGTCCCGTCAAACTTCGGCGGCGCGACCTTCCAGCCCGCGCTGGACCGATTGAAGGCAGACCTGATTGGTGAGGGGTATAAGGTGCGGGTGGTAACCGCACCGCGCGTCGATGTGCCGAGGGTATCGCTGACCGACACTTCCCCGTCGAACATTAATGCCGTGTTCGGCACTTGGCGCAACGCTGTGCAGACTACGAAGAACAGCATACGACAGGTTTGGGACAGCGCGGGTGACCTCTCGAACGTCCTGTTGATTGGTCATGTCGCCGTGCCATATTCCGGGATAACCGCGATAGACGGCCATTCCCCTAATGAACATGAGGGTGCTTGGGTTGCAGACGACTTCTACTCCACCCTTTCCGTCCCGGACTCTGTGTGGACTAGCCGCGACACCGCATCCGTCACGACCTCCGGGTACAGTTCGGTGCAGAACCGCAACTACCCTGGCGATGGGAAGTTCGATCTTGACTCACTCCAGCAATTGGATGCCGATCCGAACCAACCGGGCAATCAGCCCGTCTTCAGCGACGTGGCGATCGGCCGAATTGACTTCTCCATGCTCGACCTGAATTTTGACGGCGTGGGAGGGGCGGATATGCCGGCAGCGGCGAGACGCGGGTGAGCCGTCAGGCCTTGATCGACGAGCGGGCCGACTTCGACAGTTAATATGACGAGGCTCGATTGTCGGCGAACGTCGGCGTGGCCCCCGCCTCCGGGCCGGGCGGGGTGCAGTTGAATCGCACCACCGGCACCAGTGCATCGAACCCGAACCTTGCCGACCACGACCTGAACAACGAGTCGTGGCTGTGGGTGTATGCCGCCGCCAGGGGTGACCGGAATGAGACCCGAGATAACATTCAGTTCTACAATTATGGGAACGGCAACTACCGCAACCTCGAGGCCAAGCAGTACGCGGAGCAACAGTACGGCGTCCACAAGGGCGTGTTCAATTACATGTTCGGCAGTTGGGTCGGCGACTGGGACAGCCGCCGGTCCCTCCTGCGCTCCGCCGTCGCCGATCCAGACGGCTACGGCCTGACGGCGGCGTGGGGCAATCGACCGGTGTGGAACGTCCACCACATGGGCCTCGGCGAGCCGATCGGCGTCAGCCTCCTCAAGTCGCAGAACGACTTCGGCCCCCGCCAAACCTACGGCTACGATATTCCCGGCAGCACCGACCTCTCCCTGATCGGCGACCCGACGCTGCGGCAGGACGTGGTCACGCCTCCCTTGCAGGTCTTTGCCGCCCCTGACCCGGCGTCCGATGCGGTCAGCGTGAAGTGGGTCGCGCCCTACGAGCAAGGCGTCGTCGGCTACCGCGTCTACCGGGCGGCCTCGGCGGACGGCCCGTTCGTCCGCGTGTCGGGGCCGAACCCCCTGACCGGCAAGACGTTCACGGACCCGGCCGGAGGGGATCACTCGGTTTACATGGTCCGCACTGAAAAACTCGAGACGACGCCCAGCGGCAGCTATTACAACTTGAGTCGAGGAACGTTCAGCAGCCGGATGTTGGCCGATGCGCGGTTCAACTATGCCACCGCGCCGCAGTCGGTCACGCTCACCTTCTTAAATGATCCGGGCGCGAGTTTGGACCAGGGCGACCTGACGATCCAAGATGTGAACACCAAGGCCGCAGTGACGCAGTGGTCGCTGGGTAACTACAACGCTGCTACCCGCCAAGCGACCCTCACCTTCACCGGGACGCGCGACGGGTTCACGGGGTCGGGCATTTTGCCCGACGGGCACTACCGCCTGACTATCAGCGGCACTGGCGTGACGGGCAGCTCGGGCCGGCCAATGGGGGCGGACAGCACGTTCGACTTCTTCTTCCTGGCGGGCGACGCGGACAACAGTGGCGGCGTGAATCTCACCGACTTCCAGATCATGAAGGATCATCTCGGCCAGACCGGTGGACCTTACAACGGGATCACGTTTGCGACGGGAGACTTCAACTACGACGGGAAGGTGGACGGGGCCGATTTCAAGCTTCTCCTTGACAACTTCGGGAAGCACTATAGCTAACCCTGCCGTTCACCTGGATGTTGTTAAACGCATTATCGGGTAGACTTCGCACGGTGAGCCGCTCAACCCCCCGCGACCCCGACCCGACCGCCGACTGGAAGCACGCCCTGCTCGACGCCGAGCGGCGGGCGAAGGCGGCCGTCACCGGCGTGCCGAGCATCTCCGAGGTCTGGCACGGGAAGCTCGTCACCGTCGCGCTGCAGGCCTTCGGCGACGACACGCGCGCGACGCTGCACATCGAGGGCACCTCCGCCAAGGCCGGCATCCGGCGGCCGGATCTGATCCTGATGCACCCGGACGTCGGCGTGATCGTCATCGAGAACAAGGGCGTGCGGCTGGCCGACGTGACGGCGGTCGACGCCTGCGTGATGAGCATCCTCTACCCCGGCGGCATCGCGCGGACCGACCCGTTCAAGCAGGCCGGGGACTTCATGTTTTCGCTGCTCGATCTGGTGAAGCCGCGGGTCGAGCTCGGCGAGGTGATGTTCCTGCGCACCGCCGCGCTGCCGCGGATCGGGCGCGACGAGTTCGAGTCGCACTTCGGCAAGGCGTGGCCGGACGAGACGCTCTTCGCCGAGCAGTGCGCGACCGGCGAGGCATTCCGCCGGCACCTGCTGGATTACGCTGCGGACGAGCGCCGGCGGCAGGGGCGGACCCTGAGCCTCACGACCCGCGCGGCGGTGGAGGTCGGCCGGGTGCTCAGCGGCAAGGCGTTCCTGTACGCCCCGCGGCGGCCGGTGGACGAGGGGATGGACCCGCGCCTTCTGGGCGCGCAAATCCAGGCGCTGGAGCTCGGCCTGAAGCACGCGACGCCGCAGCAGAAGACGCTGGGGCGGGCCGACTTTCGCGGCAACCACCGGCTGTTCCGCGGGGTGGCGGGGTCGGGCAAGTCGGTCCTGCTCGCGCTGAGCGTCGCGGCGACGCTCGCCCGCTGGCGCGAGGAGGCCGGCACCCTCTTCGGCCCCGCGCCGACCGACCGGCGCGCCCTCGTGACGTGCTACAACAAAACCCTCGTGCCGTACCTGCGCGACAAGATCGAGGACCGCTTCGGCCGGCTGGCGTGGGAGAAGCCGACGCCGGAGTCGCTGCGGATTTCGCACTTCGAGGGGGTCGTGAAGAAGCTGGAGCGGGCCGATGCGTCGCTCAAATCCGGGCTGGGCTTTTACAAGAAGTCCGAGCGCGCCCGGCGGATGCTCGACGCCCTCGCTGCACTGCCCGCCGACCGCCGGGGCGCGCTGCAGTACGACGCGGTGTACGTCGACGAGGCCCAGGATTTGGAGCCCGACGAGATGCGGCTGCTCAAGGCGCTCGCCCGGCCCGACCCCGCGACGGGCGTTGAGACGTTCGTGATCTTTTACGACAACGCGCAGAACATCTACGGCGTCAAGCCGCCGGTGTGGCAGGAGCTCGGCATCAACATCGTCGGTCGGACCGACTTTCTGGACCAGTGTTTGCGGAACACGGCGCAGACGATCGACTTCGCGTTCAACGTGCTGGTCGGCTCGCACGCCGCCGAGGGCCGGCGGGTGGCGACGCGGACCTTCGCCGACGTCGGGTCGCTCCGCGAGCGTGGGCTGGTCGAGGAGGTGGAGACCGCCGGCGGCACGCGGTTCGTCACGAAGTTCGCGCCGCGGCAGGGCGCGCCGCCGGTGGTGACGGTCTACCCCAACCGCGCCGCCGAGGTCGCCGGCGCGGCCGAGACGGTCCGGCGGTGGGTCCACGAGCAGCGGGTGGAGCCGAGCGACATCCTGGTGATCTACTCCAGCCACCTTCCGTACTACGCGGACGGCCTGCCCGAGGCGCTGCGGCGGGCGGTGGGCGCGTCGCGGCGGGTGCGGTTCGTCGACAAGGCGAACGAGCGGAACAAAGAGGAACTTCTGCTGGCGGAGGGCGCGCTGACGGCCAGCACGATTCACTCCGCCAAGGGGTACGACGCCCCGGTGGTGCTGCTGCTCGGCGCCGACCGCCTGGACGCGGCGAAGGAGGCCGACCGCGCCCTGTTCTACGTCGCCGCCACGCGGGCGAAGCTGCTGCTGCACGTCACCGGCACGTCCGAGCGCGGCAAGGCCAAGGAGCCGCTGCTGGACGAGATCGCTCGGGCGGCGGGGGTTGCGAGCGGCCCTCCGAAGTAGCCGGGAGCGGAAGCCCCGGCTTAAATAGGGGGACCCCACGCCCGAAGAACCGGGGCTTCCGCCTCCGGCTATTTCGTGGAAGCACTTCTCACCCGCTTTCCGGCGGCGGCGCGGAAGCACTCGCCGGTGCGGGCGTCGCGGAAGAGGATTTCGGCCGAGCAGGCGCGGCAGGCGAGGCGGGCGCGGGGCAGCCGGCGGCGGTCGGCCCACCAGCCGCAGGTCGGGCAGCCCATGCGGTACGGCGCCGGCGGGCGCGGCGGGGCCAGCACGCCCCCCGCGCCAGCCCCCTCGCGGTAGCAGCGGACCGGGGCGGCGCCGATGCGGCGGCAGGCGGCGCGCCAGCGCGCGCCGTGGCCGTCGCCGGGCGTCAGGGCGTGGGCGATCTCGTGCAGGATTGTGTCGCGGACCTGCGCCTCGTCGTTGAGGGCCGTCAGCGGGGCGGAGAGGGTGATCGTCCGCTCCCCCGGCCGGCACGAGCCGAAGCGGCGGGTGGCGCGGTCGAAGCGGAAGGTCCAGTCGGCCAGCCCGTGGCGGCGGAGCAGGTCGCGGGCGAGGGAGCGGGCTTCGTGGAGGATCACGGGGAAGTCTAGCCGGCGAAGGGCGGGGCGGGGAGATGGGGCGGGGGAGTTGAGGGCTGGACTTGCGACCGGGGCCGACTTATCCTTGGGCCGATCCGTTCTCCTAGCTCAATTGGATAGAGCGTTGGCCTCCGAAGCCGAAGGTTAGAGGTTCGAGCCCTCTGGGGAACATTTACTGCACCTGCGAAGAGTGATAAATGTTGGGGTAGCTGCGAACCAACGGTTCGCAGAGGGCTTGCCTGAATGCGCGGACTGCGGACCGTTGGTCCGCAGCTACCAAGAACCATTGACTAAACGCGGTTCTACAAGCCGGCGTCTGAGCCGTCAGGCGAAGACCCGGATCCGTCGCGTCCCCAAGCCCGCCCCGATGCCCGACCCCGTGCTCCGCGTTGTGATGTGCAAATACCCGACGCCCGGCCGGGTTAAAACGCGGCTGATGCCCGCCCTCTCGGCGGAGCAGGCGGCGGAAGTGTCTAAAACCTTTCTGCTGCACCTCAACGCAAAACTAGGCGGATCAACGCTTTATGTCGTCGATCCGCCGGATGCCGACTGGCGCGGGCTGCTGGGCGACGTGCCGACGCGCCCGCAGGCCGCCGGGCATTTGGGCGACCGGCTGATCGCCGCCGCGGTCGATGCCGTGTCAGCCGGCGGGCTCCTCTTCCTTGGCCTCGACAGCCCCGACCTGCCCGACGCCGCCCTCGCCCGCGCCGCCGACCTTTTGGCCGACGCCGACGTGGTGCTCGGGCCGACCGACGACGGCGGCTACTGGTGCCTGGGCCTCTCGCCGGCGGTCGACCCCGCCGCGCTGCTGGCCGGCATCGACTGGTCGAGCGGGCGGGAGTTCACCCAAACGCTGGGGCGGGCCGAATCGCTCGGCTACCGCACCGCCCTGGCCGACCGCTGGCCGGACGTGGATTACGCCGAGGACCTGACGGCCCTGCTCGACCGCCTGTCGCGCTCGGGCGAGCCGTCGGACCGCCGGCTGCTCGACGCGCTACACTTCCTCCCCGACGCGCCCCGCCCGGCGTCGGACCGCCCGGAGGGATTTTCATGACCGAATCGACCGACGCCACGCTCCTCACCGCCAACCCCTCGACCGCGCTGCCGGACGGGTTGGACCCCTCCGACGGTAACGCCCCTGGCGCCGTTCCCGCGCCGGCGGACAAGCACGAGTCGTTTTTGCCGACGAGCACGGTGCTGATCGTCGACGACAACCCGCAGAACGTCGAGCTGCTGCACGCCTTCCTCGAAAGCCTGCCCGTCACGATCCTCACGGCGTCCGACGGGCAGGAGGCGCTGGAGCGGGTGGCCGAGCACGACCCCGATTTAATTCTGCTGGACATCATGATGCCGCGGATGAGCGGGTATCAGGTCTGCCGGACGCTCAAGGGCGACCCGAAAACGCGGGACATCCAGATCCTGATGGTCACGGCCCTGAACGAGCTCGGCGACATCGAGCAGGCGGCCGAGTGCGGGACGGACGACTTCGTGAGCAAGCCGGTCAATAAGTTCGAGCTGCTGACGCGGGTGCGGAGCCTGCTGCGCGTCCGGCACCTCAAGAGCGAGCTGGAGCGGGCGCTGACGTACCTGAACGAAATCGAGCAGGAGGACGAGGGGTGAGCCGTTTCCTCATTGATGAATACGCGCCGTTTAGCCGCCCCGCTTGCGGGGCGCGGGATCGGCAAAACGCGCCCCGCAAGCGGGGCGGCTAAACACCGCGGGGATCGTATAATGAGCGACTCTGGAACCGACCGACAGTTTGAAGGAGGCGATGCCCCGTTCGTCGACTTGCTCGACGCGATCGCCGAGAAAAGATCGACCCCCGGCGGCGGGGCGGTCGCGGCGTGCGCGGGGGCACTGGCGGCGGCGATGGGGGAGATGGTGCTGGCCTACAGCATCGGGCGAAAGGCCACGGCGGAACACGACGAATTGCACCGCGCCGCGGCGGCGGAACTGGCGGCGGCGCGGTCGGACCTGCTCGATTTGATGGTGGCCGACCAGCGCGCCTTCGCCGCCCTACAGGCCGTCCCCGCCGGGGCCGACAAGTCCGCGGCCGTGGCGGCGTGCGTCGACGTCCCGCGGCGCATCGCCACCACCGGCGTGGAGATGCTCAAGGCCGCCCGGCGGGTCGCGCCGACGGCGAACCCTTACCTTCTAAGCGACCTCGCCGTCTGCTGCGAGTTGGCGATGGCGACGGTGCGATCTGCCCTCTACAGCGTTCGCGTGAACCTGCCCGACCTGCCGGAGGCGGACCGAATCCGCGAGCGCGACGCGGCCGACCAGACGTTGGCGGAGGCGAAGACGATCGTTCAAGAAGTCATTCCGAGGATCGAGTCGCGGATGAAGTTGGACTGACTTCCTTAATAGCCGGAGGCGGAAGCCCCGGTTTCCTGGCCGTGGACCGCGAGAATAAAACCGGGGCTTCCGCCTCCGGCTATCAAAGACTCGCCTTACGCCCCTTCCAATGCCCGACCCGCGCGATTACCGTCTGGAGCTCACCGGCACGCCGAAGCCGTCGGCCGCGCCCGCGGCGCGGCCGTTCCTGTCGGTGCTGTTCAAGTGCTGCGGCGCCTACGCCCGCGTCTACCGGACGGCCAAGGGCGATGCGTACGCCGGGCACTGCCCGAAGTGCGCCGCCCCGGTGCGGTTCAAGGTCGGCCCCGGCGGGACCGACGCGCGGGCGTTCGAGGTTGGGTAGTAGTGGGTAGTGGGTATTAGGTAGCGGGTAGCGAGGGATTTGGTGGCGGAGAGCGTTTCAACATCGGCGGCGCGGGGGTGGCAGGTCGACCGGCCTGGGGGAAAGTGCGTGGTCTGCGGGCGGGCGATCGTGCCGGGCGACCCGTATGTGGCGGCGTTGCGCGCGACGGCCGAGGGGTTCGAGCGGCTCGACGCCGACGTGGCCTGCTGGGATCAAGTGGACCGGGCCGACCTGATCGGCGACTGGCGGGCCGTCATGCCGGCGGCGGGGGAGCGGCCCAAGCGGTTCGTCGACGACCCGCTGCTGCTGGAGATGTTCCACCGCCTCGCCGACGCCGCCGAGCCCGCCCGGCTCAACTTCCGCTTCGTCCTCGGCCTGCTGCTGATGCGCAAGCGGCTGCTGACCTACCAAGACAGCCGCGCCGAGGACGGCCGCGAGGTCTGGACGATGCGGGTCCGCGGCTCCGACGAGCCGGCCGAGATGCTCAACCCGGACCTGGACGACGAGCAGATCGCCGACGTCACCCGCCGGCTGGGCGACGTGCTGAATCAGGGGGAGAGCAATGACGAATGACCAAACCAGAATGACCAAAGGAAGAGGAACCATTTTGCGAACCCGATTCGGCCTGCCCTTGGACATTGGGCCATGGTCATTCCTTGGTCATTCGGGTTTGGTCATTCTGACTTTCCTCCTAGCCGGCTGCACGCCCCAGACCAAGCCGCCCGCCACCGCGCCGTACACCGGCCCGACGCTGCCGCTGCGCGAGGTCGTGGCGGGGGTGAACGCAAACAATTCGCGGCTGCCGACGCTCTGGGCCGACGGGACGTTCGACGTGCGCGTCCGCGACCCGCGGGCGCCGGGCAAGTCGCAGTACGTCAACGGGCAGGTGCGGCTGCTGTACGAGTCGCCGGTGAACCTGCGCCTGATCGGCCGCAAGGATATCGCCGGGCAAGTGTTCGACATCGCCAGCAACAAGGAGTTGTATTGGCTGGAGGTCGGCGGCGACACCGACACCCTCTGGTACGGCCGGCACGAGCTGGCGGACTCGGCCAACCTGCGTGATTTGCCGATCCGCCCGGACCTGCTGATCGACGTGCTGGGCGTGGGCAAGCTCGACCCGAACCTGCTGTCAAGCCCGGTGCCGGTGCTGCGGTTCAACCCCGACGCCGACGCCTACATGGTCACGTTCGACGCCCGCGCGGCCGACCGCTGGGTGGCGCAGAAGGAGGTGTGGTACGACCGCCGGACGCTGCTGCCGCGGCTGGTGCTGCTGTTCGACCCCGACGGCCGGGTGGTGCTGCGGGCCTACCTGTCGAACCCGGTGCCCGCGCAGGGCAGCGGCGAGAATAGCGATGCGCCGGCGGAGTTGGCCGGGACGTACCAACTCTACTTTCCCGACAGCGGCAGCGAGCTGCGGATCGACCTGAAGCAGGCCGCCCTGAGCCGCAACCGCGCCCCGAACGCCGCGTCGTTCGCCTTCCCCGGCGAGAGGAGCAAGGCCCGCCGCGTGGTGCCGATCGACGAGCCCGACCGCATCGGCGAGCGGCGGTGAACACGGCCGCTTGCGGCTTCGCAAAGAAACCGTGCGCGATCCGACCGCGCCGCCCCAACTCCCGCGCTTCCTAAAACGGTCCGGCCGGCTTAAAGTGCCGGTCCCGACGCCGCGCCGCCCCGATAGAAAGCAGATGCCTTGCCACCCCGCCCGATCCACCCCCGCACGACCCGCCTGCCCGCGCTGCTCATCGTGCTGCTGGTCCTGCTGTCGGCCGGCCCGTTGCATGCGGCGGTGCGGCGGGTGCTGGCGCACGCCGACGGGCGGACCTACTGGGTCGCCGTCGTCCGCGACGCCCCGGAGCCCGGCGGCCTCCCGCGGCTAATGATGTCGACCGCGCCCGCCACCCGGCCGGCGCCGCAGACCCTCGTCCGCGCCCGCTCCGTCGGATCGGCCGAGTCGGACTGGACGCAAATCGCGCTGCTCAGCCAGCCCGCCGCCGGCCTCACCGCCCGCGACGGCGCGCTCGCGGTTTTGCTTGATGACGGGCAGTGGCTGACGGTGTACGACGGCGGCAGCGGCCGATTCCCCGCGCCCGGCGAGGGGTCGGGCGGGGCCGACGGCACCGGGCCGCTGCGGGCGATCGCGCAGGCGAAGTCGGCCCTCTACGGAATTGTCGAGGTTCCCGCCGCCGCCACTCAACCCGCCACCAAATCCGCCACGCGACCGGCCGGGTCGGGCCGCTTTTCGCTCTGGGCCTACCGCGACAGCGCGTGGACGCGCGTCGGCGACCTGCCGGCGTCGATCAAACCGTCGGCCGACGCGCCACTGGCGATGACGGCGGCGGGGGAGGATCTTTACCTCGCCGCGCCGGCCGACGGCAAACTCCGGCTGCTGCGCTGGCGGGCCGACGCAGCGCCGCCCGCCGATCCGGCTGCCGATCCCGCCACCAAGCCCGCCGCCACGGGCCCCGCCACCCGGCCGATCACCGGCCGCTGGGCCGACCTCGGCACCGTCGCGGCCGACCCGGCCGAACCGTTCGACTGGCTCGACAACGATCCCCCCGCGCCGCCGACACTCTGGGCCGCCACCAAAGCCGGGCCGGGAACGATCTGGCCGCTGACCCTCGCCGGCGACGCGCCCGCCGTCCGCCTCGGCGAGCCCGTGACGCTGCCCACCGGCGAGGGCGCGCCGACCGGCCCGCCCGCCGCCGCCGTTCTGGCCGGCAAGACGCTGCGCGTGCTTTACGCGGCGGCCGACGGCAAGCTGTACGAGCAGGATTTCAGGCCCGACGGCACCGCCGAATTGCGGGCGGCGAAGGAGCTGGCGGCCCCCGCCGGCGGGCCGTCGCCGGTGGGCAAGTTCTTCAACTTCCTCGTCCTCGGGTTGCTGCTGCTGCTGATCGTGACGGGCTTCCGCCGCGGCCCGGTGCCGGCCGAGGCGCTGGGGAAACTCAACGCCCCGCTCGCCCCCTTCGGCCTCCGCGCCGCCGCCGGGCTGATCGACCTCGTGCCGCTGCTGATCGCCTTCACCGCCATCGGCGTGCGGCACCCCGACGTGGCGAGCACCGGCCGGCTGCCCGTCGGGCCGCTCGACGAGGTGATCCTCTACGCCGGCATGCTCACCTACGTCGTCCACACGCTGGCGGGCGAGTGGTGGACGGGCCGGACCGTCGGCAAGTTCCTGCTCCGCCTGCGGGTCGCCCGGCTCGACGGCGAGCCGATGGGCCCGGCGGCGGCGTTCACGCGGAACCTGATGCGGATGGTCGACGTCGCCCTCGCCTTCGTCCCCCTCGGCTGGATCTTCCTCAACCCCCTGCGGCAGCGGCTGGGCGACGTGGTGGCCGGCACCGTGGTGGTCCTCAACGCCGCCGTCACCCCCGTCGGGCCGACCGAGGAGGCGCTGGCCGGGATGAGCGCGATGGAAAAGTCCGACGAGCCGGCGGCGGTGGAGTAGCCGCGGCGGAATAATCGCCGCGGTGCGGCCTTGTGTCGGGCCGGCCCCGGATTGCCGATCAACCGTAAGTGCGCATGACCCCGCCGTTGCCCCCCCAGCCCCCCGGCCCCCCCCGGCCCTCCCCCCTCCGCCGCTACGGGCCGACGGTCGTCCGCTGGGCGATCGCGGTGGTCGGCATCTGGATCGTGCTGCTGAACATCACGCTGCGCGACCAGGTGCGCGTGCTCGACGCCGACGAGGTGCCGCAGCAGCGCGTCTACCTCGCCGGCTCGCGCGCCGCCGGCACGTTCACCTACCGCGACTCGTCCGGCGTGGCGGTGCAGGTGCCGTCCGACCGCGTCGTGAACGGGCCGGACCGCAAGACCGTCAAGTGGACTCCGCCGGGCGGAAACTTGCAAGAGGTGCCGCTGCTCGGAATGCAACTCAGCGGCGAGTTGAACCGCTCGCCCGAGGTCGAGCGGCTGCTGGTGCAGAACCCCGACACGAAGAAGGGCGAGTGGGTCGACCCCGCCGCCGTCGACCCCAACCCGGCCGACCCGAAGCAGGCCGGCTTCAAGCTGAAGGTGCCCTACCCGGCGGTCGAGACGGGGCTGATCTCGCTGGTGCGCGGCGCGAACCCGTGGCTGCTGGTGGCGAGCCTGGCGGTCTTCCCGATCACCTACGTCCTGGGCGCGCTGCGGTGGCACCGGCTGCTGGGCGGGCTGGGCATCGCGCTCACGCGGTCGCGGGTGTTCGTGCTGACGCTGGTGGGGGCGTTCTACAACAGCTTCATGCTCGGCAGCACCGGCGGCGACGTGCTCAAGGCGTTCTACCTCTGCAAGCTCACCCCGCGCCGCACGCCGGCGGTGATGAGCGTGCTGGTCGACCGCGGCATCGGCCTAGTGACGCTGGTGCTGATGGGCGGGGCGATGGCCGGCACCCAGTGGCTGCTGACGGCCGATAAGCACGACCCCACCGCCCTCGCCTGCCGGCAGGTCGCCGGCGCCACCTTTGCTTTGATGCTCGGCATCACCGTCGGCGGGCTGACGGCCACCAGCCCGCTGCTGCGCCGCAAACTCGGCATCGACGCCCTGATCGACCGCCTGCCGATGCGGCACAAGATCCGCAACGTGCTGGAGGTCGGCGAGGCCTACCGCCGCCGGCCGGGGCTGGTGCTGTGGGCGATCCTCGTCACCGTGCCGGTCCACACGGCGGTGATCCTCTCGGCGCTGCTGGCGGGCAAGGCGTTCGGGCTGCCGATCAGCACGCCGTTCTACTTCGTGGCCGTGCCGGTGATCGTGCTGGTCGGCGCGCTGCCGATCAGCCCGCAGGGGGCGGGGGTGATGGAGTACTTCGCCATCGTGCTGACCCGCCGGCAGGGGGCCACCGTGGGGCAGGCGGTCGCGCTGACGATGAGCATCCGGCTCGTGCAGATCGCCTGGAACCTCGCGTGCGGCTCGGTCGTCTTCTGGGGCGGCTACGCCAAGCCCCCGGCGGCCGACGTGGAGGAGATCGCCGAGCAGGAACCCCTCGCCGGCGGGGCGGTGGCGGCCTGAAGAAAGAGTTTCACCACGGAGGGCACGGAGAAAGACACGGAGGAAGAAATTTCGTTTTAACTCCGTGGTTTTCTCCGTGTCCTCCGTGCCCTCTGTGGTGAAACTCTTCCGCCGCCGAACCTAATATCTCAAATGCTCCGCCGCATCGACCGCCTGCTGCTCCGCGTGCCGAACCTGCCGGCGGCGGTGAAGTTCTGGACCGACGTCTACGGCCTGACCCTCGTCCGCCACGAGCCGGCCGTCGCCACGCTCCGCTACCCCGAGTCCGACGCCGAGGTGCTTCTCCACGCCGACCCCGATCTGCCGGCCGAGGCGGTGTTCCACCTCGTCGCCGACGTCCGCGACCTTTACAAGCGGCGGGCCGAGGTGCGGCTGAAGTTCAATGCCCCGCCCGCCCGCGTGGCGCGCGGCTACAAGGCGACCGTCCGCGACCCGTTCGGCACCGTCCTGTTGCTGCTGGACCGCACCCTCGATTCGCCCGACGCGCCCGACGCCGGCGGCGCGACGGAGGACGGCCGCGTGCCGTCGGCCCTGTTCCCCGGCGTCGAGCAGCGCCACGCGGTGCGGGCCCACGCGCTGGCGAAGGTCTACGAAACCCTCGGCCGGACGGCGGACGATTTGCCCTACACCGTCCACTTCGAGCGGCTCTACGCGGCCTACGCCGACGCCTTCGCCGACCCCAAGCCCGAGAAGCCCGAGGTCTGGCGGCACCTGCTGACGCTGCGGAAAAAGGGCCAACTGCCCAAGCTCGGCGCCGCCCGCAGCCGCGCGCCCGACGTGCCGCCCGAAGCGTTGGATCGCCTGCGCGAATTGGTCGGCACCAGCATCGGCCGCCGCGACCGCCTGCCGTACACGCCGCGGTTCGACGAGATCGCCGAGGCGTTCAACCGGGAGCTGCCGCGCCGCCTCGCGCCCCACCAGATTTGGCGACTGGTGGCGGGCTTAGCGAAGTGAAAAAAACGTGGCACGGGCGTCCCGCCCGCGTCTGCGCCTTGCCGCTCGCGGCTTCGCAAAGAAACAAGAGGATCAATCGTTCCCGCCTCGGAAACGGTGTCCAATCAGTTCCTTTTCCTTGCGAAGCCGCGAGCGGCCAAGCGCAGACGCGGGCGGGACGCCCGTGCCACGTCAGTCCGCCGGGGCTTTGGCGCGGTGCCAGAGGTCTCGGGTGAAGGAGCGGATCAACTCGGCCTGCATCCATTTCGGGCCGATGGTGCCCTTGCCGTCGAAGGCCGCATCGCGGGGGCCGACGCCGGCGGAGGGCGGGGTGGTGACGCCTGGGAGCAGGACGCCGGACTTCATGTAGCCCAGCGCGTCGCGCACCGCGTCGATCTTGGTGAACTCGCGTGACTTCCCCCGCCACGGCGCGCCGTAGAGGAAGAGTTTTCGGCCGCCGCCGGCGGTGAAGGCGTTGCCGTCGATGGTGAGGTTCGCCGCCGCCGGGTCGAGCAGGTCGCGCGGGGCGGGATTCTGCTTCACCGACGGGTGCGGGCCGAAGAATGGGTTGTCGTACCACAGGGCGATGGGGTAGCCGTCGGCCCCGAGGATGAGGTTGTCCGTGATCCGCACGTCGTGGGTGAAGAACTCGGTGGTCTTCCCGCCAATTTCCACCAGCCGCCGGCCCTGCTGGCGGACCGTGATGCCGTCCTTGTCGCCGACGAGCTTGTTGCGCGTCACGGTGACGTCGAAGCTCTCGGCGATCTGAATGCCGGCGATGCTCCAATCCGGGTGGCTGCCGGGCGTGCCTACTTCGCCCACGCCGTTCAAGCCGAACTCGTTGTCCTGAACTGTGATGCCGCGGCTGATCTCGACGAACAATCCGCTATCCTCGTTGGCGGTGAAAAGGCAGCCGCTGACGGTGACGTTGGAGACGTCAATATCGAACCACAGCCCCGGCCCGCCGTTGCGCTCGAAGCTGCAGCCGCGCACGACCCCGCCGTCGGAGACCGCAATCTTCTCGCCGCCGGCCTCCCAGCCGCGGTCGATGGGTTTCCAACTATTGCCCTGCCAAATCGAGTTCTCGTCGACGAACCCGTCCCCCTCCGCCCCGCCGCCGAGGTGGCCGTTGCTGCGGAACAGGCAGCGGCGGACGGTGCCGTTCACGCTCGCCCCCTTGCCGCCGGTGCGCTCGACCAAGCAGTCCTCCAGCAGGTTGTTCGCGCCCGGCAGCGAAACCGCCGGCCGCTGGGGGAAGTTGGCGGCGTGACGGAACGTCAGGCCGCGCGCGACGATGTGCTCGAGCTTCACGCCCGTGAAGGGGCTGATGCCGAACAGCACGTCGCGCGTGGCGGCCTCGACCTTCTCGCCCGCCGGGTCGCCGCCGTCGGCCAGCCACAGGTAAAGAACGTGGTCTGCCGTGTCGGCGAAAAAGGCCCCCGCGAACGGCCGGCCGCCGTTGGGGTTCAGGTTCTTCACCGGCATCTGCAGCGACTTGCCCTTGTCCGCCCACGCCTTGCGAAGGTCGTCCAGCGAAGCGTACGGCCGCAGCTCATCCCCGCCTGCCAGCACCTGCTCGGCCCGGCCCCACAGCGGCTCGTTGTCCGGGTGGTGCTCGACCGGCTTGCCGTCGCGGAAGTCGATGGCGAAAACGTGCGGCCACGGCACCTTCCAGATCGGCCCCTCGCCCGGCACGCGCTCGAAGCCGTTGAGCGGGTCGGCCCCGTCGATGACCACCTTCCCCGGCTCGATCGCCTCGAACGTGATCGGCGCGTCGGCCGTGCCGGACCGTTTCAGGATGACCGCCTCGCGGTAGGTGCCGTCCGCGATCTTCACGGTGTCGCCCGCCCCCGCGACGGCGGCGGCCTCGGCGATGGTCTTAAAGTCCGCCGCGCCGGTGGGATTGACCGTGAGGGTCTTCGATTGCGCCTGAGATATGAGGAGGAGCGCGATGACGAGTGGGGGGAGTTTCATAACGTCCGTTTCTTTGCGAAGTCGCAAGCGGCTGCAGGAGATTTTTTTGGCGTTGGAACCGCGCCAATCTACCCTATCTCCCGATGGAAGTCCCCCGCATCCTCAACACCCTCCGCGACACCTTCGGCTTCCAGGAGCTCCGCGAGGGGCAGGGGTCGGTCGTCGGCCACCTGCTCGCCGGGCGGTCGGCGCTGGCCGTTTTTCCGACCGGGGCGGGCAAGAGTCTGTGCTACCAACTGCCGGCCCTGCTGCTGGACGGGCTGACGGTCGTCATCTCGCCGCTGATCGCGCTGATGAAGGACCAGATCGACTTCCTGCAGGCCAAGAACGTGCCGGCGGCGCGGCTCGATTCGACGCTCGATTCCGACCAGGCCCGGCAGGTTTACCGCGACGTGCGGACGGGCCGGCTCAAGCTGCTCTACGTCGCGCCCGAGCGCCTCGGCAGCGAGCGGTTCGTCTCGCTGCTGCGCGACGTGGGCATCTCCCTGCTGGCCGTCGACGAGGCGCACTGCATCAGCGAGTGGGGCCACAATTTTCGGCCGGACTACCTCAAGTTGGCGCGGCTGGCGAAGGAGTTGAACGTCGGCCGGGTGCTCGCCCTGACCGCCACCGCCACGCCCGCCGTCGCCGAGCAGATCGCCGCCGCATTCGACATCGGCCCCGACGCGGTGGTGCAGACGGGCTTCCACCGCCCGAACCTCGAATTGCGCGTCACCCCCGTCGCCGCGGCCGACCGCGACGAGCTGCTGCTGAAGCGCATCGGCGAGCGCCCGCGCGGCCCGACCATCGTCTACGTCACGCTGCAGAAAACCGCCGAGCGCGTGGCGCAATACCTGACCGCCCGCGGCTTCGACGCCGAGGCCTACCACGCCGGCATGAAGGCCGAGGACCGCACCCGCGTGCAGGAGCAATTCATGGGGTCGGGCGACGCGATCGTCGTCGCCACCATCGCGTTCGGCATGGGGATCGACAAGCGCGACATCCGGTACGTCTACCACTTCAACCTGCCGAAAACGCTGGAGAACTACGCCCAGGAGATCGGCCGCGCCGGCCGCGACGGGCTGCCGGCGGTCTGCGAAGTCCTCGCCTGCGCCGACGACCTCACCACGCTCGAAAACTTCACCTTCGGCGACACCCCCTCCGCCCGCAGCGTCGCGCTCGTGCTGCGCGACGTGCTGACGCGCGGCGAGGCGTTCGACGTCTCGGCCTTCGATTTATCGTACCAGCACGACATCCGCCAACTCGTCGTCCAGACGCTGCTGACCTACCTCGAGCTCGACGGCGTGATCCGCGGCACCGGGCCGTTCTACAACGACTACAAAATCCAGTGGCTCCGGCCCGAGCGCGACGTGCTGGGGGGCTTCAACGAGCGGCGGCAGGCGTTCCTCCGCGGCCTGTTCGCCACCGCCACCCGCGCGCAGAAGTGGTCAACGCTGCGGCTCGACGAGGCGTCGGCCGCGCTCGATGAGCCGCGCGAAAAACTGGTCGCCGCGGTGAATTACCTGGAGCAGCAGGGCGATCTGGCGGTGAAGGTCGAGGGCCTGCGACTCGGCTATCAGCGGCTGATCGAGGATGTGGGCCCCGACGTCCTGCGGCCCCTTGCCGAGTCGATGGCGGAACGATTCGAGGACCGCGAGTCGCGCGACGTCGAGCGGCTGGAGCGGCTGATTTCGTTCGCCAACGAGACCGGCTGCCGGTGGCGAAATTTGCTGGACTACTTCGGCCGGCCGGCGGAGGAGGCGGGGCAGTCTTGCGGGCACTGCGACTTGTGCCTGGGCGAGCTTCCCGGCCGGCTGCCGCCGCGGGCCGACCGGCCGGTGTCGCCGCGCGAGGCCGAGGCGGTGGCGGAGTTGGCGGCGGAGAATCAGCCGGCCCTGCGGTCGCCGCGGGCGATGGCCCGGCACCTGTGCGGCATCGCCTCCCCCGCGGCGGGCCGGGCGAAACTCAACGGCCGGCGGACCTTCGGGATGCTCGACGCCGCCCCCTTCACCGAGGTGCTGGCGTTCGTGAAATCCGCGTCATAAGCGGTGGGGCGGCGGCGGCGGGGTTCTGGTACGATGGCGGCCGACATGGCACACCGACCCACCCGCCGCGCCGCCCTCGCCCTCCTCCTGCCGGCCCTGCTCGCCGCCGCCCCGGCAAGTCAACCGGCGACCGGTCCAACCACCGAGCCGGCCACCACCCAAGCCGCCAGCCGGCCCGCGACGCTTCCCGCCACCCTTCCCGCCGCGCCGCCGGAGGTCGCGGCGCTGCTCGACGACCTCGGCTCGCCCGAGTGGGCGACGCGCGAAAAGGCGCAGCGCGCGCTGGTCGCCGCCGGCCAAAGCGTCCGGCCGTTCGTCGACCAACGCCGCGCCGCCGCAGCCGACCCCGAGACCCGCAGCCGCGCCGTCGCCGTGCTGCGCGCGCTCGACCTCGCCCGGCAGTTCGGCCAGACGCGCGTGACGCTGCACTACGACAAGGCCGACCCGAAAACCGTGCTGAACGACCTTGCCAAGCAGGCCGGCAGCCGCTTCGCCTACTTCCCGCCGCCCGACCCGTGGGAGCAGTTCCAGCAGGGCACCGAGCCGGCCAAGCGGCTGAGCGTGACGGCGGACCTGACCGACGTGCCCTTCTGGCGGGCGATGGCCGAGGTCTGCCCGCAGGCCGGCGTGCAGCCGATGCCGGGCAATTACGGCAACTCCAACCGCCCGACGCTGCAGTGGACGGGCGAGAACCGCGGCGGCCCGGTCCGCGGCGGGCCGGACTCGCCCACCGTCTACAGCGGGCCGTTCGAGGTCCGCGCCATAGCGGCGAGTTACCGGCTGAATCGGAACACCAACTTCGGCGCCGACAATCGCAACGGCAGCGAGGCGATGACCATCCAACTTCAGGCGATGGCCGAGCCGAAGCTCACGGTCCTCACCGCCTCGCAATCGCCCACGCTGACCGAGGCGACCGACAACACCGGCAAGTCGCTGCTGCCGGCGGGCCAGAACCGCAACGAGTATTACCAGCCCGTCAACGGCTGGGCCTGGGGCGCGAACCTCCAGCTCGAGCCCGACGACGCGGCGCGGCAGGGCGGGGCGGGCGGGGGCGACGCGGGGCGAGTGCTCAAAACCCTCCGCGGCTCGCTGGCGATCACCGTCGCCACCGGCAGCCGCACCCTGACCGTGCCGAACCTGCTCTCCGCCGGCGGCAGCACGTTCGAGGTGCCGCCGTACCGGGTGAAGGTGGTCCGCGCCGACCCCGCCGGGCCGGACGACAAGGACGCGAACAAGGACCTCGCCGCCCGCCGCGCCCGCCGCCGCGTCAACGGCGGCGCGGCCCCGCCGCAGGGCCCGGCGCAGGGGGCGGCGCAGGGGCCGGTGATCTACGTCGTCACCCTGCTCGTCAGCGGCGTCGGGCCCGACGGGCAGGTCGCGGCGCAGGACGGCACGCTCCGCCGCAGCCTCCAGGACGCCGAGGTGCTCGACGCGGCCGGCAACCCGCTCAACCCGGTCGGCACGAACTTCGACAACGTGAACCAGGAGCTGCAGATGGTGCTCCGCGTCTCGACCGGCCCCGCCCCCGGCTACGTCGCCGGCCCGCCGCAGTCGCTGGTCTGGACCTTCCCCACCGGCAGCCAGCCGATGGAGGTGCCGTTCGAGTTCCACGACTTGCCGCTACCTTAAATTGGGGATGAGGGACTGGGGATGAGGGGTGCGTGGTTCGTGGTGCGTGGTGCGTGGTGCGTGAACTTGAGCCGCTTGCGGCTTCGCAAAGAAACGCTGGTGAAAGGAAGCCCGATGAACCGCCCGACCCCGCTCCGCCGCCGCATCCTGCTCGCGCTATTCCTTTCCGCAACGCTCGCCCTTCGCGCGCCGTCGCGTGCCGCCGACGCCCCCGCCACCCGGCCCGCGTCGCCGTTCGACGCCACGCGCGTCACGCTGCACCTGAAGGACGCCCCGACCCGAGAGGCCTTCGCGGCCCTCGCCGCCGCGTCCGGCGTGCCGCTGACGTGCGAGCCGGCCGACGGGTGGGCCGCGCCCGGTAAACCGACGGTGTCCGTCGACGCGGTCGACGAGCCGTTCTGGAAAGTCTTCCGCTCGGTGGCGGATCAGGCCGGCGCGGCAATCCGCGAGTTCGACGGCGTGAGTCCACTCGTCGCCCACCACACCGGCGCGGTCGACGACGGCCCCGCCTGCGACGCCGGCCCGTTCGCCCTTGTGGCGCGAGACCCACAGGTGTCCATCAGCGACACGGGCCGCCACTTCTCGGTGCCCCTCGCCATCTACACCGAGCCGAAGCTGACGCTGCGTTCCTACATGGTCAAGCCGACCGAGGCGACTGATGACCGGGGCCGGTCGCTGCTCTTTAAGTGTGCCGCCGGCAGCGGGTCGGGGTCGGACGTGAAGTGCGTGATGTGGTTAGAGCACGTCGCGCTCGATCCCGACGCCTGGGTCGGCGGCAAAGAGATCGCCGTCCTGCGCGGCACCTGCCAAATCGACGTGAACGTCAACGACCCCAAGCCGCTGGAGATCGACCCCATCGCCGTCGGCCGAACGCTGGCGGAGGACGGCACACGCCTGACGATCCGCAAGTGGGGCCACTACGATGGCGGCTACAACCTGGCCGTGGACGTGACCGACCTGCCCGCCAGCGTCGCGCCGGAGGGCCTGGCGGACGCCCTCTCCATCGTCGACGCCGAGGGCCGCCCCCTCGACTGGCAAACCGCCGGCAACGGAGGCACCGCCCGCCACGCCCACGCCGGTCTCACCGTCCACCGCCCCAAGGGCGTCGGGCCCCCGGCGAAGCTCCTGTGGCTCCCCCCGTCTCAGCGCCGCGTCATCACCGTGCCATTCGAGTTCCACCACCTCCCGCTCCCCTGAGCCGCTCGCGGCTTCGCAAAGAAACGACTTGACCCGACCCCGCCCATCCTCGCTCGCCACGCTCGCGCTGCTGCTCGCCCTCGCGGCCACCCCCGCCACGCGCCCGGTGGCGGTCGGCCCGCTACTCACGCAACTCGGGGCCGCCGACTTCGCCGACCGCGAGCGCGCCCAGCGCTCCCTCACCGCCCTCGGCCCCGCCGCGCTGGCCGACGTCGAACAACTCGCCAAAACGTCCGACGACCCCGAGGTCCGCTCCCGCGCCGCTGCCGTCGCCGGGGCGATCCGCCAAGGGGCAAAGTACGGCCAGACCCGCGTGACGCTGCACGTCAAAAACGTCAACCCGCGCGCCGCCTTCGACGCCCTCGCCGCCGCGGCGGGCGCGACGCTCTCCTACGACCCCGCCGACCGGTTTCAGGCCAAGGAGCAGCAGCCGGTTTCGCTGGATGCCGACGCCGAGCCGTTCTGGTCCGCCTTCCTGCGACTGTGCGCCGACGCCGGCGGCGAGCTCCGCGAGTGGGGCGACGACGGCCGGCTCGTCCTCCACCCCGCCGACCCCGGCCCCGCCTTCCCCGCCAGTTTCGACGGGCCCTTCGCGGTGCAGGCGCGGTGGCTGCAGGCCGTCTCCGATCACACGGTCCAACTCGGCGACGGCGACAGGCGCGGCCGGACGCTGCTGACGCTCCGCCTGCAGTTTTACGTCGAGCCGAAGGTCTTCCTCGCCGGCGTCGCCGACCGCCCGACCGTGACAGAGGCGACCGACGACCGCGGCCACTCGCTCATCCCGCCCGGCAACCCCGACGCCGGCCGAATCGCCGCCCGCACCGGCATCACCTGGTGGCGCGACCTCCAGCTCGACCCCGCCGCCGCGGCGGGCGCGGCGTCGATCAAAACCGTCCGCGGCACCTTCCGCGTGGAGATCGCCGCCGAGACGGCCGCGCTGTCGATCGCCAACCCCGCCGCCGGCCTGACCGCCGAGGCCGCCGGGCTGAAACTCACCGTCGACCGCCTCGACGCGCAGGGCACCGAAGTCGGCCTCGACCTGACGGTGCTCCACCCCAAGGGCGACCCGACCGCGCAGGATTTGGTCGAGTTCGTCGGCCTCTACGACGCCGCCGGCCGCCGCCTGGCCCGCACCGACCTGAACCGCGACGAGGCCGACGGCACCCTCACCGCCCGCCTCCACTACCGGGCCGACCCCGGCGTCGGACCCCCGGCCAAACTCCTCTGGACCCTGCCGACGGCCAAGCGGACGGTGGAAATCCCCTTCGAGTTCCACGACCTGCCGCTGCCGTAGAAATTTCCCGTTGCTCCGCCGCGGAATCGGGTAGATTGGCCGCCATGCCAGACCTCCGCCCGCGATGCCTCCCGCGACTCGGCCTGCTGCTGCTCCCGGCCCTCCTCGCCGCCGCGCCGGTAAGTCAGCCGGCGACGATGCCCGCCACGATGCCCTCCACCATGCCCGCCACCATCCCCGCGACGCGCCCGCTGCCGATCCCGCCCATGACCCGCCCGGCGACCCGCCCCGCCACGCTGCCGGCGACGCGCCTTGCCACCCGGCCCGCCACCCGCCCGGCGGACGTGCAGGCGCTGCTCGACGGCCTCGGCGCCGACGCCTTCGCCGACCGCGAGCGCGCGCAGCGCGCCCTGGTCGCCCGCGGTTCGTCGGTCAAGGCCGACGCGCAGGATTTGGCCGACCACGCCGCCGACCCCGAGGTTCGCAGCCGCGCCGCCGCCGTCGTGCGCGGGCTGGAGCGCGAGGCCCACTTCGGCGCGAGCCGCATCACGCTGCACCTGAAGAAGGTCGGCCCGAAGAAGGCGTTCGACGCCCTCGCCGCCGCCGCGGGGGCCACCTTCGCCTACGCGCAGGACGATCCGTGGGGCCCGGGGGTGGGGGACCCGGCGAAGCCCCTGAGCCTCGACGCCGACGCCGAGCCGTTCTGGGCCGTCTTCCGCCGCCTCTCGCTCGAATCCGGCGCCGATGTGCAGCAGTGGGGCAACGACGGGGCCTTCACCATCACCCGCAGCGGCCAGACCAGCGAGTACCCCGCCTGCCTCAGCGGCCCGTTCGTCGCCGAGGTCCACAGCCTGTCGTGGGACGACAACCGCAGCATCGACCTCAACCACTTCGACCCCAAGCAGCCCGACCGCGCCGAGCACGCCGCCAACCGCTCGCTGTCGGTGCAGTTCGTCTTCGGCGCCGAGCCGAAACTCAAGGTGCTGCGCGTGCTGCAGGTGGCGACGCTGACCGAGGCGACCGACGACCGCGGCAAGTCGCTGCTGCCCGAAAAGCCCGCCGACCAGCCGTACATGCAGCAGGAGGCCGGCTACGTCTGGCAGTCCGCCGCCTCCCTCGACCCCGACGCCGCGGCCGGCGCCAAGCGCCTCAAAACCCTCCGCGGCACCACCCGCGTCGAGGTCGCCTCGTCCATGGCGTCGATCGTGCTCGACCCCATCGCCGTCGGCAAATCCGCCTCCGCCGGCGGCGTGCGGGTCACGGTCACGAGCTTCGACCCCACCGGACCGCAGCCAAAGCTGGGCCTGAAAATCGTCCGCCCCCGCACCGGCGACGCCAACGACCTGCCCACCGGCTCCATCCGCCTGCTCGACGCCAAGGCCCGCCCCCTCTCCCAGAGCGGCGGCAGCACCAGCGACGACGGCCAGACCCTGACCCTGGAGTACCTCTACAACCGCCCCGACGGCAACCCCGACGGCGGCGACCCCGCCAAACTCACTTGGGACGTCCCCGTCGGCCGCGAAACCCTCGATTTGCCGTTCGAGTTCCACGACTTGCCGCTGCCTTAATTTAGGGATGAGGGATTGGGGATGAGTGGTGCGCGAACGTCGGCCGCTTGCGGCTTCGCAAGGAAACGACCGGCACGGGAGCCCGCATGAAACGAGCCCTTCCGTTACTGCTAACGCTCCTCCTAATCCCGCCGCTCGCGCCAGCCCAACCGACCACCCAACCGACCACGCAAACCGCCTCCATCGACGCCCTGTTGCGCGACCTCGGCGCCGCCGACTTCGCCGCCCGTGAGCGGGCGCAGCACGACCTCATCGCCGCCGGCGGCCCCGCCCGCCCCGGCGTCGAACGCCTCGCCCACGACTCGCCCGACCCGGAGGTGAAGTCTCGCGCCGCCGCCGTCCTGCGCGCCCTGAACGACACAGCCGCGTTCAGCCCGACGCGCCTCACGCTGCACCTGAAGGACGCCGCCCCCGCCGCCGCGCTCCAAGCCCTCGCCGCCGCGGCCGGGGTCAAACTCGCGCTGAAGACGCCCCAGTGGTGGAAGCTGCGAACCGCGACGGTCACGCTCGATGCCGACGAGGAGCCGTTCTGGCCGGTCTTCTTCCGGCTGGCGAAGTTGGCGGGTGCGAAGCCCACCTTCACCAACGGCGGCGGCCAGTTGTTCGTCGAACCCGCCGACCCCGGCATCAGTTACCCGACCTGCTACAGCGGCCCCTTCGCGGTGCAGGCCCGCGGGATCAGGTCCGAAGACGAACGCGCGATCGACTTCTCGGCCGGCCGGCCCGGCCGCGACCGCTCCTTCGATCTCTTCCTAACCTTCTGCGCGGAGCCGAAACTGGTGCTGGCGAGCGTCGCCGACCGGCCCGTGGCGACCGAGGCCACCGACGACCGCGGCCACGACTTGCTGACGCGCGACGGCACCCCCGGCCGGCTCGCGTCGCGCGACGCGACGTGCTGGGCGTCCTCCCTGTCGCTCGACGCCGACGCCATTGAGGGGGCCAAGTCGATCAGGCACCTCAAGGGCTTCCTTCACGTCGAGGTGGCCGACCTCGCCCGCGCGATGACCATCGCCCCGCTGGCCGCCGGCGCGTCGGCCGAGCAGCAGGGCATCCGCCTGTCGGTCGACAGGATCGACTCCAAATCCCTGTCTGACACCCTCTTCCTGCGCATCACCCACCCGCTCGGCGACCCGACGGCGAGCGACCTGCTCCAGTCCATCGACCTCTTCGACGCCGCCGGCCTGCGCCTGGACGGCTTTGTGGAGGACCATTACGACGACGGCCGAACCCTCGCGGTGCAGTTCGCGTTCACCCACCCCGAGGGCGTCGGCCCGGCGGTCAAACTCACCTGGCCGCTGCGCGGCGCGCGCCGCCCCGTGGTCATCCCCTTCGAGTTCCACGACCTGCCGCTGCCGTAAACCGGGGATGAGGGGTGCGTGATGCGTGGCGCGTGAATTACAGCCGCTCGCGGCTTCGCAAAGAATCGAACGGCGCGGGAGCCCCCATGAACCGAACCCTCCCCCTTCTCCTGACGCTCCTTCTGATCGTCCCGCCGCCCGCGTCCGCCGAACCGGACACCCAGCCCACGACTACCGACTCGCTCCTGCGCGACCTCGGCGCCGCCGACTTCGCCGCGCGCGAGCGGGCGCAGCGCATCCTGACCGCGCGGGGCGAGCCCGTCCGCGCCGCCGTCGAGGCCCTCGCCGCCGAGACGACTGACCCGGAGGTCCGCACCCGCGCCGCCGCCGTGCTGCGCGGGATCGGGCGCGGCTCGAAGTTCGGCCAAACGCGCGTGATGCTGCACCTCGGCAATGTGAACCCCCGCGTCGCGTTCGACGCGCTGGCCGCCGCCGGACACGCCAAACTGGAATACGACTCGCCCGGCCGGTTCATCGGGCCCGCCGTGCCGGACGTCTCGGTCGACGCCGACGGCGAGCCGTTTCTGGCGGTCTTCCTCCGCCTCTGCACCGACGCCGGCGGCGAACTCCGCGACGCCGACGGCGACCGCTTCGTCCTCCACCCCGACGAGCCCGGCCACGCCTTCCCCACCTCCTTCAGCGGCCCGTTCGCCGTGCAGGCCCAGCGGTTCATCGGGGTCGACGAGCGGAGGTCCGAGCTCGACGCCGCCCGCGTCGGGCGGACCGGCACGCGGTCCCTCGCGCTGCATCTGGGCTTCCTGATCGAGCCGAAACTCACCCTCACCGCCGTCGCCGACCGCCCGACCGTGGCCGAGGCGACCGACGACCGCGGCCAGTCGCTTCTGCCGGTGGGTCAACCGACGGGCGGGACGATGACCCCGCGCGTCGGCATGTTCTGGGGGGCCGACCTGCCCCTCGACCCCGTCGCCGCCGAGGGCGCGGCGTCGCTCAAAACCCTCCGCGGCAGCTTCGCGGTGGAGGTGTCGGCCGAGACCCACAGGTTGTCCATCGACGACCCCGCCGCCGGCAAATCCGCCGAGGTCGACGGCGTGCGGCTGACGATCGCCTCGATGCGAACCGAACCGCCCGGCGACGGAAATGCTGCCGCCCGTCGGACCACACTCGCGCTCGAGGTCGCCCACCCGCCGGGCGACCCGATGGCGGCGAGCCGCATCGGCACGGTCGCCCTGTTCGACGCCGCCGGCCACCGATTCACGACCGCCGCGACGGCACCGCGCGACGACGGCACGCTTGCCCACGCCGACCTCGAGTGCCACGGCCCCGCCGACGCCGGCCCCCCAACAAAACTCGTCTGGACCCTCCCCGGCCGCCGCGAAATTATCCAACTCCCGTTCGAGTTCCACGACCTCCCGCTGCCTTAAATCAGGAAAGAGAAATTCGGGGCGCGTGAACTTCAGCCGCTCGCGGCTTCGCAAAAAACGTATGGCACCGGAGGCACCATGGACAAAACCCTTCCCCGCCTCACTGCACTCCTCCTCCTCCTAATGCCACCGCTCGCGTCCGCCCAGCCGACCACGCGGCCCGCCACCCACCCCGCGCAACTCGGTGCGCTCCTGAGCGACCTCGGCGCCGACGCCTTCGCCGACCGGCAGCGGGCGCAACTCGGACTCGTCGACATCGGCCCGCCCGCCGTGGCCGACCTGCGTCGGCTGGCCCATAACGCGACGGACCCGGAGGTCCGCGCCCGCGCCGCTGATGCGCTGCGCCGACTCGCTGACGGCCTGCCGTGGCGGCAGACGCGCGTGACGCTGCACCTGGACGACGCCGCCCCCCGCGCCGCGTTCGACGCCCTCGCCGCCGCCGAGGGCGTGAAGTTCGAGTACGACCCGGCCGACCCGTGGGCCGCCCGGCCCGGCTGGCCGGCGGCGGCGCGGGTGTCGGTCCACGCCGACGATGAGCCCTTCTGGGCCGTCTTCCACCGCCTCGCCCAAGCCACCGACGCGGAGATACAGGACTACAACGACGGCCGGCTCGTGCTGTTCCGCACCAACGGGCTGGCGGATTACCCGACGGTCCTGAGCGGCCCGTTCGCCGTGGAACTGCGCGACGTGCGGACGCGGTCGGACGCCGGCGCCAGTTACGACCGCCGCGCCGCCCCCGTCGGCGGCGGGGCCGGCCCGGTTCGCACCGCGACGCTCGATTTCTCGATCTACACCGAGCCGAAGCTCACGCTGCGCCACGCGACGCTGACGCTGACCGAGGCGACCGACGCCCGCGGCCGGTCGCTGCTGCCGGCGCGCGACGCGCCGGGGTGGGAGCACGCCCGCAATGCCCGCTCGCTGCGGTGGGCCGCCGAGGCCGCGCTCGACCCCGAGGCGGTGGCCCGCGCCGACCGCATCGCCACCCTGAAGGGCGTCTGCCGCCTGACCGTCGAACTGCCGGAAGCGCCGCAGACGCTCGCACCGCTGCGCGTCGGGGCCACCTCCGACGGTGGCGGCCTGACCCTGTCCGTCACCGCCCGGCGGGACGAGGCCGGCAAGGACGTCTACACCCTCTCGGTGCCTGCGGCCCCCGATGAGGCGACCGCTTTTCGTATCTCCGACTCCGTCGAATTCCGCGACGCCGAGGGGCACCCACTGCAAGCCAAGAATTACTCCGTGGCGATGGGCGCGCAGACGCTGGAGCTCACTTACTGGCTAACCCGGCCCGCGAACGTCGGCCGCGCCACGTCACTGAGCTGGACGCCGCCAGCCCCGCGCCGGACGCTTCAAGTCCCCTTCGAGTTCCACGACCTGCCGCTGCCGTGAGCAGGAAGGAGCAGGTGAGGGATGAGCGGGCGAGCGGGCGAGGGAAGAGGGATTATTTTCCCCTCCTCCCCCACCCGCTCGCCCGCTCATCCCTCCTCCGCGACTTACGCCGCCAGCGTCAGCCCACCGGGCAGGTTCGCGCTGACGGGGTTCGCCATCGGGCCGGCCTGCATTCGCGTGCCGAGCCAGCAGGCGGTGAACCAGACCGTCGCGCCGGCCGGCACGTCGGGGTCGAAGCTCACGTCCACCACCGTCTTGCCCGTCGTGCCGTTGAACGTCCACAGGCTCGGGTCGCTCGGCGGGGTCGGGCCGACGTAGACCAGCACGCTCGCGCCGGTCGCGCCCGGCGCCCGGCCGCGCCCGTTGCCGACGCTGCGCAGGCGGACCTTCGCCGTCCGGCCCGAGACGCCCAGCACGTCCACGTCCGGGGCCGACTTCGGCGGGGGCACCGGCGACGGCGCCCGCCGCACCGCCAGCCCGAGATTGATCCGCTGCTCGGCCGACACGCTCGGGGTGCCGTCGATGATTTTCGCCAAATCCGACGCCGCGGAGCGCAGCGGCTCGCGGGCGGCGTTCTTGGCCGCCACGCGCCCCTGCGTCCGCGTCTCGGGGTTGCGGGCCGCGACGTAGGCCGCCGCGTAGGCGGCGTTGAGCGCCGCGTAGGCCGAGGTCTGCTGGACGGTCAGCCCGAACGCCTGCGGTGAGTCGTTGACCTGCCCGTTGAAGTTGTTCGAGCCCTCGTAGAGCTCGGCGTCGGTCCCGGTGAAAAAGCTCCTGCCCATCGCTGGTCCTTTGGGCGCGGGGCACGGTCTGCCGCGCGGCCCGAATGTGTCGCCCCGCCGTCCGCCGCCGCGCGGGACGCACGTCCCACGGCCCGGCCGGCGGCCCCGTCGGGGCACGCGAGTCTCATCGGCCGAAACTTCCCGAAACTTCGAGCGTTTTTCCCGCCCCGCGGGCCGCCTTCACTATCACTACTGATAACCGCGATCCGCGGAAAACCGGAAGACGCGCCCCCCGCGCCGATTGCGGTGCGGGGGGTGCCACCCCTCCGGCGTCGGACCGCAAACGGGCGGCCTCTCGGCGGAAACGGACGTGGTCTTCCCCAAAACGGACGTCGTTCCGGCCGGAACCGACATCGCTTCGGCGCGGACGGGTATTGTTTTGGCGCGAACGGACATCGCTTCGCCGCGAACGGACATCGCTCCGGCGCGAACGGACATCGCTCCGGCGCGAACGGACATCGCTCCGGCGCGACCGGGCGTCGCTTCGGCGCGAACGGGCGTCGCTTCGTCACGAACGGACGGAGTTTCAGCGCGAATGGACGGAGTTTCAGCGCGATTTGCCGCCCGCGCGCTTCATTTCAACGGTGACTCGCGCGGGGCGCGTCCGGGCGCGACGCCCCTCCGGGTGCCACGGGTTGGGTACTCCCAACCCGTGCCGAACGGTGCCCGACGGCGGACGGCACGGGTTGAGGCCTACCTCAACCCGTGGCACCCGGCCTCGTCAGGTGTTGACGCCCCCTCCGTGGCACCCGACTAAGGTTGTCGTGATGACGAACTACACGATCAGCCAGCTCGCCAAAGCCGCGGACGTGCCGACCTCGACGCTGCGCTACTACGAGCGGTGCGGCCTGCTGCGGCCCAAGTCGCGCGCGAAGGGGGAGTACCGCGCCTACGACGACGCGGCCCTCGCCCGCCTGCGGTTCATCCGCGGCGCGCAGGTCGGCGGGCTGAAGCTCGCCGACGTTCGGGAACTGCTGCTCCTGCTCGACGACGAGGACCGCTGCGCCGGCGCGTGCGGGCTGCTGACGCAACGGCTGGGGGAGGTCCGCCGGCAGATCGGCGAACTCCGCGAGATGGAGGGCCGGCTGGCCGAGTCGCTCCGGCGGTGCCGTCGCGACGCCGGGGGCGGCCCGTGCGAGGGGCTGGAACGGGTGCGGCGGGCGGAGGGGGAAAAAAATTCGCGGAATCCGCGCAAGGGGGCTTGACCTTGCACCGTGGTTCAACCTCTACGCTGGGGTCAGTCGACGGATCGGGAGGCGCGTGACGTTCACCGCCCGCCGCCGACGGACCTCCAGAAAGGAGACTTCATATGTCCACGCTACTCTTCGTGGCGATGATGCTGATCGGGTTCGCGCCCGCGCAGCAAGCCCCGGCCACCGCGTGCGCGGGCGACGGTTGCCAGACCGCCTGCCAGCCGCAAGCGACCGCGGCGACGGCGGACTGCCCCCCGTGCCCTCCCTGCCCCCCGTGCCCAACCTGTCCGCCGTGCCCGCTCTGCCCGTAAAGGCGCGGCCCGCACGCCGGCAACTCACGGCCACGGACCGAGGCTCACCTCGACCCGTGGCCGCCGGCGTTTCACGCCGCGCCGGGTGCCCCATATTCGTTGGCGGTTGAAACTCTCCGGGTGCCACGAGCTGGGTACGCCCACCCCGTGCCGAACGGTGCCCGATGGCGAACGGCGCGGGTTGAGGCGTACCTCAACCGGTGGCACCTGGCGGAGCGGGCCGGTCCACAGCAGCGGCTGGTTTTGTGGCGGCCGGACTGCGGCTGGTCTGGTACGGGGACAAAAACGGCTCGACAAACAGGCCGCTGCCCCGCGCCGCGGCTACGGCACCGGGACAGGGCGAGGGCACGCCGAGGTACATGTAATAATCCCAACCGACGTGGACAAACGCCTGTATACCTTCAAACTGGCACCAGAACTCTTCGCGGAGTACGCGCCGTAGAACCTGACCGACGTCATCGACTTCGAGCGTTGAGCCCTCGCTGAACGGAAGCGAAACAGCGGCGCTGTTTTCCAGCCCAGCCACCGCCAATGTTGAGATTCCGGCCTCCCTCAGGAAGCCGACCGCGGCAGCGACGTACCCGTCCTCGACGGAACCGTACTCCGAGCGGGTCAGGACGGTGCCGCTGAACGCGCGGCCGATGTCAGAGAACGACGTCCACTCGTCGCGCGTGTATGCGCCGGCGGCGTTCCGGTGAGTCGGGTCGTACTTGGTTACCCGGAATTCAAACATCGCAAGTGCCTCCGCCACATAGCTTTTATCATCTCACTCTACAATGCTCTAATCGTTGCTGGGTACCACGGGTGGGGTACGCCCAACCCGTGCCGGGCGGAGTTCGACGACGGACGGCACGGGTTGAGGCGCACCTCAACCCGTGGCACCCACTCTACATCATTAGACCGCGGTAGCTGCGAATCAACGGTTCGCAGTCTTGCGTCGCGACAAAACCCCCTGCGGACCGTTGGTCCGCAGCTACCGGGGCAGAGCGGTCGGGCGACCGGCGCGGGATGTTTTACGGGGCGAAGCCGCATTACAATTTTGGCCGTGATGGCCCCGCGCAAGCTCAAAGCCCTGCTCCGCGCCGACCCGTTCGTGCCGTTCAGGCTCGTCCTGCCGAGCGGGCGGACCGTCGGGGTGGACGACCCCGGCCACGTCGCGTTTGACGGGGGCCGAACGCTCACCGTCTTCACCGACGCCGGGGACTTCGTGCGGGTGGAGGTCGTGCGGACGATGCTCGCGCCGGTCGGCAGCGGGGGCGTCATGCTCCACCCGGCGAAGGGCATCCTCGCCGTCGTCGGGGCGCTGCTGACCTACGGGGCGGCCTTGTCGCTGCGCGGCAGGGAACCGCTCGTCAGCGTTTACCCGGTCGAGCAGAGTTTGTTCCAGAACGTCTACGGCGCGGCGGTTTACGTCGTGGGGGCCGCGTTCTGCTTCAAGTATGCGTTTCGGAAACCGGCGGGCGCGGGGAAGGGCAAGATGGATTGATGCCCGTCGCGCCTCCCTCGACCGCTGTCCGGAGCGTTGGGCTGAATCGTGCTCGACGATTGCACAGACGGGTTGGTGGCTAGAGGAGAATGCTGATTTCTTTGACCGAAGCGTCATCCGCCGTGCCGTACCGTTTGACGACGCGACCATTCGCGGCCAGCGGGGACTTGCGCAGGATGGGCTCGACGGCGGCGAACAGCGCGTCGGCATTGGGGCCGTACATGTAAAAGACGCACGCACCCTCCCCGAACTCGTCACCGTCGAATTCGCCCACACCGGCCTCCTCGATGGCCTCCGCCAGCTCGTCCGCCAGGTGCTGGAACGACCCGAATTCCCCGCCGTTGCCGAAACCGGTGCCCGACAGGCTCAGGTAGGCGATCAAGGCATGTTCAGCCAAGGGTGCCTCCTCAGGCGGAAGTAACGATGACGGTATGTGACTTGGTATCGTGGGATTGTATACTCCCAATCCGCGCCGGGTGGTGTTGAAAGACCAACGACATGGGAAGAATGATACCTCACCCCGTGGCACTTAATCAACACGAACCGACTGCGGTAGCTGCGGACCAACGGTCCGCAGTCTTGCGTCGGGGCGGAACCCCCTGCGGACCGTTAGTCCGCAGCTACCGGGGACGCCCCGCGCGTCCGGCGCTTGTTCCGGTGGCGCGGCACCCGCTAAACTTCCCCCATGAACCACCCCGACCCCACCGATGCCGGCCGTCCGCTCACGCAGCTCGACCGGCCGCGCTCTTCCGTCGTCACCGAGGGGAACCAGCGGGCGCCGCAGCGGGCGTTCTTCCGCGCGATGGGGTTGACCGACGAGCAGATCCACCGCCCGTGGGTCGGCGTGGCGAGCACGTGGAACGAGGCGACGCCGTGCAACATCACGCTCGACCGGCAGGCGAAGGCGGCCAAGCGCGGGGTGGAGGCGGCGGGGGGGACGCCGCGGGAGTTCGTCACCATCGCCGTCAGCGACGGGATCGCGATGGGGCACCAGGGGATGAAGGCGTCGCTGGTCAGCCGGGAGGTGATCGCGGACTCCATCGAGCTGATGGTGATGGCGCACGGGTACGACGCGCTGGTCGGGCTGGCGGGGTGCGATAAGTCGTTGCCCGGCACGCTGATGGCGATGGCGCGGCTGAACGTGCCGAGCGTGTTCCTCTACGGCGGGACGATTTTACCGGGGAAATTCCACGGGAAGGACGTGACGATTCAGGATGTGTACGAGGCGGTCGGGGCGCACGCGGCGGGGAAGATGTCGGACGCGGACCTTTACGAGATGGAGTGCGGGGCGTGCCCGTCGGCGGGGAGTTGCGGGGGGCAGTTCACGGCGAACACGATGGCGTGCATCGCCGAGGCGATCGGCATGGCGCTGCCGATGAGCGGCAGCCCGCCGGCGGTGCAGGTCGAGCGGGATGAGTTCGCGGTGCGGGCGGGGGAGCGGGTGATGGCGTTGATGCGCGAGGGCATTACGCCGCGCGACATCATGACGAGAAAAGCGTTCGAGAACGCGATCACCATCGCGGCGGCCACCGGGGGGTCGACCAATGTTGCGTTGCACCTTCCCGCCCTCGCCTATGAAGCCGGCATCACATTAACGCTGGACGAGATCAACGAAGTGAGCGACCGGACGCCGATCATCGCAGACTTGAAGCCGTTCGGGCGGTACACGGCGCTGGACGTTTACAACGCGGGGGGGATTCCCGCGATCCTCAAGGTGCTGCTGAACGCGGGGCTGCTGCACGGCGAGTGCATCACCGTGACGGGCAAGACGCTGGCGGAGAATCTTGAAGCGGTCGAGTTGAAGACGGACCAAAAGGTGATCGTGCCGGTGAGCGAGGCGTTCGAGCAGCACGGGGGGCTGCACGTCCTGCGCGGCAATTTGGCGCCCGACGGCTGCGTGATCAAGACGGCGGGCGTGAAGCAGTTGACCCACCGCGGCCCGGCGAAGTGTTTTGACAGCGAGGAGGCGTGCATGGCGGCGGTGCAGGGCCGGGAGATCGTCGCGGGGGATTCGGTGATCATCCGCTATGAGGGTCCGAAGGGCGGGCCCGGGATGAGGGAGATGCTTGCCGTCACCGCCGCCATCGTCGGGCAGGGGCTGGGCTACAGCGTCTGCCTGATGACCGACGGCCGATTCAGCGGCGCGACGCGCGGCCTGATGGTCGGCCACATCGGCCCCGAGGCGCAGGTCGGCGGCCCGATCGCGCTGGTCAAGGATGGCGACGTGATCGAGATCGACGTGCGGGCGGGGCGGATTCACCTGGACGTGGACGAGGCGGAACTGACGAAGCGGCGGGAGGCGTTCGTCGCGCCGCCGATCAAGTATGAGCACGGGGCGCTGGCGAAGTATGCAAAGCTCGTCGGCCCCGCGAGCGGCGGGGCGGTGACGCATTGAGAGACGGTTGTTAGGATGGAGATGAACATGACAATGCTTGCCCCATCACCGCCCGCCAAACAGAGGAAACAGAAGCGTCCTGCCGCTCCCACCGTTAGGGAGCCGTGGCGGCCGGAGCGGGTGAAGTTCACGGTCGAGGACATTGAGTTGCTGTCGGGCATGGGCATCGTGCCGCAGAGGTCTGAATTGGTCGATGGGGAGATTTACGCAATGGCCGCAGACGGAAACTTTCATTCGGTGGCGATCGAGGACTTGCACGACGAGTTCCGCCCGCAGTGGTCCAAGCCAAAGTTCATTCGCTCTCAATCGACCCACCGCTTTGCGAGCGGGTGGGCACCGATGCCGGACTTGGTGTTGATCGAGAGCCGCCCGGCCGGACGGGTGAAGGTCGATCCGCTGCCCGTGCTGGTGGTCGAGGTCTCGGACACCACGCTCGCCACCGATGTAGGCGACAAGCGGCTGCGGTACGCGCGCGAGGGGGTGCCGGAGTATTGGGTGGCCGACCTGAACCGCCGCCGGTTCCGCGTCTTCCGCGACCCCGATCCGACGGCGGGAGACGCGGAGTCGGCCTACCGCGTCGACTTCTTCGTCGAGGCCGACGCGACCGTCTCGCCGCTGGCGATCCCGGCGTTGAGCGTCCGAGTCGCCGACGTGCTGCCGGCTGCGGCGGTATCGGGGGCGCCGTGATCGATTACCAATCCGCCTTCGCCTCCATCACATCGGACGCGCGTTACCTTGCCAACCTCGACTGGGGCAAGCCGCGACGCGGGCACCCGGAGGCGACCGTCCGGGCGCACATCGCGGAACTCGAGGCGAATCTTGAGGCGCTCCGGCCGAAGCCAAGCAAATCGGATTTTTGGAAGCTTCGGCTGCTGATCCACACGCACGACACGTTCAAGGCCGACGCGACGCCGGGCGTGGCGATCACCGACCCGCGGAGCCACGCCTCGCTCGCCCGCGCGTTTCTGGCCGAGTTCTGCGACGACGCGGACCTGCTGGCGATGGTTCAGTATCACGACGAGCCGTACGCGCTCTACCGGCAGGTCGAGGCGAAGGGGCACTGCAACGAAGCGCGGCTCGAGGCGCTGATCGCGGCCATTGAGGATTGGAACCTGTTCCTGGCCTTCAACCTGATCGACGGCTGCACGGCGGGCAAGTCGCGCGAGCCGCTGCGGTGGCTGTTCCGCGCGGTGGCGGGGCGGGCGGAGTCGTCGTTTGGCGAGGCGGACATTCTCGAGGCGGGCGGTGGCAACCTGCCCTCGACAGTCAGCCGCTCGACCCCGTAATGCTTCTACGGGGCGGGCAAGCGCGGGACGGCCCTCGGGATGCAACGCGGGCGGGACGCCCGTGCCACGGGTGCATCACGCCGATTCGGCCGACACGGCGACGACGGGCCTCTTCTGCCGGGGGGAGTTGCGGCTGCGCTCGTAAAGGTCGATTTCGTCCCGCAGTTGCTTGGCGAAGCTCATCAGCGACTGGTAGCTGAGTCGCCCCGCGTCCGACTGATCATTCCGCGCCAAGGACCGCTCCGCCTGGTCTTCAAGGAGTTGAAGTTTCCGCTTGGTGTTCGTGAGCTGCGCCTCATTTTCCAATATGTGGATCCTCATAGCAGCACCTCCAGTAAACCCTTGTCAATCCCCACTCGATCAGTGGAAAGAAATTCGGCAACCGTGTCGAAGTCCGCATGGGAGACCACCTTGACTTCAAGGTAAGGCCACCCCTCAACCAACTGCCTTCGCAGGTCGGAATCCAAAACGACGCTTGAGGCCAACAGGCAAAGGCAATCAACGTCGCCCGGCTCATCGCGGTCGGTCACAAAGCTGCCGTCGATCAGGAGCCGCTCAACGCCGGCCAAGACGCACCAGGTGGTGAGCCACTCCAACGACTCCGCCTCGGCGATCCGCTCCTCGTTGGCGGAGCCGAAGCGGGCGATCACCTCCCCAAGCGTGGCGGGGTGGACGCCCGGCGGGAGATAGCCATTTTCACCGAATGGCGGAATCATAGTCGGCTCTCGGTAGCGATTCTCTCACGCCGCCTCGCTCTCCTCGGCCTCCTCGCCGTCGCGCGTGTCGTCGCGGCCGGGGGAGACGGCGGCGTCCTCGGCGTGGGGGAGCTCCTTCTCGATCACCACCACGTTGCAGTCGCCCGCCAGGCGACCGGCGGTAGCCGACGGGGGGGGCTTGATCGGGTTGCCGTCCTCGTCGAATTGCTGGTCGGCGGTGGCGGTGCGGCTCTTGGCGACGGCCTTGAGTTGGTCGTACAGCGCTGCCTCGTCCACGGCGGTCATCTTGCCCACCGCGGCCACCACCTCGCCGATGTACTTCGTGAACACGTCGCGCCGCTGCCCCTCGCGGGCGATCCGCTGGCGGCGGCGGATGTAGGTGTTCAGCTTCCGCCCGCACTCCTTCAGGCCCAGTTGAATCTCCTTGCGGATCTCGTCGTAGTCCGCCACCGCCTCCTTCGATTCGCTCGTGAACGGCACCCAAACGCTCGCCATGTGGACGAAGATGACCAGCGGCCCCTCCGGCACGCCGCCGCGCGGCTGGCTGACGCCGTAGGTCTTCCAGTTCGTCTGGGTGATGCTCTTGGTGATGCTGCACGCGCTCGGCTGATAAAGCAGCGGCACGCGGTTGGCGTAGCGGATGACCCGCGCCGGCTGGTCGCCGGGCAAGTCGCCGCCGAAGGCGATGCCGACCTCGATCTGGAACGGGTTGCCGCGGTAGACCGCCGGCTCCCGCGTCTCGGCGGCGTAGAACTCGGCCTTGATCTCCTTCAGCAGCCCCTTGAGGATCTGCTGCGGGCCGATCGGCACCAGGCAGTCGGTCGGCGGGTTCTGGATCTTCGTGTTCTGGATCGCGCCGTGCAGCTCGTCGACGTCGTCCTGCGCGATGCTGCTGCACCAGCTTTGGGGCGTCAGTTTGGCCGTCTGGTCGGTGATCTCCTTGACGACCTTCGGCGAGACGCGGCTGAACTCGTTCTGCAAAAACTCGCCGAGCTTGTGGTGGCTGGTCTCCTTGAGCATGCGGATCAGCACGCCCAACTCGACGCCGTAGGGGTGGGGCTTGATGGCGGCGGGCGAGTCGGGCACCTCGTCGACCTCGCGGGGGAAGTCGCGGTGGACGCCGTCGGGGGCGGCGTAGTGGACCAGCGCGTGCGGGTTGGCGATGGCGGTCTGCTCGATGTACTCGTCGACGCTCGCCCGGCCGCGCTGGAACTTGGCTTCGAGGACGATGCTCACCTGCGTGCCGGTGCGGACCTTCTCGCCGGCCTCGTGCCAGTCGTCGACCTCCTCGTCGACGGTGATGTCGGGGCGGTTCTTGAGGGTGTCCATCTGCAGCTCGAAGCGGTGGGCGGGCTTGCGGGGGCCGGTTTTGCTGATGATCTGGACGGATTGGCCGGTGGTGAGCAGGCCGTACATGCCGGCGGCGCTGATGCCGATGCCCTGCTGGCCGCGGCTCATGCGGAGGCGGTGGAACTTGCTGCCGTACAGCAGCCGGCCGAAGACGTTGGGGATTTGCGCCTTGACGATGCCGGGGCCGTTGTCGCGCACCGTCACGCGGAAGCGGGTGGCGTTGGCGATGCTCGGCGCCTCCCCCTCGGGCGGCACGTCGGGGTGGACGACGTCGGCATTCAGCTTCTGGTCCTTCGCCTTCGCGCGCGACTTGGAGCCGCCGTTGAGGGCTTCGATGGTGAGCCAGATTTCGGGGAGGATGCCGGCCTCCTCGCAGGCGTCGAGGGAGTTGTCGATCGCCTCCTTGACGGTGGTGAGCAGGGCCTTGCGGGCGTTGTCGAAGCCGAGCAGGTGGCGGTTCTTGGCGAAGAACTCGCTGACGGCGATCTCCTTCTGGCGGCCGGCCATGGACTCGGCGTTCTCGCGCGGGGCCTTGGCGGCGGATTTTTCGACTGGCTTCTCGGCGGCTTTGGGCATGGGAATCCTCCGTGATCGGGCGGCGGGGCCGCTGTCACCGCCATCGGCACGCGCGGCGACGCCGCTACAGCCGGCGGCGGCAGGTTCGGGGATTGTACGGGATGTCCGGCGGGTCCGCCAGGGTGGCCGTAGTTGGGCCGGTCCGCCTACATTTTCGCTTCTTGGGCCGCGATGGCGTCGAAGACTTTTTGCGGGGTGTCGGCGGCGGCGAGGGTGGAGCGGAAGGCGTCGACGGTCATCAGCCGGCTGATGCGGGCGAGGGCGTGGATGTGCGGGCCGGTCTGGTCGGCGGGGCTGGAGAGGAGCCAGATGATGTTGACCGGCCGGCCGTCGATGCTGGCGAAGTCGATGGGGGTGGCGGGCTTGCCGATCGCCATGACGAGGTGGTCGGTGCCGTCGGTTTTGCCGTGGGGGATCGCCAGGCCCGCGCCGATGCCGGTGGTGCGGGTGGCCTCACGCTCGAGCACGGCGTCGAGCACCTTTTTGGGGTTGTTGACCTCGCCGTTGGCGCCGAGCAGGTCGACCAGCTCGTGGATGGCCTGCGACTTGTCGGCCGCCTCCAGGGGCACCTTGATGTTCTCGGGCTTGAGGATGTCGGTCAAACGCATGGTCGGCCTGTGGTGGGCGGGGGTGGCGGTGGGGAAGCGGTTCGCGGGCAGAAGGGTCATGCTAGCCCGGCGCGGCGCGGGGTTCAACGGGAAAACGGGCGGCGCGTTGCGGGCGGCGTTGCGGGCGGCGGCGGGGGCGGCGGTTCAGGTGCCGAAGACGCGGTCGCCGGCGTCGCCGAGGCCGGGGAGGATGTAGCCCTTTTCATTGAGCTCGCGGTCGACGGCGGCGGCGTAGATTTGGACGTCCGGGTGCTGGGCGTGCAGGGCACCGATGCCCTCGGGGGCGGCGACGAGGCAGAGGAACTTGGGGCTGCGGACGCCGGCGCGCTTGAGGCACGTGACCGCCGCCGCCGCGCTGCCGCCGGTGGCGAGCATGGGGTCGATCAGCAGCACCTCGGTGTCGGCCACGTCGGGGGGGAGTTTCTCGTAGTAGGTGACCGGCTCGAGGGTCGCCTCGTCGCGCCGCACGCCGAGGTGGCCCATGCGCGCCTCGGGCAGCACGCGCAGGACGCCGTCGCTCATGCCCAGGCCCGCGCGGAGGATGGGGACGAGGGTGACTTGGCGGGCGAGGGCGTGGCCGGTGGTTTTTTCCAGCGGCGTCTGGACGGGCCGGGGCTTGGTGGGCCAGTCGCGGGTGGCTTCGTAGGTCATCAGCATGGCGATCTCGTCGAGCAGGGTGCGGAACTTGCGGTGGTCGGCGGCGAAGTCGCGCAGCTCCGTGAGCTTGGTCTGAATGACGGGGTGGGAGATGACTTGGACGTTGGTCATGGGCGGCATCTTCGGGTCTCGGCAGTCACGGGGCGGATCAGTCGTGGGTGCCGGTCTTGACGGGGCTCAACGCATTCCGCGTCAGCCAATCGTTAAACTCGTGCCGGGGGACGATGCCGAAGGCGTCTAGGGTGGACCGGATCGAGCCGAGGTTGGGGGGCCACAGCCGCTGGTCATCGTCCATGTCCGGCAAGGCCACCAGCGCCCGCGTGTCCGGCCGGTCGAAGTAGTTGTGGGACTCCGGCACCCTATGACGTCGGAATCCCAATCCGGTCAGGTAGGCCGACATCTCCGAGAAGGTCGGGATGACCTCGGTCGGGAAGGTCGGTTCCGAGAAGCGTCGTTCAGAGGTTGCTGACATGGCTGACTCTCCCATCAAGCTGTGCCTTTACCGCATCATTCCATCGAGCGAATCGTGAAACGCCGTGATCGTCCAGAATGTTGGAAGTCGGCACCCGTAGATTCTGCGTCCTGGCCGAAGTTATAGATTGCTCGTGCGCCTCAAAGTGGCGCTGGACGTAGAGCCAGAACGCCACGTCCTTCCGGGCATCATAGATGACCAGAATGAGCGGGAAAGTCTGTTGCAGCCAAAGCCTCAGCGTGTCGCTTGCGACTTGAACGGAAACCGTCTTGCCATCGCCGAGGTACTTGGGCTTGTCGCTTCCCTTCACCTGGACGTTGAACTCGCCCGGTTCCAGATGCCCGCCCGGCCCGAAGGTGTGGACCGTCAGGTCCACGCCGTAGTCCGACCCGAACCGCTCGGCCGTGTGGCCGGCCCGAAGCACGAAGCGCTCGACGTGGTTCACCGCCAAATCGGCGATGATGTGGCCGCGGGTTCGTCGGCCACCGACGGCGGGGTGGAGGTAGTTGGGCGGCGCGGCGTCGATGATCTTCCTCCCAAGTCGAACGGCCGCCCTCACTTCAGCATCCCCGCCTCCCGCGCGTAGGCGAACACCCCGCCGGCCTCGATGATCGGCAGGACGTCGCCGATCGGCTTGAGCTCGAACGACTCGCCGCTCGTCTCGTTCGTCACGGTCGCGGCGTCCAGGTCGACGCGCAGCATGTCGCCGGTCTTCACCTTTTCGACCAGCCGCCCGACGCTTTCCAGCGGCAGGACGTAGCCGCCGTTGACGCTGTTGCGGAAGAAGATGCGGGCGTAGAACTCGGCGATCACGCACGCCACGCCCGCCTCGGCCAGGGCCAGCGGCGCGTGCTCCCGACTGCTGCCGCAGCCGAAGTTTTTGCCGCCGATGATGATCTGGTACGCGCTGGAAAACTCCCCCTCCGGCACGAACCGCACATGGCCGCCCGGCAGGCCCGCCTGCGCCTCGGGCACGCCGCTGTTGGCGTACATGCCGAAGTATTTCCGCTCGGCCGGGTCCGACGGGTTGTAGCTCAGGAACTGGGCCGGGATGATCTGGTCGGTGTCGACGTTGTCGCCCATGACGTAGGCGCGGCCGGTGAGGATCGGGTCCATTTCTTGCTTCCTTCGGTTCCTGAATTATCTCGGCAGCAGCCGCCGCGGCGGGGGGGCGAGCACGGGCGGGCCGTCGAGGTCGATCGCCCGGTCGCCCGGGTCTTCGCTCGCATCACTCGGAAAATCGTCCGCCGGCTCGGGTTCGTCCGGCAGGCCCAGCAGCGGGACGTACTTCGCCCGCCAATACGCATCGGCCTCGATCCGCTTGCGACGCACCGCCTCGGCGTTCAGGTAGTCCGACGCCAGATCGTTCGGCCGAACGCTCAACTCCACCGTCACGCGCTCGATCTTCCCCGCCCGGCTGATCAGCAGCGGCAGTTTCTCGCCCGGCCGGCGCGACAGGATGAAGCCCAGCAGCGAATCGCTGTCGGGCAGCGCGACCGCCGGCGGGCCGTCGAGGCCCACGATCTGGTCGCCGGTCATCAGCGGGCCGTACGCGGCGAACCCCGGCAGCCGGTCCTGCACGATCGCCCCGACCGGGTACGGCTCGTCGCTCGGCCCCGGCATCGCCTGCGGGCCGTTCGGGCCGTTGATCACCGCGCCCCGCACCGCGCCGAAGTTCCGCAGCGGCAGGCTGATGCCCAGGCACGCCGCGCCGGGCATCGGCGCGTTCTGCACGATCCCCCCGCGGATGATCAGCCGGCCCGGCGGCGGCGCGTCGGGCCCGCGGTTCGGCGGCAAATCGGGCACCGCCGCCGTGGCGAAAATCTGCCGCACCACGTCCTTCAGCAGCCCCGCCGCCGCCGGCGGCAGCGCCTTCGCCTCCTGCAACTCCGCCGTCGCGGCGAACAGGTCGGGCAGGTCCTTCGGCTTCAGCGCGTACAAATCGACCCGCGCCGCCTCCCGGACGTGCGGGTCGGGGTCGCCCAGTTCCTTCAGCCACGTCCCCTCGGTTCCGGCGCGGAGGACCGGCGCCGGCGCGAGCAGGGCGAGGATCGCGACGAGGCAATGGAGGAGATTGGTGCGGGTCATGGCGATGCCCCAAATGATAGCCGCCGAGGCGCGGGTCGCGCCGGCTCACGACTCGATCAGTTCCACCAGCCGCGCCGCGTGGTCCTGCAGCCACGCCACCTTCCGCCGCACCATCCGCAGGAACGGCCCCCCCTTCAATCGGCCGAAGTGCCCCGTCGCGGCGATCGGGAACACCGCCTCGGCGACCAGCGCCTCGACCATCAGCCACGGCACCGCCCGCACCTCGCCCCGGCTCAGCAGCACCACCTGATCGTACCCGCGCAGAAATCGCTTGAACCGCGTCTCGTCCAAATAGTCCGGCCAAGTGTCGAGCTTCTCATCCCCGCCGAGGATCGAGAACTGCAAGGCCCCATTGGCAGAGTCGATCACGCGCGGCAGCGCGCGGGCCGAGTCGTAGTCGATCACCGCGACGATCCGGCTGTCGCGGAAGAGCATGTTGCCGGGGTGCCAGTCGCCGTGGACCACCTGCGCCGGCCAGTCGTTGAGCCCCAAATCGTCCGCCGCCTTGGCCGCCCGGCGGTAGGCGTCGTGCAGGAACCGGCAGGTGTCGGCCACCGCCTCCCCGCCGCCGGCGTCGGCCGGCACCTGCGCGGGGATCGACCGCAGCCCCCGGTCCACCGCCGGCGCGCGGTGGTAACTGGCCGTCGGGGGCGTGAAGTTCACCAGGTTCGACTGGAAATCCTCCAGCAACTTGTGGAACAGCGCCAGCACCCGGCCGCTCTCGAACGTCGCCTCCAGCGTCTGCGGGTAGCCGCCGCCGGGGATGTACTCGAACAGCTCGTAGACCGCGTCGTCCAGTTGCAGCATCGAATTATTGTCGGTGCGCGTCCCGATCAGGTGGGGCAGCGGGAACTGCTTGGCGGCCAGGAACAGTTGCAATTCGTGGGTGAAGGCGACCTTGAACGGGTCGTCCCGCCCGCGCGCCCGGCGCTTCAGCAAATACTCCCCCCTCGCCGCCTTGACCAGCAACTTCGGCGCCTTGCGGCTGCCGCGGGGGAACTCCTTGATCCTGCTGATCGGCCCGGTGTCGAAGTGGCTGAGGACGATGGCGAGCTCGTCGGCGGCGAAGTTCTCGCGGTCGGCGGCGCGGGGCGCGGCGGCCCCCACCGCCGCCGTGCCGCCGGCGGTGTCCTGCGGAGGATGGGTCACGGGGGCGTCGGCCATGGGCGGGAGCGGCGCGGGGCGAGTGGGCCGCGGGGCATCCTACCGGCCCCGGCCCCCCGTGGCACGGGCGTCCCGCCCGGATTTCGTTTTTCTTTGCAACGGGCAGAAATCCGGGCGCGACGCCCGTGCCACGGCGGTGCCTCACGCCGCGGCGCGGCCGGCCTGCAGGAGGGTCAGCGGGTCGGTCCGGCTCACGCCCACCGCCGGGCCGACGCTCGCCAGCAGGCTCACCAGCATCACCACCCCCACGCCGACGGAGATGATTCCCCACGGCACGCTGATCGGCGGCAAAAAGCCGATGGCGATGTCCGACAGTTCGTGCGCCCCGATCGCCATCACCAGCCCCGCCGTCAGCCCCAGCGCCGCGCCGACCAGCCCGAGCAGCGCCGCCTCGGCCAGCACCAGCCGCATCAGCCCGCCGCGCGTCACGCCGACCGACCGGAGGATGCCGAACTGCCAGCGTCGGCTGCGGATGCCGGCCATGACGGTGTTCGCCACGCCCAGGCTCGCCACCGCCATCGCCGCCCACGCGACGGTGCTCGCGATCATCAGCAGTTTGCCGAAGCCGTTCTGGATGTTGTACTTCAACTGCCGCACGTCGGCGACGTTGAGGTTGTAGTTCCCGAGCTTTTTCTTCAGCCGGTCGACGACGACCTTCTTGTCCGCCCCGAGCTTCAGGTCCGCCGCCATCAGCCGCGCCGAGTCGACGCCGAAGTCCGCCCTGGCGTCGGCGAGGCTGCCGAAGACCGTCCCGGCGGACTGCTGCTCGAACTGGCTGCCGAGGTCGAACGTGCTGACCATCACGTCGATGCCCGGCGACCAGACGATGCCGCAGATGGTGTAGGGGATCTTCTCCCCGCCCAGCACGCCCTTGACGAGCTCGAACTGGTCGCCGAGCTTGTAGCCCTTGGCCCGCTGGAACTCCTCGGTGATGATGATGTGCCGGCCCTTCTTCAGCCCCGCCTCCGCGCCGGCGCGGGTGCTGCCGTGGCGGAAGTCGAGCTCCAGAATGTCGAACGCCTTGTCCGGGTCGACGGCGACAAACATGGTCTGCTCGAACCACGCCGCCCCGACCACCCCGAGGGCGTTGCCGGGCAGGCGGGGGTTGAAGATGGCGATGGGCATGGTTCGGTCGGCGATGACGTCCGGGTCGTCGCGGACGGCCTGCTGGGCCTCGGGGCTGAGGCCCGCGCCGGCGTTGAGGGTGTAGATGAAGACGTCGGGGAACTTGTCGGGCAGCTCCCACGCCTTCATCGTGCTGTTGCCCTGGGTCTGCATCACGACGAGGACCGACAGCCCGACCATCAGCGCCGCCGCCGTGCCCGCGGCGCGCCACAGCCCGCCGCCGGAGAGTTGCTGGCGGAGCAAATCCGGCTGCACGCCCATGAGTTTCGCCACGGGCAGGGAGAAGAGTTTTTCGACCAGCCAGACGAACAGCGGCGCGAGCAGGAAGAATCCCAGAAATGCCGCCGGCAGCCCGAGCACGAAGTGGCCGCCGAAGCGGACCTCCTTCTCCCACGCGCCCAAGCCGACCGCCGCCGAGAGGTAGCCCATCGGCCCGAAGAGCAGCAGCGGGTCGATCGCCACGAGGATCAGCCCGGCGATGCTGACGGCGATCGGCGGGCCGGCCGGGCCGGCGGCGGCCTGGGGCACCATCGCCTCCAGCGGGTCGACCCGCATCGCGTTCCACGCCGGCAGCAGGCTCGCCCCCAGCGCCGCCAGCAGCGTGGCAACGCCGGCGAACAGCACCCCCCACCAGTCGATCACGATGCCGGAGGCGAAAAAGTCCGGGTAGGTTTTCGCCAGCACGAAGACCCACGCAAACCCCAGCCCGACGCCGACGACCCCGCCGAGAGCGCCGAGGACCAGCCCCTCGATCACCACCAGCCGGCCGACCTGCCCCCGCAGCGCCCCCACCGCCCGCAGCATCGCCAGCGTCCGCTGCCGCTCGGCGACGCCCATGCTGAGGGTGCTGAAGACGATGAACGTCGCGGCGAGCATCGAGACCATGCCCCCCATGTAGCTGAGCAATTTGATGCCGCGGAGGTTGCGGTCGATGGTCTCGCGCGTCTCGCGGGTGAGCTTGACCTTGATCGCCGGGTCGTTGGCGGCGAGGTACTTTTGCGTGCGGTCCTCGAAGGCCTTGGCGTCGACGTCGACGTTGAACTCGCCCTCGACCTTGGTCACGCGGTCGGGGTGGTCGGGGAAGGTGAACTGCTGGAGGGTTTTGAGCGGGACGTAGATGGTGGCGAGGCCGTTGGCGATGATCTGGGGCTTGTGGACGATGCCGACGACCTTCACCTTCAGTCGGCCGCCGGAGGTGCCGGGGAGCTCGATCGTGTCGCCGACCGACGCGCCGCCGAGGCGGTCCTGGGCACCCTGGTCGATGACGGCCTCGTCGGCGGAGGCGGAGGTGAACCAGCGGCCGCCGGACTCGATCTTGTCCTTCTGCCGCGCCACGGCCTCGTCGGTGGCGGGGTCGACGCCGCGGAGGTCGGCGGCGGGCTGGTCGACCATCACCTTGCCGTCGCGGCCGATGAGGCGGGTGCGGGTCTCGATCCGCCCGACCACCCGCCGCACGGCCGGGTCGTCGCGCAGGTGTTGGACGACGTTGACCGAAACGCCCCCCTCGACGTTGTTGGCGCGCTCGACGGCGAAGTCGGTGGAGCCGAAGAATTGGGACAGAAACGCCCGCGCCGCCGCCTCCGCCGAGGCGTAGCCGCTGGTGACGGAGACGACGAGGCTGACCGACAGCGCGATCGCCGCCACGGTGAGCGCGACGCGGGCCTTGCGGTGGACGAAGTTTGATAAGGCTAATTTCGTCAAGACCATGGGAAGTTCCGTGGCACGGGCGTCCCGCCCGCGTTTTAAAATTGAAGAAAAGCGCAGACGCGGGCGGGACGCCCGTGCCACGGGTTTACCGCAGCCCCTCTTGGTAACGCACGGCCACCTCGCCCGCGTCGGTGAAGCCTTCGGTGCCGAAGCGGTCGATCATTTTGCCGTCCTTGAGCACGACGACCTCGGAGGCGAACGCCGCGACGGCGGGTTCGTGGGTGACCATCACGATGGTTTTGCCGTGGACCACCGAGAGGTCGCGGAGCAGGTGGCAGACGCCCTGGCTGTTGGCGGTGTCGAGGTTGCCGGTGGGCTCGTCGGCGAGGATGACGGCGGGGTCGGTGACGAGGGCGCGGCCGATGGCGACGCGCTGCTGCTCGCCGCCGCTCATCGCGTCGGGGCGGTGGCCGCGGCGGTCGGCGATGCCCAGCGCGTGCAGCAGGTCGTCCACCTTCTTGCGGTCCGCCTCGGACGGGCGGCCCTCGAGCATCAGCGGCAGCGCGACGTTCTCCTCGGCCGTCAGCGTCGGGATCAGGTTGAACGCCTGGAAGACCAGCCCGATCTGCCGGCGGCGGAAGAGGGTCAGCTTCTTGTCGTTCAGTTGCGCCAGGTCGGTGCCGTCGACCAGCACCCGGCCGCCCTGCGGCTTGGCGAGGCCGGCCATCAGGTGCAGCAGCGTGCTCTTGCCGCTGCCGCTGGCGCCCATGACGGCGAGGAACTGCCCGCGCGGCACCTCCATCGAGATGTCGTCCAGCGCCGCGACGCGCTTGGTCCCCTGGTCGAAATACTTGGTGACGTGCTCAACGATCAGCGGGTTCAAGCGGGCGCTCCGGTCAGAAGGTCTGGGCGGCCGGATAATATACCTGAAGGATGTCCGTCGTCCGTGGTCCCTTGTCCGTTGCAAAGATGGGGAGGCCACCCCGCAACGGACAACGGACCAGGGACAACGGACCAGGGACAACGGACCAATGCATGCGATTGCTCGTCACGGCCGATTTGCACTACAACCACGCCCGGTCGCGGCCGTCGGCCGAGGCGGTGGCGGCGGAGATCAATCGCGCCGGCGGCGATGCGGTGCTGCTCGTCGGCGATGCGGCGTCGGGCGACGGCGAGGAGTTGGAGCGGTGCTTGGGCCTGTTCACCGGCGGCGGGCCGAAACTGTTCGTCGCGGGCAACCATGAATTGTGGACGCGGCGGGGCGACAGCCGGGCGCTGTTCGACGCCGAACTCCCGCGGCGCGTGCGGGCGGCGGGGTGGCGGTGGCTGGAGGGCGAGCCGTTCGTCTCGGGCGCGGCGGCGGTGGTCGGCAGCGTGGGGTGGTATGACTACTCGTTCGCCGACCCGTCACTGGGCATTCCGCGGCCGTTCTACGAGGCGAAGACGTCGCCGGGCGCGGTGGCGATGACCGGCGAGCCGGCGGATTTGGTCGATCAGGTCGCGGGGCTATCGGACGAGGCGCGGGAGGTGGTGGCGCGGTGGAACGACGGGAAATTCGTGTCACTGGGCGCGAGCGATGCGGCGGTTCTGGCCGAGCGGATCTCGTCGCTGGAGCGGGACTTGGCGGCCGTCGCGTCGGCCGAGCGCGTGGTGGCGGCGGTGCATCACGTCCCGCTGGCGGACCTGCTGCCGGGCGGGGCGAACCCGACCGGTCCGCCGCCGGGCGGACGGCGGGGGCGGGGGATTCGCTTCGCCCGCGCCTACCTCGGCAGCCCGAAGTTGGGGGAGGCGATTTTGCGGTTCCCCAACGTCCGACACCTCGTCTGCGGCCACAGCCACTACGCGGCCGAGGCGGTGGTCGACGGGGCGGGCGGCGTGGTGCGGGCGGTGAACATCGGCGGGGGGTATCGGGACAAGCGATTTTTGGCCCTCGACCTGCCGGACTGACCGGCGCACAATCGCGGCATGTGGCGACCCCTCTGGCTGCTCGCCGTACTGCCCTGTGTCCTGTCCGCCGCCCCCGCACCGGAGAAGTCCATGCCCTCGCCCGACCTGGAAGCCGTCGACGCCGCCGCCTTCGCCGAGGTGATCGACGGCGGGGCGACGGTGAAGAAACTCGCCGACGGCTTCAGTTGGCCCGAGGGGCCGGCGTGGTACGACGGGAAGCTCATCTTCAGCGACGTGACCAAGGGCAACGGCATCGTCCACACCTGGACCGACGCCGGCGGGCTGGGCGTGCTGCGCGACCCGTCGAACCAGGCCAACGGCCACCGCGTCGACCCGCAGGGCCGGCTGGTGGCGTGCGAGAGCTCGACCCGCCGGGTGGTGCGGATGGAGAAGGACGGCTCGATCGTCCCGCTGGCGGAAACCTATCACGGCAAGCGGTTCAACAGCCCGAACGACGTGGCCGTGCGGTCGGACGGCAGCATCTGGTTCACCGACCCGCCGTACAACAAGCCGAAGGACGAGCCGCGCGAGCTGGACAAGAATTGCGTTTTTTGCCTCGAGCTCGGCGGGGCGTTGAAAATCGTGGCGGATGATTTCGACATGCCCAACGGCATCTGCTTCAGCCCGGACCAGAAGGTGCTCTACATCGCCGACAGCGGCGGGCCGCACCATGTACGAGCGTTCGACGTGACGGACGAGCACGAGTTGAAGAACGGCCGGGTGTTCTGCGTGATCGGCGCCGGCGTGCCCGACGGCATCCGGTGCGACGCCGACGGCCGCCTCTGGTCGGCGGCGGCGGACGGGGTCCACGTCTTCTCGGCCGCGGGCAAACTGATCGGCAAGATCAAGGTGCCCGAGCGGCAGACGGCGAACCTGACCTTCGGCGGCCCGGCGGGGCGGCCGATGGTTTACATGACGGCCACGAGGGCGGTGTACGCGGTGGAGGTGAAGGTGCGGGGGGTGGGGTTCAACTGACCCTCATGGCTTCATCGTCTTGAGCAGTTGATCGTACGCCGCGTGTGGGCCGATCCAGAACCAAGTGATAGTGCCAGCATCGACCCGCCCCAACGCCCGGTAGTTGAGCGTGATTCGGAGGCTCCAAATCTTGCCGAAAATCCGCTTGAACTGGAGGGACGGGTGACGGGGATTTGTTCGCCACAGGCGGTACGCCTTGTTCGCCGCAAGGCGGGCGGCCGGGGGAAGTGCCCGGTAGAGGGCATCGAAGCCCGGCGTGCGGATCGACCGCAGCGGCGTTCCGCCGGGGCCGCCCGCGGAAGGGGCGGGGTTCGCGGGGCTCAAAAGTGGTCCGGGCCCGAGGGTTGTGCCGTGCCGTTGCGGTTGGCCTCCTCCGCCTCGGCCTCAAACTTGGCGATGACCTCATCCGGCGTTTCGTCGAACGAACGCTGCCACTTCGCGCTGTCCAGCACGTCGTCGAAGTGATTGCGCAAGTAGCTTTCCACCGCTTCGCGCTCCCACTCCGGCAGCGATTGAACGCGGGTTGCGAAGTCGGTGAGGTCGATCTCGGGTTCTTTAACGGTGCTCATCCAGACCTCCGAATTGCGTTGCGCCCTTGAGTCTACCGGCTAAAGAAGTCCCCGTATACCTACGGCCGGAACGGCGGCAGGGGGCGGCGCTTGGGCGGCGGGGGGCTGAACGGCAGCTTCACGGCCTCGGCGAACTTCAGCAGGCGGGGGTGGCTGATGAGCCAGTAGCCCACCGCCGCCCCGCCGAGGTGGGCGGCCTCGCCGCCGGCGTTGTGTCCGCGGGTGAAGACGGTGTAGGCCGCCAGCGCGAGCAGCGCCCAGGCGAGGGTTTTGAGCTTCATCGGGATCGGCGGGAACAGCAGCATGACCGTCACGTTCGGCGCGATCTGCGCCCCGCCGATCAGCACCCCGAACACGCCCGCCGACGCGCCGATCAGCGGCGTGTAGGCATTGACATTCAGCACCCCGAGCAGTTGGAAGAGCAGGTACATCACCGGCCCCGCCGCCCCGCACAGCAGGTAGAACGCGATGAACCGCTTGCGGCCGAGGTAGTCCTCGATCATCGGGCCGAAGAAGTAGAGGCCCAGCATGTTCCCGACGATGTGCGAGATGCCGCCGTGGAGGAACTGGAAGGTGATGAACCGCCAGACCTGCCCGCCCCGAATCGCGGTGGCGGTGGAGAAGTAGCCCCAGTGCTCGAGCGGACCCTCGAGCGTGTACTGGTAGTTATTGACCGGCACGCGGTAGGCCAGGGCCGTGTTCTGCAGCAGCAGGTCGATGACGAACACCGCCACGTTGAGGGCGATGATCCAGGTGGTGACGTTCCACGCCGCCAGCCCGCCGACGCCGGTGCCGCGCGGGGGGTCGTCTCGGTAGTAGTCGCGGTCGGCAATGCCCATGAGCGGGGCGATCCTACGGGCCGGTTCCGGGCGTGTCGATTGCGCGGGCCGCACCTATACTGCTTTCCCACCGTAATAAGGGGCTAACGAGGATTCAACGCACAGGAGCGACCATGCCCGGCATGACGATGACCGAACAGATTTTGGCGAAGCACGCGGGCAAGGCCCGCGCCACCCCCGGCGAGAACGTCTGGGTCAACGTCGACGTGCTGATGACCCACGACGTCTGCGGCCCCGGCACCGTCGGCATCTTCCACCAGGAGTTCGGCAAGGACGCCAAAGTGTGGGACCCCGACCGCGTGGTCATCATTCCCGACCACTACATCTTCACCGCCGACCTGAAGAGCTACCGCAACGTGCAACTGCTCCGCAATTTCGTGAAGGAGCAGGGGCTGAAGTACTACTACGACCCCGACTTCATCAAAAAGGAGGGGATGCCCAGCCCGTACCTCGACCCGAACAAGACCAGCTACAAGGGCGTCTGCCACAAGGCACTGCCGGAGGAGGGCCACGTCCGCCCCGGCGAGATTCTGCTGGGCACCGACAGCCACACCTGCACCGCCGGCGCTTTCGGGCAGTTCGCCACCGGTGTCGGCAACACCGACGCGGCCTTCGTGCTGGGCACCGGCAAGACGTGGCTGAAGGTGCCGCCGACGATGAAGTTCACCTTCGACGGCCAGATTCCGCCCTACCTGACGGCCAAGGATTTGATCCTCGCGGTCATTGGCGACATCGGCGTGGACGGCGCGACGTACAAAACGATGTACTTCGCCGGCGAGGGCATCAGCAGCCTCACGCTCGAGGACCGCATGACCCTGACGAACATGGCGATCGAGGCCGGCGGCAAGAACGGCGTCTGCGACGTCGATGAGAAGACCCTGACCTACGTCCGCGCCCGCAGCAACCGGCCCGAGTGGGAGGTCTTCAAGGACCAGGCCGGCGCGGAGTACGATTACGAGGCGGACTGGGATTTATCGACGATGGAGCCGATGGTCGCCAAGCCGCACTCGCCGGACAACAAGGACACGGCCCACAACTGCTCGGACGTGAAGCTCGACCGCGCCTACATCGGCAGCTGCACCGGCGGGAAGATCACGGACATGATCTTCGCCGCCAACATTCTCAAAGGCAACACGGTGAAAATTCCCACCTACGTCGTGCCGGGCAGCACGGAGGTCCACTCGGACATGAAGCGGCTGAACCTGCTGGGGGTGGAGAAGGATTACAACGAGAAGAGCATCGAGGACATCCTCGCCGACGCCGGCTGCCTGATCGGCCCGTCCGGCTGCTCGGCGTGCCTCGGCGGCCCGGAGGACACCTTCGGCCGGCTGAACTCGGCACTGACGTGCATCAGCACCACCAACCGCAACTTCCCCGGCCGCATGGGTGACAAGCGGGCGGGCGTCTACCTGGCCTCGCCCCTGACCGTGGCGGCCTCGGCCCTGACCGGCCGCGTGACCGACCCGCGGGAGTTCATCTCGGCGCCGATCGAGACGGGAACGGCGGGGGTGGCGTGAGATGGCGAAGCGTGCCCCCCGCCCCGAGCACCGAATCTTCATCAGCCACGCCACGGCCGACAAGTGAGTGGCCGTACAGATGTGCAAGGAGATTGAGGCCGTCGGCGCGACGACCTTCCGCGACGACCGCGACATCAATGGTGGCGACGATGTACCGGAGGCCATCCGGCAGGCGATCCTGACCTGCCCGGAAATGATTGTGCTGCTCACCCCGCGTAGCATCGATCGGCAGTGGGTTCTGAATGAGATCGGCGCCGGCTGGCTACGCGGCCCGGACATGCGGATGGTCGGCGTTTGCCACGACCTCGAGATGTCCGCCGTGCCGGCCGTCCTGTCACACCGGAAGGCGTTCGACTTCAATCATTTCGACGATTACCTGGCCGACCTCATTCGCAGAATCAAGGGGCTCCGATGACCACCGCAACGCTGCCGAAAACTGGGAGTGCGATCACCAAATCCCACCGTGCCTCAACGCCGAAGCAGAGTGGGACGGCCCCCACCGTGTTCCTGACCTCGCCGCTGCGCTTGCGAGCGGCGGCGGATCGGGTCGCCCGGGAGCTCGAGCAGATGGGCCTGCGGGTCGACCGACTCAAGCACTTCATGGTCGACGGGGACGTAAACCCGGAGCTGCGCCAGTTGGTGAACGGTGCCGACGCCGTCATCGCCGTGATGAATCTGGAGGATGCGGAGAACCCGAACATCCAGTTCGAGATTGGCGTCGCCATGGGTGCGGTGAAGCAGGTTTATGTGGTGGTCCCAAACCCGCCGGTGCGGATGCCGTTCAGCGTGCCGGGAATGCGGGTGGTTCCGCAGTCGCATCTTGAGGACGTGGCGCGCGAGTTGCTCGAGGCGTCCGAAAGCGCTGCCTGAAAAGTTTGACCTGCCTCGGCCGAGTCACCGCGAGTTGCCCATGCCCGCCCCCCGACTCGCCTGCATGGAGGTCCGCGGCGGCAGCCACGCCGCCGACGAGGCGTTCGCCATGCCGGGGCTGGATTTGTGGGTCTACAGCGTGCCCTACCAGGCGGCGGCGGCGGGGGGCGACGTCCACTACGTCTCGAGCTGCGCCACCGGGCGGATCGCCCGCGTGCTCCTCGCCGACGTCAGCGGTCACGGGGCGGCCGTCGGCGACGTCGCGGCCGACCTCCGCCGCCTCATGGCCCGCTACGTCAACCACCTCGACCAGCGCAAGTTCTTCCGCGCCATGAACCGCCGCTTCGCCGAGATGCTGCAGGGCGGCGCGTTCGCCACGGCCGTGGTCGCCACCTACTTCGCCCCGACCGGCACGCTGAGCGTCTCCAACGCCGGCCACCCGCCGCCGCTGGTCTGGCGCGCCGCGGGCCGGCGGTGGTCGGTCCTGACCAACCCCGCGGCCGGCGAGGGGCTGCGGAACATGCCGCTCGGCGTGGTGGACGCCACGCGCTACGACCGCTTCGACGTGCCCCTCGGCCCGCGCGACCTCGTCTTCTGCTACACCGACTCGCTCACCGAGTCGCGCGGGGCCGACGGCGAATTGCTCAGCACCGACGGCCTGCTGCGCGTCGCCAACGAAATCGACGGCTCGCAACCCGCCGCCGTCGTCCCGGCCTTCGTCGCGGCCCTTCGCGCGCTGCACGACCGCAACCTCACCGACGACGACGTGACCCTCCTCGCCTTCCGCCCCAACGGCGGCGCGCGGTCGGTCCCGTGGCGCGACCGACTGGCCGCCCCGGCGCGCATTCTTCGGGGACTGATCGCCGGCACGCGGCCGTGGCCGGAGCTCTCGGTGGCAAACCTCGGCGGCGCGCTGCTCGACCCGCTCAGCCACGCGGGACGCGGCAACGAGGAATGACAGGCCACACCTTCCCGGCGCGATGACTTTCCCGGCAGCCGGAGGTGGAGTAAAGTCTCGGAATGGCGAACAAGCGTGCAACTCCGGCTACTTCGGCCCAGTGGCTCAAAGCGGTGAACGAGTTGGCAGGCTCGGTAACGACTTGGTCCGAAGGTCGGGGCTGGCTCGTGCAGCGGGGCGAAAAGACGCTGCGAGACGAGGCGGCCGGCGAATACGCCGTTCCCGTGCTGACGATCCAGACCGACCAGGGGCGGCTGCGGCTTGATCCCGTCGCGCTCGACATTGTCGGCGCCACCGGCCGCGTTGACCTTTACGCCTGGCCGAGCTTGGTCCAGGTGATGCTGACGGACTTCGACAAGGGCTGGCACGTCTTCAATGACGAGGGCGTGATGATTGCCGCCACACTGGATGAGGCGGTTTTCGCCACGCTCGCCGAATCCTTATCGGCGGCGGCGGCATGAAAAGGCGGGAGGCGGCCATCGAGGAGTTGCGTCTGATTGCCCGTGAGTACCGCGTTGCGCTCGCCGCAGCAGAGGCGCTCGAAGGAGTTCTGGAGAACAATCCAAGCCACCTCGGCCAGCTTCTTCTGGACCGCAAGGATTTCGGCCGATTTCGAGCCGCTCTGGGTGCGACCTACCTCGTCCGGCTCTTCGCCGCCTTCGAGGCCGCCTTGAGAAGTTTCTGGGAGGCGGCCGTGCGGAACACATCCCCTATTATGCGAAGCCTTCTCAAGGCAATTGCAAGCCGCCGAAAAGTTCCGCAGACGTGGTATAAGGCTGCGGACGCCGTGCGCGAGATGCGCAACGATTTGGTTCATGCTGATGCCGGCGGCGCAAGAGCGGTCGATCTTGCCGGTGCCCGAAGTGACTTGGCGAAGTTCCTGAGTCAGTTGCCGGCGAATTGGTGAGCGCGGGTAGGCGGTTGACGCCATAGCATCGTGTATGAAGGTAATTCCCCTGGCCAAATTTGCGATTCCGGTTTTCGCCGTAGCGGTGCTGGTTGGCGTGGTTCGTGCCGACGCGATCGAGGGGGTCCAGCCGGCGTCGCTCGACCAGCCGCGGGTGTTCCTGAACCTGCGGGTCGATCCGAAGGGGCCGCCGATGGGCCAGCCGAAGGATGCGGCCGCGGCGAAGAAGGCCGAGGGCTTGGACGACCCGATCTTCGCCGGCCTCGACCTCGCGCCGCCCCCGCCATCGACGGTCTCGGCGTTTCTGGACACCGGGGCGAGCGGGATTCTCATCTCCGCCCCCACGGCCGAGGGGCTGAAGCTGACGGCCGAGAAGGGGGCGACCTTCTCCGACATCGGCGTCGGCGGCAGCGAGGCGTTCGGCATCTCCTCACCCGTCTACGTCAGCGTCGCGCCCTACTCCTCCAGCACCGACGGCGGCAACCCCGCGGCCTACGCGGCGGCGGCGGCCGGGCCGGTGCGGCTGCAACTCGCCCGCGGCGGCGGCCTGCTCGACGCCCTCACCGGCGGCACCGACGTCGCGGGCATGCCCGTCATGGCCGGCAAGGTCGTCGTCCTCGATGCCCGCCCGGTCAACACCTTCTCGGACGTGCTCAAAACGTCGATCGTCGCGCCCGGCGACCCGTCGATCCCGCAGATGGACCCGCGGACGGACGCGACGATCCCGCTGACCTACGTCGCCTTCGCGCGGTTCACGAAAACCGCGCCCGCCGCCGCCGCGCCGCCGACGCTGGCGACCAACCCGATGATCGGCCCCAGCCCGCTCGACCCCGCCGACCGCGCTGCCCCCGTCACGTTCGGCCACAACGGCAAAACCGCGACCGGCACCGTGCTGCTCGACACCGGGGCGGCCGCGTCGATGATCTCCACCGCCCTCGCCGCGAAGCTCGGCATCACCTACGCGCCCGACGGCGTGACGCTCCTCGGCGTGCCGAAGGACCGGCAGTTCAGCCTGCCCCTCGGGGGCGTCGGCGGGGCGAAAACCGTCACGGGCTTTTACCTCGACTCGCTCGCGCTGCCGGCCAAGGCGGGGCAGCCGGTGGCGTATGCCGAGGCGCCGGTGCTGGTGAACGACATCAGCGTGGTCGACGAGAAGACGGGGCAGAAACTGACGCTCGACGGCGTGTTCGGCATGAACTTTCTGGTCGCCAGCGTGAACATCACCGGCGGCATCCTGCCGGATTTGGGGAAGATGAGCGAAGGGGCATTCGACTTCATCGTCATCGACCACGCCGCCGGCGAGCTGCGGCTGAAGCGGCGGTGAGCGGCGGCGAGCGGCGGTGAGCGGCGGCGAGCGGGCGCGGCGTTTGCCAAACGGCCGGGGCGCGGGTAAATCGTCGGCATGGGAATTGGCACGCTCGCCAGCAACGTCCGGCGGTACGGGTTCACGCTGCGGCGGGCGGCGGGGCTGCTGACGGCAGGGCCGGCCACCGCGTCGGGGCGGGCCGAACTGAGGCAGATGTCCGCCGCCCTCGGCTGGGACGCCCACGCGGCGGCGCTGCCCGAGATCGACCCGTCGCAAATCCTGCCCGCCGGCGCGGCGGTGGAGGTGCGCGAGGTCGAGGCGCTGTCGCACAACGTGGTGATCTTCGAGCTCTGCCTGCTGAACGCGCTGGTCCGGCGGCTGCGGCCCGAGGCGATCTTCGAGTTCGGCACGTTCGACGGCCGGACGACGGTGAATCTGGTGGCCGCCGCGCCCCCCGACGCTCGCGCCTGGACGCTGAACCTGCCGGACGAGCGGGTGAGCTTCGACGGCCTGGACGTCCGCATCGGCGGCCGGTTCGCCGGCGGGCCGTTCGCCGGCCGCATCACGCAGTTGTACGGCGATACGCGGACGTTCGACTACGCGCCGCACCAGGGGCAAATGGACTTTATCTTCATCGACGCCGGCCACGGGTACGACCTGGTGACCAGCGATTCCGAGGCCGCCCTCAAACTCCTGCGGCCCGGCGGGGCGATCGTGTGGCACGATTACGGCGCGATCCCCAGCGTCACGCGCGCGGTGGACGACCTTTTCCGAGCCGGCCGGCTGCCGGGGCGGATGGTCCGCGTCCGCGGCACGGCCCTGGCGATGAGCCTGCCGGAATCGTTGCCGGGATTCGAGGATTCGTCAACGAGCACCGAGCGAGTTGGCGTCTGATCCAAAGGCGAAGACCTTGTTTCTTTGCGAAGCCGCAAGCGGCGGGGAATGGGGCCGCTTCGCTTGCGACCGGCAAACGGGTAGAGTGCGGGGGTGAAGCCGCCCCCACCCTCCGAGCCTGACGCGCCGCTGACGATCGGCTGGCGCGAGTACGTCAACTTCCCCGGCTGGAACCTCCGGGGCGTGCGGGCCAAGAGCGACACCGGCGCGCGCAGCAGCGCGATCGACGTGACGAAGGTGGAGGAGATCGGCGAGAACCGCGTGCGGTTCGAGGTCACCGTCAGCCGCGTCGGCCGGCGGCGGTTCAAGACGGTCGAGGCGGAGGTCGCGCGGCGGACGAAGGTGCGCAGCAGTTTCGGCCACGCCCGCGACCGGCTGCTGATCCGCGTGCCGGTGCAGATCGGGCCGGTGGTGAAGGAGATCGAGATGGGGCTGGTGAGCCGCAAGCGGATGCTCTGCCGCGTGCTGCTGGGCCGCACCGCGCTGCGTGACGATTTTCTGGTCGACAGCAGCCGGGCCTACCTGTTCGGCAAGGCGAAGCGGACGAAAAAGGCGATCAAACTGAAGAAGGTTCACAAGAAGATGGTGGCGGCGGGGAAGATTCCCGGCCACCCGAAACCGGCCGTTGGGACGGCGAAGGGCGGGGCGGCATGAACATCGGAATCCTCTCCCGCAGCCCCGCCGCCTACAGCACCAAGCGGCTGGTCGAGGCCGCGAAAAGTCGCGGGCACGACTGCCGCGTGATGAACACGCTGAAGTTCGCCATCTACGTCGAGGGCAAGAACCCGACGCTGACCTACCGCGGCAGGCCGCTGGCGGAGTTCGACGCGATCATCCCGCGCATCGGCGCGAGCGTGACCTTCTACGGCACCGCCGTCGTGCGGCAGTTCGAGCAGATGGGCGTCTTCTCGCTGTCGAGCTCGGCGGGCATCAGCGTGAGCCGCGACAAGCTGCGGTCGCTGCAGATTCTGAGCCGCCACGACATCGGCATGCCGCCCACCGCCTTCGTGCGGGACAACCACGACATCCTCCGCGCGATCGAGGCCGTCGGCGGCGCGCCGGTCATCATCAAGTTGCTGGAGGGCACGCAGGGCATCGGCGTGATTCTGGCCGACAGCATCAAGATCGCCGAGGCGATCATCGAGACGCTGCAAACGGTGAAGCAGAACGTGCTGGTGCAAAAGTTCGTCGCCGAGAGCAAGGGCAAGGACGTGCGGGCGTTCGTTGTGGGCGACCGCGTGGTGGCGGCGATGCGGCGGTCGGCGGTGGGCACGGAGTTCCGCAGCAACGTCCACCGCGGCGGGGTGGCGGCGAAGGTCGAGCTCGACGAGGCCTACCAGAACACGGCGGTGAAGGCCGCGCAGATCATGGGCCTCCGCGTCGCCGGCGTGGACATGCTCGAGGGCGCCGACGGGCCGCAGGTGATGGAGGTCAACTCCTCGCCGGGGCTGGAGGGCATCGAGGGGGCGACCGGCATCGACATCGCCGGCGAGATCATCAAGAGCATCGAGGACCACGTCCAATTCCCCGACCTGGACGTGCGGCAGCGGATGACCCTCAAGAGCGGCTACGGCGTGGCGGAGTTCACCCTCTCGCCCGACAGCGAGTTGTGCGGGAAAACCGTCGCCTCCTCCGGCCTGCGCGACCGCGACGTGCTGGTGCTGAACATCAGCCGGCAGGGGCTGGTGATCCCCAACCCCAAGGGCAGCCGCGAGTTCCTGGCCGGCGACGTGCTGCTCTGCTTCGGCAAGCTGCTGACGCTGCAGACGCTGGTGCCCAAGCCCAAGCCGAAGAAGAAGGCCAAGCCCGCCAAGGACGCGGGATGAGCAGCGGCCGCACGCTCACCATCGCCGGGCACGCCGTGAAGCGCGGCGAGTCGAAGGACATCCGTTTGGAGGTGAGCCAGAGCTACGTCGGCAACCCCGTCGCGGTGCCGCTGCGCGTGCTGCGGGCGAAAAAGCCGGGGCCGACCGTGCTGGTGACGGCGGCGGTTCACGGCGACGAGATCAACGGCACGGGCATCATCCACGAGCTGATGTTCCACCGGCCGATCACCCTCGCCGCCGGCACGGTCATCTTCGTGCCGGTGGTGGACGTCTTCGGGTTCGAGATTCAGACGCGGTACATGCCCGACCGCCGCGACCTGAACCGCTGCTTCCCCGGCATCGAAGGCGGAAGTTTGAGCAGCCGCGTGGCGAACGTGCTGTTCAAGGAACTGGTGCTCAAGAGCGATTACTGCCTCGATTTGCACTCGGCCGCGACGAACCGGACGAACTTCCCGAACGTGCGGGCGGATTTGTCGATCCCCGAGGTCCGCCGGCTGGCGGACGCCTTCGGGTGCGAGTTGATCGTCAACGGCAAGGGGCCGCCGGGCAGCATGAGGGCCGAGGCGTGCAAGGCGGGCGTGCCGACGATCATTCTGGAGGCAGGCGAGGTGAGCAAAATCGAGCCGACGATGCTGGAGATCGGCCACCGCGGCGTGCGGAACGTGCTGATCGAATTGGGCATGGTCGAGGGCGAGCCGCACCGGCCGATCTACCAAACCCGCGTCAGCAAAACGACGTGGGTGCGGGCGGAGGTCGGCGGCATCCTGCGGTTCCACGTCGCGCCGGGCGACCCGATCGACCTCGGCCAGCCGATCGCCACGAACTACACCGTCTTCGGCGAGCAGCAGAACGTGATCGTCAGCCCCTCGGCCGGGATTGTTTTGGGCATGACCACGCTGCCGGTGGTGAAGCCGGGCGAGCCGATCTGCCACGTCGCGGTGCCGACGAAGTCGATCAAAACGATCCGCGAGGCGCTGGCCGACGCGGGGGCGAAAAGCCTGCACGGCCGCATCCGCACGGCACTGGCAACGAACGTGATGGTGACGGAGCGTGGAATTGAAGATGGGCCGTTCTGAAGTGGCACGGGCCTCCCGCCCGCGTCTGGGCTTGGGCTTCCAAGACGCAGACGCGGGCGGGACGCCCGTGCCACGAGGGGAAGGTCCACTCAATCCGTCTCCGGCGCCTCCATCTCGATCTCGTCCGCGATCCCCTCCTCGGGCGAGGCGTCGCCCGCAAACAGCCGCTGCTGGGCCTGCTTTTCGCGGCGCTTCATCCGCTTGGTGCCCTCGCCGACAAGCATGGTGCTGCCGGTGCCGAGGAAGCGGTCCAGGTCGTCCACCAGGTCGGCCGACGGCTTGACCGAGAAGCCTCGGCCGAGGCGCAGCGTGACCTTGTGGCAGTTGTCGCCGGGCAGTTGGGCGTAGACCTCGCAATTCCCGCGGTGGGTGGCGAGCATCGCCTTCACCTCCGCGACCGTCTCCGGCGGGTGCCGCAGCGGGTCGAGTTTCACCACGACCGCCGTGGTGAGTTTGCCGACGGAATCGGCCACCGGGATCACGTCGTTCACCATCAGGCAGGGCGTCTCGCGGCGCTTGTCGACCTTGCCGCGGATGAAGACGATCGACTCCTTCTTCAGCGCCTCGGGGTATCGCGTTTCGACGTCGGCGAAGCACTCGCTGAAGCACATGCCCTCGATCCGGCCGTCCAGATCCTCGATCTCCAGGATCGCCCACTTCTGCCCCGCAGATCGGCCGCTCTTGGCGACCTTGGGGCGGACGGCCGACAGCATCCCGCCGATCACCACCTCCGCGCCTTCGGAGTATTCCATCGCCTCCTTCGTGGTGGCCGTCGTGTAGCGGTCCACGGCCGACTGGTGCTCGGTCAGCGGGTGGCTGGTGATGTAGAAGCCGAGCAATTCCTTCTCGAACTTCAGCAGTTCCTGCTGCGGGAACTCGTCGACCTTCGGCAGACTCTCCGCCATCGCCGGCCCCCCGGCGGCGGGTTGGCCGAACATCGCCAACTGGCCCGCCCGCGCGTCGGACTGCGCCTGCTGGCCGACCTCCAGCGCGCGGTCGAGCGCGTGGAGCATCGGCGCGCGGGCCGCGCTTATGCCGGAAAACGCGCCGCACTTAATCAGCGCCTCCGCCGTCGCCCGCTGGACGCTCCGGGAATCGACGCGCTCGAAGAACTCGAACAGACTGGCGAACTCCCCCTTCGCCTCGCGCTGCTCCAGAACGGCCTCCACCGCCTTCTCGCCGACGCCGCGCACGGCGCACAAACCAAAGCGGATCGTCCCCTCGCGCTTGCCGCCGCGCTTTTCGGGCTTCTGGTAGACCGGCGTGAAGTCCTTCTTCGAAACGTTCACGTCCGGCGGCAGCACCTTGATCCCCCGCGACCCGTCCGGCAGCGTCAGCCGCCGGCACTCGTCGATGTACTCGACGACCTTATCCGTATTGCCCATCTCGAAAGTGAGCAGGGCGGCCATGTACTCGACCGGGTGGTACGTTTTCATGTAAGCGGTCTGGTAGGCGACCATCGCGTAGCGACTCGAGTGGGACTTGTTGAAGCCGTAGCCGCCGAACTTCAGGATCAACTCGAAAATTTCCTTGCCCTGCGCCTCGGAAAGCCCCTTCTCCTTCGCCCCCTTGAGGAACTGCGGCTTGAACTTGGCGATGACGTCGGTTTTCTTCTTGCTGATGGCCTTGATGAGCTTGTAGGCGTCCGCCAGCTCGATGCCGCCGAGCTGGTTGAAGATCTGCATCACCTGCTCCTGGTAAACCATGATGCCGTAGGTTTCGGCCACCAGCGCATCCATGATCGGGTGAACCTTCGGCACCTCCTCCCGCCCGTGCTTGCGGTTGCAGTAACTCGGGATCAGCTCCATCGGCCCCGGCCGGTAGAGGGCGTTGGCGGCGATCAAATCCTCCAGCCGGTCGGGCTGCATCTTCATCAGCAAATCCTGCATCCCACCGGACTCGAATTGGAAAATGCCCCGCGTCTCGCCGCGGCAGAACAGGTTCAGCACCTTCGGGTCGTCGTAGGTGATCGCCTCGATGTCGAGCTTGATGCCCTGCGTCTGCTCCACCAAGTCGATCGACCGCTGTAGCGTGCTGAGGGTGCGGAGGCCCAGAAAGTCCATCTTCAGCAGGCCGCACTTCTCGACGATCGGGCCCTCGTACTGCGTCAGGACGTTCCCCTCCTTGTCCTGGTACAGCGGCACGAACTCGTCCAGCGGCCGGTCGGCGATGACCACGCCCGCCGCGTGGCACCCGGCGTTGCGGCACAGCCCCTCGAGCTTCTTGGCGATCTCCATCACCCGGCCGATCTGCGGGTCGGTGTCGACCAATTGCTTGAGGTCCGGCACCCGCGCGATCGCCTGATCCAGCGTGATGCCCGGCGGCGCGCTGGGGATGAGCTTGGTGAGCTTGTCGATCTCGGCCAGCGGCACGCCCATGACCCGGCCGACGTCCTTGCACGCCGCCTTGGCCGCCAGCGTGCCGAAGGTGATGATCTGCGCGACGTGGCCGTACTTGTTGCGCACGTAGTCGATTACTTCGCCCCGGCCGTTTTGGCAGATGTCGATATCAATGTCCGGCATGTCGTTGCGCGACGGGTCCATGAACCGCTCGAACAGCAAACCGAACTTCAGCGGGTCGACGTTGCACAACCCGAGCAGGTAGCCCACCATCGTGCCGACGCCCGAGCCTCTTGCGCCGACGGGGATGCCGCGCTCGCGGGCGTAATTGCAGAAGTCCCAGACGATCAGGAAGTAGGAGCAAAACCCCTTGCCGGCGATCACGCCGATCTCCTTTTCGAGCCGTTGGCGGATTTCGTCCGACACCTTTCGGGTGCCGTACCGCCAGTCCAGGCCCTTCTCGCAGAGGTCGCGCAGGTAGGCCTCGTCCTCCCCCGTGGAACGGGCGTCCCGCCCGGAGCCTTCATCCGCAGACGCGGGCGGGACGCCCGTGCCACGAAAGGAGTCGGGCACCTTGTAGACCGGCGCGAAGCGCTTGGAGAAATCCAGCTCCACGTCGCACATCCCCGCGATGCGCAGCGTGTTCTCCATCGCCCCGTCGAACGACGCCAGGGCCGCCGCCATCTCGCGGTCGCTCTTCAGGTAAAGCTCCGTCGGGTAGGTCATCCGATTCTCCTCCGCCACCAGCCGGCCCATGCTGATGCAGCAGAGGCAGTCGTGCGCGAAGTGGTCCTCCTTGTTCAGGAAGTGAACGTCGTTCGTGCCCACCACGCCCACGCCCAGGCGGTTTGCCAGGCCGACCAACTCCGGGTTCACCGCGTCCTGATCGCCCGTCCCCTGCTTCTGCACCTCGATGTAAAAGCGGTCCGGCCCGAAAATCTCCAGGTACGTCTCGGCGGCCTCCTTGGCGACCTTGCCGTCCTTCTTCAGAAATCCCTGCGACACCTCCCCGCCCAGGCACGCGCTGGTGCAGATCAGCCCCTTGCCGAACGCCTTGAGAATTTCCTTGTCGATCCGCGGCTTGTAGTAAAACCCCTCGCGGTACGACAGCGACGAGAGCTTCAGCAGGTTCTGGTACCCCTCCAGATTCTGGGCCAGCAGCACGAGGTGGTACGCCGTCTCGCCGCCGACCTGCTTGCGGTCGCGGCGGTCGCCGGGGGCCATGTAGGCCTCCATGCCGAGGATCGGCTTGATCCCCTGCTTGTGGCACTCCTGGTAAAAGTCGAGCACCCCGAACAAATTGCCGTGGTCGGTGATCGCCAGCGACTCCATCCCCAGCGCCTTGGCGCGCGACACCAGCCGGTCCACCCGGCACGCGCCGTCGAGCAGGGAGTAGTGCGTGTGGACGTGCAGGTGGACGAACGACGACATCTTGACCCTCTCGCTACGACAAACTTGTTCGGACCCCGTTCGGTGAATCTTAGCCGCCCGCGGCTTCGCAAAGAAGAATCCCCTATCCTCTTCGACATGTCCCTGAACGCCGAGTTAGCCAACCTCTTCCAGACCGCCGCCAACGTGCTCGACATCAAGGGCGGCAACCCGTTCCGCGCGATCTCCTTCGCCAAGGTGGCCCGGATTCTCGAGGACACCACCGAGGACGTCCGCGCGATGGTGGAGGCCGGCACGCTCGAGAAAATCAACGGCATCGGCAGCAGCAGCGGCAAGATGATCGAGGAGTACGTCAAAACTGGCCGCAGCGCGGATTACGAGGAATTGCTCGCCAGCATCCCGCCGGGCCTGCCGGAAATGCTGAACATCCAAGGCCTCGGTCCGAAGACCGTTTCCCTGCTCTGGCACGAGCGGCAGGTCGAGAGCATCGACGACCTCGCCAAGGCCATCGACGCCGGCAAACTCGAGGGCGTCAAGGGCATCGGCGCGAAGAAGATCGAGGCGATGAAGGAGGGCATCGCCCTGCGCCTGCAAGCCGCCGAGCGGCGGGGGCTGCCCGAGGCGATGAAAATCGCCGCCGGTTTGCGCGACAAGCTGCTGGAGATGCCGGAAGTGGAGCGCGTCGAGTTCGCCGGTAGCCTCCGCCGCGGCCGCGAGACCATCGGCGATGTCGATTTGCTGTGCGTGCCGACCGGCGAGGAAACCGCCGCCATCACTGCCGCGTTCGCGGGGCTGCCGGGGGTCGAAAAGGTGCTCGTGCAGGGCGAGACGAAGACGAGCATACTGACGGCGGGGGGCTTGCAAGCCGATCTGCGCGTGGTGCCGAAAAAATGCTTCGGCGCGGCGTGGCTCTACTTCACCGGCAGCAAAGATCACAACACCAAACTCCGCAGCCGGGCGCAGGACCGCAAACTGACCCTCAACGAGTGGGGTCTGTACGACGCCGAACAATTCGACAAAACCGACCGCACCCCCGGCCGCGTGCCGGACCTGAAATCAGTCGCCGGCGCGACGGAGATCGACGTCTACGAAACGCTCGGCCTCGACTTCATCCCGCCCGAGCTCCGCGAGGGCCGCGGCGAGATCCAGCAGGCGGCCGACCACGCGCTGCCAACCCTCATCACGCTCGCCGACCTGCGCGGCGACCTACACACCCACACCGTCGCCAGCGACGGCGGCAACACGATCCTGGAAATGGCCGAGCGCGCCAAGGAACTCGGCTTCGCCTACCTCGGCATCACCGACCACTCGAAAAGCCAGACCATCGCCAACGGTTTGGACGCCGCCCGCCTGCTGAAGCACGCCGCCGCCGTGCGGGCCGCGAACGAGCAGGTGAAGGGCATCGAACTGCTGGCCGGCAGCGAGTGCGACATCCTTTCCGACGGGTCGATGGACTATGAGGATGCCGTGCTGGCCGAGCTCGATTTCGTCGTCGCCAGCCCGCACGCCGCGCTGAAGCAGGACGCGGAGAAGGCGACCGGCCGGCTGTTGAAGGCGATCGACAACCGCTACGTCACGATTGTCGGCCACCCGACCGGCCGGTACATCAACCGCCGGCCGGGCCTGCCGATCGACATCCACAAAATTGCCAGGGCCGCCGCCGCGAGCGGCACGGCGCTGGAGATCAACGCCTCGTGGCCGCGCCTGGACCTGAGCGACGTCCACGCCCGCATCGCCCTGGAGGCCGGCTGCGCGCTGTCGATCAACACCGACAGCCACAGCACCACCGGCCTGGGCGGCGCGGCCCACGGCATCACCGTCGCCCGCCGCGCGGGCGTCGAAAAAAAGAACGTCATCAACTGCCTCACCGCCGCGGCACTGAAAAAGTTCATCGCCAAGAAGCGCGGGGTCTGACGTGGAACGGGCGTCCCGCCCGGATTCCGCTTCGGCGTTTCCAGCCGCTAAAGTCGCAGACGCGGGCGGGACGCCCGTGCCACGGTTAATCCGCCAGCAAGTCACGCAGCAGCGGCGCGATCTCCGACCACAGCGCTGCATCCCGCCGCGCGAAGTGCAGGTTCGTCTTCAGCCAATCCGCCCGGTCGCCCACGTCGTGCCGCGTCGCGGCAAGCACCACGCCGAACACCGGCTCGTCGGCCATCATCAACTGGATCGCGTCGGTCAGTTGAACCTCCCCGCCCCGCCCCGGCGGCGTTTTTTCCAGATATCCAAAAACCGACGGCGACAAAACGTACCGCGCCGCAATCGCCAGCCGCGAGGGCGCCTCCGCCACCGTCGGCTTCTCCACCACCGCCGTCGCACGGATCACGCCCTCCGCGACGAACTCCCCGCCGACGATGCCGTAGCGGTTCACCTTCTCCGCCGGCACTTCTTCGAGACCAATGACCGACCCGCCGTGCGCCGCGTGGACCGCCAGCAACTGCTCCGCCGGCGTCGGCTGCCCGCTGAAGACCGCATCGCCCAGCAGGCACAAAAACGCCTCGCCGCCGACGTGGCCCCTCGCCCGCAGCACCGCATCGCCCAGCCCCCTCTGCTCCGGCTGCCGCACGCTGGTGATCGTCACGCGACTCATCAGCGCGTCGAGCGACGCCAGCAGCTTTCGCTTCTTCTCCCCGCCCGCCGCCAGCCGCGCCTCGAGCTCGCCGTGGCGGTCGAAGTGATCTTCAATGGCCGACTTGCCGCGCCCCGTGACGAGCAGCACGTCCGCCACGCCGGCCGCGGCGCACTCCTCGACGACGTACTGAATCGCCGGCCGATCCAGCACCGGCAGCAATTCCTTCGGCACGGCCTTGGCCGCCGGCAACATGCGCGTGCCCAGCCCGGCGGCGGGAATGACGGCCTTTCGGATCACTTCGGGAACACCTCCGGCCGCAGCGTGGCGCAGCCGATGCCCGTCAGCGACTCGACCAGTTTTGGATAGTTTTCGTCCCGGCAGACGCCGCAAATCGCGCCGCCGCTGCCGGCGAACTTCGCGCTGGCGCCGACGCTGCGGGCCACGTCGATCATCCGCTGGTTCTCCGGCGCGATCGGCATGATCGTCCGGCGCAACTCGTAATTCGCGTTCGTGACCTCGTGCAGCGTGTCGAAGTCGCCGGCCAGAATCGCCGCCCGGCCGCGCTCGGTGAGGGCGGCGAACTGCTGCATGGCGCCGACCACCTCCGGGTCGCCCGCGTCGTACAACCCGCGCAGGTTGCGGTGGGCGACATCGCTGATCTCCGCCCGCGCCGGGTCGTAGGCGACGTACAGCGGCGGCATAATTTCGGGCCGCAATTCCTCATACTTTCCGTTGCCCGTCCGCTGCACCGTCTGGCGGTCGAAGTCCATGTAGACCATGCCCTCGTACGCCTGGATCACGCGGTCCTGCAGCCCGGCGGCGATGTTCAGCTCGTCGCGCTCGACCGACAGCGTCAGGGCCGGCAGCTCGCCCTTGGGAACGTCGCGGCCGTAGAACGCCATCAGCGCCCGCAGTGTGGCGGTGACGATCGCGCTGCTGCCGGAGAGGCCCACCAGCCGCGGGATGTCGGTGTCGAAGGAGATGGAAAAGCTGCGCGGGTCGGCCTCGACGAGGTTGACGCCGCGGGCGGCCCAGTGGTCGTGAAATCGCTTGATGGCGGCGCGGATGAGCCGCGAGCCGCCGTAGTGGCCGTGCAGGCGGGCGTCGCGCAGGAAGTCCGCGACGCCGTCGAACTTCGCCGAATCGCCGTGGCCGGGGACGACCTCGAAGTGGGGGCTTTCCCAGAGTTTCACGGTCGCCCGGAAGTCGCGGATGATGAAGCTGATGGTCTTGCCGAAGTACCCGTCCGACGGGTTGCCGACGAGCCCGGCGCGGGCGTGGGCGTGGGTGGTAACGATGCTCATGATCCGACTCCCGCGGATGGGTCGCGCCCCCCCGTTTAGCCGCCCCGCTTGCGGGGCGCGTCGGGTGATGCGGCGCCCGGCGACGCGCCCCGCAAGCGGGGCGGCTAAACGGCATCCTGTTCCATTCGGGACGCTACTGCAAATCGTAGAGGAAGTACCCGCTGCCCGCCCCGTCCCGCGCCTCGTGAATCAGCAGCGCGTCCTCGCCCGCCAGCCGCCGGTCGGCGATGACGTAGCGCGCGCCGTACTGCCGCGCCACCGCGATCAGGTGGTCCGCCGGCAGCGCGCGGTAGCGTTCGCCGACGGCCGCCAGCGTCGCGGGGAACGGGTGCGGCAGCGTCGAGAGGTTTTTCATGTCGAGCACGGCGCGCAGGCGGTCGCGCCACTCGGGCAGCTCGGCCGACAACTGCGGCACGTGCTTGAACGACACCACCGCCGCCCGCCGGGCGAGGTAGCGGAACGACGTGTCGTCCGGCGGGATCAGGAACACCGCGCCCTCCGGCGTGTGAACGCGGACCCAAGCGGCCATTTCGTCGAAGGCGGGGGTTTCCTCCGGCAAAATATTGAACCCCAGCCGCGACGGCCCGGCGGCGGCGAGGCCGGCAACGCTCAACGCCGCCAGCAGCAGGGCCGCGATTCGCCGGCCGGCGGACGGCCCGCGTTGTTCGATCACGAAGAACGCGCCGCAGCCGAGGAGCGACAGGCCCACGCCGGTCAGCGCCGGCAGCGAGCGGGTCAGCACCACGGCCGCCTCGTCCATCGTCTTCCCGCCGCCGTGCGCGCGAATCACGCGGAAGTCGTTCACCAGGAACGCGAACATCAACACGATGACGCCGCCGAGCACCGCCAGCGTCGTGAGGTTCCGTCGCGCCGCCGGCCAGCCGATCATCCACCCTGCCGCCGCCACGCACATCAGCAGCTTTAAGTAGACCGCGAACCGCCACAAACTCATCTGCACCAGCGTCGCGCTGACGTACCAGACGCCGGCGAACAGCAGCGAGACGAGGAGCAGCCCCGACACCAGCAGCGCGACGTCGCCGGCGCGGTCGAGCGCGGCGCGCTCCGCGCCTTGCCGCTTGCGGCTTCGCAAATACCAGATCGCCGCAAACGGAAAGACCCAGAAGAAGCTGACCCACAGCGCCACGGGCCAGCTCGACGGGTCGTAGTGGTGCGGGTGCCGCAGCTTCGCGTAGAGCCGGACGAACTCCGCCAGCGGAATCGCGCCGCTGCGCTCGACCTTCAGGCGCAGCGCCCACAGCACGTTCGCCAGGCACGGCACGAGCGCGAGGGCACTCCCGGCGAAAAGCGAAAAGCGCTCGCTGCGCTCGCGGGTCAACGGATTTCGCAACAGGTCTAATCCGACCAATCCGCCCCACAACCCGATCCCGACCACGGCGTAATTCAGGTGCGCCACCCCCGCAACCCCGAACCACGCCCCCGCCGCGATGGGCCGGCGGCGCAGCCACATCCACAGGCCCCACAGCATCGCCACCGCCGCCACGTTGCTCGGCAGGAAGCAGTTGTCCTGCAGAAACTTGTAGAATCCCGGCACGAAGCCCGCGAAGGAGAGGTAGTAGAAAATGACCGACAGCACGTACGCCCGCCGCCCCAGCCCCAGCGCCCGGCTGATGCCCAGCCACGCGACGTGAAGCCCCAGCACCGTCAGCAGGTGGCCGACCAAAAAGCCGCTCTCCAGCAGCCGCAGCTTCATCAGCCCCACCGTCAGCCACGCGAAGGCGACGTGGTACTGCATCGTGTGGGTCGTGAACCAGTCGTTCGCCAGCAGGTTCGGGTCGGCCAGCCGGAAGGCGTCGAGCAGGTAAACCTGGTGGTTGCTCTTGCCGAACTGGTAGCCGCCGACGCACAGCGAGAACGCGCAGCCGAGGACCGCCGCCGCCGCGTCGGACCACCTGTCGGGCACTTGCTCCGAATCCATCACCGGCATCTTGCGCGATGGCCGGCGGGAAGTCATGCCCGGACCAGTTTCGGCCGCTAAACTCCCCCATGCCCACCGCCACCGAACCGCCGCCGGTCAAGGAGCCCAAGGCCAAGCCGGCGCCGAAGAAGGGCAAGTCCAAGCCGACGCCCAAGCCGCGGAACGACAAGCTCCCGCCGTTCAACGTGGTGCTGCACGACGACAATGACCACACCTACGAGTACGTCATCGAGATGCTCAAAAGCGTCTTCGCCCACCCCGAGGAGCGCGGCTTCAAACTGGCGAAAGAGGTTGACGACACCGGCCGCGTGATCGTCTTCACCGGCCACAAGGAACTGGCGGAACTCAAGCGCGAGCAGGTGCAATCCTTCGGCCGCGACAAGCGCATCGCCTCCAGCAAGGGCGGCATGACGGCCACGGTCGAGCCGGCGGCGTGAGCGGTTTCCAACCCGCCGGCGGGTCGGTTACGCTGGCGCGCATGACCCCCGCCACCCGCGACCAGATTTGCGCCTCCACCGCCGCCAAGTTGACCGACGCGGCGGAGCGGATTCCGACCCTCAAGGCCGTCGTCGGCCTCGACGGGTTCGTCGACGAGATCATCGCCGTCGTCGACAAGCGGCAGGGGGACGAGGCCTACCTGCCGGTCCGCACCATCGCCCGGTTGGCCGAGAAGATCGGCGCCGCGGCGGGGCAGAGCAGCAATTACGAACTGGTCGTGAAGCAGATGAAGCTCGGCGGCAACGGCCCGATCATGGCCGACGCCCTCGCCGCCGCCGGCGCGGCCGTCACCTACCTCGGCAGCCTCGGCTACCCCGACCTCCACCCGGTCTTCAAGGCCTTCGCCGAGCGCGCCACCGTCGTCAGCTTCGGCCAGCCGGCCCACACCGACGCCTTGGAGTTCGAGGACGGCAAACTCATGCTCGGCAAGCTCGAGCCGCTGAACGAGGTCAACTGGGACAACCTCATCAACCGCGTCGGCCGCGATGCCCTGCGCAACCTGCTCGGCGGGGCCGACCTCATCGGCATGGTCAACTGGACGATGCTGCCGCACATGAGCCGCATTTGGGCGAAGCTGCTCGACGAGGTCGTGCCCAACTTCGCCCGGCACGACCGCAAACTGTTCGTCGACCTCGCCGACCCGGAGAAGCGGACGTCGGACGACATCATGGACGCGCTGAACCTGCTCCGGCGGTTCCAGGACCAGGTGGACGTGATCCTCGGGCTGAACCTCAAGGAGTCGGCCACCATCGCCGACGTGCTGGGCCTGCCGGGCCGGGCCGACCCCGAGGCCCACATCGAGGCCCACGCCGCGGCGATCCGGGCGGAGCTCGGCGTGTCGTGCGTCTGCGTCCACCCCCGCCGGGGTGCGGCGGCGGCCACGGCGACGGAATCCGCCCGGTTCAACGGACCGTTCGTGCAGCAGCCGAAGATCAGCACCGGCGCGGGCGACCACTTCAACGCCGGCTTCTGCCTCGGCCGCGTGCTGGGCCTCGGGTTGGCCGAGTCGCTGTGCGTCGGCGTCGGCACCAGCGGGTACTACGTCCGCTCGGCACAGAGCCCGACGTCGGCGGAGCTGGCCGCGTTCATCGCCGAACTCCCGCCGCCGCAGGCGTGAGGGTCGGGCGCGAGGGTCACTTGCCGGCCTTCGGCAGGAGCGTCATGTCGAAAAAGTCGTACATGATCTTGAACGACGCCTTCGCCGCCGCCTCGTCGTACTTGATGCCGTCCATGTGGTGCGAGTCGGCGTCGGGGTTCGTGAAGGCGTGCTCCACGCCGGGGAAGCTCACGACCGTCAGCGGCACGCCGGCCTCGATCTCCTTTTGGACGAACTGGCCGAACTTGTCCGGCGTCACCATCGGGTCGGCCCCGCCGTGGCAGACGAGGAAGGGCGTTTTCGGGTTCGACCCGGCACCCCCCTTGTCGGCGGCAAGGTCCGGGCCGAGGCCGCCGTGGAAGCTGACGGCGGCCTGAAGGTCCGCCCCGGTTTTCACCAAGTCGGCCACCGTCGAGCCGCCGAAGCAGAAGCCGATGGCGGCGACTTTCGACGTGTCCACGCCCGGCATCGACTTGAGCTCGGCGAGGGCCGGGGCGGCCAGTTTCGCCAAGCCATACTTGTACGCCTTGCCCGACAACTCCTTGGCCTTGTCGGCCGAGTCGGTCGTCTCGCCGTTGCCGTACATGTCGGCCACGAACGCGACGTAGCCGTGGGCGGCCAGCTCGCGGGCGCGCATCTTCGGGTACTCGGTCAGGCCCCACCACTCGGGAATCACCAGCACGGCGGGCGCGCCGGCCGTGGGCGCCTGGGACGAATTGTCCGGCCGCGCCAGGAAGCCCTTGGCGGGCGTGCCGTCGGGCAGTTGATACTCGACCGTCTTCTCCTCCGTCGCCGCGTCGGCCGGGGCGGCGAACAGCAGCGGGGCGAGGAGGGCGGCGGCCAGGGCGGTCAGCGTCGGGGCGAGGGGAAAAGGCATCGGTCGGTCTCCGGTGGAAGGGCACGCGTGCGGACGATTCATCAGGTATACTCCCCTCCCGCCGGCCGGCCAACGGCGAATCCGAGTCGAGCCCGCCATGACAGTCCTAGCCGCCACTGCCCCGCCCCCCGAGACCGCCTCGCCCTACCTCGGCCGCGCCCCGGCGGTCCCGCCGTCGGTCGCGCCGAACACCAAGGTCCGCGACGGCCGGCTCGACTTCTGGCGCGGCCTGTGCCTGCTCGACATGGTGCTGGTCCACAGCATCATGGTCGGCAACCTGCCCTGCACCCCGTGGGCGTGGATGTGGGGGGCGGAGTACACCCGCTTCGCCGCCGGCGGGTTCGTCTTCATCGCCGGCCTGTCGGTCGGGGCGATCTACCTGCCGCGCCTGCTCAAGCCCGGCGGGCGGTGGACGACCTACAAGCGGGTGTGGCAGCGGGCGGGGTATGTGCTGCTGGTGCACTACGCCTCGACGTTGGTTTGGCCGCTGTATTGGGCGCTGCGGGTCGGCGCGCCGCCGCCTGCCGTGGGGCCGATGCTGCGCGACGTGCTGCTGCTGCGGTACGGGCACGACCTGCTGCCGTTCTACGTCGTGATGCTGGGGCTGACGCCGCTGATGCTCGCGTGGATGAATCGGCCGGGGCGGATGGGGTGGCGCGGGTGGACGCTGGCGGCGGCGAGCGTCGGCCTCTTCGCCTTCGGCACCACATACCCCAACGCGATCCGCCTGCCGCTGCAGGAGACGTTCACGCTGACGCTGTGGCAGCTCTTCTTCGTGGCCGGGCTGCTGGCGGGGGCGAACCTTAAGCGGTACGACGCGCTGCCGCCGGTCGCCAAACGGGCCTTCACCGCCTTCTTCTGCGGCGGGACCCTGCTGCTGTCGGTGCTGGCGTACGGCAAGTTCTTCGGCCTGACCTTGCCGGTCCGGCCGGAGTTCACCAAGTGGCCGATGACCGGCTGGGAGGCCGCCCGCTACCTCTTCATCTCGTGCGCGATCTTCACCGCCTCCGACCTCGCGTGGCGGTGGGTCGGCCGGTGGCGGCTGACGACGTTCACCGAGCGGCTGGGGCGCAAAAGTTTGGCCGTGTTCGTCACGCACATGTTCTTCGTCTGGAACCTCACGACCTGGGCGAAGGCGCACCCGATCCCGCACAACGGCTCGTTCGTCTACGTCCTGGCCGCGATGCTGCTGACGTGGGGCGTGGCGTGGGCTTTGGAGCGGATCGACGGCGTGACGTGGACGTGGGGCGCCCGCGCCGTCCGCCCGGCGCGGTGGGCGATCCCGCTGACCGTCGGCCTGACCGTCGCGGGGCTGCTGATCGTCGGCGGCGTCGATTACGACGAACCGCAGCCGACGGCCGCCGCCAACACGGCCGCGGTGGAGGCGCGCGACCCGGCGATCAACGGCCCCGCCCTGGTGCCCGCGAGCCGCCCCGCGGCCACGACTGATCGCCCGACCGATCGCCCGCCGGCCTAGACTCCGCCGATGCGCACCTCCGAGGGGATCGACGGCCTGCGACACCTGCCGCCCGGCGCGGCGCTGTCGGTCGGCAACTTCGACGGCCTGCACCTGGGGCACCGTAAAATCCTGCGAACGCTCAAGTCGCTCGGCGGGGCGGTGGTGGTGGTGACGTTCGAGCCGCACCCGCTGACGGTCCTGCGGCCGGACCTCGCCCCGCCGCGCCTCACGCCGCCGGGGCTGAAGCACGCGCTGCTGGCCGAGGCGGGGGTGGACGAACTGGTGATCCTCCCGCCGACGCCGGAGGTGTTGGGCTTGTCGGCCGAGGCGTTCTGGGAGGTGGTGCGCGACGGGGCGAAACCGCGGCACCTGGTCGAGGGCGAGACCTTCACCTTCGGCAGCGGGCGCGGCGGCACGGTCGAGCGGCTGCGCGAGTGGTCCGCCGGCACCGGCATCGCCCTGCACGTCGCGGCGGCGGTGGAGGTGACGCTGCCGAACCTGCACGTGGTGAAGGTGAGCAGCTCGCTGGTCCGCTGGCTGGTCGCCCGCGGCCGGCTGCGCGACGCGGCGGTCTGCCTGGGCCGGCCCTACGCGCTGGAGGGCCGGGTGGTGGAGGGCTTCCAGCGCGGCCGGACGATCGGCATGCCGACGGCGAACCTCGACTGCGGCGGCCAACTGGTCCCCGCCAACGGCGTCTACGCCGGCCGCTGCGCCGTCGACGGCACGCCCTATCCCGTGGCGATGAGCATCGGCACCAACCCGACCTTCGGCGACCCGTCGCGGCAGGTCGAAGCCCACCTGATCGGCTACAGCGGCGACCTTTACGGCCGAACTGTGCGCGTCGATTTGGCCGACTGGCTGCGTGAGATGATTAAGTTCGACGGGGTGGAGGCGCTGCAGGCGCAGATGGCGCGGGACGTTGGTCGGGCCGCAGATTTATTTGCGAAGCCGCAAGCGGCCGGATAGCCGCTTGCGGCTTCGCAAAGAAATCTTATCTTCCCGCGCATGTCCCAACCGCTCCTCATCGGGCACCACCTCATCTTCACCGCCTACGCCTGCTGGCTGCCGAACGACCCGCGCGGGAGCTTGTCGAACGTCTGCGCGACCGACGTGCTGCGGGAGTTGGGCGAGTTGCACCACGGGCGGAAGCAGGTCCAGCCGCCGTCGAGCGAGATTCGGTCTTTTACGACCGTGCCGAAGGGAAGCTGAAGCACCCGCGGCTCATCTTCGGCACCGATGAGATTTCACTGATTGCAGATGCCTTTCGGGAGGTCATTGAAGGACGCGGCTACACAGTCTACGCCTGCGCCGTGATGCCCGACCACGCCCACCTCGCCGTCCGCAAGCACCGCGACCGGGCCGAGGAGATGATCGAGCACCTTCAAGAATCCAGCCGCTTGCGGCTTCGCAAAGAAAAACGACGCCCAAACGATCACCCCGTCTGGGGAGGACCGGGCTGGAAAGTTTTTCTGTACACGCCCGACGACTTCATCCGCACGATTGATTACGTCGAGCAGAACCCGATCAAGCAGCGCCTCCCCGCGCAGGCGTGGGAGTTCGTGAAGCGGTACGATCAGTGGCCCCTGCACGAGGGGCACAGTCCGAACTCGCCGTATGCGAAGGGACTGAAGGGTTGGGTCCGGGAGTGCTACTAGTCGGATGCTTCTTTGCGAAGCCGCAAGCGGCCGTCTTGCCGCTTGCGGCTTCGCAAAGAAACCGACCGACTAGACTCCCCCCATGCCCGACCCCGCTTCCGACCTCATCGACGCCCTCGCCCGTTGCAAAAAAGTCCTCCTCACCACCCACGTCCGCCCCGACGGCGACGCCCTCGGCACCACCGCCGCGATGTCTGCGGGGCTGAAGCAGAAGGGCATCGCGCCCACCTGCCTGCTCCTGAGCAAACTCCCGAGCAAGTACGCCTTCCTCTACGACGGCATCGACTACCGCGAATCCGACGGCGGGTTGGGCGGCCTGAGCCTTGATGACTTCGACGCCCTGCTCGTCTGCGACACCGGCACCTGGTCGCAACTGCCGGGGCTGGAGGGGCCGGTCTCGAACTGGCAAAAGCCGAAGCTCGTGCTCGACCACCACCTCACGCAGCAGGACTGGGCGGACGTGAAGCTCGTCGACACCACCGCCGCGGCGGCGGCGGAGGTGGCGGGGGGGCTGCTGCGGCGGTGGGGGGTGGAGTTCGACGCGGCGATGGCGACCGCCCTCTACGCCGGCCTGGTGGCCGACACGGGGTGGTTCCAGTATTCCAACACGACCGCCAAAACGCTGCGCCTCGCCGCCAACCTGCTCGACGCCGGGGCCGACCACGAGGGCGTCTACCTGCGCCTCTACCAGAACGAGCGGCCCGCGCGGCTGCTGCTGCAGACGCGCGGGATGCAGTCGCTGCAACTCTCCGCCGGCGACCGACTTGCGACAATGGAACTGACCAAGCAGGACTTCGCCGACGCCGGGGCGACCGTGAACGACACCGAGGCGCTGGTCAACCAGCCGCTGCAAATCGCCGACGTGCGGGCGTCGCTGCTGTTCACCGACCCGCCGGAGGGGGGGCCGATCCGCGTGAGTTTGCGGAGCAAGGGGCAAGTCGACGTGGCGGCGTTCGCCCAAACCTTCGGCGGCGGCGGCCACGCGCGGGCGGCGGGGCTGAAAATCGACGCGCCGCTCGCCGAGGCCCGCCGCCGCGTCTCCGAGGCGATGGCGGCCGCCCTTGCCGACTCGCCCGCTGACGCACCGCCCGCGGCGGATTGACGGCCGCTTCTGTTTCTTTATAATCCGCCTCCCGCGAGGGTCACGTCGGGGTTCGGGTAAGTTTCCGTCGGTCTTCAACCTCGGCACAGCGGCAGGAGCGCATGGCACAAGTCGAACTCAAGAGCGTCAGCAAGGTCTACCCCGGCAACGTCACGGCGGTCAACGGGATCGACCTGTTCATCCGCGACCAGGAATTCGTGGTCCTCGTCGGCCCCTCCGGCTGCGGGAAGAGCACCACCCTCCGCATGGTCGCCGGGCTGGAGGAGATCACCGGCGGCACCGTTGCCATCGGCGACCGCGTGGTGAACGACGTGCCGCCCAAGGACCGCGACATCGCGATGGTTTTCCAGAACTATGCGCTGTACCCGCACATGACGGTGTATAAGAACATGGCGTTCGGCCTGAAGCTCCGCCGGATGCCTAAGGCCGAGATCGACCAGCGGGTGATGAACGCCGCCAAGACCCTGGACATCGTCCACCTGCTCGACCGCAAGCCCAAGGCGCTGTCCGGCGGCCAGCGGCAGCGCGTCGCGGTCGGCCGGGCGATCGTCCGCGAGCCCGCGGCGTTCCTGTTCGACGAGCCGCTCTCCAACCTGGATGCGAAACTCCGCGTGACGACCCGCGCCGAGCTCAAGCGGCTGCACGCAAGGCTCAAGACCACCACGATTTACGTCACGCACGACCAGGAGGAGGCGATGACGCTGGGGGACCGCATCGTGGTGATGAAGGACGGCATCATCCAGCAGGCCGACACCCCGCTGACGACCTACGAGGAGCCGGTGAACCGCTTCGTGGCCGGCTTCATCGGGATGCCGCCGATGAACTTTTTCGACGGCACGATCAAGCGCGACGGCGGCCGGCTGGTGTTCCAGGAGGGGAAGTTGGAGAACGCCCGCGCCGTCGGCGGCGCCGCCAGCGCCGCCGACGCCGAGGCGGACGATGCCCCGGTCGTGCTGGTCGGCGACCTGACGCTGCCCGAGGGGGGCTTCAGCCTGCCCCTGCCGCCGCGTTTGGCCGAGCGGCTGGGCGGGCACGTCGGCCAGCACCTCGTGCTGGGCATCCGGCCGGAGCACTTCCACCTGCACCAAGGGCAGTCGGCGAACGAGTCGGCACTGCGGGTGCGGCTGAACGTCTTCGAGCCCCTCGGCAACGACATGGACGTGTACATGAGCACCCCGCTGACCGAACACGTCGTTGGCCGCGTGGAGGCCCGCCGCGACCTCGAAATGGATTCGGAGGCGACGGTTTACGTTGACCTGGATAAACTGCACGTGTTCGAGCCCGGCGAGACGGGCCTTAACCTGGCGTTGACTGACATGAACGAAGCACCAGTGAGCAGAGAACCGGCCCATGCTGTCGCTTGACGCCACAGCATCCGCCGCGGCGTTTCGGGAGCCCAACCATGCCCCCGAGTCGCCGAGCCACCCGCGACGCGGCCGACCGGCCGCCCGTGCGGGGAGAGTCCGCCCCCCGGCGGCCCCTCCCCCCACGGGCCTTTGACGGGCATTTCGCCCGATCCGGTTCTGCCGCCAGCGGGCTACCATGAAAATGGTGGCCCTCTGTCATTGGTCCTTCGTCCTTTGTCCTTGGCGGAAGCGTCGCCGACTCCTCTGCCAAGGACAAAGGACGAAGGACCAGTGACAACAACCGAATAGCAGGACCGAGCAATGAACCAAGAACTGATCCGCATCGTCGATGGAATCGCCCGCGACAAGGGCATCGAGAAGGAATCCGTCTACACCGACATCGAGCAGGCCATCGCCTCCGGGCTGCGCAAGCAGTTCGACACCGAGGAGACCGAGGAGTTCGCCGTCAAGCTCGACCGCCTCTCCGGCGAGATCAGCGTCAACCGCGAGGGCCAACTCGTGCCCCTCAGCGTCATGGGCCGCATCGGTGCCCAGACCGTCAAGCAGGTGATGATCCAGCTCATCCGCCAGGACGAGCGCGGCAGCATTTACGAGGAATACAAGGACCGCGTGGGCACCATCGTGACCGGCACCATCGCCCGCTTCGAGGGCAACACGATGATCGTGACGCTCGGCCGCGTCGAGGGCATCATGCCGCGCTCGGAGCAGATCCCGTTCGAGAGCCACGACCCCGGCGAGCGTATCCAAGCCCTCGTCACCGAGGTCCGCGACACGCCCAGCAGCGTCAAAATCATCCTCAGCCGCAGCCACCCGGAGATGATCCGCCGGCTGTTCGAGCGCGAGGTGCCGGAGGTCGGCGAGCGGACCATCGAGATCAAGGCGCTGGCCCGCGAGGCCGGCCACCGCACGAAGTTGGCCGTCAGCAGCATCGACAGCAAGGTGGATGCCGTCGGCGCGTGCGTCGGCGTCCGCGGCAGCCGGATCAAGAACATCGTCGAGGAGCTCGGCGGCGAGAAGATCGACATCGTCCGCTGGAACGAGTCGTCGCAGGTGCTGATCACCAACAGCCTGAAGCCGGCGGAGGTCGCCGACGTCTCGCTCTGCTTCGAGCTCGGCCGCGCGACCGTCGTGGTGAATGAAGACCAACTTTCCCTCGCCATCGGCAAGCGCGGCCAGAACGTGCGCCTCGCCGCCCGGCTGACGGGGTGGGACGTGGACATCCTCACGCCGCAGGAGTTCCAGGAGAACGCCCAGCGGCTGGACCGGACGCTGAAGACCGTGCCGGGCGTGGAGCAGGATTTGGTCGACCGGATCATCGCCCTCGGGCTGATCAGCGTGCTGGACATCGAGGAGGTGGGCGAGGGCCCGCTGATGGAGGAGTTGGGCATCGACGATGACTTCGCGGAGAAGTTGGTCGACGTGTGCGTGGAGGAGGCGAAGATCGTGGCGAAGGAGACCGAGGAGAAAAAGGCCCGCGAGTCGGCCGAGAAGGCCGCCGCCCGGCGGGCGGAGGCGGCGGGCATCACGTCGCTGGAGGCCGCGTTGGCCGGCGGGGCGTCGAACCTGCTGCCGCCGGAATCGCCGGCCGAAAGTTCGACCGATGCCGACGATCAGCCCCGCCACGCCTCGCACGACGCGACGATCATCACCCCCGGCGACGCGACGCCGGACGACCCCCAAGCCAACCCCGCCCCGGAGCCCGACGTGAACCAATCGACTGCCGTCGGCCTGGCCGCCTCCGACTCCCCCGGCGAAGACCCGCTCGACAGCGAGGAGGGCGACGGTGGCGAGGACGACGGGGGGGGCCACATGCCCGGCCCGCTGGAGGCCGCGCCCGGCGGGTCGGCCGAGACCATCACCCACAGCGAGACCTCTCTGGTGGCCGAGGGGGAGGAGCTCTCGCCCGAGGAGCAGGCGATGCACGTCGAGGGCATTGACGAGGGGCGCGACGACCAGATGAAGGAGTACGCCGACGAGGAGTCCGACGCCGCCGCGTTGGCCGAGGGCCGCGGCGCCCCGCCGGCGGGGCCGCTCGATTAGCGTGGGGATGACGGAGAAAAAGCCGGGCAAATCACCGGCAGTCGACAGGTAAATCGAAACTCCGCCCACCGCGGGGCGTAGTATCACGAATAGGCCGCGGCGCAGCACGCAGCAAACCGTAGACGGCAGACGACGAAGGTCATTAGGAGCAATTTTGGCAAAGGGTATCCGCCTCAATCAGATCGCGAAGGAACTGGGCGTCCAGAGCAAGGTCATCCTCGACAAGTGTCGGGAGGAGGGCCTTGGCGAGAAGGTCAAGAACCACCAGAGCAACGTCCCGCTGGGGCTGGCGGAGACGATCCGCGAGTGGTTCAGCGAGGGCGCCGCCACCACCGCCGTCGAGGTGGGCGGCCCGGTCGACACGGCCGTCCTCGAGAAGGTCAAGACCAAGAAGACGTCCGCCAAGCGCGCCGGCGTGGCCGGCGGGTCGGACGAGCCGGACGGCGACGAGGGCGGCGGCACGGCCGTCGCGGTCGCCGCGCCGGGCGATGAGGGGGATGAGGGGGATGACGAGGGGGACGAGGCCATGAGCACCGCCACGCTGGCGCACCCGCGCATCACGATGGACGACATGGACGACGACGAGGCCGAGGCGTCGGTCGCCGACCCGTCGGTGAACGGCAACGGCAACGGCAATGGGCACGCGGTCGCCGAGGCGCCGAAGGCCGAGGAGGCCGCGCCCAAGGTGCCGGCCGAGCCCGCCGCCGACCTGGCCCAGCAGAAGGTGGCCGACGAGCCGGCCCAGCAGGCGGAGAGGGCGGAGAAGCCCACCGCCCCGGCAGTTCCCGCCACGCCCGCCGCCACGCCCGCCGCCACGCCCGCCGCCAGGCCGGCCATCGCGGCGTCCATTGATCGCCAGGGCGAGCGGTCTGTTATGCCGCCGATGCCCGAGACGCGCCCGACCGTTACTCTGGAGAACCGCGGGACGATCGTTCAGAAGCCGAGCCGCGAGACGGTCGCCCGAGCCCAGGCCGAGCAGGCCGCCGCCGCCGAGGCCGCCAAGGAGGCGGGCAAGGTTCCCGCCCCGGTCACGCCCGCCCCGCAGCTCACCGAGCTGTCGCGCGTGCAGATGCAGGGCCCGAAGCTGATCCGCACGGAGAAGGCGGACGTGGTGGCCGCGCCGCGGAAGCGGTTCACGCCCGGCGGGGCGGCGGCCGGCGGGTCGCCGGCGGGCTTCAACCGCGCCACGCCGCGCGGCGGCGGCGGGGTCAAGGTCACCACCACCGCCGAGGACGAGGCGGAGGCGGCGAAGAAAAAGGCCGGCCGGTCTCTCAGCGCCCGCCGCCGCGGCCCCGACGGGCGGCGCGGCGAGGCGATGGAAAAGCTCCGCGAGTTCACCGAGGCGGACATCATCGCCCGCAAGGACGCCCTCAGCGCCGCCGCCGCCAGCCGCGCCCGATTCGACCACCACCTCAAGGGGGCGGCGAACAAGGGCAAGGGCGTCCGCGCCCTCACCGGCGCCCAGCGCGGCGGGGCCGTGCAGGTCGAGGAGCCGATCAGCGTCAAGACCCTCTCCGCCGCCCTCGGCGTGAAGGGGACGGACATCATCCGCAAGTTGATGAAGCAGGGCGTGTTCGCCACCATCAACCAGTCCCTCGACGCCGACACCGCCGAGATGCTCGCCATCGAGTACGGCGTCGAACTCGAGGTCGCCGAGCAGCGGACGCTGGAAGATCAGTTGGTCGACGAGTTCGCCGCGTTCGAGGTCAAGCCCGAGAACCTGCGGCCGCGGCCGCCGGTCGTGACGATCCTCGGCCACGTCGACCACGGCAAGACGAGCCTGCTGGACAAGATCCGCTCCGCCAACGTCGCCGCCGGCGAGAGCGGGGGCATCACCCAGCACATCGCCGCCTTCAACGTGCAGGTGGGCGAGGGCGACGCCGCGAAGCGCGTGACGTTCATCGACACCCCCGGCCACCAGGCGTTCACCGCCATGCGGGCCCGCGGGGCGAACATGACCGACATCGTCGTGCTGGTCGTCGACGCCGCCCAGGGCATTCAGCCGCAGACGGTCGAGAGCATCAACCACGCCAAGGCCGCCGGCGTGCCGCTCGTGGTGGCGATGAACAAAATCGACCGCCCCGACGCCAACCCCGACAAGATCCTCGGCCAACTCTCCGCCAATGACCTCAACCCCGTGGAGTACGGCGGCAGCACCGAGGTCGTCCGCACCAGCGCGCTCACCGGCCAGGGCATCCCCGACCTCATCGAGGTGCTCGACCTGCAGTCGGAGATCATGGAGCTGCGGGCCGACCCCACCTCCCCCAGCCGGGGCGTGGTGATCGAGGCCTACGTCGACCTCGGCCTCGGGCCGGTCTGCACGGTCCTCGTCCAGCAGGGCACGCTGAAGGTCGGCGACGTGCTGCTCGCCGGCACGGGCTACGGCCGCATCCGAGCGCTGATGACCTCCGACGGCCAGAGCGTCCGCGAGGTCGGCCCCAGCACGCCGGTGCTGGTCAGCGGTTTGTCGGAGCTGCCGGGCGCGGGCGACAAGTTCTTCCAGATCGACGACTTCGACCGCGCCCGCAGCGTGGCCGAGGAGCGGTCCGACCGCCTGCGCCGCAAGGATTTGGCGAGCTACAACAAGGTCAGCCTCGACACGCTGTTCGAGGCGATGGACGAGTCGGACATCAACACGATCAACCTGATCATCAAGGCCGACGTGGCCGGCTCGGTCGAGACCCTCACCCGCACCGTGACCGACCAGAACACCAGCGAGGTCCGCGTCCGCGTGATCCACAGCGGCGCCGGCGCCATCAGCGAGAGCGACGTCGCGCTCGCCGACGCCAGCGGCGCGGTGATCATCGGCTTCCACGTCGCCGTGGACGAGTCGGCCCGGAGGCTGGCCGAGGAGCGGAATGTCGAGCTCCGCCAGTACCAGGTAATCTACGAGATCTTCGACGACCTGAAAAAGGCCCTCGAGGGCCAGCTCGCCCCGGAAATCCGCGAGAAGTACCACGGCACCGCCGACATCCGCGAGGTCTTCAAGGTCAGCCGCCTCGGCAACATCGCCGGCTGCCTTATCACCGACGGCCACGTGCAGCGCGGCAGCAAGGTGCGGATCAACCGCGACGGCACCATCATCACCGACGGCATCTCCATCGACAGCCTCAAGCGACTCAAGGACGACGTCCGCGAGGTCAAGCAGGGCCTGGAGTGCGGCATCAAACTCGCCGGCTATGACGACATCAAGGTCGGCGACAAACTCGAGTTCTACATCCGCGAGGAGCACAAGCGGACGCTGTGACGGGCAAGGATGAAGGATGAAATCCCTTTCCTGTTCATCCTTCCTCCTTCCTCCCTCATCCTTATGACAATTGCCCTGCTCCAGCTCGACCTCTCCATCCCCGACGCGATGTCGTTGAAGGACAAGCGGCGGGTGGTGCGGAGCCTGAAGGACCGGGTGAGCAACGGGCGGAACGTGAGCGTGGCGGAGGTCGCGTCGCAGGACAACCACCGCCGGGCCGTCATCGCCATCGCCATGGTCGGCAGCGACGCCGGCTATGTCGATTCGGCCCTCCGAAAGCTGGTCGACTTCGTGCAGACCGTCACGACGGCGGAGCTGACCGACTGGCAGATCGACGTGCTTTAAGTAAACACCGCAGGCTGGACTGAACCATGTCAAGACGAACCGAACGGGTCGGCGCCGAGATTCGCCGGGAATTGGGCGCGATCCTGCTGCACGAGATGGTCGACCCGCGCCTCGACGGGATGCCCAGCGTCACGCGCGTGAAGGTGGCGGAGGACCTCTCCACCGCCGACGTGTTCGTGACGGTCATGGGCACCGACGGCAAGCAGTCCGCCGCGTTGAACGCGCTGAAGCACTCGGCCGGCCACCTGCGGTCGCGCCTGACCAAGTCGATGGTCATCCGGCAGGTGCCGCTCCTGAAGTTCCACCTCGACGAGGCGCTGAAGAAGGAACTGGAGGTGCTCGATTTGCTGGAAAAGGTCCGGCAGGAAAACGAGGCCCTCGACCGCAGGCGCGCCGCCGAAACGGAACCAACGGAACCGACCGGCGACCCCGCCGCCGCCCTTGACGCGCACCTTGACGCGCACCTCGACGCCCAGCCCGAGGTCCGCGAGGTGCCGCCCGACCAATCGAACCCGACCGCCCCGGACGGTGCCGCATGAAGAACATCGTCAAGCACGTCGACAAGCTCAAGGCCCTCCAGAAGCGGCTGCTGAAGGACCACCCCCCGGCCGAGTTCGCCCAACTCGACCCGCTGCCGGCCCTGGTGCGCGGCATCCTGAGCTTCGACGCCTCGGAGGCCAAGGTCGAGTCGGCCCTGAAGTCGCTGGACAAGGAGTTCGTCGACCTCAACGAGCTCCGCGTCGCCACCGAGCTCGAGCTCATCAGCGTCATCGGCCCCCGCTACCCGCACGTGCAGCGGCGGGCGGCGATGCTGCGCGACAGCCTCAACGGCATCTTCGCCCTACACGACACGCTGAACCTCGAGAGCCTCAAGCCGATGAACCGCAGGGAGACCATCGAGGCGGTGGCGAAGATCGCCGGCCTGACGCCGTACGTCGAGGCGTTCGTGATGCTCGCCGGCTTCGAGGCGCCGGCGGTGCCGACCGACGAGGCGATGCTGGCGGTGCTGCGCGACGCCGAGGCCGTCGAGCCCGAATCCACCGCCGAGGAGGCCCAGCGCTTCCTGCAGGACAAGCTCAAGGCCGACGAAATGGTCCCCCTCTTCACCGCCCTCCGCGAGCGGGCGCACCAAAAATCGTGAGCCGCGCCGCGTAACTCGGCCTCAGAGTCACGCACCACGCACCACGAATCACGCACCATGACCTCCCCCCTCCCCCCCGACACCCTCCGCCTGGGCCTGCCGTCCGGGTCGATGCAGCAGCCCACCTTCGACCTCTTCGGCAAGGCCGGCTACCGCATCTCCACCCGCGAGCGGTCGGTCTTCCCCTCGGTCGATGACGAGCAGATCTCCGCCGTGCTGTTCCGCGCCCAGGAGATGAGCCGCTACGTCGTCGACGGCATCCTCGACTGCGGCCTGACGGGCCACGACTGGATCGTGGAGAACGGCAACGAGGCCGACGTGGTGGAGATCTGCCAGCTCGCCTACAGCCGCGCCACCGCCAAGCCCGCCCGCTGGGTGCTGGCCGTGCCGAACGAATCGCCGGTCAAATCGCCCGAGGATCTGGCCGGCGGCATCATCGCCACCGAGCTGGTCAACGTCACCCGCCGCTACTTCGAGCGGCGCGGCGTGGACGTGCAGGTGGAGTTCTCTTGGGGCACCACCGAGATCAAGGCCCGCCTGCTCGACGGCATCGTGGAACTCACCGAGACCGGCAGCAGCATCCGCGCCAACAACCTGCGCGTGCTCGACACCCTGCTGACCAGCACCATCCGCTTCGTCAGCAGTAAACAGGCGTGGGCGGTGCCGTGGAAGCGCGAGAAGATGGAGAACATCGCCATTCTGCTGAAGGGCGCGATCGACGCCCGCGGCAAGGTGGGGATGAAGATGAACGTGCCGGAGGAAAAACTCGCCGAGGTGCTGACCTACCTGCCGTCTCTAAAGAGCCCGACGATCAGCCGCCTCGCCGCCGGCGAGTTCGTGGCGGTGGAGGTCATCATCGACGAGGCGGCCGAGCGCGACATGATCCCGCGCCTGAAGCGGAGCGGGGCGACGGAGATTTTCACCTACCCGCTGAACAAGGTGATCCCGTAGCCGGAGAGCCGCAGGCGGGCTCCCCATTTTAACAAGCCGTAGCCCAGCCGCAGTCGATCTGCGACAATCTGCCTAATCGCTTTGCGGCCACCGGTTACTTGCAATCAGTTTGTGCAGGTTCGGTCGAAAGTTCGGCGATCATCTGAACACAACCTTAATCATCACGACCTTAAGATGGTCGGCCGGCGACGGAGGAAGGCGTTTTCTTCCGCGACCGCCGCACGCCGAACTGCCCGCTTGAGGGCCACAAAAGGATGATGATGAAGACCACGCTTTTCGCCGCCGCCACAGCCCTCGCCGCCACCGGCCTGCTCGCCGGGACGGCCCAGGCCAATCACATCTGGGTCAACGAGTTCCACTACAACTCGAACAACCCCGATCAGGACTTTATCGAGATCGGCTACCGCAGCCCCAACAGCAGCGGCGTCAGCCCCAGCGATTATGTCGTTGAGTTGTACGACGGCCCGCAGGGCACGCTCTCGCCGCTCAATCAAGATCAGCCGTTTTTCCTCTCGAACTTCAGCCGGTCCGCCGTCCTGCCAATCGCGGGGAGCACCGACACCATCAGGCTCTACACGATGTTCCTGCCGACCGGCTTCCCGACCGGCACGTCGGGCGGGATCGCGCTGGCCCGCATCGACGACCGCACCGGCGGCACCGTCGACCAGTTCATCTCCTTCGGCGGCGCCTTCGCCGCCACCGACCCCAACGGCATCGCCGCGTTCGACAACACGATGTCGACCGACGTCGGCATCACGGAGCCGGGCAGCAACACGACCACCTCCCTCTCCGCCACGGGCTTCGGCTTCAGCGCCGACCAATTCAACCCCGGCAGCTTCGCCCTGTCGGCCACCCCGACGCCGGGCGCGATCAACGCCGGCCAAGTCTTCACGACGGCCGTCCCCGAGCCCGCCGCCCTCGGCCTGATCGGCCTCGTCGGCCTGCTCCTCGCCCGCCGCCGATCCGCGTGACGCGCCTGACTCACCGCTGTGCCCCTCCCGGCCGACCGGCGCTCGCCGGTCGGCCGCTCGATGTCCCAATGGCTGTGGCCGTCCAAGTCTTTACCGACGAGGCGCAGGAGTTCAGCATGATCCCCCGGCTGAAGCGGAGCGGGGCGACCGAGATTTACACCTACCCGCTGAACAAGGTGATCCCGTGACACCGAGGGCGGGCGGCAAGGTCGACCCATCTTAACGCGCTCAAGTCCGAGTGAAGCATTATTTTGATGTAAAGCGCGCCGTCAGCGCGTTGCATTTATGGATTGACAAAGAATAAGCAGGTTGGACACGAGAAACTTCTCAAATCTGAACGGAATTATAATCTTTTCGCCGCCGCCTATGGGTAGGATGCCGCCACTGGAGTGAGCGGGCGGGAAGTTCCCGCCGCGGCTCACCCAAAAATGAGTTCCTGAATGCCCCAATGGGGCGGGAGAATGAACATGAAGAACAAGATGATCTTCGCTGCGGTCGCGGCCTGTGGACTTACTGCGGTTGGCGTCGTGAACGCCGCCCCCATTGTCACCTACACCTTCGAGAACACCCCGGCTGCAACCTCCACCAACCCGGACATTACCGCCAGTTCGGTGACCACCGCTAACGGCTCGGCCATCACCTACTCGGCAGGCGTCAGCGACGGCACGACGGCCACTCAGGCCATCAGCACCAACAACTTCGCGACCACGCCCAATGCTTTCAACTTCTCGGTGACGGTCGCCCCCGGCTTCATGCTCGATCTCGATTCTTTCTCGGTCTTCACCCGCGCCTCCAACACGGGTCCGGGCACCTCGACCCTCAGCATTGGCGGCACCACCGTTGGCACATTTGCCAATCCGACCGCCTTCGCCGCCGACCCGACCTCCCTGCCGCTCAGCCTGACCGGGCTGACTGGGACGGTAAACTTCTCGCTCGCCGGATCGGCTCCCGCTGCCAATGCCACCAGCACGTTTAGCAATACGGGCACCCTCCGCCTCGACAACCTTGTCGTTGGCGGGACCGTCTCGCCCGTCGGCGGCTCGATTCCCGAGCCCGCCAGCATCGGCCTGCTCGGCCTCGCCGGCCTGACGCTCGTGCGTCGCCGCCGCGCCTAACTCCGCTTCATGCGGCCGCGTTGCCGCTTGAAAACTCACCCCGCCGTCCAGATTCCGCAGTCGCGGAATGGATGGCGGGGTGAGTCGTTTTCGGATTCGACCGACCCGTCACAATCCCCCCACCCCGAGTAACCCATGAAGTTCGCCACCACCACCGCCGCCCTCGCCGGCTCCGTACTGCTCGCCGCCCACGGGGCCGCCCGCGCCGCCGTCACCGTCGACTTCGGCTGGGAGGATACCACCAGCACCACCCTCGGCTCGTTCACCGGCACCACGCCGGCCAACAACCTCGCCGCCGCCAATGTCACCACCGGCGGCGACGTCGATTACGGCCCCAGCGACATGCTGTTCGCCACCCCCGTGCCCTACACCGTCAGCCCCTTCGCCGGCAGCCGGATGTTGGAGTTGACCGTCAGCCCGCCGTCGCCCCGGCCGCGGGCGCACCTGGCGTTCATCCAGAACCTCAACGCCGGCGACACGATCAGCTATTCCTTCAAGTTCTACGACCCCACCGACGGCCGCTCGCCGTCGGTCAGCACCACCGGCACCTACGCCCAGGCCGGCGACATCAACAGCTTCTCCGGCTTCGCCACGCCCATCATCCCCTTCGCCGCCGGCACCGGCTACCTGACCACCGGCGCGGACATCACCTTCGACCCCGGCACCCAGGGCGACCGCTCGGCGGTGGTCCTCGACGCCTCCCCCTTCCCCGCCAGCGCGACGCCGGCCGACGGGGCGTCGCGGTTCTACATCGACAACTTCACCGTCACCGTGAACAGCAGCAACCCGCTCGCCACGATCACCCTGCCGGACGGGTCGATCACGCCGGCCTTCACGGCGGCCGTGCCCGAGCCCGCCAGCCTCGGCCTGCTGGGCCTCGCCGGCCTCGCACTGGTCCGCCGCCGCAGGGCCTGAGCGGGCGTTTCGAGATTCGAGTGCGAACGCATGAAGGCCGACCGGCCCCGCCGGTCGGCCTTTTTTCGGCGCTCCGGCGCGGCGCGATCGCAGCGGCTCGCCAGGTGCCCTCGCCCAATCTGGTCGAAACATTAACAGACTCAGCATTCTCTCAAGGTGGGCGGCCACTACTCTGCGGCAGCGGTCGAAGCCGACCGCGCGTTTAGAGTCCCGCAGTTCCCCCACAGGAGAATCCGATGAAGACCCGCAAGACCCTGACCCTCGCCGCCGTCGCGGCCGCCGCCGCGTTGACCGCCGCCGTGGCCCCGGTCGCCTCGGCCGCCACGCTGCCGGCGTCGGACAACGCCACCGTCCAACTCGCCGGCCCCCGCACCGGCACCAATGGCAAAAACTTCCTCAACATCGAGGGAGATGCCAACGGCGCCGCCAGCGCCTTTTCCAGCTACGGCGTGGTCGACTTCCCGGTCACGCCTGCCGCCCTCGGCGTCGGCACCGTCGGCAGCGTCGACTCCTTCTCACTCGCGCTCACCCAGTCGAACCTCGCCTTCACGGCCGACGGGCAGTTGAGCTTTTACGTCAGCGGCGCGACCGGCACCGGCATCAACAATGACGGCAGCAGCCCGCTGACCTACGCCCCCGGCGCCACCCCCGCCGGCGTCGGCGGCAGCCTCGACCCGCTCGGCCTGCTCGGCACCGGCACCTTCACCCGCGGCACCGACACGACCCTCGGCGCGGCCGGCAACGGGCAGGTCGACACCTACACCTTCACCCCCACCGGCGCCGCCCAGAGCATTCTGGTGGACAGCATCAACGGCGGCGGCACCGTCCGATTGGTGATCTCGCCGACCGACCCGGCCGTCGCCGCCACCTACGCCGGGTTCGGCAATGCCGCCCCCGGCCTCAACGGCCCGCAACTCAAGCTGACGGCCACCGGCAGCGGGTCGGTCCCCGAGCCGGCCAGCCTCGGCCTGCTGGGCCTCGCGGGCCTGACGCTGGTCCGCCGCCGGCGGGCTTGAGAGCCGAATGAAGTTTAACGCAAGCCGGCGTCCGAGTCTTCGCTCGAACGCCGGCTTTCATTCCGCGCCCAGTCTTTACTGCGGCTGGGGGCTGTAGACGCCGATGAGTTCGACGTCGAAGATCAGGGTGCTGTTGGCGGGGATGCCGGGGCGGGCGGTGGGGCCGTAGGCGAGGTCGGGGGGGATGATGAGTTGGCGCTTCTCGCCGGCCCTCATGCCGACGATGCCCTCGTCCCACCCCTTGATGACCCGGCCCGCGCCGAGGGGGAACATGAACGGCTGGTCGGGGCCGCGCTTGAGGGAGGAGTCGAAGACGGTGCCGTCCTGGAGCTTGCCGGTGTAGTGGACCCAGACGAGGTCGCCGGGCTTGGCGGCGGGGGCGGTGTCGGGCACCGAGACGGTGACGATGGTCAGGCCGTCGTCGAGGGTGCGGCGGTTGTTATCGGTGGCGGCGGGCGGGGCGGCGGGGGCGGCCATGCCGTCGGCGGGCTTGGTGGTTGACTCGGGCATGGACTCCATCGGCTGGGTAGTGGGCATTGGCTGGCCCGGCTCGGTTTGGGCCAGCAGCACGCCGGCGGCCGGGAGGACCAGAAGGGCGGCGGCGAGCAGGGCGGCGCGGGCAGGTCGGGGTGCGTTCATCGGAAACCTCTGGTTGATTGTCGGTGGCGAATCGGTCGGGCGCGCCGCTCGGCGGCCGACGGACGTTATACCCGAATCGCCCCCGGAATCTCCATCCGCGATTCGGCGAGAGGTTTCGCGCGCGATCGCCGAGTTTCGCTTGTCGCACAACGCGGGTACACTGCGACGCCCCGCGCGGCGGGGCAAGGAGATCAACCTCACACTGGCCGGCCCTGCCGCGCCGCGACGGAGTCGACACGATGCAAGGCAAGACGCTCAAGGACTGGCTGGCCGAAGGGGAGCAACTCCACGCCGCGGCCCTGCAGGAGTTCCACCAGCTCGAGGGCCAGTTGGCCGACCTCGAGAAGCGGCTGGCGGCGAAGAAGGACGAGGTGAACCAGATCGCCCAGGTCATCAACAAGCCGCCGGTGGAGAGCAACCGCCGGCTGACGGCGGAGTTGATCGACGAGCGTGGGCCCAACAGCGTGCCGAACAACCCGAACACCATCGCCCGCGCCCTCAGCGGCCGGGGGTTGGGCCGGTAGGTCAGGCGTTCTACGCCTGGCTCTCGCCGACGGGCTCCCTCTGGTTGGGCAGCAGGGTCTTCGTGCCGTGGCCGCCGACGAACTTGCGGACCACCCACGGCACGGTCAGCCCCTGGACGGCGATGGAGAAGACGACCACCGCGTAGGTGATCGTGATGATCGCCGCCCGGCTCGGCACGTCGCGCGGGATCGACAGCGCCAGCGCGACGCTGATGCCCCCGCGCAGCCCCGCCCAGGTCATCACCGCCGTCGCCCCGCCGGTGAACGGCCGCCGCCACCGCAGCACGCCCAGCGTGCCGGCGACGGTCGCCAGCCGCGCCAGCAGGACGATCGGGATCACCGCCAAGCCGATCAGCAGGTACTTGCCCTGGGCGTGGATGACCATCACCTCCAGCCCGATCAGCACGAAAAGCAGGGCGTTGAGGATCTCGTCGATGAGCTCCCAAAAGGTATCCACGTGCTGCTCGGTCTGCTCGCTCATGGCGAAGGCGCGGCCCTGGTTGCCGATCAGCAGGCCGGCGACGACCACGGCGATCGGCCCCGAGGCGTGCAGCCAGGTGCCCAGCGCGTAGGTGCCCATGACCAGCGCGAGGGTGAGGAGGACCTCGACCTTGTACTCGTCGACGCTCTTGAGCAGCAGGTAGGCGACGTAGCCGCAGGCGAGGCCGAGCAGCGCCCCGCCGCCGGCCTCGGTGCCGAACAGGTAGGCGGCGTGGCCGAAGGTGAACTCCTCCTCGCCGGTGACAATTTCTAGGATCACCAGGAACACCACCACGCCGATGCCGTCGTTGAACAGCGATTCGCCGGCGATCTTCACCTCCAGCGACTTGGGCACGCCCGCCCGCTTGAGCATGGCGATCACGGCGATCGGGTCGGTCGGGGAGATCAGCGCGCCGAAGAGCAGGCAGGAGGAGAGGTTCGCCTGGACGCCGAAGAGCGGGAACAGCAGCATCAGCAGGCCGCCGACGATGAAGGTCGACACCAGCACGCCGACGGTCGCCAGGGCGGTCACGACGCCCTTCTGCTCGCGGAGGTCGCTGAGGTCGACGTGCAGCGAGCCGGCGAAGAGGAGGAAGCCGAGCATCCCGTCGAGCAGGAGTTTTTGGAAGTCGAGGGATTCCAGCAGCGGCTCGGCGCGGTCGCGCAGGTCGACGCCGAGGCGGTCGAGGCCGATCAGCAGCATGGAGGCGGCGAGGGCGAGGACCATCACGCCGATGGTCATGGGCAAACCGACGAACTTGTAATTCCCGTAGGCGAGCAGGGCGGCGAAGACCAGCAGCAGGGCGGAGAGGGCGAAGACGCTCATGGCCGGCCAGTCTAACGGGCGGGGGCGAAAAGGGTGAAACGGCACTAAGTGTAAAATTGACGACAAGGGTCGGCGGGGTATAGTCGCTCATGCGCATCGCCCTGGCCCAGATCAACCCGACGGTCGGCGACCTCGCCGGCAACCTCGCCAAGCACGCCGCCTTCGCCGCCCGCGCCGCCGACGCCGGGGCGCGGCTGGTGGTCTTCCCCGAACTATCGCTCGCCGGCTACCCGCCCAAGGATCTGCTGCTCAAGCCCGAGTTCATCGACCGCAACCTGGCGGCGGTCGACGAGCTGGCGGCGCGGGTGAAGGGCATCGACCTGATCGTCGGCTACGCCGACCGCAACCGCTCGCCCGTCGGCCGGCCGCTGCACAACGCGGTGGCGGTGCTGAGCGGCGGGCGGGTGGTCAGCCGGCACTTCAAAACGCTGCTGCCGACCTACGACGTCTTCGACGAGAGCCGCTACTTCGAGCCGGGGCCGGACACCGAGCGGAACAACGTCATCGACGCCTGCGGCACGAAAATCGGCCTGAGCATTTGCGAGGATCTGTGGAACGACGAGCGCCTGATGGAGCGGCGGCTCTATCACCAGAACCCGATCAAGGAGCTGCGGCTGGCGGGGGCGAAAGTCATCGTTAACAGCAGCGCGAGCCCCTACTTCGCCGGCAAGCACGCCTTCCGGCGGGAGTTGTTCACGAGCCAGGTGCGCGACGTCGGCACGCCGTTAATTTACGTCAACCAGGTCGGCGGGAATGATGAACTGGTGTTCGACGGCAACTCGCTGGCGATTGACGCCGAGGGCCGAATCATCGGGCAGGCGAAGGAGTTCGAGGAGGATTTGCTGGTGGTGGAGGTCGGCGACCCCTGTGGCGTGGGCGTCCCGCCCACGAGTCCTGCGGGCGTCCCGCCCGCAATGGCTGAATCCTCAAACGTGCCAAGCCGGGAAGGGCCGGGGCGGGACGCCCCAGCGACTCGTGGGCGGGACGCCCACGCCACGGTGAATCGACGCGAGACGCCCTCCGACGGCATCGCCTCGGTCCGCAAGGCGCTGGTGCTGGGCCTGCGGGATTACGTCGAAAAGTGCGGCTTCAAGAGCGTCGTCCTCGGCCTCTCCGGCGGCATCGACTCGGCGGTGGTGGCGGCGCTGGCGGTCGAGGCGTTCGGGCCGGGCCGCGTGACGGGCGTGGCGATGCCCAGCCGCTACAGCAGCGCGGGGTCGGTCGACGACGCCCGCGCGCTGGCGGAGAACTTCGGCATCGCCTTCCACGTCGTGCCGATCAGGCCGATGCACGACGCCTACGAGGCCGCGCTGCGCGACGCCTTCGCCGGCACCGAGCCGGGCGTGACCGAGGAGAATCTACAAGCCCGCATCCGCGGCGCGACGCTGATGGCCTTCTCCAACAAGTTCAACCACCTGCTGCTAACGACCGGCAACAAGAGCGAACTGGCCGTCGGCTACTGCACGTTGTACGGCGACATGTGCGGCGGGCTGGCGGTCATCTCCGACGTGCCGAAAACGCACGTCTACGCGCTGGCGGAGGAGGTCAACCGCACCGCCGGCCGCGACTTAATTCCGCGCAGCACGATCACCAAGCCCCCCAGCGCGGAGCTCGCGCCGGACCAGAAGGACAGCGATTCGCTGCCGGCGTACGAGGTGCTCGACGACATTCTGGAGCGGTACGTCGAGCGCGACGAGTCGGCCGAGCAGATCGCCGCCGCCGGCCACGGGGCGTCGGTGGTGGGGCGGGTGATCAGGCTGATCGACCGGACGGAGTACAAGCGTCGCCAGGCGGCGCCGGGGCTGAAGGTGACGAGCCGCGCCTTCGGCTTCGGCCGGCGGATGCCGATCGCCCAGGGCTACACCCACACGCCGGCGACCCACGGCGAGCCGTCGCCGGACTATGAGGCGGAGTAGGCTACCGTCCGAACGCCTCGAAGCGCAACCCCGGCAGATCGGCAAAGTCGCGCGCGTTGCCGCTGAGCAGCAGGGCGTCGTGCGCGATGGCGGTGGCGGCGATCTTGAGGTCGGCCGCCCCACGGCGGGGAAAGGCGCGGCGGAGATCGGTGGAAATGGCGGCGGCCGACTGAGTGAATGGGGCGAACTCAAACTCCCGGTAATCTTCCAGTGTGGAAAGCATTGACGCGTAGCCAACGACTTGCCCGGCCGGCATCTTCGCTTTTGAGATCACTGCCAGCCAACCACGCATCTGCTCCTCGACCGTGATGGCCGAGACGCAGATCGGCCCTGCGTGCTGACGGCGAAGCCGGCCGATGAGCCTCGACCTGTCGGGGGCTGGGGCGAAGTGGATCAGGCTGGCGACGTCAGTGTCAATGACTGTCATTCGTAGTACCCGCCGCGGCCTGGGCCGCATCATCCGCTGCTTCAGCGTCGCGCCGCTGCTCCTCACGCCATTGCCGGCCGTATTCGGTCATTTCGGCGTAGGCTTCATTCCCCTCGTACTTGCCCGCCTGCTTCTCGTACCACGGCCGATCATCGACTTCGGGCGTCGTGCGGCGAAGCTCATCGAGTTCGCCCTGCACCGTCGCAAGGCGGGTTTCCAGCGATGCAATTCGCTCCATCACGCGGCGCTCGAAGTCTTGCGTCACCGTCACGGGTTCTTCGGCCAGTTGCGTCATGTCTAACCTCCGCCCTCACTATACGCCGCCTCACTTCCCCAACAGCACGCGCTCGACGAACCCCGTGTCCACCTGGCCGGCCTGGAAGTCGTGGTTGTCCATGATCTGCAACTGCAGCGGGATCGTGGTGGCGAAGGGGCCGATGCGGAACTCCTGCAGCGCGCGGCGCATCGTGGCGATGGCCTCGGCGCGGGTGGGGCGGTGGACGATCAATTTGCCGATCATGCTGTCGTAGTTCGGAGGGATGTAGTAGCCGGCGTGGGCGTGCGAGTCGAGTCGCACGCCGGGGCCGCCGGGGGCGATGAAGGTTTCGATCTTTCCCGGCTGCGGGGCGAAGTTGCGGGCAGGGTCCTCGGCGTTGATCCGGCACTCGATCGCGTGGCCCTGCTGCTTCACGTCCTTCTGCCGGAAACTCAGCGGCTCGCCCGACGCGACGCGCAACTGCTCTTTGATCAGGTCGATGCCGGTCACTTCCTCGGTCACGGGGTGCTCAACTTGGATGCGGGCATTGACTTCCAGAAGGTAGTAATTCTTCTTAGCGTCGACCAAGTATTCAACCGTCCCGGCGTTGGTATATCCCGCGGCTTTGATCAGTCGCACGGCGGAGGCGCACAACTCTTCTCTGGTCTTGGGGTCCAGCGCCGGCGACGGCGATTCCTCGACCAACTTCTGGTGCCGCCGCTGCATCGAACAATCGCGCTCGTACAGGTGGCAGGCGGTGCCGTGGTTGTCGGCGATCACCTGCACCTCGACGTGGCGGCCGAACTCGACGTACTTTTCAATGTAGACGGTGGAGTTCTTGAACGCCGCCTCGGCCTCCAGCTTTGCCTGACGCAAACCGGCGCGGAGCGAGACCTCGTTGTGCGCCACGCGCATCCCCCGCCCGCCCCCGCCGGCGGCGGCCTTGATGATCACGGGGTAGCCGATCTCGTCGCACACCTTCAACGCGGCGGCCTCGTCCTCGACCTCGCCGTCGCTGCCGGGAACCGTGGGAACTTTGGCTTTTTTGGCGAGTCGCTTGCACGCGACCTTGTCGCCCACCGCCGCCATCGCCTCGGACGGGGGGCCGACGAACTCAATCTTGCAGCTCCGGCAGATCTCCGCGAAGTGCGCGTTCTCGGCCAGAAATCCGTAGCCGGGGTGGATCGCCTGCACGTCGGCCAGTTCGGCGGCGCTAATGATGCGCGGGATGTTCAGGTAGCTCTCGGCGGCGGGGCCGGGGCCGATGCAGATCTTCTGGTCGGCCAAATCGAGGTAGGCCGCCCCCGCGTCGGCGGTGGAGTAGACCACCGCCGACTGCACGCCGAGCTCGCGGCAGGCGCGGATGATGCGGAGGGCGATTTCGCCGCGGTTGGCGATCAGGATCTTCGAGAACATGCGGCGGTCCGGGAGGGGGAAATTACTTGGCGGTCACTTCGAGGTCGGCACGAGGAAGCCGAGGTGGTGGGCGGCGTGGAGCAGGTGCAGCCGCCGCCACTTCTCCAGCGGCATCGGGCCGAGGGCGTCGGAGGTGACGTGGTCGTTCGGGCAGGCGTCGAGCTTGGCGAAGTTGGCCTGCAGGCGGTCGATCTGGTCGTCGCCCGCGTCGGCGGGCGGGTTGTTTTGGCCGCCCTGCGGCATCGGGCCGCCGGCCAGCAGCGGCTCGAGGAAGTGGGCCTGCGACGCGGCCTGCTTCTCCGTTAAGGCGAGGTCGTCCGCGGGCGGCTCGTCCTTCATCAGCTCCATCAGCTCCGACAGGTGCGTGCCCATCTGCGGCAGCGTCCACTTGCCGGACTTGGCGTAGCCGCGGCGCAGCAGGCGGATCTCGGCCAGCGCGTCGGCACACGAGTTGAACTTCAGCGTCCGGCGGGCGGGGGCGGCGGTCATTTTCTCGCTCATGGCTTCACCAGGAAAAGGGACTGGCCGAACTCCACCGGCTGGCCGTTGTCGACCAAAATCTTGGCGACGGTGCCGCTGGTCTCGGCCTTGATGTTGTTGAACACTTTCATCGCCTCGATCACGCAGATGTCCGTGTCCGGGCCGACCTTGTCGCCGACGGCCACGAAGTTTTTCGCGTCGGGGCTCGGGGCGGCGTAGAAGGTGCCGACCATCGGGCTCTTCACCGCCACCAGGCCGGCCGTGTCATCGACCGGCGGCGCGGCGGCGGCGGGCATGGCGGCCATCGGGGGCGGCGCGGCGGGGGCCGCCACGGCGGGGGCGACCGGCGCCGGGGCATAGATCGGCGGCGGGCCGCCACGCTGCAGGTTGATCCGCCGCTCGCCGTCGCGCAAATCGACGCTGCTCAGGTCGTTGGCCGCCATCAGCTTCACGAGCTGCTTGAGCAAACCGACGTCCATCGGGTTGACCGGGCCGGACTCGGGCGAATCGGCCGCGTCCTCCACGTCGCTTTTGGCGTCGGGTTTGGCGGGGCGGGGCTGGGGCTTCTTCTCGCTCAAACGGACCTCTCGCTTTCGGAACTCTCGGCCGCCCGATCGTAAGGGCGGGCCAACGGGCGGTTCGACGGCTACCCAATGTGGCACGCCTCGAGGCTTTTGTCGAGCGTGGTGAGCACCTCGCAGCCGCTGTGGGTCACGAGCACGTCGTCCTCGATCCGCACGCCCCCCTCGCCGGGGAGGTAGATGCCCGGCTCGACGGTGATGACCATGCCGGGGCGCAACTCCTCGCCCTCGCCGTCCTTGCGCATCGACGGCAGCTCGTGGATGTCGCGGCCGATGCCGTGCCCCAGGCCGTGGCCGAATTGTTTGGCGAAGCCCGCGCGGTCGATCACGTCGCGGGCGACCTGGTCGACCTGCCGGGTGGTCACGCCGGGGCGGATGAAGCGGATCGCCTCCTCCTGCGCCTTCAGCACGGTGCGGTAGATCTTCTTCATCCGCTCGCTGACCTGCCCGATCATGAACGTGCGGGTCATGTCCGAGCAGTAGCCGCCGTAGGTGGCGCCCCAGTCCATCAGCAGCGGCTGGTCCTGCTGCACGAGGGTCTCGCCCGGCGAATAGTGCGGCAGGCTGCTGTTGGCGCCGGCGGCGATGATCGGGTTGAAGCTCACGCCGTCGGCCCCGCGGCTGCGGAGCTCCAGGTGCATCAGGCCCGCCAAATACGCCTCGGACTGGCCGACCTCGATCTCCTCGCGCACGGCGTTGAACGCCTCCTCGGCCACCGCGATGCTCTTGCGGATCAAATCGACCTCGTGGTCGTCCTTCACCTTGCGCTGGTTGTACATGACCTCCTCCAGCGGCAGCAGCTCGATGCCCGCGGCGAGGCCGACCGGCGGGAGCGACTTTTTCGCCGCCCCGTCGGATTTGGCCTCGGCCTTGGCAGTCACGACGGCGGGCCGGCCGCTGGCGGTGGGGGTGAGGCTCTTGGCGGCCGGCTTTTTCGCCGGGGCGTCGGCCTGTGGTTCGCCGGCGGCGAGGGCCTCGCGCACCGCGTCGTCGAGCGCCTTGACCTGCCCGAAGGTGGTGAAGTTCGCCTCGAAGCCGACGCGCCGAACGCCGGACTCCAGCAGGGCCTTGGCGACCTCGTGCGCCATCTTCCCGTCGCGGACGAAGGTCTTGACCCACGCCGCCTCGAACGCCGCCTGCTCGGCGTAGCGGAAGTCGGTGACGAGGTAGAGGTCCTTGGCGGTGATGAGGCCGACGCTGTCGTGGCCGGTGAAGTTGGTGAGGTAGGCCAAATCCGGCGGGTGGGTGAGCAGCAGGCCGTCGATCTTGAGCTGCTTCATCGCCTCGCGGACGTTCTTGTGCCGGACCTTGAGGTAGGCTTTGGCTCGGGTGACGGGGGCCTTCATGCGGGGCTTTCTGCGGGAGGGGGCTTCGGGGGATCGGCGGCGTCGGTCCCGGTCGGGGCCGCGAAACGTACCGGAGACTCGCCGGGCGTGTCAACGCCGCCCCTGTCCGGCGACCTGCGTCGCGCCGACACTTCCGCGGCGATGCGGCGTCGGCGGGCGAGCTCCTCGGGCAGGTCCGCCCCGCACTCCGAGCACCGCCCGGCGGAGCGGCGAAGGTCGTAGCCGCACCCCTCACAATAGCCCAGCCGCCGCCGCGCCCGCCCGCGCCGCACCTCGCCCGGCAGCAGCGCGGCCGAGAGGATCAGCACGACGGCGAACCCCCCGATTTTCAGCCACCCCGGCAGGCCCGCCAGGATCGCCGCCACCGTGATGCAGATCAGCCCGCCCATCAGCAGCAGCCCGATCAGCCGCAGCGCCAACCCGCCCGCCGCCCGCCGCGCGGCGGGGTCGGCCCGGCGGAAGTCGAAGGTGTGGCGGCCGAGGGGCATGACTTCACCTGCCCAGAGTCGCGGCGATCGCCATGCTCCACGCCCACAGCGCGAAAAAGCCGGCCCCGACGAATATCAGATCGCCGCGGGTCGGGCGGCGTCCACGCCTCCCCGCGACGGCGGCGGCGCCGGCGAGAAGGCCGAGCGTCGAGATGAGGCAACAGGCCAGCAGCCGTCCGCCATCGAGAATCATCGAGCAGAGCAGGCCGGCGATCAGGACTTGCGCGGCCCCGACCCAGAGCGCCCGCTGCAGCGCGGGGGCGACCGAGGGGGCGGGCGGGAGGTAGTCGGCCATGGCGAAAAAACTCCGGCCAAGGCGGTACTCAATCTTCCTCGCCAAGCTCCTCCGGCGTGATCGTGAGGATCATGCTGATCTTTAGCCGGTCGTCCCAGTCCAGCACGCGGTCGGCGATACGCCACACCAAGTTCTGGCGCTCCAGCGGGTCCATGTGCGTCCACCCGCGGGCGATGATGCTGATGCGGTGCGCCTTCGTCCACGGGATCGGCTCGGTCACGATCTCGGCGTGGATGCCCACCGCGTCCAGTGCCCGACGCAACTCGGGAAGCAGGCGGTCCAGCCACTCGGGACGGTCGGCATCGGACCCGGCCGAAGCTTCGGCGGCCTCGGGTGTCATCGTCAGTTCAGCCATGGCCTCAACTCCTTCACTTGGTTCAGGAACGCCTTCGCCTGCGACATCGTAGCTTGCCGCGGCGAGTACCGCGCGAAGATAGTCCAACTCCCGCAGAGGGCGTCGAGCTTGCCGATCAGGTGGCGGTGCCCCTCCTGCTCCTTGGCCCGGATGCGCTGCTTGATCTCGGGCAGGGCGAGGAGAATCTCATCAAGGTCGTGCGAGCGGTACGCCAGCGACCACAGCCGCCGATCCGCCGCCGGCCGGCCCTCCGGCGAGCCGGCGCTGCCGATCCACGGGTGCTGTTCAAGCAGTTTCGCCTTCAGCAGGCACTCGAGGACGAAGCCGCCGAGGTAGATCGCGCCGTTGGCGCGGACGTTCTGCCGCGTGTCGCGCAACGCCTCGGCGTCGCCCATCCGCCGGTCGGCGGCGGTGCGGAGTTGCGCGGGCGTCAACTTGGCGCGGTCGAAAATGCTGGGCACGGCGGGAGTCTACCGCACCTGCAACGGCCGCCCAAAGTAGCCGGGAGCGGAAGCCCCGGTCTTTGTTCGTAAACGGCGCGGCGAAAACCGGGGCTTCCGCTCCCGGCTACTTGGGAAACTGTTTCGTCCTACGGCCGCTCCGCCGATTTCGCCTTCGACCGCTTCGCGGCCTTGCGCCTCACCGCCAAATCGATCGCCATCGAGATCGCCGCCCTCATGCTGCCGGGGTTGGCCTTGTTTCTCCCGACGATGTCGAAGGCGGTGCCGTGGTCGGGGCTGGTGCGGACGATTGGCAGGCCGAGGGTCAGGTTCACGCTGCTGTCGAAGCCTAAAAGTTTGACGGGGATCAGGCCTTGGTCGTGGTACATCGCCACCACCGCGTCGTACTTGCCATCCCGCGCCGCGATGAAAATCGTGTCGGCCGGGTGGGGGCCGGTGCAGTGGATGCCCTGCTCGCGGGCCATCGCCATCGCGGGCTGGATGATGCGCTCCTCCTCGTCGCCGAACTGCCCGTTCTCACCCGCGTGGGGGTTGACGCCGCAGACGGCGATGCGGGGCTTCTCGATGTCGAACCAGTTGACCAGCGCCTCGTGGACCTGCTCGATCGGCTGGAACACGGCGCCGATGTTCAGCCGGCCCCACAGGCTGTTGAGGCCGATGTGCGCCGTCGCCAGCGCCACGCGGATCGGGCCGCCGGCGAACATCATCGTGTAGCGGCGGGTGTTGGTCTTCTCCGCGAACAGCTCCGTGTGGCCGGGGTAGCCGTAGCCGGCGAGCTTCCAACTCTCCTTGGCGATCGGCGCGGTGACGACGGCGTCGACCAGCCCCGCCTTGGCGGCGTCGATGGCGTCGAGGCAGAACCGCATCGACGCGGTGCCGCCGGTCTTGCTCGGGCCGCGCTGCTCGGCGCCGAGGAAGCTGTAGCGGTCGTAGTCGATGACCACGACGTCGTGCGGGTAGTGCCGGGGCCTGCCGTTGGCGCCGGCGCGCCACCAGAAGACGTCGAACTCCGCCAGGTCCGCCGCGTGCAGCAGCAGCTCGTTGAGGCCGAAGATCACGAACCGCGCCCGGTGCCGCAGCACGGGGTCGGCCAGCGCCTTGACGATGACCTCCGGCCCGATGCCGGCCGGCTCGCCGAGGGTGATTGCGATGGTGGGGCGGTCGTCGGTCATCTGCCCCCATCGTCGGCGGAACCGCCGCGCCGTTCAAGCCAATTCACCACCGTTTTCGACACGACGTCGGCCTCGAAGTTGAACGGCCAGCCGGCCTCGCGGTCGCCCAGCAGCGTCCGCTGCAGCGTGGTCGGGATCAGGGCGACCTCGAACGCGCCGCCGCCGAGCGCCGCGACCGTGAGGCTCACGCCGTCGAGCGTGACCGAGCCCTTGGGCGCGACGAACTTCAGCAATTCGTCGGAAACGCGCAGCCGCAGCCGCCACTCGGCGTCGGTGGCGGTGCGGCCGATCAGCACCGCCGGGCCGTCGACGTGGCCCTGCACGAAGTGGCCGTCGATCCGGCCGTCGGCGCGCAGGGAGCGCTCGAGGTGGACGCGGTCGCCGGCGGCGAGTCGGCCGAGGTTGGTCTTGTCCAGCGTCTCGCGGATCACGTCGAAGCCGATGCGGCCGGTCGCGAGTTCGGCCGCGGTCAGGCAGCAGCCGTTGACCGCGACGCTCTCGCCGTGGCGGACGTCGGCCCAGTCGGCGGCGACGGTCAGGCGGACGCCGCCGGGCGTCGGTTGGGCCTCCAGAATCTCGGCGGTGGTTTCGACGATCCCGGTGAACATCGCCCGCATCGTAGCGGCCGTGTGGGGGGCCGGCTTCAATTTCCACGCCCGAACGGCCGAACAAGGGGTAGCCGGCGGGCCGCCGCCGGGCACGGTTCGATCTCGCCCGAAACTGACGCCATGCAAACGCCCGCGGCGCCCCGCCGATCCAACACGCCCCGCGGCCCCGCGCTCCGCCGCGCGATGGGCCTGGTCACGCTCGCCTGGGTCTTCGGCTCGGTCTTCGTCACCGCGACCGGCGGGGCGACGTTCACGATTTTCGCCACGAGGATCGGCCTCTCGCCGTTCCAGTTCGGCCTGCTCGCCGCCGCCCCCTACGTCGCGTCATTGGCGAGTTTGCCGGCAAGTTTGCTGATCGACCGGACGGGGCGGCGCAAGCCGATCTTCCTCGCCGGCCTGTACTTGCAGCGGCTGATGTGGGTGCCGATTGCGCTGGTGCCGGTCTACCTCGCCGGGAAGGGCGGGCCGTGGGCGGGCATCGCGCCGGCGGTGTTTTTGGGGCTGGTGCTGGCGATGCACCTCGGCGGGGCGGCGGGCGGGCCGGCGTGGGTGAGCTGGATGGCCGACGTCGTGCCGGGCCGGCTGCGCGGGGGGTATTTCTCGCGCCGCAAAATGTGGGGCATTGCCCCGGCGGTGCCCGTGGCGTTCGCGGTCGGCTGGCTGCTGACCAAGTACGGGCCGGGCCACGAGTTGGCGCTGTGCGCGGTGATCTTCCTCGCCGCCGCGGTGTGCGGGGTGGCCGACATCGCGCTGCACCAGTTCGTGCCCGCCATCCCCGTGCCGCCCAAGGCCCGCGAGCCGTTCCTGCGCCCGCTGGTCGCGCCGCTGAAGGACGGGCGGTTCCTCTGCTTCGCCGGCTACATCGGCACGCTCACCTTCGCCGTGGGGCCGGTGGGGCAGTTCGTGACGCTGTTCCTGATCCAGAAGTTGCGCATCGACAGCCTGGCGGTGCAGGTGATGCTGCTGGGCGCGCCGATGCTGGCGCAACTGTTCGTGCTGCCGGCGTGGGGGAAGGCGGTCGACCGGGCGGGCCGCAAGCCGGTGCTGGCGGTGGCGTCGCTGGGGCTGGTGCCGGTGGGGCTGGGGTGGTGCCTGATGGGCGCAGGGACCGTGTGGCTCGGGTACATTCTGACGATGGCCGGCGCGGCGCTGTGGGCGGGCGTGGAGATCGCCAATTTCGATTTCGTTCTTGAAATGAGCGGGTCCTCCGCCGGGTCCGCGGGCGGGTCGAACAAGTCGGGCGGCGGCAGCGGGTACAACGCGGTCAACGGCGTGATCATCAACCTCGCCGGCTGCGCGGGGGGCCTGTGCTTCGGGTGGATCGCCTCGGCCCTGGCGGGCTGGACGTGGACGCCGCCGGGCGCGCTGGCGTGGGTCGGGACGCTGGGGCCGTTCGACGTGCTGTTCGCGCTGAGCGCGCTGCTGCGGCTGGCGGCGGTGGCGTGCTTCCTGCCGTTCGTGACCGAGCCGACCGCCAAGCCCGCCGCCGAGGCCGTGCGGCTGATGACGGCCAACCTCTACAACAACCTGTTCAACGCCGCCCTGCAGCCCGCCCGCTACCTGCGCCTGCGGGCGGCGCGTCCCCCCGGCCCCCCCGGAGCGGGCGGCCTATCGTCCGGGCATGAGCCTCCTCGCCGGCCACGCCCCGACCGACCTCGGCCCCGACGCCACCGGCCGGCTCCGCCCCTGCCCGACCTCGAACAACGCGGTGAACAGCGAGGACCCCGACCCCTCCCGTCGGGTGCCGCCGCTGCCCTACCCCGGCGGCGACCCGGAGGCGGCCCGCTCGCGGCTTCGCGCGCTGCTTGAGCAATCGCCGCGCCTCGACCTCGTGATCTGGCACGAGAGTTGGGTCCACGCCGAGGCCCGATCGGCCGTGTTCGGCTTCGTCGACGACGTGGAGTTCCGCTTCGACTACTCGGCGGAAGTGGTTCAAGTCCGCTCACAGTCCCGCCTCGGCAGCTACGACTTCGGCGTGAACCGCAAGCGGTGCGAATCGCTTCTGGCGGCCTGGGCTGCTGAATAGCCGTTCTTTAATAGCCGGAGGCGGAAGCCCCGGTTGATCGCGCAGGAGACTCTCCTAAGTTCGAGCGTCTTCCGAAACGAAGACCGGGGCTTCCGCCTCCGGCTATTAAGGAGTGCCGCCTCAAAATCGGGTCGCGCGCTTTTTCGGCAACTTGTCGGCGGGCGGGGCGTCGGATGTAATTCCCGACCGTCCCCACCCGCCGAAGGAGGCCGATGATGCACCGACCGCTCGCGCTCGTTTTCACGCTGCTTTTCGCCGCAACCGCATTTGCGCAGGACGCGCCGGCGACCAAGCCCGCCACGCGGCCGGTGGCGTCGAGCAGGATCACGGCCGTCACCGTGTACCGCAACACGGCCCTCGTGACGCGCGAGGTGGCGGTGCCGGCGGGGCGGGGGGCGGTGGAGTTGGTCGTCGCGCCGCTGCCGGCGTCGGTGGTGCCGAACTCCCTCTACGCCGAGGCGGGCGACGGGCTGCGGGCCCTCACCGTCCGCTACCGCACCCGTGCGACGAAGGAAAATGTCGACGAGGAGATCCGCGCCCTCGACCAAAAGGTGACCGAGGCCCAAGAAGCCATTGAGCAATTGCAGCGCGAGACGCAGACCGTGCAGCAGAACCTGCAACTGCTCGACAAGCTCGAGCAGTTCTCCGCGTCGGCCCTGTCGCAGATGAACGAGAAGGGGATGCTCAACGCCGACGCGGTCACGGGGCTGAGCGATTACATCATGGCGAAGCGCGGCGCGCTGGCGGCGCGGTCGGTGGCGATCGGGCAGGAGGTTCGGGCGAATCAGGAGGCGGCGCAGTACCTGCAGCGGCAGCGGGCGGAGGTGGCCGGGTCGTCGGACCGGACGGTGCGCGAGGCGACGGTGGTGGTCGACCGCGGCGGGGCGATGGGGGCGGCCGACGGCACGGTGCGGCTGAACTATCTGGTCAACGCCGCGGGGTGGCGGCCGCAGTACAAGTTGCGGGCCGACGGGGAGGGCAAGGCGGTTCGGGTCGAATATCTCGCGGCGGTCAGCCAGGGGACGGGGGAGGATTGGGCGGACGTGGAGCTCGCGCTCTCCACCGCCCGGCCGCTACTGAACGCCGCGCCGCCGGAGTTGAACGCGCTGGCGGTGGTGGTCGGCGGGGCGGGAGAAATGAACACCCCGCAGCAGGCCCAAGCGGGTCCGAACTTCAACCTAGAGCAGGCCGGCAAGCTCAAGCAGGAGGCCAAGCAGCTCCGCGACGCCGCCGACACGGCGTACGGCCAGCGGCAGGACGTGGCGAGGGGCAACCGCGCCTACAACGAGGCGGCGGCGGCGGAGCAGACGTCGGAGTACCTCTTCGCCGACGCCAAGGACGAGGCCGACCGCGGCAAGGGCCGGTCCGGCGCGTCGGCCTTCGGCGGCGGGGCGGGGGGGGCGGGGGGGTCGGGGGCGTCGGACGATGCCGGCCCGGCCGTCACCTTCCGGCTGCCGTCGCGGCTGACGGTGCCGTGGCGCGACGAGGAGCAGTTGCTGGAGGTCGCCCGCCTGGGCATGACGCCCGACTGGTCGTACAAGGCCGTGCCGCTGCTGACGCCCAACGTCTACCGGCTGGCGACGCTGACGAACCCCAAGGCGGCCGGCGGGGCGAGCCGGCCGGCGACCGGTTCGGCGACCAATGCGGCATCGGCCGCCGGCGGGGTGGTGCTGCTGCCCGGCGAGGCGGCGATGTACCTCGGGGACGACTTCGTCGGCCGCACGAACCTGCCGCTGGTGGCCGTCGGCGAAACCTTCACCGTCGGCTTCGGCGTCGACCCGCAGCTCCGCGCCGCCCGGCAGTTGGTCGACAAAACGTCGGCCGTGCAGGGGGGCAATCAGGTGCGCAAGTTCGAGTACCGGCTGGTAATCGAGAGCTACAAGGCCGAGGCGGCGGCGGTGCAGTTGTGGGACCGCCTGCCGGTCGCCGAGGACGCCGACGCGGTGAACGTGCGGCTGACCTCGCCCGGCCGCGAACTGAGCACCGATCCGGCCTACGTCCGCCTCGACCGGCCGCAGAACCTGCTGCGGTGGGACCTGAGCGTGCCCGCCGGCGCCAACGGCGAGAAGGCCGAGACCGTGACCTACCAGTTCGAGATGGCCTACGACCGCAACCGGACGATCGGCGGGTTCCAGTCGAAGTGAGCAAAGAGATTAACCACGGAGGGCACGGAGAGGAAAAGTCGGCGTCAATGCCGAAGCAACAAACCCCTTTTCCTCTCCGTGACTTCTCCGTGCTCTCCGTGCCCTCCGTGGTTAATTCTTCTCCTCCGCCGCGCCGTCCAAGTGCCGGATGGTTTGCAGCGGCTCCTTGAACGTGAGCGTGCGGTAGGGGAAGGGGATTTCGATGCCCGCGTCGTCGAGCGCGCGCTTCACGGCCGACACCACCTCGTCGCGGCTCTTGCGGATCTCGACTGGCGTGCTGCCGGTCCACCAGGTGATCTCGAGGTTGATCGAGCTCTCGCCGAACTCCTTGGCGAACACCTGCACCGGCCGGGTCGCGCCCTTGCGGATCGTCTTGCACTCACCCACGGCCGCCTTGATGAGGTCGCGGCTCAGGTCGACGTTCTCCGAGTAGGCGATGCCGCAGATGATCGTGGTGCGGCGGTCGCGCCAGTTAGTCATGTTATTGACGGCGTTCTTGAAGAGCGTGGCGTTGGGGATGATGACCAGGTCGCCGTCGACCTTGCGGAGCTGGGTGTTTCGGACGGTGACGTCCTCGACCTTGCCGGAGATGCCGTCGACCTCGATGTAGTCGCCGATTTCCACGGGGTATCGCCAGAGGATGAGGATGCCGGCGAGGAAGTTTTCGATGATGTCCTTGAAGGCGAAGCCCAGGGCGATGGAGGTCAGGCCGAGGGTGGCGACGAGTTGGCCGACGTTCAGGCCGGGGAAGATGATGGTGGCGGCGATCGTGAAACCCGTGACCCAGATCGCGATGTAGGAAAGCTGCTTGAGCAGGTTGACCAGGCTCGGCCGGCTTTTCGCGCGCGTCATGCCGGCGGCGATGATCTGGCTGCCGTAGCGGGCGATCAGCCAGGTGAGGAACAGGACGAAGACCGCGATGATGAGCTGCGGGAGGTAGGCGATGAAGCCCTGCCACATCGCCCAGAGTTGGGTCAGCAGGGTTTTGACGCTCTGGCCGGCGGCGTCGGCGCTGCCGGCCAACCCGGTGCGGCGGGTGGTCGGTTGGGTCGCGGCGCGCGTCGTGGCGGGGACGGAAGCGGCAGTGGCGAGGAGGGCCGCGAGGGCGGAGGTCAACGGCATCGGCCGATCTTACCCGGCCCGCCCGCGCCGCTCAAAGCGACCTTTCCGGGGCCGACGGGGCGTTGCGAAAAATTCCGCCTAAACTCCCCTTGCCAGCCGGCCCGCGGCAGAACACAATGCGGGCCGTTTCGTAACACCTTGGGAGCCGCCCGGCCGGCCCGGCTCCCCTAGGCCCCGCGTGGCCTCCGCGTGATCGAGTTCGGGCCGGCGTGATTCTTCGGAGTGACAGAGCCATTTCCACCAACTTCCGCCATAACCATCAGATCCGCATCAGCCCGGTGCGCCTGATCGACCAGGACGAGAACCAGGTCGGCGTCGTGCCGACCGCCGACGCCCAGCGCATGGCGCAGGACGCCGGCCTGGACCTCGTCGAGGTCGCCCCCAACGCGCGCCCGCCGGTCTGCAAAATCCTCGACTACGGCAAGTGGCGCTACCAGCAGCAGAAGAAGGAGGACAAGAGCCGCGCCTCCAGCCGCGCCGGGCAGCTCAAGGAGGTCAAGATCAAGACCGTCCGCATCGGCGACCACGACCTGCTGATCAAAACCGAGCGGGCCAAGAAGTTCCTGGAGGAGGGCCACAAGGTCCAATTCACCCTCCAGTACCGCGGCCGCGAGATGGCCCACCAGGAGCTCGGCCGGGAAATCTTCGACAAGATCAAAAAGAACCTTTTCATGGTCAGCAAGGTCGAGCAGGACATGAAGATGATGGGCCGGCGCATCAGCATGGTCCTCCAGCCGGACCACAAGGACCCGACGAAGGTCAAGCCCCTCGGCGAGGATGATCCGGCACCGAGCCGCAACCTGCGTTCGGGCGCGAGTCTGAACGTCCCGGCGCGCCCGGCGCGATCGCCCACGCCGGTGCCCGTCGGCTCCTAGCACGTCCGTCCGTTTAGCCGCCCCGCTTGCGGGGCGCGTCTTCGGCAACACGCGCCCCGCAAGCGGGTCGGCTAAACGAGGCCAGTCATGGTGCGACGGCCGGCAGTGGACGAACTCCGCCCCCGCCGCTACCATCCTGTCCGTTTCACCGCACCAAGTTCCAGACCGAAGCACGAAGGCAGCCCCGACATGGCCTACAAGTTCAAGCCGCAGAAGAGCGTCACCAAGCGCTTCAAGGTGACCGCCACCGGCAAGCTCAAGCACCACCGCGAGAAGACCAGCCACCTGATGAGCAATCGCGGCGCGGCCCTCAAGCGGCGGCTCGGCAAGCCCGCCATCCTCGCGCACGGCCACTCGATCAACCTGCGGCGCTACATGGGCCTGGCGGGCATGAACCCGCGCAAGCTCGCCCACGAGCACGCCCTGGCCGACGCCGCCACCGCCAAGGCGGAGTAGCGCCCGCGCCCACAACCCATCAAGCGTCGGCACGGTGCCGGCGCAGCCACGCCGCCGCCTTCAGGCGCGCCGCGCCTCTGGCTCCCACTGTTCCCGAAAGGATTTCACCATGCCCCGAGTCACCGGCGGCCCCACCCACGCCCGCAAACGCAAGCGCCTCCTCAAGAAAGCCAAGGGGATGCGCGGCGCGCCCGGCCACAACTACCGCGTCGCCAAGGAGTTTACCCGCAAGGCCGACGTGTACGCCTACGTCCACCGCAAGCAGAAGAAGCGCAGCTACCGCGGCCTGTGGATCACGCGCCTCAATGCCGCCCTCCGCCAGCGCGGGCTGAACTACAGCCGCTTCATCCACGCCCTGACCGACGCCGGCGTCGAGCTGAACCGCAAGATGCTCAGCGAGCTCGCCATCGCCGATCCCGCCGCCTTCGACGCGATTGTCGAAGTTGTCAAGCCGCATCTTCCCACCGCTGTCGCGGCGTGAAGAGTTGGTAGTGGGTGGTAGGTAGTAGGTAGAGAACGAAGAAATCTTTCTACTTACCACCCTCTACCTACCACCCTCTACCTACCACCCTCTACCTACCACCTCCCCCTCATCGGAGCTTGAACGAAATCCCCTCCTGCTCCCACTGCTCCACCAGCCGCTTGGTGTCGGCGATGGTGGCCGAGAGCAACTGCAGCGAGTCGGTCAGCGCCTGGTAGGCCTTGGGGTCGTTGACCAGCTTGCCGGCGGTGCCGGTGCCGCGGTCGACTTTGGTCAGGATCGACTCGATGCTGCCCAGCGCGGCCGAGGCCTGCGCGAGGCGCTGGTTCAGGTTGTCTGATGTCGTGCGCAGCGTGGTTTGCGCCGAGTCGACGAGTTCCTTGGCCGAGCCGGCAGTCTCGCGGGCGGAGGTGGCGGCCTTGCCGGCGTCGTTGAGGATCGGGTCGAGCCGGCCGTCGACGCGGGCGACGATCGCCTTGACGCGGTCGGTGGTCTCGCGGGCGTTGGCGAGGGCGGCGCGGACGTCGCCGGTCATCTTCTCGTCGCCGATGAGGGCGTTGAAGCGGTCGACGGCCTTGCCGACCTGCGTGACGCGGGCGTTGATGTTCTGCAGCACCTTGAGGTCGTTGAAGTTCTTGGCCGCCACCGAGAGCTGCTCGGAGAGTTGGGCGAGGGCGGGGGGGATGAGGTCGAGGCCGACGAAGGTGGCGTCGATCTTCTCGCCCGCGCCGATCTGCCCCTCCGGCGGCAGGCCGCCGGTCTCGAGCATGATCGCGCTGCCGCTGCCGACGAGGCTGGTGAGGCGGATGGTGGCGGTGACGTTTCTGGGGATGGGCCGCCCGACGTTGATGCGGGCGCCGATCATCACCTTCTCGCCGTCCTCGGAGAGGCTGACGTCGCTGACGCGGCCGACGTTGAGGCCGCGGTAGATGATCGGCGAGCCGGGCGCGACGCCATCGGCGCGGTCGCTGATGAAGGTGACGGCGAGGGTTCGGTCGCCGAAGGGGCTGGCGATGGCCTCGCCGAACTGGATGATCATCCACGCGAGGATCAGCAGGCCGAGCAGCACGGTCGAGCCGACGAGGATGTTTCTGCGGTAGGCGGTCATGGGCGGGTTCCGGTCGGGTCGGGCGAGGCAACGCGGGCAAGGGCAACGCGGGTGGAGGCGGGGCGGGCGGCCCGGTTGTAGGGGCGTCGATGCGTCGACGCAAGCCGGCCATCATAGCCGCCGGCCCCGCCCGGTTGAACCCGCGCGGCGGATCGGCAGGGGTTATAATTCGTCAGGAGGCGTTTCGATGGTGCGAACAGGTCGACCGATACTACTCGCGTTCCTAATGCTCGCGCTGGCGGCCCTCACCGGCACCACCCGCGGCGCGGCCACCCGCGCCGACGAGCCGGAGGCCGGCCCGGTGGATTCCGCCGGGATGAAGCGGTACGAGACCGCCTACTACCTCATCCACACCGACCTCTCCGCCGACCAGGCGAAGGAGGCCGGCCTGCGCATGACCCGCATGGCCGAGGAGTACCACCGCCGCACCAGCGGCTTCTCCGGGGCGATCCGCGACAAGCTGCCGTTCTACCTCTACGCCCACGAGTCGGATTACCTCGCCGCCGGCGGCCGGCCCGGCAGCGCGGGGCAGTACGACCCCAACTCTCGCCGCCTGATGGCCTGCGCCCACGCCAACGACGCCGGCCACATCTCGCCGGCGATCTGGCACACCGTCCAGCACGAGGGCTTCCACCAGTTCGCCGACGCCGTGATCGGCGGCGACCTGCCCGTCTGGGTCAACGAGGGCTTGGCGGAGTATTTCGGCGAGGCGCTCTTCACCGGCGACGGCTTCGTCAGCGGCGCGATCCCCGCGTGGCGGCAGCAGCGGATCGTCGCCGAGATCGACCACGGCAAGTTCCGCCCCATCAAGGACATGATGGAGATGAGCCACCGCGCCTGGAACGAGGGCCTGAGCCTGACAAATTACGATCAGGCGTGGTCGATGGCCCAGTTCCTCGCCCACGGCGACGGCGGGCGGTATCAGGGGGCGTTCTCGAACTTCATGTCCCAACTCGGCCGCGGCGCGCCGTGGCAGCGGGCGTGGGGGCAGACCTTCGGCGATGCCGTCGGCTTCGAGGCCAAGTGGAAGGCGTGGTGGAAATCCCTGCCGCCCGACGCCACCGCCGACCTGTACGACCGGGCGGCGGTCGAGACCCTCACCAGCTTCCTCGCCCGCGCCGCCGCCGCGGGGCAGACGTTCGACGGCTGGGCCGAGTTCTCGCGCCACGCCGATTCGGGCAAGTTGCAATCCTCCGACGCCGACTGGCTGCCGCAAGCGCTGCTGGCGTCGGCCCTCGCCCGCGCGAAGACCATGACCGACGCCGGCGCGACCTTCACCCTCCAATCCGACCGCGCCCGCCCCTCCGGCCTCACCTGCGCGATGAAGGACGGCACCCGCTACGTCGGCACGTTCCGGGCGCCGCGCGGGGGGAAGGTCTCTCTGGTGAAGGTCGTGCAGAAGAAGGGATGAGCGGGTGAGGGATTAGCAGGTGAGGTGGGAACTGAAGGACTTTTGCTCACCTGCTCATCCCTAACCCGCTCATCCCTTCCTCACCGGAGCGTCGCCAACTCCGCCTCCCCCGCCTCGCCGGCGACGAAGCGGCTGACGATCTCGTTGTCGGTCGCCCGCACCTCGTCCGGCGTGCCGTCGAAGATCAGCTTCCCCTCGTGCAGCATCACCACGCGGTCGGCCACCTTCAGCGCGCTGTGCATGTCGTGCGTCACGACGACGCTCGTGACCTTGATCTCGCGCTGCAGCTTCAGGATCAACTCGTTGATCACGTCCGACCGGATCGGGTCCAGGCCCGTCGTCGGCTCGTCGTAGAGCAGCACCTCCGGCTCCATGGCGATCGCCCGCGCCAGGGCGACGCGCTTCCGCTGACCGCCGGAGAGTTGGCCGGGCATCTTCGCCCCCACGTCCGGCAGGCCGATGAGCTTGAGCTTCTCCCGCACGGCCGCGTCGACCGCGTCGCGGCCCATCTTCGTGTGCTCCCGCAGCGGGAAGGCGATGTTCTGTGCGTTCGTGAGCGAGTCGAAGAGCGCCCCCTGCTGGAACAGGTAGCCGATCCGCCGCCGCACCGGCCCAAGGTCGCGCTCGGAGAGTTGGTCGATCCGCTGCCCGTCGAACCAGACCTCGCCGCGGTCGGGCTTGAGCAGCCCCACGATGTGCTTGAGCATCACGCTCTTGCCGCTGCCGCTGGCGCCGAGGACGACCAAGTTCTTCCCCTGCTCCACCTGCAGGCTCACCCCGTCGAGCACGACGAGCCGGCCGAACCGCTTGTGGACGTTTTTGAGCTCGATGAGGGGCATGGCATAAGGATGAAGGGCGAAGGATGAAGGATGAAAAGAAGGCGTCATTCATCCTTCCGCCTTCCACCTTCATCCTTACGTCAAAACAGGCTTCCCGGCGGCCCGTAGAGCCCGTTGTACAGGTCGCGCAACATCTTGGCGAAGAAGAAGTTGAGCACGATGATCGACAGGAAGCTGGCGACGAAACTCTCCGTGCAGGCCCGCCCCACGCCGCTGGCGCCGCTGCCGCAGTTAAAGCCCTTGTAGCAGGCGATCAGCCCGATCGCCCCGCCGAAGAAGAAGGCCTTGATCACCCCCTCCATCACCTGCCACGTCTCGATGCCCATCGCGCTGTAGTGCCAGTACGCCTCGTCGGGAATGCCCAAAAACCGCGTGCTGACCATCCACCCGCCGAGGATGCCGAGCAAATCGCTGTAGATCGTCAGCACCGGCGTCAGCAGCACGCAGGCGATGAAGCGGGGCACCACTAGGTAGCGGACCGGGTCGCTGCCCATCACCCGCAGGGCGTCGAGCTGCTCGGTCACGTTCATCGTGCCGAGTTCCGCCGTCAGCGCCCCGCCGACGCGCCCGGCGAGCATCACGGCCGCCAGCACCGGGCCGATCTGCTTCACCACCGTCAGCCCGATCACGCTGCCGATGCGCTCCTCCTGCCCCAGACTCTTGAACTGCTCGTAGGTCTCCAGCGCCATCACCATGCCGATGAACGCCCCCGTGACCGCCACCACCGGCACCGACCGAACGCCCACCTCGTACATCTGCGGCACCAGCAGCCGGAAACTCTTCCACGGCGTCGAGACGAAGCTGCTGAACAGCCACCGGAAGACCGAGGCGGCGAACAGGCAGAAGTCGCCGAAGTTCTCCAGCGTGTTGTTGGTGTCCCGCCCGACCTTCTCCAGGATGCCGATCGCCATGCCGCGCATCATAGCCACCGCCCACCAACCGGCAACAGCGATCGCCCGGCTTGCAAAGCGGGGCGGCGCGGGTATTTTCGGCGGGATGAACGGACCCGCCCGCCCCCTTCGCCTCGCCGCCGCCCTCGCCCTCTGCCTCGCGCCCCTTGTGTTCGTCGCCGGCTGCGGCCAGTCGCGCGTGACCAGCCTTAACGACCGCCGCGACGGCGAGAAACTCTACCGCCAGGGCGAGTACCCCGCCGCCGCCGCCTCGTTCGAGAAGAGCGTGCAGGTCGACCCGCGGAATTACAAGTCGTACTACTACCTCGGCGCGAGTTACGAGAAGCTCAACCAGCCGAACCAGGTGATCCGGGCCTACAAAACCGCCCTCGACGTGATGCCCCTGACCCAGGACGGCCGCGCCGACGAGGCCTTCAAGGGCCGCGCCATCGACAGCCTCGCCCACGCCGTCGGCGAGTCGGACTCGAAGGATCTGGAACTCAACAACCTCGAAAAGCGCGCCGCCGACAGCGGCACCGCCGATGATGCCCTGCTCCTCGCCGAGAGCTACGCCTACGCCGGCGACGCCGACAACGCCCTGCAGTGGTTCGACAAGGCCGCCGCCCTCGACCCGGCGAGCTTCAACATCGCCAAGCAGCGCGGCCTTTACCTCGCCCGCCTGAACCAGGCCGCCCCCGCCCGCGCCGCCCTCAAGCAGGCCTACGCCCTCAAGGCCGACGACCCGGAAGTGAACGCGGCCCTCACCAAACTCAACGTCGTGCTCGGCCCCAGCCTCCGCCCGGAGAAGGATTTGCACAAGCCGCTCGTGCCGGTCGGCCCGATCCCGCAACTCTAAATGCCCCCTACCATCCGCCCATGCCCGCCAAGGATGCCAAGGAGATGAAGGAGAAGCGGACCGGCGCGATCGTCTACGGCCACCACCCGTCCGCCCACCTCGCCGCCCTGCTGCTGGCGGAGAAGAGGGCGAACGTCCTGCACGTCCTGCCCCCCGGCCCGCCGCCGGCCGACGCGCCGGCCCTGCTCAACCCCGCCTTCTTCAAGCTCCACAAGCGGCTGAAACCCCTGGCCGACGCGCTCGACCTCGCCCCCGTCCACGGCCTCGCCTTCCTCGCCGACGACCCCAGCCTCACCGGCCGATACGCCGCCGACGAGCCGCTCGCCCACCTCGCCCGAACCGATGCCGTCCGCGACGCCCTCGCCGCGCTCGCCAATGAGGCCGGCGTCCGGCGGATCTCGCCCAAGTCCTTCTCCGTCGACGCCGTCGACGAGACCGGCCTGCACGCCACGGCCGACGGCGGGGCGGTCGACGCCAAACTCCTGCTCCTCGCCGACGCCTTGCCGCCGGACTCCGCCGCCGCCGCCTCGATCCCGCCGGCGTGGCCCGACGCGCTGCTCCGCCGCGTCAGCCGCCTCGCCCTCCCGCCGAACGTGCTGCTGAAACACGACGGCCCGCCGGTGGTGCCGATGAGCCTCGACCTCGGCGGCAACCTCTGCTGGGCGTGGCTGCTGATCGGCCCGGCCGGCGCGCAGGCGGTGGTCGAACAGCCCGTCGCCGCCGACGCCCCCGGCTCGAAAACCCCGCCGGCCGACCTGATGAATCGGTGGCTCAACGTCCTGACCGCCCACGGCCACCTTGCCGGCCGCGACGGGATCGAGCTCAAGAAAATCGCCTCCGCCGACCTCCCCCTCGGCGGCGCGCTGGAGCGCGACGCCGTGGCCGACCTCACGCTGCTGCTCGGCCCCGCCGGCGGGTTTTACGCCGCCACGGGCGAGGACCTCTACCCCGCCTGCTGGTCCGCCACCTTCGCCGCCCACGTGGCCGCCGCCGCCCTCAACGCCGACCACCCGCAGGACGCCCTCTCCGCCTACCGCGGCAAGTGGGGCGCGAGCCTGGGCGACTACCTCCGCGGCCCGCAGCAGAACCTCCGCCTGCTGCTGCCGCTGATCTACAAAAACCCGCAAATGACCGCCCGCTTCGCCGAAGCCATCTTGCTCGGAAAGAACGTAGTGCGTTAAATTGGGCAACCACCCGACGGCAGGAAGTGCGGCCTAGCGTCCCATAATTTGCGGCAGGATTCGCCGGCGATTGACACAAGTGATTGCCGACTTTCGACTTAGAAAATAAACGTGTTCCGCCTAAAGCCGGTCAAGTTTTGCCGCCCGGCCCGTCGATGATTCTGGTGTCGGGGTTGGTGCCCCGATTGCCCCCGCACGGAAGCCAAGGAAGCTCATGAGCCAGATCAACAACATTTCGGGTTCGACCCCCGTCCAGAAGGTCTACGCCCCGCCGGCCAAGCCGACCGCCGCCGCCACGCCCGCCGCCCCGTCCACCCCCGCGCGGGCCGCGGACAAGCTCGAGCTCTCCGGCGCGGGCCACCTGCTCAAGGCGGCCAAGGCGAACGACGTCCGCGCCGACAAGGTCCGCGACGTCAAGGCCCAGATCGCCGCCGGCACCTACGAGACGCCGGAGAAGCTCGACGCCGCCGCCAACAAGCTGCTCGACGATTTGCTCGGGTAAGCCTTGGCCGCAAAACGGTTTGGAAACGCCGGCGTCCGGGCCTTCGCGCTCAGACGCCGGCCCCTTCCGTTTCCACCTTCCCCGCCCCACGCCGCCCCCGCAGCCACGCCGCCATTCGGCCGGGCAGCGCGCGCAGCGTGCTCGCCTCGTAGATCGACAGCGCGATCAACGACGCCACCAGCGGCAGGAAGTAGTAGATCAGCCGGTAGACGATCAGCGCGCCGATCACCTTGTCCTTCGGCATGTACGGCGCGAACAGGAACACCGCCACCGCCTCGAAAATCCCCAGCCCGCCCGGCACGTGGCTGATGAACCCCGCCATCACCGACACCACGAACACCCCCAGCACCACCCCCACCCCCGGCCCGTCGTGCAGCAGCACGAAGAACACCGCCGCCGCCAGCAGCCAGTCGACCGACGAGACGATCACCTGCAACACCGACATCCGCGGCGTCGGCGGCACCAGCCGGAAGCCCCGCACCTCGAACGTCTTCCTCCAGAAAAACGTCCAGTACAGGTATCCCGCCAGCAGCACCGCCAGCACATACCCCAACGGCCGGGTCGTGGTGATCGACAGGTGCCGCAGCCCCCACAACCCGCTCAGGAACGTCGGCAACTCCACCGGGGCGACCAGGAAATCGACCGCCCCGACCGCCATCAGCCCCACGAAGAACGTGATCGACACGAACGCCGTCACGCGCACGACGTCCGACGCCCGCAGCCCCCACGCCGTGTAGAGGCGGTAGCGGATGCCCGTGCCGGTGACGGCGGCGAAGCCGATGGAGTGGCTGAAGGCGTAGGCGATAAAGCTCGCCATCGCCACCTTCGGGTACGCGATCTTGCCGCCGACGTACCGCACCGCCATCTCGTCGTACAGCGTGAGCGTGGTGTAGCCGGCGATCATCAGCCCGATCGACGCGGCGACCCGCCACGCCGGGATCGCGCGGATCGACCCCACCACCGACGCCCACGTGAGGTGGTGGAGTTCGGCGTAGAGCGCGTACCCCGCCGCCGCGAGCAGGCCGAGGCTGAGCAGGACCGTGCCGACGTGGAGGAGGGTGGCGCGCTTCATCGCTGCGGACAGTCTAGCCGCCGCCGGGAGCCGTTGCGCCGCCCGGCCCGATCCACGCCGTCGGCGGCTCGATGCTGCGGGCCGACGCCCACCGCGACGGGCTGGTGTTCCCCTGCTTCCCCTACGGCCGGGCGAGCCCGCGGGTCCGCCCGCCGGGGGCGAACGACTGGCACGGGGAGGTGGAGACCGAGGGGCTGGGCCTCCTGGCCGCCGACAGGGGCGTGCAGTGCTGGGGCATGCCGAACCTGCGGGTCGTCCACGGCTGAGGGCGGCGCGGCCACACCCGCCGCTACGCCGCCGCATCCGCGTCGGCCATCGGGGGAAGGGGGACACAGGAGAGTGGCCGGCCTTCGGTGTCATACGAGGCGAGGTAGCAGACGCCCACCGCGCCCGTGGACCCCTCCCCGCCCGGTTCGGCCGCCGGGCCGGGGTCGCCGTCGGCCCCCTGCCACTCCCAAGTCGAGCCGTCCCCGGACGCAGCGATCAGCGCGGTCAGGGCGCGGGCGTCACACTCCCGCGCGGCCCCGCCAGCGACGGCCGGTGCAGGGAGGGCGGGGCCGGAGCCGTCCGGGTAGCCCTCGTCCCCGTAGTACCAGACCGACCAGGCGTGGCCGGTTGCTAGATCGTCGAAAGGGTCTGCCACGGGCTGCTCCTGAAGGTGGCCGGCCGCCTACTCCGCCCCGCCGGCGGGGTCGGCGGGGAACTCGGGGGTCCACCGGCCCACGGTCGGGTCGTAGGCGCGGAAGCGGCACTCGCGGGGGTCCACGGCCGCCGGCGGGGCGGGCGGGGCCGGGGGGAGCGGGTCGGGCCGGGGAGCGGGGGCGACCCGCACCGCGGCGTCGGCGGGCGAGCCGAGCGCCGGCCGGGGGCCGCGGGGGAGCGGGAGGGTGTGGGGTCGGGTCGTGGGGGTGGGCATGGCGGGAACTCCTTCGGATAATTGAGCTGGAGTGCGGCGGCGTGGAGGACCAATAAAATCTAGACAAAGCAAGCTGAGAGAACCGAGCGTACATAATCATTAATAGTTGCGTGATGCCTTTTCCCATTTGGGTGGTCAAGACTAGATCGTGGCGAGTTTGACAGAAGTCGGAGAAACATGACTTCCGCTTCCCTCCAAGAAACAACTACAAGCCCCTTTACTCCCCATCTATTTCTCTTCTCCTTTGCCACAGTCTACGCACGCATAGCTATCGGCCGGCAGCCGGAGCCTTTCGCTCTTTCCGGTAGCCATGTCCACCCACTTAAAGTTCGACCGGCGCAGCAGGTGCCCCCCATCCCTAAACAACAGACGGTCACCACGACAGTCCGAACCGACGATCATCCCCTCGACGATGGTGGGCTGTCCGGAGAAGCTCACTGGCGACCCGGACGTGCTGCAAATCGGCCAGAGGGCGGTCTTCGGGAACTCCCATGGAGCATAGGGATAGATGTCATAAGTTGCATAAATGTGATCTTGCGTCGAGACAATACCAGTGAGATGGAAGTGTCCCACTTCTCCCCTATCGCTCTCGGCAGTTTTGGCCTTCGCGCTATCGAACACCGACAGGTGGATGCCGTCTTCATGAACTGCCGCGACGTATGGCCCGTTGACTGCAACGTAGACGCGCCACGGTGCTGCTTCAGACGAAATAGAAGATGTTTCCGAAACCTTCCCATCAGCAGTGGCGGAATAAGAGTAATTGCCCACGTTAACTTTCTGCCTGTGGATCGTGTGGCTCTTTACGTCCGCCACATAGGCGACGCCGGCACGATCATCCAGGGCGAATGGGTAGCGCAAATTTCCGCTCAAGTGTATATATGGATCCTCCGTGCCGGACAGGCTTGAAATCCGCATCTCCAGATCATCGGCTGCCCAGGTGTAGATCGGAGGTCCGCCGGGGCTTCGAGTGCCACTACAGCCTGATGCCAAGAGTAACAACAGTGACGTCGATGCCGCAAGCTTCATGTGTTGCTCCTCATGCATTACTGCTTGATAGGATCGCGTCGGCCGGTGTGACCGGGAACTTTCGCCTTCGCCGAGGCAATGGCCTGATTGACGGCGGTGTGGCAGTCACTGAAGTACGGTACCCACGGGTGTCCCTTCTTCCATCCCTTCATGTAGTCCTTAATCTTCTGCTCTTGCTCCGGCGTCAATTCCGAGCCGTCCTCATTCAGAATCGGCGTAACGTCGCGTCTGGCCTTCCCGTCCGTATCAAAGTCCCTCCATGTGTTGTCCGCCGGGCATGTGTCCGTTGGACCCCGCTGTTGGTTCTCGGTATCGAACCGATGTTCGTCGCTCGGCGTGCCGGATGATCCGTTCATTTCGTAATACTCCCCCGTTGTAGAATCCCAAATGTACGCGTGGGTGAATCCCCCCCACTTGCTTCGACCTTTGTAAAGCCGGAGGCCACTCGGGTCCAAATTATCAATCGGATCCCCCGACACATCTTGATACCGATTCGCCCCATCGACGTATCCCGCCGGGTCCTGCTTCGTCCACCGCCCCAGCGTCGGGCTGTCGTACCGCCCGCGGGCCTCGAGCAGCCCTGACCCGCCGTCCAGCCGCAGGCCCTGGAACAGGTACTGCCACCCGTAGGCGCTGCCCCCCGCCCGCGGCGTCCCGTCCGCGTTCAGCACCGTCACGGCCCCGTAGGGGTCGTACAGGTACCGCTCGACCACGGTGCCGCCCTCGTCGGCCAGCGCCGTGACATTGTAGTTCGCGTCCTGCATCGCGTACAGCCGCCGGACCGCCGGGGCGGGGTCGGCCACGAACCGCGCCACGGCGAGGTCGTTCGCCCGGCCGTCCCCCCCGCGGTTGCCGGTGACGACGATCTTCCCGTCGCCTTGCAGGGCGATGCCGCGGATGCGCTCCGACCCGCCGAGGTCCACCGTCGTGTCGCCGGTGGTGTTCGACGTGCCGAACGTCGGGTCCGCCGCGCCGGCGGCGGTGAACCGCACCAACAGCCAGTCGCCGTTGTCCTCGCCCCCGACCAGCACCTTGCCGTCGGGCTGCACCACCACCGAGTTGCCCACCTCCGGCGTGTAGCTGTCGCCGTAGAACGCCTTGCCGCCCGTGCCGAAGGTCGCGTCGGGCGAGCCGTTGGGGTTGAGCCGCACGACGGCGAGGTCGTCGCCGTTGGTGCCGACCGCGACGATCTTGCCGTCCGGCTGCAGGGTCACGTCGTACGCGATGTCGGTGCCACCCATGTCGACCGTCACCAGCCCCCCGGAGCCGAAGGTGGCGTCGGGCGAGCCGTTGGCGTTCACGCGGACGAGGGCGACGATCCCCACGCAGCCCCGTTTACTTCGGAGCGTCCATCGGCGAAGTCTACCGCGTCGCAGCAACCAATCGACGACTAGGCCGGCTTTTTCTCCCCCATCTTCGCCATCTGCTTGAGCATGAACCCCGGCGCGAGGCGGCTCATCGCCTTCAGCACGTTGCTCAGGCCCGGCCGGATCTCGACCTTGCCGGCCTCGATGCCGGCGATCGCCTTGGTCACCAGCACGCCGACGTCCATCGCCTTCTGGCCCTTGAGCTCCTCCTCGAACTCCCCGCGGAACAGCGGCGTCTCCACGCCCGGCGGGGCCAGCTCCACCACCCGCACGCCCGTGCCGCGCAGTTGCAGCCGCAGGCACTGCGTGTAGGCGTGCAGCCCGGCCTTGGCGGCGGAGTAGACCGGCGAGAGCGGGAACGGCACGAACGCCAGCCCGCTCGTCACGTTCACGACCAGCGCCTCCCCGCGCGCCCTGAGGTGCGGCAGGAACTGCTGGACCATCCGCAGGGGGCCATTCAGGTCGATCTCGATCTCGCGCACCACGTCGTCCAATCCTCGATCCTCGTTCAGGTCCAGGTTCCGCATGATGCCGGCATTGTTGACCAGCACGTCCAGGTTCGGGAACCGGCCGATCACCTCCGCGTGCAGGGCGGCGATCTCCTCCGATTTGCCGGCGTCGCTGCGGAAGGTCTGCAGGCCCGGCAGGCTCTGGGCCGTGGCGTCGAGCTTCGCTTGGTCGCGCCCGGTGACAAGGACCGTGTTGCCGCGCCCCAGCAGCCGGGCGGCCAGTTCGCGGCCGATGCCGCTCGTGCCGCCGGTGATCAGGATGGTTCGGTCTTTGAGTCGCATGGCGGGCGAGTCTACCGCCGCGCGGCGTCGAGCGGGAACACCGCGTCGGGCGCCGCCCACTCGTCGCGCACCCGGCCGCCCTCGGATTTCGCCGGGGCAAGCGAGCCGCCGTCGTCGCGGCCGTTTTCGCCGACGGACCACAGCCGCGCCGTCGGGCTTTCGGAGTATCGCAAGGGCAGGCCGCCCGGCGCGAACGGGTCGATCGGCACCGCGGGCAGGTAGGCCGGCACCAGGTCCGCCAGCGCCGCGGGCCGCTTGCCGCCGTGGTCGGTTTGGTACAGCCGGATCGCCAGCGCCGCCGCCGCCAGCCGGCGATTTGCGCTGATGCGGTACTCGGCCTTGACCGCCTTCGACAGGCTCGGCACGATCAGGTCCGACAGCATCTCGAACGGCCGCAGCGGCGTCGGCTTCGGCGGCATCACGATCGCCCCCTTCGCCGCCGGCCAGTTCGCCGCGCCTGCCGCCGCGATCAGCATCCCGATCTGCTCCGCCGCGTGAACCGAGTTGTAGCGGACGTAAATGCTCGACGACCGGCCCCCGCCGCCGCCGGCCGAGGCGATCTCGTCGAGCGCCATCACCCGCTCGTGCCGCAGCACGTCGGCGAACTCCGCCGACCGTCCGCCCTCGTCGAGCAGCCGCGCGATCAGCCCCCGCACCGCCCCCGGCGATGCCCCGCCCCCCGACCCGCCGATCGACAGGTCCGGCGCGGCGCGCAGCACCATCGTGTCCCCCAGCGCCTCGCACCCCACCCCCACCAGGTGCGGCACCAGAAACCGGCTCTCGCCCCCAGCCCGCGCGATGAACAGCACGTCGCCGACCCCCTCGATGAACGCCCCATCCTCCCCCGCGCGGTGCTGCCGCATCGCCACCGCGCCGCGGTAGTTCGCCAGCGCTCGGACGCCGTTGAGGTACGAAAAGTTCGTCATCATCGCCGGCGACGCCAGCGGCACGTTCCACTCGACCGCCCCCCGCGCCCGCGCCTCGGCGATCAGCGGCAGCACTTCCGGGTGGTCGATTGCAATCGAAGCGACGGCGGCATCGACCTGCGACGCCGTCAGCCCTTTCGGCAGTCGCGTCACGCTGTCGGTCGCCTCGCGCTGCGGGTCGGTCAGCGACAGCGCCGCCATCGCCGCCCGCAGCAGCGGGGCGGCATTCTCCGCATCGGGCAGCGCGACGGGCTTGAAATCGCCAGGCAGGATCGGCTCCCCCCGCGCGTGGGCCGCGTCGATCACCGCCGCCAGCCTGCGCGACGAGTCCCACGCCAGCCACCCCCACGCGCCGACGGCCAGCAGCACCATCGCCGCGAACGCAACGCCCAGCCGCGTCGCCCACCACCGCAGCCGGCTCGGTTTGACGGTCTCCATCGCCCGGAGTTTACCGCCGGACGGCAGCGGTGTTAAATCCTTCGTGGCACGGGCGTCCCGCCCGGATGCGGCGCGGGACGCGGCAGGGCAAGCAAATCCGGGCGGGACGCCCGTGCCACGAACCGCGGATCTGGCACGGGAAGCGGCGGGGCGGCAAATCCGGGCGGGCAGCGGTGGGAGGGGGCCCGCAGGTTCGGCTCACCCCGCGCGTTGGCCGCGTCGCCCACCACCGCAGCCGGCTTGGTCTTACATCCTCCATCGCGTAGTTCTACCGCCCCGACTCCGGCGCGGCGTCCAGCCGGAACACGGCGTCGGGGAAATCCCACGGCGCCCCACCCTCGGCGCGGCCCGGCGGCTTGCCAACGGGCATCGCGCCGCCGTCGTCCACGCCGTTGATGCCGACCGACCACAGCCGCGCATCCGCCCCGCCCGCCCGCCCCGGTGCGTAGCCGAACGTCCGGCCGTCGGGCGCGAACGGGTCGACCGGCAGGGCGGGCAGATAGTCCGGCACCAACGCCGCCAGCGCCGCCGGCCGCTTGCCGTTGTGATCGGTTTGGAAGAGCCGGATCGCCAACGCCGTGGCCGCGACCCGCCGGGTGGCGGCGGCCTTGAAGTCGGTTTTGACAAACTTTGCCCATCCGGGCATCAGCAGGTCGCCCACCGCGTGAAGCCGCGGCGGCCGGCTCTCGATGACCCACGGCTTCAGCACCGCCAACGCCGCCGGCCAATCTGCCTTTCCCGCCGCCGCGCGGACCGCGTCCAACCCCTCGGCCGCGTGGACGGCGTTGTAGCGCCAGAAGAAGTTGGTCGCCCCGCCATACCCCGCGCCCCGCCGGCTGCCCTCGATGCTGTCGAGGACCGACAGCTTCTCCTCCAGCAGCGACCGGTGGAACTCCGCCCGCCGGCCGGCCTCGTCGCTCAGGTCCGCGATCAGCGCCCGCACCTCGCCCGCCGACGCGCCGTCGGTGGAATTGACTTTCAGCGTTGATGCGATCTCCCTTGCCGCATCCGCCACCAGCGCGTCGCAGCCGACGGCGGCCAGGTGCGACACCAGCAGCGGCGACGCATCCGCCGCCCGGCCGACGAACGCCGCGTCGCGCAGCCGCCGCACGGCCGCCGCGTCCTCCCCCCGGCGGTGGCGGTGCCGCGCGACGTTCGCCGCGAACTCCACCAGGAAACGGCAGTCGTTCAGGTGCGGCAGGTCGGTCGTCATGATCGGCGTGCCCGGCGTCACGGGCCACGCGACGCCGGCCTTTTGCCGCGCCGCCGCGAGGAGCCGCAGCACCTCCGGGTGGTCCGCCAGGACCGACTCGATCAGGTCATCCGCCTCGGCGTCGGTCATGCCGACCGACCGACCGGTCGGCGAGAGGAGCACGTCACATTCCCGCTCGTCCAGCGTCGCCAGTGGCCCCGCCGCCTCGCGCAGCAGCGGGGCGGCGTTGCCGGCGTCGGGCAGGGAGGGCGGCGCGAAATCAGCCCGCAGGATCGGCTCCCCCCGCGCGTGGGCCGCGTCGATCACCGCCTGAAGTTTCCGGGCCGAGTCGTACTGCAGCCACCCCCAGACGCCGGCGGCGAGCAGCAGGATCACGCCCACGCCGAGGCCGAGGCGCGCCAGCCACCGGCGGAGCAGTCGCTTCATCGCGCGGTCCATCGGGTGGTCCATCGCCGCAGCATATCACGGCCCGGTAGAAGCGGGGCGGGTGGTGGGCGGCGGGGCGGGCACGGGGTTGAGCGAAAAGGCGGTGTCGGCCGCCTCCCAAACGGTTTCGGGGCGATCCGATTTGGTGGTGCCGGGCAGGCGGCCGCCGTCGTCGGTGCCGTTCTCGCCGGCGGTCCAGAGGCGGGCGTTCGGGCCGGTGCCGTCGTAGCCGAACGACGTGCCGTCGGCGCGGAACGGGTCGGCCGGCAGGGTTTTCAGATAAAGCGGCACGAGGTCCGCCAGCGCCGCCGGTCGGGCGTCGGCGTGGTCGATCTGGTAGAGCCGGATCGCCAGCGCGATTGCCGCGATGCGGCGCTGGGCCCGGCCGCGGAAGGTCGTCAGCAGCGACTTCTGGGTGTCGAGGGCGAAGACGTTGCTGATCGTGTGGAACCGGTCGCGCTCGCGGTACGGCGGGGCGGCGGCGTCGGCCCGCACCGCCGCCGGCCAAGTGTGCGCGTCCGACGCGGGCAGGGCGTTGGTGATCTGGTTTGCGGCGTTGATCTGGTTGTAGCGGAAGTAGAAGTTGATCGCCGGGGTGCCGACCTTCGCGCCCATGGCGCCGATCTCGGCGACCGCGATCGCCCGCTCGCCGACCAGCGCGCGGCGCATCGCGGGGCCGCGGTCCGACTCGTCGAGCAGTGCGGCGATCAACGCCCGCACCGCCTCGGGCGCGGCCGACCCGTCGCCGGCGCCGACCCGCAGGTCCGGGGCGAGGCGCAGGACGGCCGTGCTCGCCATCGCCTCGATGCCGAGGGTCGCCAGATGCGAGGGCAGCGTCACCGGCGGCGGCGCGACCGCGCCGGCCAGGTAAAGCACCTTGGCGACCGCCCGAAGCGCGCCGGCGTCGTCCGCCTGACGGTGGCGGTGCAGCGCGACGGCGGCGGCGAAGACGGCCAAGTCGCGGCACTCGTTCAAGTGCTCGATGTCGACCCCAAGGATCAACTTTCCCGAACGGGGCGTCGACGCGACCACCGGCCGGCCGGTCGCCTCGGCGATCAGCGGCAGCACGCCCGCGTGCTGCTCCAGCAGCGATTTGACCAGCGCGTCCGCGTCCACATCCGCCAGCGTCGGCGGCAGGGCGATGGCGGCGTAAAGCTCGGACCGTTCGTCGGAGGTGAGCTTCAGATGCGCCGCCGCCGCCTCCCGCAGCAGCGGGGCGGCGTTCTCGTAATCCGGCACCGGCTTGGGCTGGAGGTCGGCGAGGGAGGTCGGCTCGCCGTTGGCCCGCGCGGCCGAGAGGATCGCATTTAGTTTCCGGGCCGAGTCGTATTGCAACCAGCCCCACGCGCCGACGGCGAGCAGGACCGGCAGGGCGAGGGTGAGGCCGACCCGGATCGCCCAGCGGCGGAGGGGGCTTTTCGGTTGGGACTCCATCGGGGGAGTTTACCGAAAACGGCGGGGGTATCGAGCGTTCTTGGAACGCGCGAGGTTTCCGCCGGTTTGTTTCTTTGCGAAGCCGCAAGCGGCGGGTGCCTACTCCGCCGGCTCGATGGTCACGATCAGGCTCTTGCTCTTGAACTGTTCCTGGTAGAGTTCGGCCCGCTCCTTGTGCGTGACCAGCAGCAGCGAGACGCCGGTTTTGTGGGCCTCGACGACGCGGACCTTCGCCTCCTGCTCCTTCAGCGGGGTGAGCTCGACGATGGTGCCGGTGACGTGCTCGAAGGTGTTTTTGTCGTCGTTGTGCAGCAGCACGCGCCACGGCGGGAGGGGCTCGGTGGGCTTTTTCTTGTCCGCCGCCTGGGGCTTGGATTTCTCCTTCGGCTTGGGCTTGGGGGGCTCGGGGGGCTCGGCGACGGCGGTGCCGCCGCCGGAGTCCTCGTCGGACTTGGCGGCGAGGGGGCGGAGCAACGGGTCGGCGACGTGATCGGGGTTGGGCATAAACGTGGACCTCTGGCGGCGGGGGATGGAAGGAGTATAGTCGGCCGCCCCCGCCGCGCCACCACCGGATTTATCGGCCGAACGTGAAGTGATGCCCCACCCCCGCCTGATGATTGGCGCGATGAGCGGCACCAGCGCCGACGGCGTCGACGCCGCGCTGGTCGAAACCACCGGCGTCGGCCTGCGCATGACCGCCCGCTACGTCGCCCACGTCGAGCGGGCGTATGACGCGGACCTGCGCCGCCGCATCTTCGCGCTGCGCGAGACCGGGCAGGCGTCGATGGCGGACCTCGCCGAACTGGGGCGCGACCTCACGCTCGCCTACGCCGCCGCGGTGAATGCCCTGTTGGACCAGCAGTTGGTGCCGCCGGACCGCATCGCCGCCGTCGCGGCGCACGGGCAGACGCTCTACCACGCGCCGCCACTGAGCATTCAGTGGCTCGACCCCTCGCTTCTCGCCCACGAAACAACCCTCGCCGTCGTGGGCGACTTCCGGCGCGCCGACCTCGCCGCCGGGGGGCAGGGCGCGCCGCTGGTGCCGTTCGCGGACTGGATCCTGTTCCGCCACCCGACCATAAATCGCGTGATCCTCAACCTCGGCGGCATCGCCAACCTCACCTGGCTGCCCGCCGGCGGGGGGATCGACGACGTGATCGCCTTCGACACGGGGCCGGGCTGCTGCCTGAGCGATTGGCTGATGCGGACGTACCGGCCCGGCGGGTCGGGGCGCGACGATGGCGGCGCCCGCGCCGCGGATGGGCACCCGCGCCGCCTGCCGCTGCGACATCCGCGTCCGCCCGATGGTGAGCCGCTGCTGGCGGAGTGGTTCGCGGCCCAACCTTACTTCCGCCGCCCGCCGCCGAAGAGCACGGACACGGCGGAGATGATCGCCCTCTGGACGTCCGCGCCGGTCGCGGCGCAGCCGTGGCTGGGGCGGTGCCGGGCCGACTCCGACGAGGGGTTGTCGCTGTCGCTCCACGAGGCGGCGTTGGCCGTGTGGCACACCCTCACCCACGCCTTCGCCGACTTCCTGCCGGCCCCGCCGGACGAGGTGATCGTCGCCGGCGGCGGCACGCGGAACGCGCACCTGATGGGCCTGCTCGACCTCCTGCGCCCCTCGCGCCGCGCGCCGGGACTCTGCTTGACCGACGACCTCGGCGTCCCCAGCCAAGCCCGCGAGGCCGTCGCGTTCGCGCTGCTCGGCGCCGCCACGCTCGACGGCGAGCCGTCCAACGTGCCGGCCGCCACGGGGGCGCGGTCGCGGGTGGTGCTGGGCAGCATCACGCCGCGCCCAAATCCCGAAACCCACCAACTGCCGGAACAAGCCGGCGTCTGAGCCGAAGGCGAAGACCCGGGTGCTTCGGGCGCGAAAGGCGAACTGCGTCTTTGCGAAGCCGCAAGCGGCGGAACCTGGATGACATTAGCCGCGAGCGCAGCGAACCCTTTTCCTCGCCGTAGGGAAAAGCGCTCGCTGCGCTCGCGGCTAACGTCGATCTTCCGAGCCGGCTTGACGTTCTCCGTCGTTCGATGCACGCTCGCCCAGATGGATGCCGCCGACCGATCCGACCTGCCGACCGAGCGTCGCCTGCCCGAGTCGATGCACCTCGACGCGATGACGGCGGCCCAGATCGTCGCGGTGATGAACGCGCAGGACCGCGTGGCGGTGGAGGCCGTGGCGGCCGTCGCGGCGGCCGTGGCGCGGGCGGTGGAGATTGCGGTGAAGAAACTTTCGCAAGGCGGGCGGCTGATCTACGTCGGCGCCGGCACGAGCGGGCGGCTGGGCGTGCTCGACGCGGCCGAGTGCCCGCCGACGTTTCGGACGGACCCGGCGACGGTCCTCGGAATTATCGCCGGCGGCGAGGGGGCGATGTTCCGCTCGGCCGAGGGGGCGGAGGATTCGGTCGACCAGGGGGCGGCGGCGGTGGACGGGGCGACCGTCGGGCCGGCGGATTTCGTCGTCGGCATCGCGGCGGGCGGGACGACGCCGTTCGTCCACGGCGCGCTGCGGCGGGCGCGGGACCTCGGGGCGGCCACGGGGTTTATCGCCTGCGTCCCGCCGACCCCCGGCGAGCCGGCGGTGGACGTGCAAATCCGCCCTATCACCGGGCCGGAGGTGCTGACCGGTTCGACGCGGCTGAAGGCGGGGACCGCGACGAAGTTGGTGCTGAATCAGATTTCGACCGCGACGATGGTGCGGCTGGGCAAGTGCTACGAAAACCTGATGGTCGACCTGAACGCCAGCAACGCGAAGCTGCGCGACCGGGCGGCGCGGATCGTCGCGGCGCTGACGGGGCTTCCGATCGCCGAGGCGACCGAACTCCTCGCGGCGGCGGGGGGGGTGAAGGTGGCGGCCGTGATGCACCGCTGCGGCGTCGGCGTCGATGAAGCGGGGCGGTTGCTCGACCGCGCCGGCGGGCGGCTGCGGGAGGCTTTAATAGCCGGAGGCGGAAGCCCCGGTTGATCGCGGGGCGGCGCGCGGTACTGATCGACCTTCGGCGAGGAAGAACCGGGGCTTCCGCCTCCGGCTATTAAGGATTTTTAGAGAACTCACTTTTCGACGATCTCGATCTGCTCGGGGTCGGTGACGACGATCTGCGGCTCGCCCTTGTAGGTTTCGACCTTGCCGGTGATGCGGACGAACTTGCCGGTGAGGCCCGAGCCGTTGGTGCCGCCGAACTTGGTTTGCATCTGTTGGTACAGGTCGCGGGCGGGGAAGCAGACGGCGACGAAGCCGGTGTCGACGCCGACGAAGGAGATGCGGAAGACGCTGCCGGAGCGGCTGGTGGAGGCGGACGCGACCCGGCCCCGCACCGCCGCGACGCGGCCGGGGTGGTCGGGGTCGTCGCCGGCAGCGATGGTCAGCAGGGCGGCGCGGTCGGTCACGTCGATCACGTCGGCGGGCGCGGGCGTCGGCGGGACCGGCTTCGGCTGAACGGGCGTCAGGACGGGCGTCGGTATTGGCGGCGTCGGCTGGACCGGGGCGGGCGGCGGCGGCGGGGCGGTGGCGAGCGGCGGGGCGGTGCGGCCGATCAGCAACCAGATCAGCAGGCCGATCGCCGCCGCCCCGGCCGCCGCGCCGAGGCGGATGTAAATTGGCGCGCCCGAGGTCGATCGCGCCCGCCGCGCCGCGCTGCCGACGGGGCGCGCGACGGGGATCGAATCGAGCAGCGCGGACGGCGAGGAGAGGTTGGAATCCTCCCGGTCCGACAATTCCGCCGGCAGCGACGCCGGGTTTGCCGCCGCGGGGCTGCCGGACGAAAAGCCGGTCGGGCTGCCCGCGGGATTGCCCGCCGGCACGGCGACGGTGAACAGCCGCAGCGCCTTGGCGAACTCGGCCATCGACGGGAAGCGGCGCTGCGGGTCCTTGTCCATCGCCTTTGCCACGACGGCGGCGAGGCGCGGGTCGAGGTCGGGGCGGATCGACCGCAACTCCGCCGGCTGGCGCTCGAGGTGGGCGCGGAGGATTTCCTCGCGCGTCCGGCCGCCGAAGGGGGTGCGGCCGGAGAGCAGGTGGTAAAGCGTCGCGCCGAGGCTGTATTGGTCGGACGCGCCCTCGGGCGGGTTGCCGCGGATGGCCTCGGGGGCGGCGTAGTGGGGCGTGCCGGCGGTGCGGCCGTACTTGAAGCTGTCGGCGGGGTCCTCAATGATCGCCAAACCGAAGTCGCCCACCTTGCACCGGCCGTGGCGGGTGAGCAGCAGGTTCGCCGGCTTCACGTCGCGGTGGACGATGCCGACGCGGTGGGCGAAGTCCAGCGCCTCGGCCGCCTCGGCGACGAGCTGGCACGCCCGCACCGCGTCGAGCGAGCCGTGGGCGTCAATCAAATCCTTCAGCGTGCCCCCCTCGCACAGCTCCATGGCGATGTAGACGACGCTCTCGTTGCGGCTGACCTCGTAGACGTGGACGACGTGCGGGTGCTCGAGCACGGCGGCGGCGCGGGCCTCGCGGATGATGCGGGCCACGATGTCGTCCGCCGACCCGCCGTCGGGGCGGGGCTTGGCGCTCATCACCTTGAGCGCGACGCGGCGCTGCAGATCGACGTCCTCGGCCTGGAAGACGCGGCCGACGGCGCCTTGGCCGATCATCGACAGCACCTTGAACTTGCCGACGCGCCGGCCCAGCCACTTCGGCGCGGCCTTGGCGCGCGGCCCGGCCCGCGCGCCGCCGGGGGAGGCGGAGGCCGGGAAATCGGGCGAGCGTTGCCCCTCGCCCGACCCGCCGTCGGGGCCGCCGTCGGGGGCTTGGGGGGAGAGGTTTTGCAGGTCGCTCGCGCTCGACATCCTGCCTTCCGGCTCACGGGCACTCGTGGGGAAAAACCGTCCGGTCGCGTTTCAATTCCGCTGGTCCATCGCCCGCACCTCGCGCTCGGTCGGGCCGGTATAGATCTGCCGGGGTCGGTAGATTTTGCCGTCCTGGTCGCGGACTTCCTTCCACTGCGCGATCCACCCCGGCATCCGGCCGAGGGCGAACAGGGCGGTGAACAATTCCGTCGGCACGCCCAGCGCCCGCATGATAATGCCGCTGTAAAAGTCCACATTTGGATACAGTTTGCGGCTCGTGAAATACTTGTCCGCCAGCGCGACCTCCTCCAACCGGCGGGCGAGTTTCAGCAGCGGGTCCTCCACCTCCAGCGCGGCCAGCACCTCGCCAGCGGACTGCTTCAGGATGCGGGCGCGGGGGTCGTAATTGCGGTAGATCGGGTGCCCGAAGCCGAAGAGGCGGTACTTCTTCTCCTTCACGCCGGCGATGAACTCGTCGGGGTCCAGCCCGTCGCTGCTGATCTGCTGGAGCTGGTTCATGATCTCCACGTTCGCCCCGCCGTGCAGCGGCCCCCACAACGCGCAGACGGCGGCGGCGCAACTGGCGAACAGGTTGCAGTGGCTGCTGCCGACCATCCGGCAGGTGCTGGCGGAACAGTTCTGCTCGTGGTCGGCGTGCAGCAGGAAGATCAGATCCAGGGCCCGCGCCGCCTCGCCGCTGACCTTGCCCCCGCCGAACATCATGGACAGAAAATCGCCGGTGTAATCGTTCGCGTGGTCCGGCTCGACCTCCACCGGCCGCCCCTGCGAGTGCCGGTAGATGGCGGCGACGAGGGTGGCGGTCTTGCCGATCAACTTGGCGACGGTGAGGTCGAAGTGCGCCGCGTAATCGGCCTCCATCACCTCCGGGTGGTAGCCGCACAGGCCGTTGATGCACGCTGAGAGCATCGCCATCGGGCTGGCATCCGTGGGGAAGCCCTTGAGGATCGCCAGCATCCCAGGGTCGACCGCCGCGTGCTCGCGCACCAGGCCGTTGAACTGCTCGAACTGCGCCGCGGCCGGCAGCTCGCCGTAGATCAGCAGGTGCGCGACCTCCAGGAATCCGCAGCGGTCGGCGAGTTGCTCGATGGGGTAGCCGCGGTAGCGCAGGATGCCCGCCTCGGCGTCGATGAACGTGATGTCGCTGGTGCAACTGCCCGTGTTTCGGTAGCCGGGGTCGAGGGTGATGTGCGCGGTTTTCCCGCGAAGGCTGGTGACGTCGACCGCCCGCTCGCCCTCGGAGCCGACGAGGATTGGCAGCCCGAGCTCCTGCCCGTCGAGGCTGAGGGTCGCGCGGGAGGCGGTATCGGTGGCGTCGGATGCGGTCGGCTGGGGCATGGCCGCATTCTACGGCAAACCCCCGCAGGTCGGGAAGGGCTAGCCGAGGGTTTCGACGTTCGCCACAACGTCCAGCCCCGCATCGACTTGGGCCGAGTCCGCCCCGGCCCCGCCGTCGAGGGTGTCGGGCGAGCCGTTGGCGGCGAAGAAGGTGTCCCCGCCGTCACCGCCGAGGATCGTGTCGCCGCCCCCCAACCCGTCGACGGTGTCCTCGCCCGGCCCGGCGTCGATGCGGTTGGGGCCGGCGGTGCCGAAAATAAAGTCCGACCCCGACCCGCCGACCAGGTTCTCGACATCCTCGGCGATGTTATCCCCCTCGCCCGACGCGCCGTCGTTCGGGGTGCCGTCGGGCGAGAGCTCGAGGTCGACGGCGCGGGCGGAGTAATCGACCGTGTCCACCCCATCGCCGCCGACCAGCCGGTCGGACGCGACGCCGCCGAGGAGGGTGTCGTCGCCCGCGCCGCCGTCGAGGGTGGCGGGCAGGGCGGTCTCGTTGACCAGCCGGTCATTCCCGCCCGCGCCGTTGAGCCGCAGCGCCGAGACGGCGGCGGCGTCGAAGGAGAGTTGCTCGCCGCCGCGCGTCGCGGTGACGGTGGTGCCGTCGGTCGAGACGTCCAGGGTCTCGCCCGCCGCCGTGCCCGCGACGGTCAGCACGCCGTTGGCGCCGATGGCGGCGAACGACGGCGCGGGCGGCGGCGGCGTGGGGTCCGGGTCCGGCGTCGGGTCGGGCGTGGGGTCGGGCGTCGGGTCGGGCACCGGCGTCGGGTCGGGCACCGGCGTGGGATTGGGCTCCGGCGGGTCGTTCAGGACGTTCGCGCCGGGGCCGCCGTCGAGCAAATCCGTGCCCAGCCCGCCGTCGAGGGTGTCATCGCCGGACCCGCCGTCTATCGTATCGTTGCCATCGCCGCCGCTGAGGAAGTCCGACCCCTCGCCGCCGACGAGCAAATCATCGCCCGCCTTGCCGTAGATCGTGTCATTGCCGGGTCCGCCGTCCAGCGTGTCGGACCCGCGCGAGCCGTTGATCACGTCGTTGCCGAGCCCGCCGGCGACGCGCTCGATATCGTCCCGCAGATTATCCCCCTCGCCCGCCGCCCCGTCGTCCGCCTGATCGCCGAGGCCGAGGGACAGATTTTCCGTCCGGCGCGAGTAATCCGCCAAATCGCCGCCGGTCCCGCCGCTCAGATCGTCCGCGCCGAGCCCGCCGTCGAGCGTGTCATCGCCCGCCCCGCCCTGCAAGGTATCATCGCCGGCCAGCCCGACGAGCAGGTTCGCCGCCGACCCGCCGACGAGCAGATCCGGCCCCGACCCGCCGTAGATCGTCTCCACGTCGGTTTGCACCTGATCCCCCTCGCCCGGCTCGCCGTCGTTCGCCAGGGCATCCACGCGCACGCTCACGCCGGCGGTGCGGAAGGAGTAATTGGCGGTGTCCAGCCCGGCCCCGCCGGTGAAGACGTCCGACCCGCCGCCGCCGAAGAGGTTATCGTCGCCCGCGCCGCCGTCGAGCGAGTCGTTGCCGTCGCCGGGGTTCACGCCGTTGGAATCGCCGAGCAGTAAGTCGTTGCCGCCGTTGCCGTTAAGCGTGTCATTCCCCGCCTCCCCCAGCAGCACGTCGGCCGACTCGCCGCCGATCAGGCGGTCATTCCCCGCCCCGCCGAAGAGGGTCGATCCGGGGCCGGCGGCGGCATCAATCGACAGCACATCATCGCCGTCCAGCCCGTAGATCGCATCCCCCGCGCCGACCCCGGTCACGGTATCATTCCCGCCGTAGGCGTAGACCACGTTCGCGTCGGGCGTGGTCACGATGGTGTCGGCGAACTCCGAGCCGACCAAGTTCTCGACATCGCCCTCGATCCGGTCCCCCTCGCCCGCCGCCCCGTCGTTCGCCCCCGCGTCGCCGGGGGTGATGTTCACGCCGACCTTCGCCTTGATGTAGGTGACGAAGTCCGCCCCCTCGCCGCCGCTCATGGTGTCGGCCCCGCCCTCGCCGGCGAGCGAATCCTCACCCGCCTGCCCGAACAGCAGGTCATCGCCCGGCCCGCCGAACAGCACGTCGGCCTGCAGCGAGCCGTAGATCGAGTCCTCCCCACTCCCGCCCGCCATCACCCCGCCGCCGGCGTAGGTGGCGTCGATCACGTCATTCCCCGCCCCGCCGTACAAACTCACCGGCACGCTCACGCGGACGGCAATCGAGTCGTCCCGCGCCCCGCCCTCGACGTAAATCCGCCGCACGCCCGACGCGGGGAAGTCCTGCGACACCTTGTCCACCGTCGCGCGCACCACGTTTCCGACCGGATCGACGCGGATGACGTTCGCCCCCGTGTCGCCGAGCACGGTCAGGGTGCCGTCGTCCGAGAGGGTCGCGCTCAGCAGCACGCGGCGGTCGAGCAATTCAACCGCGGGGAGGATGGGTCGTTCGTTGGACAATCGTGTAGTGTAGTCCAAGGCTCGGCAGTTAGGGACGGGGCAAATTGACAGGTCGGCAATCCGGGAATCAAGACATCTCCGGGTGCCACGGAGGATTTCGCACGAGGCCACCCCCCGCGTGGCTCGCGGGCAGGATGCCCACGCCACGGGGGCGGCGGCCTCATGCAAAACCCTCCGCGGCACCCGGCGAAGGCACCCAGCCTTCGCTCGAAGGCGGCGCGACTTCGCCCGAAGGCGGCGCGACTTCGACCGAAGGCGGCGCGACTTCGACCGAAGGCGGCGCGACTTCGACCGAAGGCGGCGCGACTTCGACCGAAGGCGGCGCGACTTCGACCGAAGGCGGCGCGACTTCGACCGAAGGCGGCGCGACTTCGGCCGAAGGCGGCGCGACTTCGGCCGAAGGCGGCGCGACTTGGCCCGAAGGCGGCGCGACTTCGCGCCGGGTGCCGTTAAAGCGGTTTCACCCAAGGCGTAGCGGGTGGCAGCCACGAACTCACCTGTGGCACGGGCGCCCCGCCCGTGTGGCACAGCCATGCGCGCTTCGCGGGCACGGGCGGGGCGCCGGTGCCACCGAGAACAGACGCTACACCCTGGGTGTAACCGCTCTAAAAGTTTCGCACGAAGGATTTTGGCGACCGCCGTAACCCACGCCAGCCTGCGGGTTAGAACTCCCCTCAAGCCCTCCAACCCGAAAAAGGATCCAGTCGCCTTCCGATACCGGTGGTGCGAAATCCTCCGTGGCACCCGATTTTGACCCGCTCCAGTTTTTTGGAACGGCCGGCCGAGCGCGGGACTGGGATTTCGGAAGTTTGTTCATCACAATAACGGAAGGCGGCCCCGCGTTCTGCCCCTGAACCCTCCCGCCGCCCCTCGCCAGGAAGCCCCAGGAAGCCCCAGGAAGCCCGACGCATGACCGATTCTTCGCCGACTGTTGAGCCGTCACTTGACGAGGCCGGCCCGGTGCTCGCCTACGCCCGCCCGGACGCGCAGCAGTCTGCCGTGCGCCGCGCGGCGGGCGGTCCGCAGCCGGTGCCGATGCTGCTGGACGTCCGCGAGTCCGCCGCCGTGCGGTGGGGGTTCCTCCTGCTGGCGTGGCTGCTGACGGCGGGGTTCGCGGCGGCGGCGTTCACCTTCTGGGTGCCGGCGCACGAGGGGGTCGACCAGAACGGCTACCTCTACGGCGGGAAGCTGATCGCGGAGAACCTCACGATGCGGTCGGTGCCGACCCGGCCGACGCCCGGCGCGACGGCGATCGACCCGCAGGGGTTCGTGGCGCGGATGTGGGTGGGGTTCGACCTGGACAAAATCCCCGTGCCCGCCGCCGCCCCGGTCGCCGCCGCCGAGGCCGCGAAGGAGGCGAAGGAGGCGAAGGGGGAACCGAAACCAGACGACGGCGGGGTGCCGCGGTACTACCCGAAGTACCCCGCCGGGCTGCCGCTGCTGTATGCGGGGCTGTGGGCGGGGGGGCGGGCGCTGCACGCGCTGGTGCCGGGATGGTTCGGGCCGACGCTGGGGGCGGACGCGGCGTATGCCCTTAGCCCCATCGCCACGAGCCTGGCCGTCCTCGGCACGTTCCTGCTGGTGCGGGCGGTGGCGGGGTCGGTCTGGGGGATCGTGGCGATGCTGGTCTTCGCCACGAGCGAGACGACGATGGATCTGTCGGTAAACCCCAACAGCCACGCGAGTTGCGTGATGTGCGTGGTGTGGGGCTTCTACCTGGTGCTGCGGTTCTGGCAGAGCGGCGGGTCGTGGCGGGCGTTGATCGGCGGATTTCTGATCGGCTACGCCGCGACGATTCGCTACACCGAGGCGACCCTGCTGCTGCCGCTGGCGTGGGTGGCGTTCCAGAACGTGCGGTGGCGGAAACCGGCGGTGGCGGCCATTTGCGTCGCGGCGGCGGCGGGGGGAGCCGTCTGGGTCGTCTGGGTCGTCGGCGGCGGGATGGGCGGGGCGGCGTGGGTGCTGCCGGCCATCGCGCTGCTCGCCCTGACGGCCGTCGCGGCGGTGGTGCTGAACGTGCTGCCGGAGGTGCCGCTGGTGCTGCGCGGCGGGCACGTCGCGGCAACCACTTACGGCGATTATGAGGGCGAGCTTGAGGGGGAATCCGCCCCCGCCCGCCCGGCCCGATCGCGCCTGCTGGGGCCGGCGTTCGCGCTGCTGGGCTGGGCGATCCCGGTGGTCGCGCTGGTGGCTTACAACTGGTTCGCCATGCACTCGATCACCGGGTACGCCGGCACGAACGAGAGCGTCGGATTCTCGTGGAATTACTTCGCGGACAACTGGGAAACCGTGCTGCGGGGGCTGGGGACGCAGGGCATCTACTTCATCTTCCCGCTGGCGGTGGTGGGGGTGGCGGCGCTGTTCTGGCGCGACTGGCGGTTCGCCACGATGCTTGCGGGGTGGGTGGTGCCGACGGTGCTGATCTACACCTTTTACTACTGGGCGCCGTCGCAGGGCACGAACTACCTGCGGTTCTTCCTGACCGCGCTGCCGGGGCTGGTGCTGGCGGCATTTGCGATGCTCCACTGGCTGCAGCGGCGCCTTGAGGAAGCGCTGCCGACGAGCGAGGAGCGGAGTCGCTGGGCGGCGGCGTGGCCGGCGGCGGTGTCGGTCGCAACCGTCGCGGTGGTGGCGGGGGCGATGTTCTGGGTCACGCGGTTCGACGCCAGCCGCGCCCTCGGCGAGCCGATGATCAAGCCGGTCTACCGCGTGCTGGCCGACGGGTCGGAGGAGGGGTTCTCGCTGACGGCGCTGGCGGCGGGGCTGCTGGCGGCGGGCGCGCTGGCGGGGGCGGCGGTGGCGGCGGGGGTGTCGCGCGGCCGGGGCGTGGTGGTGATCGGCGGCGGGCTGATCGCGGCCCTCACCCTCGCCGCGGGGCTGCGCGGCAACCTGTTCAACATGGAGCGCGACCTCGGCCGGTGGACCAGCGTCAAAACCGTCGGCGACCGCGTGCTGGCGGACGTGCCGGCGGGGTCGGTGGTCTTCAGCAACGACACGGAGTTCCTGAATTACATCCAGTTCGTGGGCGATTACACGCTGTACGATTTGGACGTGTTCGACAGCCGGTGGATCAAGCGGCAGGCGGAGCGCGCGCCGGACGAGGAGGACCCCAACGCCGCCCAGCCCGACCCGATCGACCCGGCGACGGTGGCGATGGTGGCGCGCGTGCTGGCGCCGCTGACGCAGCGGGACCTGATCAACCGCCAGCGGGAAATTACGAAGCAGGCGACCGACTCGGGCCGGCGGGTGTTCTTCGCGGTGCCGCTGGGGGGCCGCGAGTTCAACGTCGCGCGGTTCAGCGCGCGGACGGGCAAGGAGTTCATGCCGGGCCAGGTGCGGCAGTTCGCGCAGGGGGCGGACTTCGAGCCGCTGATCCGGTCGGTGATCGACTTGCCGGACAACCCCCACCCCCGGCCCGACGGCCCGCGGCCGCCGCGGAACCAGTTCGGCCACTGGGACCGGCGGTACGCCCGCGAGGAGGGGTGGGAATTGATCGAGCTGGTGCCGAAGCCCGCCGAGAACGCCGACGCCGCCAAACGCCCGGCGGCGGAGGGGAAGCAGGGGTAGTCCCCGCGGCACGGACGGGTTTCAGCCGGTGCCGTAGAACGGGCCTCCCGCCCGGATTCCGCCGGGGGCCAGCGAGGCGGCCGAATCCGGGCGGGACGCCCGTTCCACGGGATTGCCGACGCGCGGGTCTCCTCGGAGTTGATCATGCGAAATCCTACGCGGGTTGAGGTATTCCTCGGCCCGCGGAGGACGGTGTTCGACATCCCACGACACGGGTTGGCGAGTACGCCAATCCGTGGCACCCGAGTGTAGAGTTAAGTCAAAACTGGGCTAGCTCGCGCTCGTGCCGTTGAGGTCGACGACGTAGAGTTGCGACGATTTGTCGTCCTCGAACGTGAAGAACGTGCGGTCATCGACGGGCCGACGGGTGCTGCTGATGAAGCGGCCGCCGTTGTAGCTGAGGATGCTGTAGGACCACTTGCCGACGCCCCCGGTGGCGAGCATCAGTAGATCGTTGCGTCGGTTGAAGAAGACGATGCTGGCCTGGTCGCCGTCGAGGGCGAGGGCGGTGTAGAGGCCCTGGGCGCCGCGGGTGAGCAGGGTGTCGGTCGCCCACGTCAGGTTGCTGCGGGTGGCGAACTTCAGGTCGGCCGGCGAGGCGTCGTAGTAGCTGACGCTGGGGGCGTCGTTCTTGCCGAGTTGCAGGCTGATGAAGGCGGTGCCGCGGGTGGTGGCGTCGGCGGTCTCCAGCGACCAGGCGCCGGAGGCGTCCTGCCGGCCGAACTTCAGGAAGCCGCGGGTGGAGTCGTCGTAGGCGAGGTTGAGCCGGCCCTTGGAATCGACCTTGAGGTCGACCGACCGGCCGACGTCGCCGCTCGTATCAACGTCGGTGATCTGCCAGCCGTTGCCTTGGTCGCGGGCGAGGCGTAAATCGCCGCTGGACTTGCGGTAGTAGGCGACGGCGGGGTGGTCCTGGGCGTCGAACACGAGCGAGGGGTAGAGGCCGACCGACTGGCGGTCGTCGAGCACCTGGGTCTGCCAGCCGCGCGGCTGGAGGGTGGCGTAGCGGAGGTCGCCGCGGTTGCCGTCGAAGTAGGCGACGGACGGGGTGCCGGCCTTGTCGAGCGCGAGGCTGACGTACTGCCCCTGGTACGGCCCGTCGGGGTCGACGATCTGCACCTTGCTCCAGACGCCCGCGGTGTCGCGGGTGGAGTATTTCAGCGTCAGGTCGGCCGAGTCGAAGTAGGCGAAGTGCAGGATGCCGGCGGCGTCGAAGGCGAGCGAATTATTGTTGCCGTACCGCCCGACGATCGGCTGGATCTCCGGCGGGGCGGGCAGGTTGCGGTCGGCGTCGAGGACGGCGGCGTAGACGTCGAGCTGCGGGTAGGTGAGCTTGGTGACGCTGCCGGTCTCGGCGTCGCCGTCGTAGTTCGGCACGCCGGACGACTTCAGCAGCGCCAGCACGCCGTCGGGCGTGAGGGCCGGGTCGGCCTGCCGGACCAGCGCGACGGCGCCGGCGATGTAGGGGCTGGAGAAGCTCGTGCCGTCGGCGAGGGCGGTCTGGTTGCCCGGCAGGAGGGTGATGACGTCCTGGCCGGGGGCGAGCAGGTCGAGGGTCGCGCCGCGCTGGCTGAAGTCGCTGATGACGCCGTAGCGGTCGACGCTGGCGGCGGAGATCACGTCGGGATGGGCCGAGGGGTACTCGATGCCCTGCCCGTCGGCGACGCCGTCGTTGCCCGCCGCGGCGACCACGACGACGCCGGAGTCGTGGAGGTTGGTCAGCAGGTCGCCGAAGGCGCGGTCGGAGAAGGGGGAGTTGTAGCGGCCGTAGCCGAGGCTGATGTTGACGGCGGTGATGCCGAACTCGGCCTGGTGGTCGAGCACCCACTGGAAGGCCTCGCGGAGGCGGCTGTTGGGCACGGCGTCGCCGTTGGAATCGACGCGCAGGGCGAGGAGGTGGGCGTCGGGCGCGACGCCCTGCTCGCGGAGGCCGTCGAACTCGAAGGGGCTGGCGGCGATGACGCCGGCGACGGCGGTGCCGTGGCCGTCGGTGTCCATCGGGTCGTTGTCGCCGTCGACGAAGTCATAGCCCCCCTCGACCTTGTAGCCCGGCCCGAATCCGCCGCCGAGCAGGGGGTTGTTGTAGTCGATGCCGCTGTCGATCACCGCGACGGTCTGGCCCGCACCGGTGATGGCGGGGAACTGCGCCGCGAGCAGATCCTGGCCGGTCAACTTGTCCAGCGGCCCCCACTCCGTGGCGGAGAGGTGGCGGCGCGGCTCCAGCGGCTCGAGCGAGAAAATCGGCATAACGGTGGGTGGACCCTCGGCTCCTGAACGGACAACTCCGAATACGAATCGGCGCAACGGCGGGCGGGGCACCACATCATACCGCCACGCCGGCCGATTTGTTCGGCGCGGCGGATTTTCACGACTGCCGTTCGCCGCTGGCGGACCGAGCGGCGGGGCGGTATCGTGCGGCCGTGCCCGACGCCGACCGACCCGCCACTCGACAGCGATTCCTCATCACCGGCGGGGCGGGGTTCATCGGCTCGCACCTGGCCGACCGCCTGCTGGCCGACGGCCACGCCGTCACGCTGCTGGACGACTTTTCCACCGGCCGGTCGGCGAACATCGACCACCTCATCGGCCGGCCGGACGTGCAGGTCATCCGCGACTCGGTGGAGAACGAGACCACCGTCGAGCTGGCCGTGGGGCGGGCGGACGGCGTGTTCCACCTCGCCAGCGCGGTGGGGGTGCAGCTCATCGCCGACGAGCCGGTTCGGACGATCCGCACGATCGTGCGGGGCACGGAAAACGTGCTGTCGGCGGCGTTCAAGTATGGCCGGCCGGTGCTGATCACGAGCAGCAGCGAGGTGTACGGCCGGGGCGCGCGGGTGCCGTTCCGCGAGGGCGATGACGTGGTGGTGGGGCCGACGTGCCAGAGCCGGTGGTGCTACGCCTACGCGAAGGGGATTGACGAGTTCTTGGGGCTGAGTTACCACAAGCAGTTCGGGCTGCCGGTGCGGATCGTGCGGCTGTTCAACACGGTCGGCCCGCGGCAGGTGGGGCGGTACGGCATGGTGCTGCCGCGGTTCGTGACGGCGGCGCTGTCGGGCGAGCCGCTGCAGATTCACGGCGACGGCGAGCAGGTGCGGTGCTTCTGCCACGTCGCCGACGTCGTGGCCGCCCTGGTGAAGCTGGCGGCGACCCCCGAGACGGCCGGCGAGGTGTATAACCTCGGCGGCGACGAGGAGGTGAGCGTCAACGCCCTGGCCGAGCGGGTGCTGCGGCTGAGTGCGTCGAACAGCCCGCTGGCGCGTGTGAGTTACGAGCAGGCCTACGGCCAGCGGTTCGACGACGTGCCGCGGCGGGTGCCGGACCTGGGTAAGATCAGGTCGGCCATCGGCTTTCGGCCGACGTATGGCCTGGACGGGGTGATCAACTCGGTGATCGAGGACAAGCGGGGGGAGAGGCGGCGTTTCACTTGAATCCATCCGCGGCACCGCACGGTTTAGCCGCCCCGCTTGCGGGGCGTGGGCACGGCGAAACACGCGCCCCAAGCGGGGCGGCTAAACGGGCCTTTTTCTTTTGACCAGCTATCGCCTTACCGGTACCCGCTCATCCATGCCCACCCTCGCCCCCGACACGATCGACCGGACCGGACCCCGCGCCTTCACGGCCGCGGCGTTCGATGGCGTGTACGACAAGGCCGTGGCGGCGGGCGGGGCGGGGGCGTTTCTGGAGGTGCCGGCGTACTACGAGGCCGAGCGCGAGCGCTACTTCAAGACGCTCCGCCACGTCGCCGCGCTGGACTTGCCCCGGCCGGCCCGCGTGCTGGAGGTCGGCGGCGGGCAGATCGCCATGCTCTGCAAGGAATTGTTCGGCGACGACGGCGTGGTCGGCGACGTCAGCGAGAAGTTCGCCGAGCAGGTCACGCGGCACGGCGTGGAGTTCCTCAAGCTCAACCTGCTGGACGACGATTTGCCGCCAACCGAGCACGGGCGGTTCGATTTGGTCGTGATGTGCGAGGTGATCGAGCACCTGCCGGTGCCGGGGCACCAGCCGATGGAGAAGGTGCGGTCGTGGCTGCGGCCCGGCGGCAAGGCGCTGCTGACGACGCCGAACCTCTACCGCTTCCGCAACGTGGTGCGGATGTTCCGGGGCCAAAAAATCTTCGACCGCTTCCACTTCCCCGACGGCGGGCACTGCCCCGGCCACCAACTGGAATATTCCGCCGCCCACCTGCGGTGGCAGCTCGAGCGGGCGGGGCTTCGGGTCGATTACGTCAATCTGGAGCAGCTCAGCAACCGGGGCCACAGTTTCAAGGCCCGCCTCGGCCGGATGGCGGCGCGGCCGCTGTTCCTCAACCCGCGGTGGCGGGACAATCTGGTCGCCTGCGCCACGCGGGCCAACTGAGGGCGGGGCGGCGGCGGATGATTTCAGCGGCACCGGCATTCTCCCCGCTCTCGCCCCTCTCGCCCCTGTCGCCGGACTCGGCCCGCGGGTGGGGGGAGCTGCTGCTCCGCCCGCCGGCCCCGCCGCCGCCGCGGGGCCTGGGGGTCGACGGGGTGCTCTCCCCCTACGTCTTCGTCTTCTACGCCGCGTTCATCGTGGCCTTCATCTTCACCCCGGTGATGCGGCGGGTGGCGGTCCACTACGGCATCGTCGACAAGCCGGACTTGGTCCGCAAAATCCACCGCACGCCCGTCGCCTACCTCGGCGGCATCGCGGTCTTCCTCGGCTGGATCGCGGGGCTGGCCGTCAGCCAGTTCGGGCAGATCCACGCCCCCAACCCGCTGGGGCTGCGGCACCCGGTGATCCCCGTGACGCTGGTGGTCGGGGCGTTCCTGATCGTGCTGCTGGGGCTGTGGGACGACGTGCGCGGCATCAGCCCGCGGCTGAAGGTCGCCGGCCAAGTGGCGGCCGGGTCGCTGCTGCTCTGGTCGGGCATCGGCACGGAACTGACCGGCCCGTTCGTCTCCAACGCCGCCGCCCGTCTACAGCTTTACGCCGGCTTCGGGGTGTCGGAGGCGACGATTTACTGGGTGACGCTCGCCACCAGCGGGGGCCTGGCGATCGGCGTGATCGTCTTCTGCTGCAACGCCTCGAACCTGATGGACGGCCTCGACGGGCTCTGCGGCGGCGTGACGGCGATCATCGTCACGGGCCTGCTGATTCTCACCGTCAGCCTCGCCGCCGTCGAGCAGTACGGCCGGATCGTCGACGACGCGCTGCGGCTGACGATCGGCATCGCCATGCTCGCCGCCGTCCTCGCCTTCGTCGCCTTCAACTTCAACCCCGCCAGCATCTTCATGGGCGACGCGGGCAGCATGTTCCTGGGCTACCTCTGCGGCGCGATGATCCTGCTGATCGGCAAGGTCGAGGCCAAGTGGCTGCTGGGCGCGACGGTCATGTTCAGCCTGCCGGTGCTCGACACCGCCCTGGCCTTCGCCCGCCGCTACCTCGCGGGCCGGCCCTTCTTCTCCCCCGACAAGTTCCACTTCCACCACCAACTGGTCGCCCGCGGCATGAGCGTGCGGCGGGCGGTGCTGCTGAGCTACGCGCTGGCGGTCGTCTTCGTCGGCCTCGGCAGCGCGATCGTCTTCATCCGCACCCGCTACGCCGTGGCGGTCTACCTGGTGATCTTCGGGTGGATCGCGGTGGCCGCCTATAAGATGGGCATGGTCCACGAGCGGCCCCTGGGCCTGGCGGCGCGCGACGACGAGGCCCGCGACGCCGCCGACCGCGCCGCCGACGCCGCCTGACCGTTCGCGGCGATCCGTGCGGCTTGACCTGCGGTCCGATAACCGCAACACTACGCGCCAGCGACGGGGAGCAAAAAAAGTTGGCGAGTCGCCGCCCCGTTCGTCCGATTCTCTCCACGGGGGCCGCCCTACGGTGCCGCCCACTGCGGGCAGCCTGGCCCCCACGCGAATTAACCGCCATTCAACCGAACCCCGATTCCCCGAGGACTGCATCATGGACGTGACGATCATCGGCTGCGGCTACGTCGGCCTGGTTACCGGAACCTGCCTCGCCAGCATCGGCCACACCGTGCGCGGCGTCGAAAAGGACGCCAAAAAACTCAAGACCCTGATGGACGGCCACTGCCCGATCTTCGAGCCGGGCCTCGTCGAGCTGATGCAGGAAAATTACGCCTCCGGCCAGCTCCAGTTCACCGACAACGTCAAGGCCGCCGTGAAGGATGCCGAGGTCGTGTTCCTCTGCGTCGGCACCCCGCCCAAGCCCGACGGCACGGTGGACATGAGCTTTCTGGAAGGTGCCGGCAAGGAGGTCTGCGACGCCCTGCCCGAGGACGCCGACGGCCCCGTCACCATCGTCGTCAAAAGCACCGTGCCGGCCGGCACCAACCGCAAGCTCTACAACTTCCTCAAGCAGCAGACGCGGGCGGACGTGCAGGTGGTCAGCAACCCCGAGTTCCTGCGCGAGGGCTCGGCCGTCGCCGACTGCCTGGAGCCCGACCGCGTGGTCATCGGCGGCGAGTCGCCCGAGTCGTTCCGCATGATGCGCCGGCTCTACGACCCCCTCATCAAGCGTGAGGAGAGTTTCATGACGATGGCGTGGGAGTCGGCGGAGCTCACGAAGTACGCCGCCAACGCGATGCTCGCCGCCCGCATCTCGTTCATGAACGAGATGACGATTTTGTGCGAGGGGTACGACGCCGACATTGAGGACGTCCGCAAGGGCATCGGCTCGGACTTCCGCATCGGCCCCGCCTTCCTCCGCGCCGGCTGCGGCTACGGCGGCTCGTGCTTCCCGAAGGACGTGGCGGCGCTGGAGCACATCTCCAAAGCGATCGGCTACGATAACCTGTTCGTCGAGGCGATCCAGACCGTCAACAAGAATCAGAAGAAGCGGTTCGCCGACAAGATCGAGCAAAAGCTCGGCCGCGACATCGCCGGCAGCACCATCGCCGTCTGGGGCTTGGCCTTCAAGGCCGACACCGATGACATCCGCGAGAGCAGCGCGCTGGACGTGATCCGCTACCTGCTGGATAAGGGCGCGACTGTCAAGGCGACCGACCCGAAGGCGATGGAAAACATGATCCAGGTGTTCGGCGACGAGGTGGAGTGGGTCCACGACCCCGTGACCGCCGCCGCCGGCGCGGATGCGGTGGCGCTGCTGACCGATTGGCCGACGTACACCACGCTGCCGTTCCGCAAGATCGCCGCGACGATGAACACGCCGGTGATCTTCGACGGCCGCAATTGCCTGAACCGCGACGTGATGCGCGAGAGCGGCTTCCAGTACTACCCGATGGGCCGCCCGGCGGTGGAGAACTCGCTGCGGCTGAAGAGCCGGGTGTGAAGCCAAGGGACCGTGCCAAAGTAGCCGGGAGCGGAAGCCCCGGTTTTCGTGCCAGAAGCGCGAAGACCGGGGCTTCCGCTCCCGGCTATCTTGGCCGGACCTTAGGTCGAGACGACCCCCGCCGCCGCGAGCCGCTCCTCCGCCCACGCGGCCTCGTCGGCCGAAAGTGGCGGGGCGAGCGGCTCCAGATAGTCCCACTCCCGCAGGCCGCCGTCGCGGCACGCCTGGTCGATGACGGCTTGCAGGTTCAGTTGCACGCCCGGCCCGTCGGTCGGCCGCAGCGGAATCTGCAGCGTCGGCAGCGGGTCGCGCAGCGGGATGCGGTAGAAGTCGGCGACCTCCGCGTTGCGGGCCGGGTAGACGCACGCGCGGTAGTCGGTGCGGTGGTCCTCCGGCAGGGCCGCGTCCGGGAGGCGGGACACGGTTTTGCCGCCGCGAATCAGGTCGATCTCGACGAGGTTGATTCCGCCGGCCACGAGCCGGCGCTGCTTCTCAAGGTAAGCCTTGCGGTCGCGGCTTGGGCGTTTATTCGACGGGCTGAGCACCTCAATCACGGTGACGAGCCGTTCGGTTTCCATTTCGTGGATTTCGACCCAGCGCGGGTTCGGGGCCATTGCCGCGACGGGGAGCGTCAGGGGCAGCGTGAGGGTGCCGGTGGACGGGCGGGCGGCGAGGGTGGCGGTGCCGCCGCCGGTCTCTCGGAGCTCCTGTTCGGTCACGGCCACGTCCGGCCCGATCCGCACCTTGCGCCGCGCCGGCGGGCGGGTTGCGATGTTGGCCGCCTCCTGGGCGACGGCCCGCAAGTCCGCGGGGAGCTGGCGCTGAATCTGGTCGCGCGAGTAGGCGATCAGGCTCAGGTGGGTGTCCCCCCACAGGGCTTGCAGCCACGGGTTCATGCCGGGGAAGGGGTTGGCGGCCATGCGGGGATTCTACCGCACTCCCGCCGCCCGAGGCTTGGCAAAGAAACCCCTTCTCCCCGTTCCTTTCGTTGCGAAGCCGCGAGCGGCCGACTCTCGCCAACGCGGACGGCCCGGCCGGGGGGTGTTGCCACCGCCCGCCGGGCCGCCGCTCATGGTCGTCCGGCGCTCACACCGCCGTCAGCTTCAGCAGGCCGGCGAGGGCCATCATGTTCGACTCGGTGATGACCTTCTGGTTCGCGTCCAGATCGGCGATCAGCGCGTCGCCGAACTTCACGCTCTTGCTCGTGCCGGTGAGGTTCTTGTAATAGGCCAGCAGCGTGTCGTTCCCCGCCGTGCTGTAGCTGCCGAAGTCGCGGGCGACGTACTCGCGCCGCACCAGGTCCTCGAAGCTTTGGATCGGGCCGCCCATCTGCACGGTGCCGCCGGCGAACACGCCGGCCGACGGCTTCACCGCCCCGGCCGACAGCCCCACCCGGCCCGCCTTCGCGTGGCCGCTGTTCAGCATCGCCAGCAGCTTGTCGTTCTCGCGCTTCACCAGCGGCGTGTTCGCCGACACGAACCGCCCGTCCACCAGCGCCTGCTGGGCATAGATGAAGTTCTCCACGGTGTTGGCGACGATCTCCTCCTGCTGCCCGTCGTCTGCGTCCTGGTGCAGCGCCTCGTGGGCGAGGTAGGCGCCGAGCACCTGGAACGGCTCGCCGGCGAACTGCGGCTTGAGGATCGTCCGCAGCCGCCCGACGCCGTTGGCCTTCGTCTCGGCCACCTCCGCCTGCGGCGACGTCTCGTCGGTGAAGTCGATCACCGTGAACGGCCGGCCGCTGACGTTCTGCCCGTCCAGCATCGTGGCGATCGCCGGCTCGGCGAACGTGCCCACCAGCGACAGCAGCGCGGCCCGCAGGTTCGGCGAGGGGATGATCTCGTTCACCCGCGCGTCGTCGTACCGCGCCAGCGTCGCGTCGGCCTTGGCCCGGTCGATGGTGCCCTTGGCGACCTTCGCCTGCAGGAAGTTGGCGAAGTCGTGGCGGATCACGTCGTTCGACACCACGTTGCTCGCCGACGCCGGCGCGGCGCCGTCGGCGAACACGGTCCGGCTGAACAGCGAGTGGTCCGTCGCCACCAGCGCCCGGCGGCTGAAGGTGAACGCCGCCGGGCTGGCGCCCTTGGGGAAGCGGACGTTCTGCTCGGTGATCGGCCGGTCGCGGCGGTCGCGCAGCGCGCCGGGCTGGATCACCAGCTTCGCGTCGCGCGGCACGAGGCCGTCGGTCGTCAAATGCAGCAGCTTGGGGTCGTTCGGGTCGCGCGTGACCTCGGTGACGCCGACGACGACCTTGCGGACCGCGCCGGTGGTGGGGTCGGTCAGGTAGCCACGCATCTGGATTTTGCTGGCGTCGGTGATCCGAAGGCCGAGGTTGAACGGCACGGTGACGGCCGAGGCGTTCTTCTGCGAGCCGTCGGGGTTCATCACGTCCGCCACCACGACGTCGCCGCCGTAGACGTTCAGGGCGAACAGGCGGCGCGGCTCGAGCTCCTCGAACAGCGGGCGGTCGGTCGGCAGGGGGGCGGGTTGGGGCTTGGTCATGGGCATTCTCCGCTTGGGGCGCGCCGGGCGGCACGCCGGGGGGTCTGGGGTCGGGCAAAACGTCGGCCCACGGCCGGCCCGCTGCACAGGACATCGGCGCGAATCCGCATCGGCTTAATCGCGCGGCGGCGGATCGCCCGATAGGACAGTGCCGGACCCTTTCATGCCGATGCCGTTTTCCATTTTCTCTTCCTTGCGAAGCCGCAAGCGGCCGGCCGTCGCGGTGGACGATGCGGCCGAGCTCGCCGCGCTGCTGGGCCGGCCGGCGGTGAATCTGGACACGCCGGAGTTGCAACGCTTCCTCGCCGGCCGGCGGGTGCTCGTCACCGGCGCCGGCGGCAGCATCGGGTCGGAAATCTGCCGGCAGGCGATGAAGTTCTGCCCCCGCCGGCTCGTCCTGCTGGAGCGCAGCGAGCCGGCCCTGTTCCAGATCGAGCAGGAACTGATCGGCCGGTGGATTGGCGCGGACGTCCACGCCTGCCCCGCGGACGTGACCGACGCGGCGCGGGTCGCGGCGGTGTTCGACGCCGAGCGGCCGGAGGTCGTCTTCCACGCCGCCGCCCACAAGCACGTGCCGCTGATGGAGCGCCACCCCGGCGAGGCGGTGAAGAACAACGTCTTCGGCACCCAAACCTTGGCCGAGGCCGCACTTGCGTTCGGCGTCACCGCGTTCGTCTTGATCAGCACCGACAAGGCCGTCAACCCCAGCAGCGTGATGGGGGCCACGAAGCGGGTGGCGGAGATGGTGTGTGGAAGTCGCCGGTCGCCAGTCGCCAGTCGCCAGTGCAGAAAGCCGTCTTCACTGGAGACTGCCGACTGCCGACTGAAGACCCTCTTCTCCTCCGTCCGGTTCGGCAACGTCCTGGGCTCCTCCGGCAGCGTGGTGCCGACGTTCCGGCGGCAGATCGAGGCGGGGGGGCCGCTGACGGTCACGCACCCGCAGATGCGGCGGTTCTTCATGACGATCCCCGAGGCCGCCGGCCTAGTGATGCAGGCCGGCTCCATCGGGCGGGGCGGCGAGGTCTTCGTCCTCGACATGGGCGAGCAGGTGAAAATCCTAGACCTCGCCCACGCCATGCTCCGCCGCCGCGGACTGCGATCGGGGGACGACATCCCGATCCGCTTCACCGGCATCCGCCCCGGCGAAAAGCTGGCCGAGGAGCTCGGCGACGCCGGCCCGACCCTGGCGACCGGCCACGACAAAATCCGCCTCTGGCAACTCCCCCCGGTCGACGCCGCCCGCCTCCAACACTCGCTCGACGCCCTCGCGGCCGTCCTCGACGCCCCGCCGGCCGAGGTGGTCGCCGCCCTGCGCGAGGCGGTGTCGGAATACGCGCCGCAACCCACGCGCTTCCGCGAAGCCGCTTGACGTGATAATGGAAAGTTGAGCCGCGAGCGCAGCGAGCGCTTTTCGCTCCCGAGGGCAAAAAGCGCCCGCTGCGCTCGCGGCTCAACTCCCAACTTCCAACCCTGAACATCCAACTCCCCGCCCCGCGTCTGATAATCCTCAAGTTCCCAGCCCCCGCCGCCCGACAGTTCTGCAAGGGGGCCGAAGGATCGGCCCGCCGCAAGCCAGGGAAGCAGGGGACTCGTCAAGGAAGGCCGCTGATGCGAATCGTCTCGGTGATGAACCAAAAGGGGGGCTGCGGCAAGACCACCACCGCCGTCAACCTCGCCGCGTCGCTCGCCCACCTCGGGCACAAAACGCTGCTGGTCGACATGGACCCCCAGGGCCACTGCGCCGTCGGCCTCGCGGTGCCCGAGGAGCAGGTCGAGCGCAGCCTCTTCGACGTCCTCTCCGCCGACGGCCCGGCCACGGCGGCGGACCTCGAGGCGATCGTCTGGCAGATCGCCACCGACTTCGACCTCGCCCCCAGCGACCTCAAACTCGCCGCCTTCGAGCAGACCTTCGCCGGCCGGCCCGGCCGCGAGAACCGCCTCAAGCAGCTCCTCTCCACCGTCGCGGCCAGGTACGAGTGGTGCGTGATCGACAACCCGCCGGGCGTGGGCCTGCTGACGTTCAACTCGCTGGTGGCCGCCGACGAGGTCATCGTGCCCGTCGAGACCGGCTTCTTCAGCCTCCACGGCCTGACGAAAATGCTCGAGACCCTCGACGAGCTCAAGGAGGCCGCCGGCCTCGACACGCAGGTCCGCGTCCTGCCCACCCTCTACGACACCCGCACCAAGCTCGCCCGCGAGGTGCTCGGCGAGATGCGCGCCAAGTTCCGCCACCGCCTGACCGAGAGCACCATCAACTTCAACACGAAGCTGAAGGAGGCGGCGAGTTTCGGCCAGCCGATCACCGAGTACGACCCCGGCAGCCGGGGCTTCCGCGACTTCGCCAACCTCGCCAAGGAATTGATGGGCGACCGTCCCGCCGCCGAGCCCGAGCCGGCGGCGGAGAAGATGACCCGCCCGCAGGAGCTCGTGCAGCGGGCCAAGCAACTGGCGCAACTGACGAACGTGAAGTTCGGCCGCGGCGCGGTGCCGGGCGTCGGCTACGACTTGCCGGACGAGTCGGCGAACGGATCGGCCGCCGCCACCGCGACGCTCGCGCCGCCGCGGACGGCCCTGCCCGCGGCCCTGCTTTCGCCGCCGGCCACCGTTCGCACGACCGAGCAGAAGCTGTCTGACTTTTACGGCGTGCGGCAGGTGGGCGACGAGGTGGTGTTCGCCGCCCGCTTCGCCGACGCCCGGCACGTCATGGTCGCCGGCGACTTCAACGGCTGGTCCGCCATCGGCACGCCGCTGGCGCACGGCGGCGTCGGGGGGCGGGCCGATACGTGGGTCACCAAGCTGCCGCTGCGGCCGGGGAAGTATTGCTACCGCTTCATCGTCGACGGCCGGTGGGTGAACGACCCGTACAACGACCGCGTGGAGGCCAACGAGTTCGGCGAGTTGAACAACGTCGTCGAGGTCGGCTGAAGCGAGAGGGGCGGGAAACACGGATGTTTCCCGCGAGAAACCGAGAAAAACCCGCGGCAAGGATGCCGCCAAGGGGAGCAGCCATGTCCGACGCCAACGACCCCAAGCGCCGCCTGAGCGAGATCAGCCACCTGTTCCTCAGCGGCGTCCGCGAGCGGCACACCAACGGCCAGCCGCAGCCCGTCCGCCGCCCGCCGGCCAAGCGCGAGCCGGCGCAGCCACCCGCGGCCGTCAGCATCGACCTGACCGACGCCGAGCTCGACCATGCCCTCGACGGCGTGTTCGGCCCCGCCGACCGCCGCGAGCCCGTCGAAATTGACGGCGGGCGGACCCGGCCGGTCACGGCGCTGCTCGCCCCGCACCTGGAGGGGGGCCTGCTCGACGCCGCCCGGCAGTACGCCGGCCACCGCTGCGCCGCCGGCGAGCGGGTCGGCCTGATCTTCGTCGACGCGCCGGGCATGAGCCTGGTCCGCTTCGACCCCGACGGCGACGGCCAAGCGTTCGACCTCGACTCGGAGAATGTTGACGGGGCCGAGGCCGGCGTCGACGCCCGGCGGCTGGGCGAGGCGCTGGTCGAGCTCGACGCCGACGTCGACCGCTGGCTGCTGGTGCTCGCCAACCCCGCCGCCCCCGAGGCCCGCGTCACGCTGGCGGCGGCGGGGCGGTGGGTGGTGCTCTCCACCGCCGACCACGACGGCGTGATCGGCGCGTACCGCTCGATCAAGTCGCTGCTGGGTGCCGAGGGGGACCGGCCGCCGGTGGCCCTCGCGTTGCTCGACGCGGCGTCGTCGGCGGCGGCCGACCGCGTCCACCGCAAGGTCGCGTCGGCGTGCGAGCAGTTCCTGAACCTGCCCCTGGCGAACGACCCGCCGGCCGCCTTCAACGCCCACGTCAGCGAGCTCCCCGTGCTCACCTGCGGCGGCGGCGACACGCCGGTGACGGCCTCGGCCGCGCTGTGGGAAGTGCTCTACGACTTCATCGAACACGGACCTTCTGATGAGCAGGTGAGGGAGGAGCGGGTGGGGGAAGAGGCCGTTGAGGAGGCCGTGATGCCCCCCCGTGGCACGGGCGTCCCGCCCGCGTCTGCGACTTCTCTTCTCTCAAAGACGCGGGCGGGACGCCCGTGCCACGAGGCCGCGACGGCCGCGGACGATCCGTGGGTCGCCCGCCCCGCGCCGAGGACCGTCGAACTGCCGAAACCCGCCACGCCGAAACTTGCACCCGCCGATTCCGCGCCACTGCCCGGCCCGTTCCTCGCCACCGCGCCGCTGGCGTTGGCGGCCGACACCGTGCTGGACCTGCCGGCCGACGCCGGGCCGGCGGCGGTGATCGCGGCGGTGCTCAAGGCGTCGCCCGACCTCGCCGCCGCCCCGGTCGCCCCGCCCGTGCTGCCCTCGGCCACCGTTGCGGTCTCGCGGCACGGCCGGCTGACCCTGCTGGCCGCCGCCGACGGCGCGGCCGACCTCCGGCCCATCGTTGCCGGCTTCCGCTGGCTGGCCGAGAACCGCCCGCTGCTGGCGATGGCGATGCCGCAGTTCAAGATCGACCCCCAGGCCGAGCCGCACCTGCGGCTGTTCGTCGACCGCCTCCACGGCGCCGCCGACGCCCTCCGCCCGCTGCTCCGCGACGACCAGGTTACGGTCCGCACCTACCGCACCCTCCGCTGGGGCGAGAAGACAGGCCTCCTGCTGGAAGCGGCGTGATGCGTGGTGCGTGGTGCGTGGTGCGTGAGGATTTGAGGTGCGTTGATGGGCCGGAACAAGCCGGCGTTTGAGCCGAAGGCGAAGACCCGGGTCCGTTCGGAGTTCGAGGCAATCCCGAATCCGAAAGAACCCGGGTCTTCGCCTTCGGCTCAAACGCCGGCTTGTTCCGCAGCAAGAACGATTCTCGCAACTCTACCACGCACCACGCATCACGCATCACGCATCACGTCCTCCACGTCGCCGCCTTCGGTGGAGTCGGAGAAGTCCATCAGGAAGTGGATGTTCGCCATCCGCGCCTCGCCGACCGCCTTTCTCAGCAGCCGCTTCGCCCGCCGCACGCCGGTGCGGCGGCTGACGTGGGTCAGCAGGATGTGCTTGTTCCGCAGCGTCGGCAGCACCTTCAGAAAGTCCTCCAGGTGCAGGTGCTTGCCCGCCTTGGATTTCCGCCGGTGGTCGGCGTCGAAGAACGTGCACTCGGTGATCAGGATCTCGGCGTTGATCACGTCCGGCTCCTCGAACACCGGCCCGTACGACGTGTCGCCGAGGAAGGCCACGATCGGCACCTCCCGGCGGTACTGGATCTCGACGCCCTCGCGCTTCAACTTCACCAACTCCGGCCCGCTCCTCTCCGCGAACTCCGGCCGCAACTTCTCGCGCACGTTGATCACCGAATAGCCCAGGCTCGGGCCGCCGTGGTGCGTGCGGAAGCAGCGGATGCCCAGGTCGCGGCGGACCTCGAAGTAGTCGCCGGGGCGCATCGGCTGCAGCGCGTACGGGGTCATCTGCCGCTCGACGCCGCGCCACGACTTCAGCAGCTCGTCCACCGCCCCCTGGATCTCCGCCGGCAGCAGGATCGTGCCGGCCTTCATGCCCTGAAAGTACCGCTGGCTCGCGTAGTAGGCGATGCCCGCGAGGTGGTCCATGTGCGCGTGCGAGATGCAGAGAAAGTCGCTGGTCAGCGCGAACTGCGGCGAGCGGCCGACGTCGAAGCAGACGTTCAACTCCGGCACCTGGATCACCGTCTCCTCGCCCGCCACGCTGTAGCCGATCACGGTGTACTGCCCGAACGCGAGCTTGGCGAACCGCTGGACGAGGTAGGATTTGCCCACCGGCGAGGGCTCGGCGGGCGTTTCCACGGTAGGGTCCGGCATGGCCCTCACGGTAGAGCCGGCCGACCGGTTCGACAACCGGCGCACGCCACCGTCGCCCGCCGATTTTCCCCGTGGCGGCCCGGCGGGTGGACCGCTTACGATCCGGCCATGCCCTACGACACCGCCCAATATGACGCCACCCGCCGCACCACCGCCCGCGAGGCCGCCGGCCGCCACGCCGACCCCCACGCCGAGCAGGCCCGCATGAGCATCGACTACTACTCCCACCACCCCGAGCTCATCGGCCAACGCCTCGAGGAACTCGCCAAGGAGCCCAGCGTCGAGAAGGTCTTCCAGTACGCGGTGGCCGGCGCGAGCCTCGGCGGGTTCGTCTTCAGCCTGACCCGCAGCCGGCTGTGGCGCCTGCTGCCGGTCGCCGCCGCCGCCGTCAGCCTCAAGCAGGGCATCACCGGCGAGAGCCGCGTCTACGACCTGATCCACAAGCTCGGCTTCCGCCGCGCCGAGGAGATCGAGGCCGAACGCTTCGCCCTCAAGAGCGTCCGCGGCGACATCGGCGAGTACGAGTCGACCGGCCAGACCATGGTCGAAATGCCCGAGAACGTCGGCCGCACCAGCGATGCGATGCCGATGAAGTCGGAAAACTACGTCGAGTAATTCAGCCGCTTGCGGCTTCGCAAAGAAAAGAAGTTCGAGCGTCACTTCTCTGGGTGCCACGGGTTGAGGTACTCCTCAACCCGTGGCGAATGATGTTCTACACACCAAAATACGGGTTGGCGAGTACGCTAAACAGTGGCGCCCACTCACTGCTGCACCGTCGGCATCGTGCCGCCGCGGAGGGCGCGGCAGAGGGGGCAGTCGTCCGGCACGTGATTCAGCGGGAGCTTGCTGAAGTCGAACGGCACCGCCTCGCCCGGCACCGGCAGCGGGACGTTCAGCGGCGCGGCCGTCGGCACGTTCATCGGCGGACCGACCGCCGCGGCCGACGCCGCGGGGCGGGTGGCGGGGACCGGGGCGATCGCGGCGTTGGTGTCGCCCATCAGTTCCGACCCCGCGTCCGGCAGCGGGCGAATCTCCGTGACCACTTTCCCGTCGATGCCGTCGGGCGGCCGAACGCCGGCGAGGGCGAGGGCGGTGGCGAAGGTGTCGTAGGTGTAAACCTTCAGCGCGCGGTCGAGGGTGAGGTCGTAATCGTGGCGGACGCCCGGCCCGGCGACCACCCACGGGATGTGGGCCGAGCGGTCATCGTTCGGCCCGTGGGCGATGCCGCTGCCGCCGTGGTCGCTGCTGACGATGATGTCGGTTTTGTCGGTCAGCCCCGCGTCGTCGAGCGCCTGCAGCACCCGCCCGAGCGATTGGTCGGCCGACCCGATGGCGGCGATCTGCTCCGGCGAGCCCCACCCCTTCGAGTGCCCGGCGGTGTCCACGCCCGGCAGGTGGACGAACATCACGTCCGGTTCGTGGTCGCGGATGATCTCCGCGGCGTGGTCGGCGACCACCGCGTCGCTGACGACCTTGCGGTCGGCGATCCACTGCCAGTCGAGCGTGCCGGGCTTGTCGAAGACGTGGAACTTGGTCTTGCCCGCCACGCAGGCGGTGCTGAGGCCGGCGGCGTGGGCGAGCTCGAAGATCGTCGGGACGGCGGGGTAGACCGGCTTGCCGACGGCACGCTCGTCGTTCCAGTCGATCTTGTGGCGCTCGATCGTCACGCCGGTGAGCATCGAGGTGTGGCTCGGCAGCGTGACGGCGGCGGGGGTGGTGTAGGCCCAGAAGGTGAAGGCGCCGCGCCTCATCAGCGAGCGGAGGGTGGGCATGTCGGCGCGCAGGGCGGCGTCGGGCCGGAGGCCGTCGATGCTGACGATCAGCACGCGGTTGCCGTTGGCCGGTCGCGTCGACGGCATGGTCGACGGCTGCGCCGCCGCGACGGCGGGGAGGATCAGGGCGATCAGGAGGGCGAGGGTGGGGTGGCGTCGCACGGGGCGACTATAGTTTGCCCCCGCCGGCCCGTCCGCCGGGGACCGACGCTTAGCGCAACTTTTATTCGCCCCAATCCCGCCCCCAACCCGCGGCCGGCCCGTGCCGCAGGAGTGCCCCGTGACCCGCAGCCATCGCCTCGCCAAATGGACCTGCCTCGCCCTCGCCGCCACGCCCCTGCTGCCGGCCGTCGCCCGCGCGCAGTCGAACGCCCAATCCGACCCGCCGGACAACGCGGTGGTGGCGCAGATCGGCCCGGTGAAGGTGACGCGGCAGGAGCTCTACCAGCCGCTGGTCGACGCCTACGGCCTGAACCTGCTGCTGAGCCTCGTCCGCCTCGACATGGCCGAGCACGAGGCGCAGCAGCGCGGCATGACCGTCTCGCCGCAGGACATCTCCGACGAGCGGACCCTGACCCTCGCCAAGATGTTCGCCCAGGCGAAGCCCGAGGATTATGAGGCGTACCTCAAGCAGTTCCTCGAGCAGCAGCACCTGACGGGTGCCGAGTTCGACCTGGTGCTGAAGACCAACGCCTACCTCCGCAAGCTCGCCGCCCCGATGGTGCAGGGCCGGCTGACGGAGGACGATTTGCGGACGGCGTTCAACGCCCGCTATGGCGAGACGGTGAAGGTCCGCCACATCGCGCTGCAGAACCTGCAACAGGTGGCCGAGGCCCAGCGGCGACTCAAGGCGGGCGAGAGTTTTGCGGATCTGGCGCGGGCGATGAGTCTGAACAAAGTTACCGGCCCGCAGGGGGGCGAGATTCAGCCGTTCAGCCGCTCCAACACCGCCATGCCGCAACTGTTTCGCGACGCCTCCTTCGCGCTCCAGAAGGGGCAGGTGTCCGACCCGATCCAGGTCGAGGGGCTGTACCACCTGATCATGCTGGAGGCGAAAATCCCACCCAAGGCCGTCAAGTACGAGGACGTCAAGCAGTCGCTGCGGCAGGACTTGGACGAGGAGCTCACGTTCGAGGCGATGAAGCGCATCCGCGACGAGTTCGGCCGCCAGGCGCTGCAGTCGCTGGACATCCGCGACCCGGCCCTGAAGCAGCAGTTTGAGGCCCGCATCGCCGACCAGAAGAACGAAATCCGCGACCCGAACCAGATCCGCCAGGAACTGGACAAGGAACACGCCCCTGCCGCCGGCAACCCGGCAATCCGACCGAAGTAGCCCCGTGGAATGGGCGTCCCGCCCATGTATGGCAACAACCGCCGTCCGCAGAAACGTGGCGGGCAGGAGAAAGATGCCCCTACCACGATAGATGGGCGGGACGCCCATTCCACGATAATGATCGACCCCCAGTTCATCCTCGCCAACCACCTCGAGGCGGGCCTGTGGGCAAGCCTCGGCGTCGGATTCCTCCTCGCCGCCCACCGGCCGGGGCGGCGGGGGGTGAAGGTCGTGGCGGGGATCGTCCTGCTGGTTTTCGGCGCGTCGGATTGGGTCGAGAGCCACACCGGCGCGTGGTACCGCCCGTGGTGGCTGCTGGTCTGGAAGGGGCTGTGCCTGGCGGTGCTGGTGCCGCTGGCAGTGCGGGAAGTGGCGATCACGAGGCGGGCGCGGCGCCGGGCGCGGCGCCGGGCGAGGCCGCCGGGGCGTCCGCCGGGGCGTCCGCCGGCTGGACCGTGACCTGCCACGCCTTCTCGTCGATCGGCGGCAGCGCGAAGGCGTCGGGCGGCAGCGGGGCGTTGATCTTCACGTCCGTCAAATCCGTCGTCTTCACCGTGTTGCCCGCCGAGTCGAGCGTTTCCACCCGGCGCGGCAGGGCGTCGGCGCGGTTCACCCAGACGTCGAGCGTCTGGAACTCCCGCGCCAGCGGCGTCTGCGGCCGGGGCGTCAGCAGCAGGTGGACGGTGCCGGCCGGGTCGGCGTCGGCGGGGTCGATTTTTTTGACCTCGAACCGCCGCAGCACGTCCTCGCGCTTCTGGCCGATCGGCAGCGGGAAGGGGCCGTCGAGGTTCAGCAAATCCGGCTTCTCGCCCGCCTTGCGGTCGCCCCGGTGGAGTCGGCGGCGGACCTCAATCTTGCGGTCGTAGGTGCGGTCGATCAGCGTCTCGCCGCTCAGCAGGTACTCGATCTTCTCCGCGACCCGCCGGCCGTTCTCCTGCTTGGTCTCGAAGGTGATGTGCAGTTTGGTGTCGGCGCCGGAATCGAGCAGGCGGACGGTGCCGGCGCGGGTGAAGGCGTCGCCGAGGGCGAGGGAGGTGGTGGTCATCGCCACGTCGGCCGATAGGGTTTTGAGGCCCTCGCCGCGGGCGTGCAGGGCGTCGAGCACCTGGTCCACCGTCGCGCCGGCGGGAATCGACATCGCGTCGGCGCGGAGCGCCGGGGCCGACAGGCCGACTAATAGAGTGAGCAGGCAAAGGAGCCGGGCGGGCGTGGTGGGGTTCACCTCAAACCTCCGGCAAGGGGGGGAACTGCGTGGGGAGCAGTGGAGCGACGGGGAATCGAACCCCGATTTGCTGAATGCGATTCAGCCGTCATCCCGTTAGACTATCGCCCCAAAACCGCCGGCCGGCGGGCCGATCGACGCGGCAGTAGTTTAGCCGCCGCGCCGCCGACGTCAACCGCCCGTTCGCCGCCCCGGCCGCACCGTGGGGAGGCGGGTCGGCGTCAATACTAAAGTTGTATAGATATCGCAAGCCACCACGCTACTATCGCATCACAGCCTTTCGCAATCCGCCGCCGTCCACGCCGGCGCGACCCGCACGCAACGGAGACGGCTCATGGCAACCCACCGCACCGATCCCGCCCCAGACGGACAACTCGACGGACGACTCGACGGCCACGCCGACGGGCATGCCGACGGACGCCGCACCCGCGAAATCGAACCCGCCCGGCCCACCGCCATGACCGACCGCGACCGCGACGAACTCACCGGCCTCTTCAAGCTCCTCAGCGACGGCACCCGCCTCGACATCCTCATGCTCCTCACCGCCGGCGAACGCAACGTGACCAGCCTTTGCCAAGAGCTCGGCCTGCCCCAGCCGACCGTCAGCCACCACCTCGGGCTGCTCCGCATGAGCAACGTCATTGCCAACCGCCGCAGCGGCAAGCAGGTCTTCTACAGCCTTAACGGCAAGGTCGACCGCCCCCACAGCGGCCACCTCGTGATCCAGTTCGAGAACCACACCGTTGCCATCAGCGAGCGCCGCCGGCGCGCCGACCACGACGGTCACGCCGACGGCGACGGGAGAGACGGTCACGACGGCCGGCGGCGGTGAACCCCGTGGCTCGGGCGTCCCGCCCGAGTCTTTCCCCCGCCGCTCACGCCTCGAACTTCCGCCCCGTCAGCCGCACGAAGGCGTCGTCCAGCGTCGGCCGGCCGACCGCGGCGAAGTCGATCAACTCGGGGTACCGCTCCGCCAACTGCCCCACCAGCGACCGCCCGTCGGGCCGCTCGATCCGCAGCTCGTCCTCCACCCGCTCGGCCTCGATCCCCTCGGCCGCCAGACGCCGGGCGAGCGCGGGCAAGTCGCGGCCGTGCAGGCGGACGACCTCGCCCCCCACCGCCCCGCGCAGCGCCGCCGGCGAATCGTCGGCGATCACCCGGCCGCGGTCGAGCATCACCAGCCGGTCGCACCGCTCGGCCTCGTCCATCAGGTGCGTGGTGAACAGCACGGTCATGCCCTCGGCGTCGCGGAGGCCGCTGACGGCGCGCCACCAGTCGAGCCGGGCGGCGGGGTCCAGGCCGGTGCTCGGCTCGTCGAGCAGCAGCAGCCGCGGCCCGTGCAGGACGGCCATCGCCAACTCCAGCCGCCGCCGCATCCCGCCGCTGAAGGTCTTGGTCCGATCCTCCGCCCGGTCGGCGAGGTCGGCGCGCTCCAGGGCGGCCGCGATGCGCCGCTTCAGGTCGGCCCCGCCCAGGCCGTAGAGGTGGCCGTGGTGGCGGAGGTTCTCGCGCGCCGTGAGTTCGCCGTCGAGGCTGGGGTTCTGGAAGACCACGCCGAGGGCGCGGCGGACCGCGTCGCGGTTTTTCACCACGTCGAGGCCGAAGATGGAGGCCGCCCCCTCCGCCGGGCCGACGCCGGTGCAGAGGACGCGGAAGAGGGTGGTTTTCCCGCTGCCGTTGGGCCCCAGCAGGCCGACGATTTCGCCGACGCCGACGCGCAGCGACACGCCGTCCACCGCCGCCCGGTCGCCGTAGCGGTAGACCACGCCGCGCGCGTCAATGGCCGGGGCGGCGGCTTCCGCAGGGCTAATTCTTGTCGGCGGCTCGAGGGTCGCGGTGCTCATTTCGCCGCCTTGTCCGCCGGGGCGTACTCAAGTTTGAGGTCGAGGGTTTTGCCCTCCGCCACGGTGATCGGCCGCTTTTCGACGCCGTAGCGCTCGTGCCACAGGACCAGCGTGTAACTGCCGGCCGGCACGTCCTTGATCGAGAACCCGCCGCCCGCGCCGGTGACGGTGAACAGCGGGTTGGCGAAGACGCCGATGTAGCCGCTCATCCACGGGTGAACGTCGCAGCGGGCGTGGAAAATATCGGGGTGGGCGAAGCGCACCGTGCGGGTCTGGCCCTTGGTGTCGAACGTGAGGTTGGCGGCGGGATTGTTCGCCGGGTCGTAGTGGACGTTGTGGAACACCGGGTCGTCGCTGCGGACGGTGAGGGTCTGGTTCAACACCACGCCGATGACGTGCGGCGCGTAGCGGCAATCGACCTGATCGAGCACCTTCGGCGGCAGGCCCGAGCCGTCGACCACCGGGCCGCCCTCGAGGTAGACGAAGGCGTTGGCGAGGCCGCCCTCGGCGCTGAGCACGGCCGACTCGTCGGAGATCGGCCGGGCGCCGGGGTGGCACTTGACGTCGAGGATCTTCATCACCGGCGGCGTGCCGACGAACGTGACGCGGCCCCGCACGGTGGCGGTCCCGACGGCGGCGGACAGCGGCTTGAGCGGCGGCGGGGCCTTGACCTCCTCGCGCCCGCCGCACCCGCCGACCAAAATGGCGGACAGGGCGGCGAAGGTTTTGATCGTGGCGTTCACGGCGAAGGGATTCAGTGCTTGTTCAACATCAGCACGGCGAGCAGGGCGGGGAGGTAGAGGATCGACGCGAAGAACAGCCGCTTGGCCTCCGCCCGCCCGCCGCCGGTGCGGGCGCAGGCGAGGGCGCACCCGAGGAACGCCGCGCCGAAGGTCAGGGCCGCCGCGCCGTAGACCCAGCCGGCACTGCCGAGCAGCGTCGGGGCCAGGCTTACCGGCAGCAGCAGCAGGGAGAAGCCGACGATCTGCCGGACCGTCGCGGGCAGGCCGTCGGTTACGGGCAGCATCTTCAGGCCGCCGGCGGCGTAGTCGTCGCGGAACATGATCGCCAACGCGAAAAAGTGCGGCATCTGCCAGACGAACAGAATGCCGAACAACGCCCACGCCAGCGGCGTGATTTGCCCCGCGACGGCCGTCACGCCCATCATCGGCGGGATCGCGCCCGGCACCGCGCCGACCAGCGTACACCACGGCGTCCGCCGCTTCATCGGCGTGTAGACCAGGACGTAAATCAGCAGCGTCAGCAGGCCCAGCCCGGCCGTCAGCAGGTTGACATAGGCGGCCAGGTAGGCGACGCCGAGCACCGACAGCACGGACGCGAACGCCGCCGCCTCGCCGCCGCGCAGCCGGCCGGCGGGCAGCGGGCGGTTCCGCGTGCGGGGCATGTCGCGGTCGACGTCGCGCTCGACCCACTGGTTGAAAACGCTCGCGCCGGCGGCGGTGAGGGCGGTGCCGAGCAGGGCGTGGACGAGCAGGATCCAGTTCGCCCCGGCCGCGAACCCGCCCGGCCGCACCGCCGCCGCCACGCCGACGGCGGTGGTGGCGACGACCAGGAAGTTCATCCGCGGCTTGGTGAGCTCGTAGTAATCGACCCACCTCGGAACCGACGCCCCGGCCGCCGGTGGGGCGAGCGGCGCGTCGAGCGTGGCGGCGGGGGTGGCGGTGTTCATAACGTCGGGTTGACGGGCGCGGCGGGTCGGAATCGGCGGGGCAGTCTACCCGGCGGCCAACTGCCGTGGCACGGGCGTCCCGCCCGCGTCCGCGACTTCACTTCTCACCTTAGCGGCGGCCCGCCCGCGGACTGCCGGCACCGTCGCCGCCGCCCGCGCGGTGCGCGTCAGCAGCACCACCGCCGCGACGAGGAAGATCGCGCCCAGCGCCTGGTGGGCCGTGGCGACGTCGGCCGGCTTGCGCCACAGGATCGTCAGGACGCCGAGCGTGATTTGGCCGACCAAAATCACCGGCAGCAGCAGGGCGACCCGCCGCACGGCCGGCTCGCGGCGCATCCGCCGGAAGGCGAGGTGGGCCGCGGCGAGGGTCCAGATCGTCACCAGCACGGCCCCGCAGCGGTGGGCGAAGTTCAGCCAGATCTGCCCCAGATCGACCGGCGGCATGTTCAGTTGGAACGCACGGATGTCGTTCGCCCGGTCCAGCCCCGCCCGACTGATCGGCGGCAGCAGCTTCCCGTAGCTCAGCGGCACGTCGGGGATCGCCAGGCCCGCGCCGGTCATCGCCACCGGGCTGCGGCGCGGGTCGTGCCGCATCAGCGCGCCGAGGGTGAGCTGCAGGACGATCAGCCCGACCAGCACGGCAGACGCCCAGACGACGGTCCGCTTGCGCCCGTCGCCGCCGTCGAGCCGGGCCTTGCGATCGATCCACCAGCGGCTCGTGACGACGCAGACGGCGGCGGCGAGGGCGAAGACGCACTGCCCGAACACGCCGTGCATCGCCGCCAGCACGTTACTTGTCTCCCTCACGCGGAGCCCGCCCATCACACCTTGCAGGACCACCGACGCCAGCACGCCGCCCGCCATCCACTGCACCCACCGCCGCCGCTCGACGCGCCACGCGACGGCCGTCAGCAGGATCGCGCAAAGGCCGACCGCCGACCCCAGCAGGCGGTGCGTGTGCTCGTAAAAGACGCCCCCCGCGTAGCCCCCCAGCCAGCGGTCGAACGGCAGGGCGAACATGTTGTAGCCGAAGCTGTTGGGCCAGTCCGGCACGCTCAGGCCCGCGCCGTGGCTCGTCACCAGCCCGCCCATCCAGATCAGCGGGAACGTCGCCAGCGCCGTCAGCCACGCGGCGGCGTGCAGGACCGGGTGGTGCCGCGCGACGCCCCCGGTCAACGTGGTCGGATCGGCGTAGGGGAGGTGCTGGCTCATGGGAAGTGCATCACTATATGAGCCGGCCGCACCCCCCGCTACCCGAAACGCCTCGCACGCCGCGACAGTTTGTGCGGGCCGCGCCACCCAATTTCTACCCCGCGCCGGCCCGGAATGCCGATGCACCGGAAGATCGACCTCCCGGAGACGCCATGACTTCCGCCCGACCCCTCGCCGCCCTCGCAATCCTTAGTTCAATCGGCGGGTGCCATTCCACCGGCCCGACCGCCTTCGACCACCCGCCGGCGGAGTCGATCAGCGACAAGCCGCCGGTGCTGACGGCCGACACCTACCTCGCCGCCGGCCAACTCGCCGAGACGCAGGGCGACCTCCCCCGCGCCGCGGCACAGTACGAGCGGGCGATCGCCACCGACGCCAAAGACCCCCGGCCGCTGTTCGCCCTCGCCTCACTGCAGTCGAAGGCGCGCGACCATGCCGCGGCGGTGGCGACGTGGCGGAAGTACGTCGACGCGAGCGGTGGGTCGGCCGGGGCGTACAGCAATCTGGGCTTCGCGTGCGAATTGGCGGGCAAGCCGGGCGAGGCCGAGGCGGCGTACAGGGCCGGCATCGCGCGGGACCCGAAGAATGAGTCTTGCCGCGTCAATTACGGCCTGATGCTCGCGCGGCTCGACCGCGAGGCGGAGGCCGAGCGGCAACTCTCCGCCGTCCTGCCGCCGGCGGCGGTGCGGTACGATCTGGGGTCCGTCCACGAACTTCGCGGCCGGCTGACGCTGGCGCGGGCCGCCTACCGGCAGTGCCTGGCGATCGACCCGACCTTCACCGACGCCCGCAAGCGACTTGCAAAGCTGGACGCGATGAGCCGCGGCGCGACGGCATCGACCGAATAGGCTCTTGCCGCTTGCGGCTTCGCAAAGAAACGCTCCTCACTCCCCGTTTTCTTTGCGAAGCCGCAAGCGGCCGGATCGCCTCAGCAGCGCGCCGGCGGTCAGCACGATGACGCCCGCCGCCGCCGGTTCGGGCACGGTGCCGACGGTGCCGAGCGCGCCGCCAATGAAGCCGAGGTTCGCCGAGACGGACGAGGCGTAGGACGAGCCGGCGAGGACCGACGGGCCGTCGAGGTAAACCGGCGTCTGGCCGTCCAAATAAAGGCCGCGGGCGTCGAAGATCGAGGCGTTGAAAGCGGCCGACGCGGGGTCGAATCGGAACGGCCCGTCGACGCCATAGTTGATGCCCGCGAGTTTCCAGGTGCCGTCCACGTCGAGGAAGACGCCGCCGCCGCTGTCGCCGGCGCTGAGTCCCGCCGCCGCCTCGCCGCCGGCGGGGTCGAAGGCGAAGGCGAGCACCCGGCCGAGCCGCGGGCCGCCGTCCACCACGTCGGCCACCGTGTTGGTGCCCCAACTCTGCACGCGGTCCTCCGGCCCCCACCGCCAGCCGACCAGCCGCGAGGGCGCGAACGTTCCGCCGGTCGCCGCGGTGCCCGCCGGCGTCGGCACGGTCGGCGGCTGGGCGGCGTAGAAGCGGTCGCTCACCGGCACAAGGGTGCGGTCGACGAACTCGCCGGCGTTGCGGACGGCCGACGCCCCCGGATAGGCCGCGTCCACCGGCCGGTCGGCGAGGTAGATCGGCGCGCCCCGCTGCGTGCCGCGCCCGACGACGAACATCCGCCGGCCGATCTCCGACCCGTCCACCGCCGCGTCGTACAGCGGGGCGAAACTCGGCAGGGTGCCGCCGACGGTCCAGAGGCGCAAATCGGTGCCGGGCACGTTGGTGAACGCGGTCGTGGCGTAATTCTGCCCGCCGTAGGTGAACGCCTGCCCCACGCCGCCGCCGATGTGCTGGGCGGTCAGGAAGTGGTGCGGCCCGACGGCCGTGCCGAGGAAGCCGGCATACTGCCCCTCGTACTGCCACCCGGCGTCGGCCAGATCGCCCGTCGGGGCCGCCGTTTGGCGCGGCCCGCCGTCGAGCCGCATCACGCCGAACGCGGGTTCGGCGACACACAGAGCGAACAGCAAAGCGAGCGGGGCCGACTTCATGAATCCTCCGACTGCGGACAGCATACCGCAACCAATACGCACCCGCATCGCCGAAAGTTCTCGCAAGCCCGCTACCGCGGCTCATCAGAATTGACCGACTCCAACAGGTCGTGCTCCAGCGCGTACTCCACCACAATCGACTTCTCGCCCGCCTCCTCGAACAGCACCGAGACCTTCCCCTCCGCGTGCCGCAACACCTGCCCCAGCCCGAACTTGCGGTGCCGCACTCTCGATTTCGGCGGGAACGGCAGCCGGGCGAAGCGGGCGGCCTCCTCGGCGTGGCGGTCGGCGGCGCCGGTCTGGCAGTTGTCGCAGTTCCCGCACGGGCCGGGGTCGGCATCGCCGAAGTACCGCAGCAGGTACCGCCGGCGGCACTCGCCGGTTTCGGCGTAGTCGCGCATCTCGTCCACCCGCGCCCGGCGGTAGGCGCGGAACACCTCCTGCTCCGCCACCGCCGCCTCGACGGCCTCCGCGAGCGGCACCTTTCCCGACGCTTCAATCGTCTGATAAATGTCCTGCGTCAGGCAGCCGCCGCGCTCCAGCAGATCGACAATGGCCGCGAGTTTCCCGCCGCCGAGGTCGAGCTTTTCCTTCAGGTCGTCGAAGTTGATTTCCCTCGCCTTGCGGACCGCCTTCAGCACCGGCCCGACCTCCTCCGCCGCCACCTTCGTGCCGGCCGAGAGGGTCCGCTGCAAGCCCAGATCCTCCGGCCGGTAGAGCAGCAGCGCGCGGGCCGGCTCGCCGTCGCGCCCGGCCCGGCCGACCTCCTGGTAGTAGGTGTCCAGACTGTCGGCGACGTCGTAGTGGACCACGCCGCGCACGTCGGCCTTGTCCACGCCCATGCCGAAGGCGTTGGTGGCGACGATCACCGCGTGGCCGCCGTCCATGAAGCCCTCCTGCGCCGCGGCACGCTCGGTTTTGCTCATGCCGCCGTGATAGAAGATCGCATCCACGTTCCGCTCCGCCAGCAGCCGCGCGGCGTCCTCCGCGTGCTGCCGCGTGGCGACGTACACGATGCAGGGCCGGCCCGCGGCGCGCACGCGGTCGGCCAGCAGGCGGTCCTTGATCTCGGTCTCCGGGCACGTCTCGACGCCCAGCCAGATGTTCGGCCGGTCGAAGCCGGTCACGATGGTTTTCGGCTTTTTCATCCGCAGCCGCGCGACCAGATCCTCCCGCACCTTCGGCGCGGCCGTCGCGGTGAGCGCGAGCACGCGCGGGTGGCCGAACGCTTCGACCGCCTTGCCCAATCGCGCGTACGCGGGCCGAAAGTCGTGGCCCCACTCGCTGACGCAGTGCGCCTCGTCCACCACGAACAGCGCCGGCGGGTTCTCGATCAGTTTCTCAAGCGTCTTCGGGCTGAAGAGCTGCTCGGGCGAGAGGAGCAAATACTTCAAACCGCCGGACTCCAGTTCCGCAAACGCCTCCCGCCGCTCGGAGGCGGTAATGTGGCTGTTGACGACCTCCGCCGCCGGCAAATCGGTTTCGTCCAAATGGTCGACCTGGTCCGCCTGCAGCGCGATCAGCGGCGAGACGACCACCGCATACCCCGGCAGCACGGCGGCGGCGATCTGGTAGATCGCGCTCTTGCCGCTGCCGGTCGGCATCACCGCCAGCACGTCGTGCCCGGCGAGGAGGGTTTTCAGCACCCGCTCCTGCTCCGGTCGGAGCGACTCGTAGCCGAAACTGTCGTGCGCGATGCGGTCGATTTCCGCGGCGGTTGCGTCTGCTTTGATGCCCATGCGGCCGATGCTAGGCCGGGGGTGATTTCAGAAGATTGGTCACGCCTTCCGCACTTTGCCGCTTGCGGCTTCGCAAAGAAACCGGTCCATGCGAAGCCGCAAGCGGCCGACTTTTCAAGTGCCCCGCGCGTCCCCGTACAGCGCGACGTGCAGCCGCGGGCAGAACCGATTGCCCCGCGCCTTGCACGCCTCCGCCAGCCACCCGGACCGCTCGGCGAGCACCGCCGCGTCTCGCCCCTCGGGCATCAGCAGCACGTCGGCGGGCGTCCAGCCGGTCAGTTGTGACAGCAAGGCGTCGATCTCCGCAAAGTCGGCGGGCCGCATCACCACGAACTTCAGTTGAACGTCCGGCGCGTCGTCGATGAACCGCTGCAGCACCGCCGCGTCCAGCCGCTTGGCCTCGTGCAGCACCGCGAACCGGCCGCCCTCACGTTCGTGTGGCGTGCTGTTCGACAGCTTCGGCGACAAACTCGCCAAGTCCAGCGGCAGCGGCTTGAAGACCGTGCCGGCCGTCTCGACCGTCAGGTGGTGCCCGGCGCGTTTGAGTTCGACCGCCAAGGATTCGATGTCCGGCGCGATCATCGGCTCCCCGCCGGTCAGCACGACGTGGCGGGCGGGGTGCTCATTGACCCGCCGGACGATTGCGTCGATGCCCGTCTCGACCCACGCCGGCGCCCAGCTCGCGTAGGGCGTGTCGCACCAGACGCACCGCAGGTTGCACCCGCTGGTGCGGACGAACACCGACGGCACGCCGGCGAGCTTGCCCTCGCCTTGAATACTGTAGAAGAGTTCGGAGAGCCGCACGCGGGAGTTTATGTGCCGTTTAGCCGCCCCGCTTGCGGGGCGCGAGGTTCGTCATCAAGCGCCCCGCAAGCGGGGCGGCTAAACGGTGGATTCTGTGGGTGAGGCAAAAGCTTGACCGTCGGATAGGTGCGCCACCGCCTCCGCCACCGTCGCCGCGACCTTCACCACCGCCCAGGCGTCGGGTCGGACGAAGTGCGTCCGGATGCCGTTCTGGATCAGGGCGATCATCGGGTCGTAGAAGCCGTCGACGTTGAGCAGCACGACGGGCTTGGCGTGCAACCCGAGGAAGCGGCCGACGGCGATCTCGAAGAACTCCTCGAAGGTGCCCAGCCCGCCGGGGAGGGTGAGGAAGGCGTCGCCGCGGTCCTCCATCAACTGCTTGCGCTGGCGCATGGTGTCGCAGACGATGAGTTCGTCGCAGGCGGTATCGGCCACGTTTTTATCAACGAACAGCCGCGGCGTGACGCCGACGACCCTGCCCCCGGCGGCGCGGGCGGCGTCGGCGAGCGCGCCCATCGGCCCGACGTTGTTCCCGCCGTACACGGTGGTCCAGCCGCGCGAGGCGAGTGCCGCGCCGAGCTCGCGGGCGGCGGCAAAGTAGATGGCCTCGACCTCGGTAGAGGAGGAGGAGAAGACGGTGACTGCGCAAAGCGGATGCATGGGATTCATCATAATCCGACCGCGGCGGAGCGAGCAAAAGCGGATTGGATTTTCGGTTGAGCCGCGAGCGCAGCAAGCGATTATTCGCCGCGCGGAGGAAAAGCGCTCGCTTCGCTCGCGGCTCAACGGGTAAAGCAGCGGTCTGCTAGTGATCAAAATAAAAGTCGGTTGAGCCGTCGGCGGAGAAGATCAACTTCAAGGTCTTCTGCCCCCGAAGATCATCCTCATCGAAGCCGCGGAAGGTCTCGGGTAACGATCCGACCGCTTGCACGACGAAGCCATTTTCGACGTTGATGCGCATCGAGGGGTCGAGCGTTGAGCCTGGGGCGACGGCGTCGAAGTGAAAGGTCCGGCCGCCCGCCGTGACGTCAACTGGGCCGACCGGAACCGCGCGTCGGTTCGTCACCGTGAGATCGAGCCCTCTGGAAATGCCGCCGTTCACCACCGTAACGGCGGCCAAGCAGGCCAGCGCCGCCGGCCAATTCACACACAGCAGCGCGAGCGTCCACCCGACGCGGCGGCCGTCGTGTTCGCGTCGTTCACTTTCGGGAAGCCGGCGGTTGTAGAACCCGAAGACGCTGAGGCAGCCCGCGCCGATAACGAAAAGGATCGGGCCGATTAGGAGCAGAATAACGGCGTCAGTAAGAAAATCCCACCGCGTCAAAGCGTAGAGCAGCGTCGCGCCGACGCCCAGCACCAGCGGGATCGCGCCGCACGCGACGGCCACCTTCAGCAGCCAGCGCGGCGGCGGCGGGGCGGTGCGCGGGGAGGCGTACTCGATGACGGGCGGGTTCGACATGGGGCGCTTCTCGGCGAAGAACCGGGGCTTCCGCCGCCGCTAGGACGAGGCCTTGTCCTGCGTGTCGCTGAGCAGTTTCGCGCCCAGCGCGGCCTTCACGGCGTCGACCGACTCGTACTTCCCGGCCTTCAATTCCGCCGCGACGGCGTTGGCCGCGGCGGTGACGGCCTTGAGCATCGGCACGGCCTGGTCGCCGTCGCCCTTGTCGCCGAGGTCGATCTTCCAGCGGTCGCCGACGAGCTTGAAGGTCAGCGTGCCGGCCCCCTCGACCTGCAAGGTTGCGGCGTTGCCGTTGAGGGTGAGTTTGGCGGCGTCGATGGCGGCGGGCGCGACGCCGTACTTTTTCAGCGGGCCGCCGGGCACCTCGATGGACTGGCCGAACTTGTCCCGCACGGCCTTGTTCAGGTTCGCCACCGCGCCGACCTCCGGGGCGAGGTTTTCGACGCGCCGCTGCTGGTCGCCCTCGTCCAGCACGGCCGTTTGTGCGGTCGCCACATCGCCGGCGAGCATTGCCTTGTAGAAGGTCTTGGCGGTGGCCTGCGGGCTTGCGGTGGACCCGGCGGGCACGGCCTTCTCGCAGCCTGCGAGCAGGGCGAGGGGGAGCAGGCAGAAGCTGATGAGGATCGGGAGGCGCATGATCGAGAATATAGCGTGGGTGGCACCCCGATAAAAACGGTGCCGCCGTCTGCCACCCGTCGCACACGTGCCGAAGCTGGCGAATGGCCCGCGAAGCTGCTATAATTGGCTGCCTATCTTTGCTGCCAAACAGGAGCGTCATGATGGAAAAGCCCGTGTTCGACCAAATCGTTGCGAAGAACGGCGTCCTCGGCGGCAAGCCGTGCATACGGGGCACGCGAATCAGCGTTGAGTTTGTTTTGGCGCGGGTCGCCAGCGGCGAGACGCTCGACCAGATCGCGGAGGAATACAAGGTGGAGCGGGAGGCGGTGCAGCAGGCGATCCTCTACGCTTCCCGCTTCCTCGATAACGAAATTTACATCTCGGTCGAAGGCTGAAACGGGGGCGGCATGGCGCTGCGGGGTCTTCCACTACTGACCGACGAGAACCTGGACGCGCCGGTGGTCCAGTTCCTTCGCGACGAGGGCTTTGACGTGCTCGACGTGAACGAGGAGGGTATGGCTTCGGAAGATGATTTGGTCCTGTTCCGCCTCGCTCATCAACAGGGCCGTGCGGTGGTCACGCACGACAGCGACTTCGGACGGCTGGCGGTGGCAAACCTCGAGCCGATGGTCGGCATCGTCTTTCTGCGCCCCGGCCACAAGCCGCCGGCTCACTCGATCGGGCTGTTGCAAACCCTGCTGGACCAGCCCGGACCGCTGCCGCCCTCGTTTCTGGTCGTCATCCAAGAGATCAACGGGAGGAACAAGGTTCGGGTGCGGTCAATCTAATGCCACCGCTCCCGCACGTTACTTGATATACCCCTTCGCCTTGAAGTGCTCGATCGCCTCCCCCGTGCTGCGGAACACCTTCGTCGCGGTCTCGGTGATGAACGGGCTCGGCATCGCCTTGCACGCCCAGACGACGTAAACCTCCTTGCCGCCCTCCCAGGCGTGGTGCAGCTCGCGCTCGACGCCGCTGCTCAGGCCCGGCTTGCCGTTGGGCAGTTCGGGGACGAGGGAAATAATCATCTCCGCCTGATCGACCATCTTGAAGTCGCGGGCGTAAATCTGCCCCATGATGTCGCCGCTGATCTGCGCGACCTCGGCCGTCTTCAGCACCACCGGGCCGTCGGGGCCTTGCACCGTGACCGTGTCTTCACCGGCTTCCATCGCCTTCACGCCCTCGGTGTGCAGCACGAACTCGTCCACGTCGGCCGGGTCGAAGGTGATGAAGTGCTCGTTGATGTCGGCCTTGAACCGGTCGATCTCCGCCAGCGTGTCGGGCAAGTCCATCACGTGGCTCATCGGGAAGCTCAGGTAGACCTTCTTCCGCGTCGGCTCGAACATCAGCCGGTAGATCGTCTGGGTGGTCGGCACGTTCCGCCCGCGCGAGATCATGCTGAAGTGGCCGTAGCCCTTGAGGATGTTCGCCAGGATTTCCGTCGCCAGCACCTCCTCCTCGCGCCACACCATGATGTCCTTCAGCGTGTGGTCGATGTCGTGGTCGCGGTTCAGGCGGTGGTGGACGCTCTCGGCGTTGTCCAGCAGGGTCATGTACAAATCCGCCCCGAACGCCTTGATCTGGTCGAAGTCGAACGCCGGGAACAGCCCGTGCCGCCACCGGAAGGTGGCGTGGGTGTTCACCAGGACGTGCTCGTGCTCGTCGGCGATGCGGAAAATTTCCTTGAACACCGCCCGGCGCAGCGTGTTCAACCGCCCGATCGGCAGGTTCAGGATGCGACCCGCCGGCACGTCCGGCGCCTCCTCGTACATCATCTTCCCGACGTGGCACACGACCAGATCGTGCCCCGCGTCGGCGGCGTGCTTCTGCACGCCCTCCAGGTAGGGGCCCTTGTCCACGCCGACTTGGCCGGTCACGATCGCTCTCATCTCAATCCTTTTCTCGAATGATTAGCCCGCCTTGCGGACCTGCTTCAGGCTCTCGATCTCGTCCCGCAGCACCGCCGCCTGCTCGTACTTCTCCGCCTCCACCGCCTTTTGCAAATCGCTCTCGAGCTTTTGCATCGGGTCGACCGGCATCTTCCGGCGGACCTGCCGCGCGAACCGCTTGAGCACCTTCACCTCGCCCGACCGCCGATATGCCTCGGGTTGCCCGAACCGCTTGAAGAACCGCCGAATCCTACGCAGCCCGCGGTCCAGCACCGCCAGCGCCTCGGCGTACTCCTTGGCCTTGAACTTCGAGCTCGCCGCGGCGCGGGTGTTCATCATCGTGATGTACGGGCGGAACTGTTCGAGCACCAGCCGATCGCCCTCCTCGGCGGCGTACTTGCCGCACAGGTTCAGCACCCGCAGGTTCCGCGCGGTGTCGCGCACCACGCCCTTGAACTCCCCCAGCACGAATAGCGCGAGGTACCGGCGGTAGTACATCTCCGCCTCCTCGCGCAGCGCCTGGCACTGCTCGGGGGCGAGCTTGAACCCGAAGTCGCCGCCGGTCTTTTTCTCGTGCCGCTCGAGCTGCCGCCGGTGGTAGGCGAGCCAGCTCTCGAACCCCTTGGGCCGGGCGCCGTCGGGCCGGCCGCGGAGCTCCATTTGCAGCAGGCCTAGGTCCAGCCGCATCTGCAATTTCTCGGTGCCGTCCGCCCCGCGAATCCGGCGGACGTTGATCGTGCCCGGCTCGTAGTCCCACCCCGCCAGCAGCGGGGCGAGGTCGCGGTCGAGGTTTTTGCCCGCCCGCTTGCTCGGGGCGGCGGGGGGGTTGGACGGGGCCGCTTTTTTGGGCGGGCGGGGGTTGAAGTTGGGATTGCTGTCTGAGGTGTTCTCGGGCATACGTCCCGTTCCTTTCGGTAGACCGGGATTGTAGGCGACCCCCGCCCCACGACCGCCCGCCCGCCGGGCGCGCGACAGGCAACCGCCCGCCGCTTGCGGCTTCGCAACGGATTCCCCCTACCATAGACGCATGGACGCCCCGCGCCCCGATTACCCGAACCCCCTGCTCCCCCTGCACCGCCAGGCGGAGGCCGAAACCCAGCCGTTCGACGCCGTTGAAATCGTCGCCACCTTCGGCCAGCCGCAGGCGGAGTATGCCGCGATCCGTAAGGGCGCGGGGCTGATGGACCTGCCCCAGCGCGGCAGTCTCGAAGTCACCGGTAAGGACCGACACGCCTTCCTCGGCAACCTGTTCACCAACCAGGTGTGGTGGAAGGATGAGAAGCGCGGCCTGCCGGTGGGGGAGGGCCGCTACGCCTTCTTCTTGAACCTCAAGGGCCGGATCGCGGCGGACCTGAATGTATTGGAGGTCGGCGGCGACCGAACCCTCATCGAGACCGACGTCCGCCTCGTCGCCATGCTGCGGAGCGTGCTCGACCGCTACCTGTTCGCCGAGGACGTCAAATTGACGGATCGCGTCGGCGACCTCCACGAGCTCGCCCTGCACGGCCCGCTCGCGCTCGACGTGCTGAACGACGCGCTCGACGCCCCGATTCCGCCGCTGGAGGTGATGAATTGTGCGGCCGCCAAATCGACGGGCGGGGAGGTGATCGTCTGGCGCGACGACCCGTGCGGGGTGCCGGGGTATCACCTGATCGCCGCCCCGGCGGTCGCGGAAAACCTCTGGTCGACGATTACCACCCGCCACGGCGGGGGGGAGGTGGGCAAGCGGGCCGTCCGCCCCGTCGGCTGGGCGGCGTTCAACGCCTGCCGGATCGAGGGGGGCCGCCCGATCTTCGGCATCGATTTTGAGTACGCCGCCCCGAGCCTGCCGGGCAAGCAGAAGGAGCTGGCGGAGGGCGAGGCGCCCGCCCCGCGCGGCGTCCTGCCGGCCGAGACGGGGCAATTCGACCGCGCCGTCTGCGTCACCAAGGGGTGCTACCTCGGGCAGGAGGTGGTCGCCCGGATGCACGCGCGGAAGCAGGTCGCCCGGCAACTGGTGGGCGTCAAAATGTCGGGGCCTGACCTGCCGTTCTCGGGGTCGCCGGTGTTTGATGGCGACCGGAATGAGGTCGGGTTGGTCACGAGCAGCACGGTCTCGCCGGTGCTGAGCGGGGCGGCGATCTGCCTGGCGTTCGTGAAAAAGCCCTTCTTCGAGGTCGGCCGCGAGCTGCTGCTGCCGGCGGAGGGGTCGGTGGGGCCGGGGAAAGTGGTCGAGCTGCCCTTTTTATCGGGGTGAAGTTGGTGCCGGAACGCCCGCGTTCACCAAGAAAGTCGCCCCGTTCTTCACGAGAGTGAGGCGGTTCTTCCCGAGAGTGGGGCGGCTCTTCACGAGAGTGAGGCGGTTCTTCACGAGAGTGGGGCGGCTCTTCACGAGAGTGGGGCGGCTCTTCACGAGAGTGGGGCGGCTCTTCACGAGAGTGGGGCGGCTCTTCACGAGAGTGAAGCCGGGTGCCACGGGTTGGCGTACTCGCCAACCCGTGTCTTGGGCGCGCGCGGCGCAGTAGGGCACGGGTTGAGGAGTACCTCAACCCGTGGCACCCAGCGAGTGTGCCCGCGCGCGGCCCGAACGCCCCTTCCTTCCGCCGGCGGGTTCGCGGATGATGGGGGCATGATCGACTGCCACTTCCTCGTCAAGCCCGGCCACGCCCCGAAGTTGTCCAAGCGCGATACCGACGACACCGGCGGGTTCTCGGACGACCACGACGGCAAGAAACTCGCCAAGCAGCAGAGCAAGGAGCACCTGAAAAAGTTGTACGACCAGCAGGAGGTCCTCTACGCCGGCCAGAAGCACGCGGTGCTGATCGTGCTGCAGGCGCTCGATGCGGGGGGGAAGGACAGCACGATCAAGCACATCTTCGGCGGGATGAACCCCCAAGGGTGCGCCGTGACGAGCTTCAAGGTGCCGACCGAGCTCGAGCGGCGGCACGATTTTTTATGGCGCCACCACCTGGCGATGCCGCCGAAGGGGATGTTCGGCATCCACAACCGCTCGCACTACGAGTCGGTCCTGGTCGAGCGCGTCCACGGGCTGGTCGACAAGGGCGTGTGGGAGCGGCGGTACGAGCAGATCAACCACTTCGAGTCGATGCTGGCGAGCGAGGGGACCACGATCCTGAAGTTCTTCCTGCACATCAGCAAGGGCGAGCAGAAGGAGCGGTTCGAGGACCGGCTGCACGAGGCGGACAAGCACTGGAAGTTCAACCCCGCCGATCTGGCGGAGCGGAAACTTTGGGATGACTATCAGAAGGCATTCGAGGAGGCGCTGGAGAAGACGTCGACCGCGTGCGCCCCGTGGTACGTGATCCCGGCGGACAAGAAGTGGGTGCGGAACTGGGTGGTGAGCGACGTCGTGCTTAAAACCGTGCAGGGCCTGGACTTGGAGTACCCGCCGGCGGTGGAGGGGATCGAGAAGTACGAGGTGGACTGACCGTGGCACGGGCGTCCCGCCCGCGTCTGCGCTTGGGTAGTGGCACGGGCGTCCCGCCCGCGTCTGCGCTTGGGTAGTGGCACGGGCGTCCCGCCCGCGTCTGCGCTTGGGTAGTGGCACGGGCGTCCCGCCCGCGTCTGCGCTTGGGTAGTGGCACGGGCGTCCCGCCCGCGTCTGCGCTTGGGTTAGAAGCGTAAAGGTCGCAAGCGCAGACGCGGGCGGGACGCCCGTGCCACGGCGGTGGTTGACACCCTTCGACGCGCGTCTTACCATGCCGCAACCCTTGGGGAATGGTGTAACGGTAGCACAGTAGACTCTGACTCTGCTTGTCTAGGTTCGAATCCTAGTTCCCCAACTTCTGCGACGGTTTTCCCTCCCGATCCTCCTCACCGTCGCGGCGTCCCTCGCCCTCGGCGGGTGCTCGGCGGACCCGGAAACAACGCACGCCGCGCCGGTCCGCACCGGACGGCAGATGATGGTCGCCGGCCGGCTGTTCGATGCCGGCACCAAGGTAATCCTCTGGACCGATCCCGGCGGGTTCGACGCCTACCAGACCGAATCCCCCACCTTCGGCAGCCGCGCCGGCGGCGAAACGCTTGCCGACCTCCGGCGGGACCTCAACCAGTTCGTCCTGCACTTCGACGCCACCGGCGCCAGCCCGAAAACCTTCGCCGTGCTCGTGAATCGCGGGCTGAGTTGCCACTTCCTGCTCGACACCGACGGCACGATCTACCAAACGCTAGACCTGAAGGAGCGTGCATGGCACGCGACCAAGGCGAACGACCGGTCGGTCGGCATCGAGATCGCCAACACCGGCACCGTCCCGGCGGCGGTGGGGAAAAAGGAGTGGCCCATCGGCACCATCAACGGCAGCCCCCTCCGCCAGCCGCCGTTCACGGACGCGCAGTACCGGGCGCTCATCCACCTGACCGCCGCCCTGTGCCGCACCTTTCCCAACCTGCCGCCGACGGCGCCGACCGACGTGGACGGGCGAATCATTAACCACACGCTCACGGATGCCCAATATTCGGGCTACCGCGGCATTCTCGGGCACTTCCACGTCCAGCGGAACAAGGTCGACCCCGGCCCCGCATTCGATTGGACGCGGCTCACGACCGGCACTGCCGCTTTACTGCGCTGATTTGGCGCGCCCGCCCGCTTTGCCTGCCCGCCCGCTGTCGCTTACACTGCGGACATGGCGGAAGAAACATTGCCCTCCACGCGGGCATCCCAGGAGCGGGCGGACCAGGAAATCGGCACCCTAACCGAGATCGGCGGCATCCTGTCGTCCACGCTCGACCTGCGCGAGGCGTTCGACCGGATGATGGGCGTGATCAGCGAACGCCTCGACATGCACCGAGGCACCCTCGTGCTGCTCGACGAATCGACCGGCCAGTTGCGCACTGAGGCGGCGGTCGGGCTGACGCGCGAGGAGGTCGACCGCAACCGCTTCGCCCTCGGCGAGGGGATCACCGGCCACGTCGTGGCGACCGGCCGGCCCCGCGTGCTCGCCGACGTCCGCAGCGACCGCGACTTCCTCAACCGCACCGGCCGACTGCAGCACCTGGAGACCGACCGGCAGATGAGCTTTCTGTGCGTGCCGGTGCGGATCGACGGCCGGACGGCGGGCGCGCTGGCGGTGGACCGGCCGTTCGTCTCGACCGAGCAATTGCGGGCCGACCACGCCTTCCTCGACGTCGTGGCCGCCTTCCTCGCCCAGGCGATCCAGATCAACCGCATGGTGCTGCGGCAGAAGGAGGAGCTGCTGGAGGAGAACACGCGGCTCCGCGCCCACGTCAAGGACCGGTTCAAGTTCGAGAACATCATCGGCGACGCCCCGTCGATGCACGAGGTCTTCAATACCGTCGCCCAGGTCGCCAACAGCCGCGCGACGGTGCTGATCCTCGGCGAGACCGGCACGGGCAAGGAGATGATCGCCAAGGCGATCCACTTCAACTCGCCCCGGCGCGACCAGCCGTTCATCCGCGTCAACTGCGGCGCGATGACCAGCACGCTGCTGGAGAGCGAGCTGTTCGGGCACGTCAAGGGGAGCTTCACCGGCGCGATCCGCGACAAGCAGGGCCGGTTCGAGGCGGCGGACGGCGGGACGATTTTCCTCGACGAGATCGGCACGATGGAGCCGGTGCTGCAGGTGAAGCTGCTGCGGGTCTTGCAGGAGCGCGAGTTCGAGCGCGTCGGCGACACCGCGACGGTGAAGGTGGACGTGCGGGTGATCGCCGCCACGAACGTCGATCTGCAGGAGGAGGTGGCGCGGGACAACTTCCGCGAGGATCTGTTCTACCGGCTGAACGTCGTGAGCGTTTACCTGCCGCCGCTGCGGAACCGGCGCGAGGACATCCCGCGGCTGATCGACTTTTTCCTGGAGCGCTACAACACGATGAACCACCGCAGCCTGCGGCGCATCAGCCGCGACACGCTGAACGTGCTGACGCGGTACCCGTGGCCGGGCAACGTGCGGGAGTTGGAAAATGCGATCGAGCGGGCGGTGGTGCTGAGCAACAACGAGGATTTCAACGAGGATTTGCTGCCGCTGACGGTTCGGATGTTCGCCCAGCAGCGGCGGAGCAGCCCGAGCACCGAGACGATCGACCAGTTGGCGCGTCGGATCGCCGAGCAGGCGGTGTCGGAGTTCGACATCCGCGAGGGGGAGATTTACGGGCTGGTGATCGACCAGATCGAGGCCGCCCTGATCGAGCGCGCCCTGCACCGCTGCGGCGGCGTGAAGACGAAGGCGGCGGACTTTCTCGGGATCAACCGGAACACGCTGAACAAGAAGGTGAAGGACCTGAACATCGAGTCGATGGACTGACGTGGAACGGGCGTCCCGCCCGGATTTCTTCCTGCGACACGAATGGAGAAGGTGGAGAAGAATCCGGGCGGGACGCCCGTTCCACGTCAGAGGCTTTTCAGCCGCTCGACCTCTTCCTGCAACTTTCGCACCTGCAGGATCAGGTCTGGCAATTGGCGGAAGGCGGCCTGTTCGCGGAGGCTTTGGCGGTGGGGCAGGGCGGGGATGCCGCTGACGGTCTGGCCGGCGGGCACGTCCTTGACGATGCCGGAGTTGCCGGCGATGCGGGCCCCGTCGCCGACGGTCGCGTGGTCGCGGATGGCGACCTGCCCGCCGACCACCACGCCGGCGCCGAGGTTGACGGTGCCCGCGATGGCGACCTGCCCGCAGATGATGCAGTGCGGCCCGGTGGTGACGTTGTGGCCGATTTGCACGAGGTTGTCGACCTTGGATCCGCGGCCGATGCGGGTGGTGCCGAACTTCGCGCGGTCGATGCAGACGCACGAGCCGATCTCGACGTCGTCCTCGACCACGACCACGCCGACCTGCGGCACCTTGACGTGGCCGGTGCCGTCCCAGCGGTAGCCGAAGCCGTCGGTGCCGATCACGGTGCCGGCGTGGATGGCGACGCGCCGGCCGATCGTGCAGCGCTCGCGGATCACGACGTTCGGGAAAAGCGTGCAGTCCTCGCCGAGGGTCACGCCGTCGGCCAGCACGACGCCCGCGTGCAGGCGGCAGCGGGGGCCGACCGTCACGCCCTCGCCGATGACCACGAAGGGGCCGACGGCGACGGTCGGATCGACGGTCGCCGAGGGCGCGATGCGGGCGGTCGGATCGACGCCGGCCGGCGGGTGGGGCGTCGGCGGGGCGAACAGCGGCAGCACTTGCGCGAGGGCGAGTTCGGCGTCGTCCACCACCAGAACGACCGGCCCGGCGTTGGCGTCGGGCGGCAGCTTCACGCGGCGGTCGACCAGCACGGCCGACGCGCGGGTGGCGCGGAACTCGTCCAGCCGCCGGTCGGTGGCGAGGTAGGCGAGCTCCCCCGCCGCGGCGTCCGGCAGGGCGGCGACGGCCCGCAACTCGAGCGCGCCGCCCGCCGGGGCGGGCAGGCCGAGAGTCTGGCTAATTTCCGCGAGCGTGGGCATGGGACTTACTTTCCCGACTGGTAGTTCTGGTCCATCTTGGCGATCACCTGGCTGGTGATGTCGATGGCGGGGTTGGCGTAGAGGACGTTGCGGATGTTCAGCAGCCCCTGCAGCTCGTTCATCTGCACCTGGTCGAGGTTGTCGGGGATCTGCGGCGCCTGCTCGGTCATCACCAGGTCAAAGCCCTGGGCCTTGGCGATGTCGGCGATGGCCGCCTGCATCTTCTGGTACAGGGCCTTGAGCTGCGCCTTCTGCCGGGCGCCGAGGTCGGCCTTGTGGAACTGGTTCCACGCCTGCAAGTTGATGCTCTCCTGGCGGAACTGGCCGTTGAGCTGCTCGTACTGCGGCGTGCCGGGGTTGAGCTGGTCGCGCCGGCCGCGGAGGTCGTCGAGCGCGGACTGCTTCTGCTTGGCCTGCTGCTCGAGCGAGGCGATCTCGGCGTTGGTCTTCTGCTGCAAGTCCTTCGTCTCCTTCACCCCCGCGATGATGCGGGCGGGGTTGGCGAGGGCGATCTTCACCTGCCCGAACGACGCGGCGGGCGCGGCGATCAGCAGCAGCAGGGCGAGGGCGAGCAGGCGGGGCGTGGTCTTCATGGAAGTCTCAAATCTGGAAGTTCGGGGTTCGGTCACGGCAGGATGCCGAGGGAGAAGCTGATGATCTGGGTGTCGTCCTTGCTGTCCTTGGTGACCGGGTAGGCGAAGTCGACGGCGATGGGGATCTGGCCGAGGAAGCCGAGGGTGACGCGGACGCCCGCGCCGACGCTGGAGCGGATTGTACCCAACTCGAAACTGGGCTCAACCGTGCCGAGGTCGGTGAAGACCACGCCGCGGAGGGTGTCGCCGTAGAGGGGGAAGCTGACCTCGGCGCTGCCGGTGGCGGAGAAGTTGCCGCCGACGCGGTCGTCGGCGGGGCCGGAGCGCGGGGTGATGCCGCGGAAGGAGAAGCCGCGGACGCTGCCGATGCCGCCGCCGTAGAGGCGGTTGAAGAACGGCGCGTCGCCGAAGATGTAGGCCGCGTCGGCGTGAAGGCCGAGGATCACGCGGCGGTCCAGCAAGTCCTCGCTCAGGGTGTAGTAGCGGTCGTGGCCGAGGGTGATCTGCTGGTAGGTGTAATCCCCCCCCGCGGCGCCGAAGAACTCGGCGCCGACGGTGGTCACGCTCCCGATGCTCGGCAGCACCGGCCGGTCTGTGGTGTCGCGGCGGACCTGCAGGCTGACGCTGGTGACGAGATTATTGCCATTGGCGTCCAGAAACTCGAACGCGCGGATCGGCTTGTCCTGAATGTTATTGATGTAAACGTCCTCGACCCGCAGCCCGACCTCCGCGGCATACTCCGTGCCGAACCGGCGGCCGACCGCCACCCGCCCGCCGGTGCGGCGCTCGTTGTAGACCAGCCGGCTGCGGTCGCGGTAGTAGCCCTCGAGCGAGAGCGAGTAGGGCTGGTCGAACAGGTACGGCTCGCGGAAGAAGACGCTGGCGTTGGTCGCCTGCGTGCCGGGCTCGAGGCTGAGCCGCAGCAGTTGGCCCGCGCCGGTGAAGGCGCGGTCGGAGAAGATGTCGCCCGCCGAGCCGGGCAGGTTCGTGGCGTCGAAGTTCTGCTGGACGTAGGTGATGTTGCCGCCCACGCCGCCGTTGCTGTTGATGCCGGCGCCGAGGGTCAGGATCGCGGTCTTGGCCTCGACCACCTCGACGAGGATGTCGCGCTTCTCCGGGTCGTTGCCGACCGGCGTGATCTTGACGGCCGAGAAGTAGGGCGTGCCCTGCAGGCGGCGCTGGGCCTCCTCCACCCGGCTGCTGTCGTACTTCTCGCCGGGCGCGATCCGCATCTCCCGCAGCACGACCTTCTCCTGCGTCCGCGAGTTGCCGCGGACCAGGATGTTGCCGATGCGGAACGGCCTGCCCTCGCGGACCGAGTAGCGGAGCTCCAGCGACCCCGGCTCGCGCCCGAACACCGGCTTGGCCTCGATCTGGAGGTACTCGGGGTCCTGCGTCTGCGGCAGGTAAATCTGGCCGGTCGGGCCGTAATCCTTCACCAATCGGCGGATGTCGCGCTGCATCAACTCGGTGTCGTAGGGGACGCCCTCGACGAGTTTCAGGCCGGTTCTGAGCTGCTGCTCGGTCAGGCTGGTGTTGCCTTCGAACGACACCTTGTCGACCCGATACCGCGGCCCCTCGTCGATCAGGAAGTCGACCGCCACCTCCGAGTTGTCCGGGCTGAACCGCACCTTGCGGCCGACGCGGGCGTCGAAAAAGCCCTTTTGCAGGTAGAAGGTGCGGATCGCCGCGACGTCGTCCTCGACGCGCTCGGGGTCGTACAGGCCGCTGATGAAGATCGGGAAGTAGGGGCGGGTCGAAATCTTCTGGCCCAGGCGGAAGCCGCCGATCTGCCGGTTGCCGATGAAGTTGACGTCGCGCACCGTGACGCGCGGCCCCTCGACGACGTTGAAGACCAGATCGCCGGTGTCCGCCAGCCGGGGCTCGTCGACGGTGACGCGGGCGAAGGCGTAATTCTTGCCGGTGTAGAGGGTCTCGATCGCCCGCCGCGCCAGGCCGATGCGGAAGGGGTCGATCGCCTCGCCGGCCCCGATGTTGACCACCGCGCGGAGCGCGCGGTCGTTGAGGTGGGCGTTGCCGACGAAGGAGATCGAGCGGACCTGCTTCTGCTCGGTGACGTCGAAGATGACCACGACGCCGGTGGCGGTGCGCTCGACGCGGGCCTCGACGTTGCTGAACTTTTTCAGGCCGAACAGGCGCTGGTAGTCCTCGCGGACGGTTTTGGGGTCGAAGGGGGTGCCGACGCGGGTGCGGGCGGTGTTGAGGATGGTCGCCTCGGCCACGGCGGTGTTGCCCGTGACGCGGACGGCCTCGACGGTCCGTCCGGCCAAATCTTCCATCGGGCCCGGATAGGCGTTGGCCGGCGGGGCGGCGGGACTGCTCGCAGGCGGCGCGTCGGAAACGCCGGGGGCGACCTGGGCGGCGACCGTCGCGGACAGCACCGGCCCGGCCCCCAGCGCGGCGGCCAGAATTGTCGCCGCCACCCGGCGTCGGGTGGGGGAAGCCGTGCCGGGTTTCATGGGGGCCAAGGGTCCGCCGCGGTCGAAGATCGCACTCCCGACGGCTCCGCCGTCGCCCGCCACCCCATCCGGGCGGCGGGCGGGCAGTCTAGCCGGGGGAGGGGCGATGTCAAAGCGGAGGGGGTGCGTGGTGCGTGGTGCGTGAGAAGATTAAACAAGCCGGCGTCATAACCTCTTCACGCACCACGCACCACGCACCACGCACCACGCACCACGCACCACGCACCACGCTACGCGATATAAGCCTTCTTCTTCCGACCACTCAAATAACTCTCCATGATGCAGTTCGACAGCTCGCCGCTCGACGTGTAGAACGCCACGCCCTTGGTCAGCTTCGTCAACTGGTCGACGAACCCCACCCAGTCCATGCCCCAGTAGTCCTCGATCAGCGCGAACGTGCTGATCCGGCACCCCTCCCGCGCCGCGACCAGCGCCTCCTTCAGCGTCGCCACGGTCGACCGCTTGTCCGGCGGGTAGAGCAGGTGGATGTGGTCCCCCTCCACGTGCGCGGTCGGCTGGCCGTCGGTGATGATGAAGATCTGCTTGTTCTCACCGCCCCGGCCGCGCAAAATCCGCCGGGCGAGTTGCAGCCCCAGGTGCAGGTTCGTGAAGTGCTGCGGCGCCTTGTCGATCTGGTTCGCCGGCACCTTGATCCGCACCTGATAGTCGTAGATCGTGACCGGCTTGGGCATCACCAGCGGCAACTGCGCCTCGCTGATGCGGCTGGCCCCGCTGTAGAAGCCGACGAAGTCGATCGTGTCCTGCGGGAACCGCGTGCGCACCAGCGCCTGCATCGCCATCGCCACCTTCTTGGCCGACAGGAACCGGCCGTAGCGCATCATCGAGCCGCTCTGGTCGATCAGCACCACCGTCGAGCACGAGGTCTGCCCCTGCCGCTGGTGGATCTCGAAGTCGCGGTCGTCGAACTTGATCTTGCGCTTGCCGTCGACCTCCTGCGGCAGGCCGTGGCGGTGCATGGCGTTGTGCAGCGTCTGGTGCAGGTCCAGCTCGCTCACCGGATCGCCGAACTGGTAGGCCTTGGTCCCCTCGATCCGCTCACCCTGCTGGCCGGTGGTGACCTTCTCGTGCCCCTCGCGGCGGCCGTCCTTGAGGTGGGCGAAGACCTCGTTGAGCGCCTTGCTCTGCATTTTCGTGACGGCCTTGGGGGTCAGGCGGGCCTTGCCCTTGCCGTCCTTGTCGATCATGCCCTCCTTGAGGAGCTGCTCGAGCATCTCCTTCTGGGCGTCGCTCTGGGGGTTCTGCAACAGCTGCTCGATGGCCTTCATCGCCTGCTCGCCGTACTGCAGGACGAAGTCCATGAGCTGGTCCTGCTGGAACAGCTTGTCCTGCGTCGGGAACTCCTCGCCGTCGAACTCGCCGTAGTAGTATTTCATGGCCGGATTCTAGGTCCGGCGACCGGCGACTTCCGCGCCAAAAGCCGCGTTACCAGACGTTGCCGCGCGGCACGACCGACGAGCTCAGCGTGATCGTTTCCGCCGCCGACTCGCCCGGCAGCGGGGCGGCGCGGAGGGTGAGGGTGACGGTCGCGCGGCGCAGCCGGTCGAACCCGCCGCCGGCCTTGATCGCCTCGGCCGACCGCATCGGCTCCAGCGTGACCTCGAACGCCGCCACCCCCCGCGCCAGCACCGCCGTCTCGCCGCCGGTCGTCTGGCGCAGCTCGCCGGACGGGGCGTCGAAGGCGAAGCGGACGTCCCGGCCGTCGGCGTCGAACAGCGCGAGGCCCGAGTCGACCACCCGCTGCCCGCCGGCGAACAGGGCCGATTTGGCGGCCGTCGACGGCGCGTGGTCGCGTGCCGTTCGGATCGCCGCCAGCAGCCGCGAGACCGTGAGCCGCGCCCGGCCGGTGAGATCGGTTTGCGTCTGGTTCACCTGGTACGCGTCGAGCGCCGCCTTCACCGCCGCCCCCGTCGCGGCCAGCAGCGCGGCGACGATGGCGAGGCTGACGAGCAATTCGATCAACCCGACGCCGCGGGAGGAAATCTTCCGCCGGCCGCTTGCGGCTTCGCAAAGAAACATTTTCCGACTCCGTTTTTCTTTGCGAAGCCGCGAGCGGCAAGGCGCAGAAATTACTCGCCTTCCCGGTACGTCTGCACGTCCGCGTCGACCGTCACGGCGACGTTGATGCCGTCGGGCAGGGTGCGGTAGGGGTTGTAGCGGATGTTGAGCCGGCCGTAGCCCCCCTCGGGCAGGGTGCCGGGGTCGGTGTCGCCGTCGCTGGGGCCGAAGTAGCCGAGGGTGGTGTTGCCCGCCCCGTCGCCGGTGACGAGGATCGAGCCGTCGACCACGCTGGTGCCGCGGATGTCGATGTTGCCCGCGACGACCACGCCGACGAGGGTGCTGGGGGCCTCGCCGGGGTTGGTGAAGCTGCCCATCTCAATGTTGGTCTGCGGCGCGACGATGGTGGCGGTCTGGTCGAAGCGGTTGTCGAACTTCGTCGCGCCGGTGAACTCCCACGAGTTGGCGAAGTGGCTGTAGGCCGTCGCGTAGGGGGAGGCGATCGGGCCGTTGAACGTGCAGTTATTGAACCGGATATTATTGCCCAAAACGTAGCCGTAACTGTAATTCCAGTCGAGCACCGTGTCGGCCGTGAACCGCTTGCCCGACGACATCCGCTGCGACCACTGCATGGCCGTGTTGCTGTTGGTGGTGGGGCTGCCGGACGAGTCGGTGATGTCGCGCGTGTTGTCGACGAAGGTGACGCCCTCGAACGTGCAGCCGTCGAACAGGGCGTTGGTGCCTTTGGGGATGGTGCAATTCTTGAAGACCATGTTGCGGAACACCGGCCGGCGGTAGGTGGCTTGGTAGCTGGTCGATCCGTAGGGCGTCCGCTCGTCGACGAGCTCGCCGTGCCAGTCGCCGTAGGCGAGGGTGGCGTTTTGGACGACGTTGCCGGACCGCACGGTGGGGCCGCCGTTGGCCCCGGAGCGGGCGCGGTAATTCTCCGTCGCCCCCTCGAAGTTCGCCGGGTTGAGGTCGAACGTCTGCCCGCCGGTGGCCTCGAACGCCACGCCCGCCGACCCCTCGGGCGCGGCGACCGGCCCGCGCACCTGCTGCTGCAGCGTCTGCCGCTGGCCGGCGAGCCAGTTCGCCCAGGAGGTCGCGCTGTCGGCCACGCCGATCCCGCCGCGCACCTTCGCGTAGCCGTCGCGGACGTCGAGTTTGCCGTCGTTCAGCCCCGCCCGCGCCGGGTCGCCTGCGAACCGCGGGGCGTTCAGCGAGTCGATGGCGTCGAACAGGTTCTTGTCGTAGAGCTGGCCGGTGGCGGGGTCGGTGAACTCCGCGCGGTCCACGGCCCCGTCGCCGTCGGCGTCGAACTGCTGGAGGAAGAGGTCGAACTCGTCGATGTGGCCGTCGCCGTCGGCGTCGTCGAAGCCGGCGGCGCGGGCGGCGTCGGCCTCGGCGGCGTTGCGGACGTCGACCCGCCCGTCGTACCCGTCGTGCTTCGCGTCGCAGAACGCCTCGAACTGCCGAACCCGGTTCGCCAGGCCCGCGTGGAAGTGCGTGAAGTCCGAGAGCACCAGGTAGGGCGAGAACTTGTTCCGCGTCGCCATCGACACCGGCCCCTCCACCACCGTGTTGCGGCCGAGCTGGATGCGCGTCTTGCCGACCACCGCGAAGTTCACGCGCTTGTCGACGCGGAAGTCCATCGACACGCTCCGCCGCGCCCGGCCGAAGGTGCCGACGCTGGTCACGCGCAGCATCCGGCGGTAGCCGGCGTCGATCGGGTCGGTCGAGTAGGTCGGCAGCAAATCGACCGTGACGGCGAAGGTGCCGCCGTCGGCGTCGGCCGCCACGGGCGAGGTCTGCAGCGACTCGGCCGACGCCGCCACCGCGCCGGCGGGCCGGCCGGGCAGGGCGTTGTAATCGGCGAGCAGAGCGGCCTTCATCGCCGGCCACAGCGTCGAACGGACATAGGGCTGCGCCAGGTTGCCGACGGCGGTTTTCGGCCGCTGCATCGCGGCGAAGCGGAAGGCCTGCCACCGCAGCCCGGTCTCCGCCGCCGCCTGCGCCCGCTTCACGTCGGCGGCGTTGCGGGCGGACTGCGCGCCCAGCGTCGACACCCCGTACATCCCCAGGCAAAGGGTGGTCATCAGCGCGAGGAACAGCATCGCCGCGACGGCGGCGAACCCACGAGGTTGGGCGGGGCGGGAGGTCATGATCTTCACGTCTCGTTCACTTCTGGCGGAACCGGACCCAGGAGAGTTCGTACACCGGCTGCCGCGCCGCGCCCCCGGTGGCGTAGAGGATTTTCACCGTCACCCGCACCGCATCGCCCGCGGCCGAGGCTTGAGTGATTCGGCCCGCCTCCACCGGCTCGACCGACACGGCCTGCGCGTACTGCGACAGGTCGCCCAGCGGCCGGCGGAGGGCGTCGACCGGCGGGCTGATTGCCGCGCCGTTGAAGTCGTCCACGTCGTCGAACGTCGCCAGCGTTTCGCCCGGCTCCGGCCCGAACGTGGCGACCAGCGCCTTCGGCTCGACGAAGGGCAGTTCCGCCATCAACTCCTGAACATTCCCCGCCAGCAGCGTGGCCGTCGTGAGCTGTGCCGCCGCCCGGTTCTGCTGCGTGCAGGCCGCGAACAGCCCCATCAGCGCGGTGAACCCCACGCCGACGATGACCGTCGCCAGCCCCGCCTCGATCAGCGTGAACCCGGAGGATGAACGGCGGCGGGGCATCACTGTTAGATCGGATTGATTTGGCGGTGGGTCAAGGTGCGTGGTGCGTGGTGCGTGGTGCGTGAGGAGGTTTCGATTTTCCGAACACATGACAAGCCGGTGTCTGAGCCAAAGGCGAAGACCCGGATGCGTTCGGAAGTTCGAGACGCTTTCGGAAGCCGAAAAAATCCGGGTCTTCGCCTTCGGCTCATACGCCGGCTTGTTAAATCTTCTCACGCACCACGCACCACGCACCACGCACCACGCACCACGCACCACGCACCACGCACCACGCATCACGCACCACGCACCACGCATCACTTGACCAACTGGCTCAGCTTGAAGATCGGCAGGATGATGCTCATCGCGATGAAGCCGACCACGCCGCCCATCAGCACGATCATCAGCGGCTCGATCATCGCGGTGCAGGTCTTGATGACGGCCTTGAGCTCGCGGCCGTAGAACTCGGCGACCTCGTCGAGCACCTCGCCGAGCTTGCCGCTCTCCTCGCCGGCGGAAATCATCTGCACCACCGCGCGCGGCAGCAGCTTCGAGCGGTTCAGCGGGTCGCTGATCTTCTTCCCCTGCTGCACGTCGGCGTAGACGTCGCGCCACAGCTTGCGGTAAAGGACGTTGCCGCTGATTTCCGCGGTGATCGCCAGCGTGTCGAGCATCGGCACGCCGGCGTTGATGAGCTGGCCCATCGTGCTCAGGCTGCGGCTGATGTAGAGGGCGCGGAACAGCTTCTTGAAGACCGGCACCTTCAGCTTGCCGAGGTCGAACGCCCGCGCGCCCCACGGCGTTTTCAGCAGATACCAAATGCCCCAGCCGCCGACGATCAGGCCCAGAATCAGCACGTACCAGTACGTCGTCATGAAGTGGCTCATCGCCAGCAGCATCTTCGTCGGCAGCGGCAGGGCGGCCTCCTTTCCCTTGAAGATCACCATGAACCGCGGCAGCACGAACGCGAGCAGGAAGACCGTCACGCTCACCGCCATCGTGCCGATGATGCCGGGGTAAATCATCGCCCCGCGGACCATGCTCATCGTCTCGATCTGCTGCGTGAGGTAGGCGGCGATGCGGTCGAGCATCTTGCTGAAGCCGCCGGAGAGCTCCGACGCCTTGACCATGTTGATGTACATGGGGCTGAACTTCTTCGGGTAGCGCATCAGCGCGTCGGAGAACGGCCGGCCGCCCTCGACGTCCTTGCGCATCTGCGACAGCATGACCTTGAACTTGGGATTTTCCGCCTGCTCGGCGATGCCCTCGACGGCGGCGCGCAGCGAGATGCCGGCGCGCACCATCACCGCGAGTTGGCTCGTGAAGTTCTGGATGTCCTTCGCCGACGGCCCGAGCGAGACGTTGAGGTCCGACAGCTTGAACGGCCGCTTCTCGCCGCCCTCCCCGTCGGCCGGCGCGAGGGAGAGGATGAACTCCCCCCGCGCCCGGATCATCTCCCCCGCCGCCGCCAGCGACGGCGCGTTCACCACCCCGCCGGCAGGCTTGCCGGCCGCGGTCTTGGCTTGGTACTGGTAGGTGGGCATGGTCGTAAGGATGAGGGCGGAAGGATGAAGGATGAATGAAGAAGGATTGGTTCATCCTTCGACTTCATCCTTACGCCGCTAGGCTCTTCTCCACCTTTTCAGGGTGCGTCGATTGCGCAACAGCATCCTCCTTCGAGATGTAGCCGTTGACGAAGAGCTGCTTGATCGAGTCGTCCAGCGTCTGCATGCCGATCTGCCGGCCGGTGCTGATGATGTTGGCGATCTCGAAGATGCGGTTCTCGCGGATGCAGTTCCGCACCGCCGGCGTGCAGAGCATGATCTCCACCGCGGGGATCATCCCCGGCTGGTCCTTGCGGCGGAACAGCGTCTGGCTGATCACCGCCTGCAGCGTGTTGGCGAGCATCGAGCGGATCTGGTTCTGCTCGTCGGTCGGGTAGATGTCGATGATGCGCTCCATCGTCTGCGGCGCGTTCACCGTGTGCAGCGTGCTGAGCACCAGGTGCCCCGTCTCGGCCGCGGTGATGGCGGCGGCGGTGGTCTCCAGGTCGCGCATCTCACCGACCAGAATCGTGTCCGGGTCTTGGCGCAAGACGTGGCGCAGGCCGCTGGCGAAGCTGGGGCAGTCGGCGCCGATCTCGCGCTGCTCGATGGCGCACTTGCGGCTCTCGAAGGTGTATTCGATGGGGTCTTCGAGCGTGATGATGTGGCCGTTCTCGCGGCTGTTCATCGCGTCGATCATGCCCGCCAGCGTGGTGCTCTTGCCGCTGCCGGTGCCGCCGGTGACGAGGATCAACCCGCGCGGCAGGTAGGTCAGCCGCCGCACGATGTCGGGCAGGAAGAGCTGCTCCAGCGGGCGGACCTTGTCGTCGATGGTGCGGAAGGCGAGCGCCACGCCGCCGCGCTGGTAGTGGGCGTTGACGCGGAAGCGCCCGAGGCCGGCGATGGCGTGGGAGAAGTCGGCGTCGCGCTTGACCTCGAACTCCGCCAGGCGGCGCTCGTCGAGCATTTCGGTCAGCAGCGCCGCCGCCTGCTCGCGCGTGACGGGCGGGAAGTCGCTGCGCTCGACGACCGTGTGAATCCGAAACATCGGCGGCAGCCCGACGTTGATGTGGATGTCCGACGCCTTGAGCGTGTGGCCGGCGCGGAGGATTTGGTCGAGCATGGGCATTTTCGTGGCACGGGCGTCCCGCCCGCGTTCTGCGAATTCAATGAATAAAAGACGCGGGCGGGACGCCCGTGCCACGTCAGCCCTCGGTGACTCTCAACACCTCATCGACGGTGGTCAGCCCCTGCTTAACCTTCTCCACGCCGTCGTCGCGCAGCGTCACCAGCCCGCGCTCGCGGCAGAGGCGGCGGAGCTGCGTCACGTCGGGGTTGCCGGTCACCAGGTCGCGCAGCTCGTCGGTCATCACCAGCAGCTCGTAAAGCCCGAGCCGGCCGGAGTAGCCGGTCTTACGGCACTTCTCGCAGCCGGCGCCCCGGAACGTCTCGCCGCTCGGCAACCCCTGCTTTTCCAGGTACTCCGCCGCCTCGGCCGTCGGCGCGAAGGGCGTTTTGCACTGCTGGCAGATCTTCCGCACCAGCCGCTGGGCCAAAATCGCGTTGACGGCCGCGGAGATCAGGTACGGCTCGACGCCGATGTTGATCAGCCGCGTGATGCTCGCCGGCGCGTCGTTCGTGTGCAGCGTGCTGAGCACCATGTGCCCCGTCAGCGACGCCTGCACCGCGATGCGGGCCGTCTCGGCGTCGCGTATTTCGCCCAGCATCACCACGTCCGGGTCCTGCCGCAGCAGGCTGCGCAGGGCGGCGGAAAACGTCATGCCGATGCGCTCGTGGACCTGCACCTGATTGGCCGCCGGCAGGTGATATTCGATGGGGTCTTCGACCGTGCTGATGTTCAGCTTCTCGCCGTCCATGCACCGGAGCGACGAGTAGAGCGTGGTCGTCTTGCCGCTGCCGGTCGGACCCGTCACCAGCAAAATCCCGTGCGGCATGTCGATCTGCTCGCGCCAGATCTTCAGCGCTTGCTCGCCGAAGCCCAGCGCCTCCAGCGGCACGTTGATGCTGCGGTTGTCGAGGATGCGGATGACCGTCTTCTCGCCGTGCGCCGTCGGCAGCGTGCTCATGCGGAGGTCGATCTGCCGGCCCTGCACCACCGCGCGGATGCGGCCGTCCTGCGGCAGGCGGCGCTCGGAAATGTCGAGGTTCGCCATGATTTTCAGCCGCGAAACCACCGCCGCCTGCATCGTGTGCGGCGGGCTCATCGCCTCGAACAGGATGCCGTCGATGCGGTACCGCACCTTCAGCTTCCGCTCCTTCGGCTCGATGTGAATGTCGCTGGCGCCCTGCTTGATCGCGTCGGCGATCAGGTAGTTCACGAAGCGGATGACGGGCGACTCGCTGCCCATCTTCTCCAGGTCCGCCACCGAATCGTCGACCTGCTCGACGACCTGCACGTCGTCCTCGGCCATGTCGGCCAGGAGCGTCTCAACCGCCTGTCCGTCCTCGGTCGCGCCGCGCATCTGCTCGGCGAGCTTGGCGATGTCGGCCGACGGCACGACGACCGGCCGCACGTCACGCCCGGCGCGGCGGCGGGCCTCGTCGAGCAGGAAGACGTTCGTCGGATCGGCCGTCCCCAGGTGCAGCGTGCCGTTCACCAGCCGCAGCGGCAGCAGGGCATTTTTGTTGAGAAACTCGGCCGGCAGCAGGGCAAAGGCGGCGGGGTCGAGGTCTTCCCGGTCGGGCCGCTCGAACGGCAGGTCGAGCGTTTCCGCCAGCGCCGCCAGCACCTCGTGCTCGGTTGCCGCGCCGTGCTCGATCAGCAGTTGCGCGACCGTCCGGCCGGACGAGGTGCGCCGCGCGGTTTCGGCCTTTTCCAGTTGGTCCGGCGTGATGACGCCGCGCCCCAGCAGCAGCAGTTCCGCCGTCGCACGCTCCGCAACTTTCTCGGGAATATAGAGCGCGGCGAAGTCGTCCGGGTACTCGGCGACACGGTCAAGCGTTGCGGCGGCGGCGCGGCGTCCGAACATCACGAATCCTTAAAAAAACGGAAGAACCCGGGTCTTCGCCTTCGGCTCAGACGCCGGCTTGTTCCGGCCCATCCACACAACTTGACTCCTCACGCACCACGCACCACGCACCACGCACCACGCTTCACTCCCCCCGCATCATCACCTCGAAGCGGAACGCCCCGCTCCGCACGACCACGCTGTCGGGGCGGATCTGCTCGACGGTGAAGCCGTCGACCGTCTGGCCCTCGCGGTAGAACGCGCCGTTGATCAGGCACGCGCGGCGGGCGGTGCCGTGGAGGATCGACTGCACGCCCAGGCCGCGCGCCGCCTTCAGCGCCGCCGCCCGCTCGACCTCCGCCGCCGCCACCGACGCCGGCGGCGCGGTGCCCGGCGCGACCGGCCCCTGCTGGCGGAACGGGTTTTTCCGCAGCTCCTCCAGCGGCACCTGCGCGGCGTTCGGATAACCTTGAAACTGCTCGGCGATCGCGTCGGTGTCTGCCGCCGGCGCCGCGCCGGCCTTGAGGAACGACTGCACCGCCCGCTCCGCCTGCGGGTCGACCGCCGCCGCCGCGCTCGGGCCGGCGCGCCAATACATGCCGTACAGCACCGCCCCGCCCAGCAGCACCGCCGCGCCGAAGATGGCGGCGGACTTGCTCGGCCGCTTCCCCTCGGCGCCGGTCACGAATTGCGTCTCGCCGCCGGCGAGTGTTTGGCTGAGCGGCGCGGCGGGAGACTCATGCGCCTCGGGCTCGGTCGATTCGCCGGGGATGCGGAAGCCGTCGTCGGACATGCTGAATCCTCGTAAAACCTACTGCCCGCCGTCGGGCTCGAAGAAGATGCTCATCGTCACGTCCGCCTGCATGTCGCCGTCGCGGGCGTCGATTTTGCTCAATTCCATCCGCGTGATGCGCGTGATGCGCGGCAGCGTTTCGAGCTGCAGGAGGAACTGGTAGAAGCCGTCGAAGCCGCCGGTCAGCCGCATCTGGATCGGCTGCTCGCTGAAGGCCGCGCCGCCCGCGGGCTTGAGCGTCTTGAAGGCCTGGATCTGCAGCCGGTTGCCCTCGGCCGTCTGCCACACCTCGCGCAGCACGCGGTCGATCTCCTTCTCCGGCGGCAGTTTGCCCTCGAAAAAGGCGATGGCGGCCTCGAGCTCGGCGGTCTTTTTCGCCACGTCGCCGGCCGCGGCGGTGGCGGCGCGGAGGTGGTCCAGCACCGCCCGCTTCTGCCGCACCTGCCCGGCCTTGGCCGCCTGCTCCGCCGCCATCCGCGCGAAGCCGAAGTGCCACGCGCAGCCCAGCAGGCCGGCGATCAGCAGGAGGAAGAGGATCTCGCGGGCCCGCAATTTCATTGCTCGCCCCCCGCCAGTTGGGTCCGTTCGGTTTTGCGGTCGATCGCCACCGCCGCGTCGGGCCGCAGGGCGACCTCGACCACGAACTTCCGCAGCGGCCGGCCGTCGCGCAGAAAGATGCCCGTCTCGGTGCCGCCGGTGTGCTCGAACAAATCGATCTTCTTCAGCCCCGCCAGGAAGTCGCTGACCCGCTCATCGCTGTCGGCCATGCCAGTGATCTTCAGCGTCACGTCGTAGGCGAGGGCCGTCGTCTCGGGCGGGGCGGCGGCCTGCTTCCGCTTGTCGTAGGCGGTTTTCGCCGGCGCCGGGGGCTTGCGGACCTTCGCCTGTAGCGACAGGTCGATCAGGCTGCTGCCCGGCGGCAGGGCGTTGGTGATGCTCGCCAGCAGGTAGCTCCGCGGCACCTTTTCGAGCAGCCCCGCGGCCAGTTCCGCCCGCCGCGCCATCGCCGCCTGCCGCGCCTGCATCGCCTGCACCTGCGCGATCCGCTTGGCGGCGTCGGCGTACTCGGCGGCGGCGGCGTCGGCCTCGCGCTCCACCCGCCGCAGCCCGCGCTCGCGCACGACGAACGTGACCGTGACCGCCGCGAGGGCGGCGAGGAAGACCGCGGCGCAGAACAGGTTCGCCCGCCGCGCCGCCTTTCGGGCGAGGTAGTCCTCGGGCAGAAAGCTGGTGTCGGTCGCGTCGGTCATGGTCAACCAGAACTTACGATTCAGGCGGCCTTCGCGTCGGACACTTGAGGGATTGCCGGCGCGGCGGTGAGGGCGAGCCCGACGGCGACGAACCAGTCCGGCCCCGGCCGGCGGGGGTCGAGCGGGCAGTCCTCGGGCGGACGAAAATTCGCCGCCAGCCGAAGCAGCGGGTCGCCCACGCTCGCCGCCACGCCCAGGCGGCGGGCGAGGTCGCGGCAGAGCGATGTTGCGTGCGCGCCGCCGCCGAGGAAGACGAGTCGCTCGACCGGGCGGTCGGGAAAGGTGGCTTCGTGGTAGCGGCGGCAGAGGGTCAATTCGTCGGCGAGTGTTGCCAACGTCGCGGCGCAGGCGGAATCGACCCGCCGCCGGTCGGCCGGTGGCGGCGCGTCGGTTGAATCGTCCGCGACAGCTTCGCCGTCGCGCTTCGGCCGGATCAACTCGCGCACCGGCTCGGCGTGCGGGCAGAGCAAGCGGCGGGCGGCCGCCGCGTCGATCTTCATCGCCGCGCAGACCGCCCGCTCGAAGTGGCCGACGCCGACCGGCACCGCACGGGCGAACAGGACGTGGCCGCCCCGGGCGATCATCACCCGCGTCGCCTCGGCGCCGACGTCGACGAAGCAGAGCGCCTGCTCGCGGTCGATGCGGCGGCGGTAGAGTCGCCCGAAGCCGCCGACGAGGGTTCTGACCTCCGTCTCCATGCCGACCACGTCGAGCCTCGCGCGGGTCGCCGCCGCCAAGAGCCGCTCAACGCGGGCGCGGGCGGCGGCCATCACGATCACCTCCTGCTTCCCCTCGCCGACGTCGCCGGCGATCAGGTGGCGCAGCACCGCCTGGTCCGTCGGCACCGGCAGCCGCGCCGCGGCCTCGAACGGCAGGGCCGCCTTGAGTTCCGCCTCCGTCATTTTCGCCAGCCGCAGGTGCAGGAAGAAGGTGTCCGCCGCCGGCAACGCCAGCACGGCGGCGCGGCCGCGGAAGTCGGCCGATGACAGCAGCCGCTTGACCGTCGAGACGAAAAACGCCTCCCGCGCCGCCGGATCATTCCGCGCCTCCGGCGGCACGTCCGCGGCGGCGGCGGCGATCAGGCGGTCGGCACCGCCGACCGTTTCCGTTTGCGCCAGGCGCAGGCGCGACGTGCCGAAGTCGACGCCGATCGGGTTGCCCCGCGGCGCGATCCACCCCCGCAGCCCGTTGAGGAACGTCGACATCTACGGGTGTATCGGCCCACGCGGGAAGCGGGTGAAGTCCCCCGCATCCCGCCGCTTGCGGCTTCGCAAAGGAAGGGGTCTTTCCAATCGCTTTTCTTTGCGAAGCCGCAAGCGGTAGAAGATCGACCGCCCGGTCCGCGTCAAAGGAACTCCGCGGCCACCGCGTCGGTCACGGGCAGGGCTGTTTCCGTCAGGCGCAGGTGCGTGGGGGTGAGTTCCAGCAACCCGGCACGGGTCAGTTGGTCGATCTGCGGCGCGAAGCGTTCGACGACCTCGTACCCGGTCCGGGCGGAGAAATCGGCGAGGTCGATGCCGGCCGTGAGCCGCAGGCGGAGCATCGCCAACTCGCCGGCTCGGCGGGCGGGGTCGAGGCGCTCGACCTCCACGGCGGGCAGGTCTCCGGCGTCGACGGCGCGCTCCCAGTCGCCCAAGTGCGGGGCATTCTTCCACCGCGCGCCGGCGAAGTGGCTCGCGCCGGAGGGGCCGAGGGAGAGGTAATTGTCGCCGGTCCAGTAGCTCAAATTGTGCAGGCTCTCCTGCCCCGGCGCGGCGTAGTTGCTGACCTCATACGCCGGCAGCCCCGCGGCCGCCAGCCGCGCGCGGGCGTGGCGGAGCATCGAGAGTTCCAGATCGTCGGTGGCGGCCTTCACGCGCCCCAGCCGCCGCAGCACGGCCAGCGGCGTGTTCGGCTCGTAGGTCAGGCCGTAGCAGGAAAGGTGCGACGTGCCGAGCGACAGGGCCGTCTCCAGCGTCCGCGCCCACGAGTCGAGCGACTGCCCCGGCACGGCGTAGATCAAATCGAGCGACAGCCGCGAAAATCCCGCCGCCCGCGCGAGGGCGAGCGAGCGCGGCACGTCGTCGGGGTCGTGGTGCCGCTCGAGCCGCTTCAGGTCGTCGCGGTCGAACGACTGCGCGCCAAGACTGAGCCGGTCCACGCCGGCCGCGCGGAGCATCGCCAGATACTCGCCGTCGGCCGTGGCGGGGTTGACCTCGACGGTCCACTCCTCAACGGCCGACAAATCGAACCGCCCGCGCAGCCCGACGATCAGCCGCCGCATCTGGTCCAACGGCAGCAGCGACGGCGTGCCGCCGCCGAAAAAGATTGTCCGCGGCCGCGCCGCCCGGTCCGCCCACAAATCCGCCTCGCTCAGCACGCGGTCCACGAACGCCGCCATCCGCCCCGGCGTCTGGCGGGTGATGCTGTAGAAGTCGCAGTAGTGGCATTTGTGGAAGCAGAACGGCACGTGGACGTAGAGCCCCGCCACCTCCCCCGCCGGCAAGTCGGCCGGGCGAAGGCGTGGTGTCAGCGGCGTGGTGAGGGGGACGAGCGTCGGCACAGCCGGATGGTACGAGGCGCCCGCAGGCGACGCCGGAAAGTCGGACTCTAAACCACGTCGAGCCCACGCGAACAACTCAAAATTGAGGGGCTTGCATTTTGTTCTCTCCATGGCAGTATGGGTTCCGACGGGCGATACACCGGCTGCGTTGGCGTGGGAACCGTCAGGTTAAGGAGTGACACATGGCAAAGCATCTGAGTGGAGTGCGTGGCGTGGTGGTAGGGGCGGCGTGCGTGGGGGCGGCGGCGTGCGCGGCGGTGGCCGGGCCGGTGGGCATGTCGGTCACGGTGGTGGCCGACGGGCTGGACAGCCCGCGCGGCGTGGCGGTCGGGCCGGACGGCGCGCTGTACGTCGCCGAGGCCGGCCACGGGGGCGACGGGCCGGTGGTCGATCCCGCCGGCGAGGCGGGCGGCCCGAACCTCTACGGCCCGAGCGGCGCGGTCACGCGCGTCGGCCTCTCCGGCGCGACGCCGACTCACGCGCGCGTCGTCACCGGCCTCGGGTCGGCCGCGGCGCAGGCGGCACCGGTGCGCGACGCCGCCGGCCCGAGCGGCCTGGCGTTCGGGCCGACCGGCACGCTCTACGTCGCCGTGGGCCTCGGGGCCGACCCGAAGTACCGCGACGCCGACCCGACCCTCTCCGCCTCAACGCTCGGCAAGCTCGTCCGCGTCGATTCGTTCGCCGGCGCCGACGGCACCGGCGGGGCGGTCTCCACCGTCGCCGACATCTCGGGCTACGAGACGGCGAACAACCCCGACGGCCTCGACGTCGACAGCAACCCGGTCTCCGTAGCGATCAGCGGCGGCACCGTCTACGTCGCCGACGCCGGCGGCAACGACGTGCTCAAAGTGCCGCTCGACGGCAGCGGCCCGGTCTCGCTGTTCAAGACCTTCCCCACCCGCGACCTGCCGAACCCGTTCGGCCCAGGCACCGTGCCGATGGAGTCGGTCCCGACCGCGGTCCGGGCCGTCGGCGACTCGTTCCTCGTCAGCGAGCTGACCGGCTTCCCCTTCCCCGTCGGCGGCGCGAACGTCTACACCCTCGACGCCGACGGCAACCAGACGGCCGTCCTCGGCGGGTTCACGACGCTCACCGACATTGCCCTCGGCAACCACGGCGACTTCTACGGCGTCGAGTACCAAACCGCCGGCATCCTCTCGCCCGACACGCAGGGGTCGCTCGTTCACGTGCTCGCCGACGGCACGATCTCCCGGTTCACCAACCCGGCGCTGGAGCAACTGACCGGCGTGGCCGTCGCGGCGGACGACAGCGTCTACGTCTCGTCCAACGGCTCGTTGGCGGGCGAGGGGCAGGTCTTGCGGATCGCGGAGTCGCCGGCCGTTGTGCCGCTGCCGTCGGGCGGCATCGCCGGGCTCGCCACGCTGTTCGGCATCGGGATCGCCGGGCTCCGGGCGCGTCGGAAGTGCCCCGCCTGACGTGGCCGGGGGGGCGGCACTGTACGCTCACACCCACTGGTCGCGCAGCAGTTTGAGCTGCCACCAATCCTCCTCCGCGAACCACTTCGGGCAGTCGTCGCCGCAGCAGAGGATCGCGCCGAAGAAGGTTTCGGCGTCGGCGGCGATCTCGTCGCGGGTGCGGCCCAGGTCTAGGCCCGTCGCGTAGGCGTCGTCCTCGGCGCTCGCCAGCCGCAACGCCTCGGCGCCGGCGTGTTGCTTGACCAGCTCGGCCAGCGCGCGGAAGTAGGCCCACGTCGCGGCGTCGGCGTAGCGCGGGGGCTTGCAATGACGCCGCAAGACGTGGTCGAAGCACTTGCGCTTGTGCTCCCAGTCCCGCCGGTCGGCCAGGGCCATGCTGACGTACTGGCCGACCTTCGCGGCGCAGCGGGCGAGGGGGTCGTTGGCGGCGTCGGCGTCGCGGAGCAGGCGGTCGTAGAACCGCTCGCCGCGGCCGACGGGCGGGAGGGGCGGGAACTCCCCCTCGCGCGGGCGGGCGGGCAGGCCGCCGATGGCGTCGATGCCGATCGACCCGCCGCCGGTGAGGGTCTGGCCGCCGATGCTTTCGCTCGACAAGCCTTCGCCGGCCATGCTTTCGCCCAGAAGGCCCGCGCCCGCGAGGCTGTCGCCCATTAAACTCTCGCCCGCCAAATCCGGGGCTTGGATCGTCCGCGCCATGATGTACCTCCACTGGGGGCCGGATGTGATGGCCCGCACTCGGTTCCTCCGCCGGGCTGAAGAGACGTGAAACCCTCCCGGCGGACCGAAAGATACCACTAACCGGCGGGCGAGTGCAAGCGATTTCCGAAAGAATCTTCACCCGCGGTGGGCCTCCGCCCCCAACGCCGCCGCCACCTTCGCCTTGACCGTGCGGCGGTCCAGCCCCAGCCGCCGGCCGGTGGCCTCGTAATTCTCCCCCTCCTGCGCGTAGACGATCGCGCAGTACCGCCCGAGCAACTGGTCGGCCGTCAGCGAGCCGGCGCGGATCGCCTCGGCCAGCGACGCGGCGGAATCGGCGGCGGCGCGCGGCGGGTCGTAGCGCCGGCGGATCAGCACGTTGCGGACGCACTGCTCGAGCTCGCGGAAATTGCCCGGCCAGCCGTAGCCCTGGCCCAAATCGCGGGCGATGACCTCGCACACCTCGTCGGCCAGCGCCGGCAGCCCGTCGGCCGCCGCCGCCCCGTCGCCGGCCACCCGCCGCGCGATGAAGCCCACCAGCCGCCGCAGCTCCGCCGGCTCGCCCGCCGTCTGCTCGCACAGGCTCGGGGTGCGGATCAGGTCGCTGCACAGGCGGTAGTAGAAGTCGCGCCGGAACGTGCCCGCCGCCATTTCCGCCGAGAGGTCGCGGTTGGTGGCGGCGATCAGTTTCCCCTCGAACCGCCGCGGCCTGGTGTCGCCGGCGCGCTGGAACGTGCGGTCCTGCAGCACGCGGAGGAGCTTGACCTGGATCGCCTCGTCCAGCTCGCCCACCTCGTCGAGGAAGACCGTACCGTAGGGCGAGCAGGTTTCGAGGTAGCCCGGCCGGTCGTCGAGCGCGCCGGTGAACGCGCCCTTGCGGTGGCCGAACAGCTCGCTCTCGATCAGCGTCGGCGAGAGGGCGGAGAGGTTGAGCGGGATGAAGAGGTCGGCGGCGTCGGCGGCGAACTTTCCGGTTTTCGGGTCGAACGGCACGTAGCGGCTGAGGGCGACGGCGCGGGCGACGAGCTCCTTGCCCGTGCCGCTGGGGCCGGTGACGAGGGTGGTGAAGTCCGCCGCCCGGCCGTAGAGGTGCCGGCTGTACCGCCGCACGTCGTGCGTGAAAACGCTCTGCCACGCCGCGGCGCGCAGGCGGGCGATCGGCAGGCTCGCGCCCACGAGGTTCGTGAAGATCTGCACGAACGACCGGCGGAGCTGGAAGAACAGCGCGAACAGGTGCGGCGGCTGGTAATCCGTCAGCGCCGCCGCGCCGGGCGGGCGGAAGAGGTGGGCGTAGTCGGCCACGAACCGCGCGTACAGCGCCGCCAGCGCCGGCCCCCTGATCTCGCCGTCGGCCGCCCGGCGGAGGTCGGCCTGCACGCGGTAGTACAGCGCGTAGCACGCCACGTCCTCGTACAGCCGCAGGTCGGCCGGCGACACGTCAACCGACCCGCCGGCGAGGCGCGGCCGCATCGCGGCGATCAGTTCCTCCGCCCGCCGCGACAGCGCGATCACGTTCGGCCGCTCGCTGTCGAGGTCGGCATCCGCGCTCCAGACGACCTCGCCACCGACAAAGGCGTCGCCGAGGGCCTGGTGCTCGAAGTCGATCCGCTCGGGCAGGAAGGGGTTGGCGAAGACGAGGCGGCTCATCGCCTCGGCGGCGGGGCGATCGACGGGGTTCAGCAGGGGCATGGTTCACGCAGTGTACGGGCGGGGTACAGCGGATGAACACACAAAGCGTTGGGCGGATGAAGGCCACAAGCACTCAATAGTCTTAAGATGATTCCCTGCAATGACTTAGCGGGTCCCAGAATCCACCGGCACGCCCCTCGCTCTATGGATGGGCATGACCCGCCTCCTCGCTGCCCCACTGCTACTCGCCTTCGCCGCCGGCTGCTACTCCGACGGCTACTACGGCCAAAGCCGGGCCGTCCGCGACCCCACGGCGCTGCTCTACTCGCTGTACGACGGATCGGCCCCCACCGCCGCGGCGTCGAAGTTCAATCTGCCGGCGGCCGTCGCGGTCGTGCAGGTCGGGGAAATCGCGCCGCCGACGTCGATGCTCGACGGTTTGCGGGCGGACCCGGCGCTCTTCAATCGCGTCGAGTCGATCCCCGCGACCGAGGCGATGCGCAACTGCTTTTCCGGCGGGGGGTCGACCCCGGATTTGTCGCGCGACCTCACCCGCATACGCCGCCTCGCGGCCGACATGGGCATGACCCACCTGCTGCTGTTCGGCGGGACGGTGGAGACCGACACCTACCAGTCGCCGCTGGGGCTGCTGGACGCCTCGATCGTCGGGGCGTTCGTGGTGCCGAGCAAGCGGGTGGAGGCGCGGGCGAAGGTGTCGGCGACGCTGATCGACGTGGCGGCGGGCCGGGCGGCGCTGACCGCCAGCGCCGAGGGGTCGGCCGACGCCTTCGTGCCGAGCAACGAGCGGGCGGGCAAGGCGCGGGAACTGGCCGACCTCGCCCGCGACCGCGCGACGGCGGATTTGACCAAACAGCTCCTCGCCCGCTGCCGCGACTACGCCGCCCACCCGCCCGCGACCGCCCCGGCGGCGGTCGTGGTCGCGCCCGAACCGACCCTGCCGGAACCACCCGCGCCGCAAGTCGAACTGGCCCGACCCGCCGCGCCGCCGCCGGCCTTTTGGAACCGCTTCCACGGCCCCGCCGCCGGTGAATAAGCCCCTTTTCAACCCGAACCCCAAGGAGATTCCCATGCTCGCCAAGAACCCCGACGTGCCCCAGCCCAAGCCCCTCACGCCGATCCCGCCGAAGCGGCGCGAGGGCAGCTTTCCGACGGTCGGCCTGATCCTGATCGTCGTCGCGGTCGGCCTGATGATGGCCTTCAGCCGCCACGCCAACGGCGCGGGCGTGCTGACCGCCGCCGGCTCGCCGGGGCAGCCGATCCGCATCGCCGACCACCACCTCGACGTCACCATCAACAACGGCTTCGCCCGCACGGAGGTCACCCAAACCTTCCGCAACCCCAACCCGGCCGACGTGGAGGCGGTCTACAGCTTCCCCGTGCCGAAAGACGCTAGTTTGAGCGAGGTCACGGTCTGGTCCGGCGAGAAGCGGATCGACGGCGAGGTCGTGCCGCGCGAGCGCGCCGAGAGCATCTATCAGGAAGAAAAGGCGAACGGAAACGACGCCGGCTTGGCGGTGAAAAACGCCTTTTACACCTACGACTTCGCCGTCAGCCGCGTGCCGGCGAACGGGGAGGTGAAAATCCGATTCGTGTATTACCAGCCGCTGGAGATCGACACCGGCATCGGGCGGTACGTCTACCCGCTGGCCGAGGGGGGCACCGACGACGCCGCCGGGTCGTTCTGGACGGCCAACGCGAAGGTCGACGGGTCGTTCAGCGCGAGCATTGACCTCAAGAGCGCCGCCCCCGTCGCCGACCTCCGCCTGCCGGACGCGCCCGGCGCGGTGGCGACGAAAATCGACGCCGGCCACTGGACCGTGAAGCTCGACGCCCCGGCCCGCGATCTGACGAAGGACCTGGTGCTGTACTACCGGCTGGCCGACGACCTGCCCGGCCGGATCGAGGTGATGTCGCACCGCGCCGACGCGAACAAGCCCGGCACGTTCATGGCCGTGCTGACGCCGGGGGCCGACCTCGCGCCGCTGACCGGCGGGGCGGATTACACCTTCGTGCTCGACACCTCCGGCAGCATGGCCGGCAAGCTGGCGACGCTGGCGGACGGCGTGTCGAAGGTGATCGGCCAGTTGAACCCCGCCGACCGCTTCCGCGTGATCGCCTTCAACACCGCCGCCCGCGAGGTGGTGCCGAGCTCGCCCGCGACGCCGCAGAACGTGCAGGCCGCGGTCGCCGCGGTGTCGCAACTCAAAAGCGGGGGCGGGACGAACCTGTTCGACGCGATCCGCCTCGCCCTCGGCGGGCTCGACGACGACCGCGCGACCAGCATCGTCCTCGTCACCGACGGCGTGACCAACGCCGGCACCGTCGACCCCGCCGCGTTCGACCAGCTCATGCGGACGCGCGACGTGCGGGTCTTCGGCTTCCTCCTCGGCAACAGTGCGAACTGGCCGCTGATGCGCACGATCTGCGACGCCAGCGGGGGCTTCTACGCCGGCGTGAGCAATCAGGATGATCTGGTCGGCCAGATCCTGCTCGCCAAAAGCAAGGTCCGCTACGAGGCGATGACCGACGCGACGGTGAGCATCCGCGGCGGCAAAACCGACGCCGTGACGGAGCGGACCCTCGGCAAACTCTACCGCGGCCAGCAGGTCGTGGTCTTCGGCCGCTACGCCAAGGCCGGCCCCGCGACGATCACGCTGAAGGCGCGGCTGACGTCGGGCGAGAAGACTTACACCGCGAACTTCGATTTTCCCGAAACCGGCGCGGCGAACCCGGAGCTCGAGCGGCTGTGGGCGATGGACCGTATCGCGCAGGTCCAGGCCGACCGCGACGCCGGCCGCACGCCCGCGGCGGAGGCGGCGACGGCCGTGCGCGACCTCGGCGTAACGTACCAGCTCGTCACCGACGAAACCGCGATGCTGGTGCTCGACGACGCCGCCTTCGCCCGGCACGGCGTGGCGCGCGAGAATCAGACGCGCGTGCAGACCGAAACCGCCGCCCAGGCGGCGCGCGTCTCGCAGCCGGCGCAGGACCATCAGATCGACCGCGAGCGGCCTGCGTTCCACCAGCCCGCCCCGCGCCTGAACAACGGCGGCGGCGGCAAGGGCGGCGGCGGGGCGTTCGGGCCGTATGCGGTGAGCGCGGGCGTCGCGTTCGCCCTGCTCGCCTGGGCCGACGGGGCGTTCAAGCGGCGCGAGGTCGTGTGATGCCGTAGAACGGTTTCCTTAATAGCCGGAGGCGGAAGCCCCGGTTTTTGCTGGAAGAACCGGGGCTTCCGCCTCCGGCTGTCAAGGAAACGTCCCTCGCCGTTTTGGAGACCCGATGTTCCGCCCCTTCCTCGCGTCGATCCGCCTGACGCTGCTGCTCGCCGTGGCAGCGGTCGGGGCGTGGCTCGCGCCGGGCGTCGTGCCGATTCTGCAGTACGACCGGGCGGCGGTTGCGCACGGCGAAATCTACCGGCTGCTGACCGGGCACCTTACGCACTGGACTCCCGACCACTTGCTGTGGGACGCGGTCGTGTTCCTCCTCGCCGGCGCGGCGTGCGAGCGCGGCGGGCGGCGGCGGTACGCGGGGCTGCTGGCCGCGTCCGCCGCCGGGGTGTCGGCGGCGGTGTGGGTCGGGCTGCCGGCAATGCAACTCTACCGCGGGCTCAGCGGCATCGACACGGCCCTCGTGGCGTTCGTCGTGATAACCCGGTTGAGGGTTCCGTGGGCGGCGGCGGGCATCGGGCTGATCGGGGCGAAGGTGCTTTGCGAAGCCGCGAGCGGCGGGGCGTTATTTGTCGACGCCGCCGCGTTCACCCCGGTGCCGCTGGCGCACGCGGCGGGGCTGGCGGCCGGGGTGGCATTCGGAGCCGCCGCGCTCGCCGAGCCGCGCCTCTACTCGCCCTTTCGGCGGAGGATCCGAAACCCGTCCAGTTCGTCCACCCGTTCGTAGTGCGACTCGATGTAATTCATCACGGTCGCAAAGGCGGCCCGCACGTCGCGGCGACGCTGCGGGTTCAGCGCCAGGCCCGGCTGGGACTCGAGCTCCGCGTGCTTGCGCTCCAGCCCCGGCGAGGCCATCACGACCGCCCACTCCGGCCGACGGGTTTTGAGGTCGGCGATCATCCGCGAACTGAACTCGGCGGGGGCGGCGTCGGAATTGATGAAGTAGTGGGTGAAGACGTATCGCATCCCCGGCCGCAACCCCGTCGGAATCGTCAGGTGCGGGGAGGGGTCGGCCCACACCGACTCGCCCGGCTTGGCGTGCTCGTCCAGGTAGGCGATGACCTTCGCCATCGGCACCGGCCCGCCCAGGTCCCGCAGCATCGGCCAAGCCGCCGCGAGCGAGAGGGCCATCGCCGGCAACACCGCCGCCGTCATCACCAGCGGTTTGGGCCGGACCGGCACCAACCCGCACAGCAGCGCCGCCGGCGGGAAGATCGGGAGGAAGTGATAGGCGTAGAGGCGCTTTTGGATCACCACCCCGACCACCTCGGCCGCGAGCCACGCCAGCGCGAAGGCGAGAATGGCGGGGCGGGCGCCGAGAGGTTGAGTTGGCTCGCCACCCTGGTCGGATACTTCAGGCCGGCGTCGCGGCAAGTACCAATGGGCGAGTCGCACCGCGACGGGAACGAGCGCCAACGCGAACAGCAGGGCGGCTTTCAGTGAGAACACCTGACGCCAGGGGGTGCCGGTCCCGTACAGCACGATCTGCCGGTAGACCTCCGGCAGCTCCCCCGCGAATGGCGCGGTCATTGCCCACACGATCACCGGCACGACGACGGCGGCGACGCCGCAGGCCAGCGCCGCCACGCCAATCGCCGCGTCAGCCATCGCACCGTGGCGGCGTTGGCGTCCGCCGCCGGCCAAGACCGGCCAAAGCGCCGCCACGCCGCCCGCCCCCGCAACCGCCAATCCGGTCGGTTTCGCCAGCGCGGCCAGGCCCGCGAACACGCCGGCCATGAACCACCACCCGACGGTCCGAAACCGCGATGATTGCTCGAACTCCTCACCGGTGGTCAGGACCGAAGAAGGGACGGCATACAGCACGCAGCAGGCCGCGACGGTGGAGAATACCGCCATCAACGTCTCGAGCTGAAACCCCGTCAGCACCACGCGCGAGAGGTTGAGGTAGACCAGCGACGTCAGCAGCACCGGCCAATACGCGTGCGGCCCGATTCGACTGCGGGCGGCGCGGGCGAAGAGGAATGACGCGCCGAAGGCCAGCGCGCCCTGCGCCAGCACATACCCCCACCATGCCCGGCCGAACAGGAGCCAGAACGGCTCAACGAGCAGCGCGACGCTGGGAAACTTCGTGTCCCAAACCACCCGGTACAGCCCCGCCTGACCCTCGGCCAGCACCTTGCCCATGGAGATGTAAAGGCCGGCATCGTTCATCCACGGCTCGGAGATGAAGCCGACGCGCGAGAGGATTGCCACGAGAACGCACGCCGCGAGCAGGACCGACCACTGGCCGGGGGTCGAGCTAAATCGCGTTAAATGATGGGGGGGGGGGGCGCAAGGGCGGAGTTTCCAGAACGTCCTGGCCGTTGTCAACGGGCGGCGTAGGGAATTGCCTGCGGCCCGGCAGCCCCAGTCGCCACGCGGCCAAGCCGAACAGGATGCAGCCGGCCCAGAGTTGGCGGCTCGCCAGGGGCTCGGGAATCTTCCCCCAGAGCGACCCCGGCGTCGGCACGGCGACCAGGACCAAGGCGGCCAGCGTCCACGCCATCGCCGCGCGCGACCGCCGGGCCTCCCACGCGGCCCAGCCCCACAGCGGCGCGGTGAGGACGTAGTAGAACGCCCACGACGCGGGGCTGAAGATCAGCAGCCACAGCAGCAGCAGTGCCGCGCCGGCCGCGACGCGCTCGGGCCGGTCCCAGAACGCCCTCGGCCGGACCAGCCACGCGAGGGCCGCGATCAGCGTGGCGGCCTGGATCGCGTGCATCGCCAGACTCAGACCCATCGTGAGCGGGAAGGTGTGCGTCACGCGCGTGACGAAGCCGTAGAGCGACTGGTTCGGGTCGCCGTTGCTGGTCTTCTGCAGCGGCGGGAAGAGGACCGTGAGCCACTCGCGCCAAACGCCGACGCCCGTGACCGGCAGCGTGGCGAACGCGATGGCGACGGTCAGCCCGGCGGTCCACGCCGCGGCGGTCCAGCGGCGCATCGCCAGCAGCAGGGGGAAGAGGGCGGCGTTGATGAGCTTGGTGTAGAAGCCGACGACGATCCCGACCGCCGCGGCCGGCGCGGCGAGCGGCGTCGGGGGGCGGAGCAGGGCGAGGACCGTCAGGCCGACGCACGCCGACAGCAGCGGCCCGGTGTTGGCGGTGCGGGCGGCGTAGTAGGTCAGCGGGCAGAGGCCGACGACCAGGTACAGCCCCGCCGCGGCCGCCGACGGCCGGCCGACCAGCCGCTCGTAGACCCGCCCCGCCTGCCACGCGGTGAGGCCGATGAGCGTCGCCATCAGGACGTGCCACAATCGGTAGGCGTTTGCGTAACTCAGCCCCGCCAGCGGCGCGTAGAGCAGCGCGTCGGGCGGCAGTTGGATGAACCGGAAGGTGTTGTCCACCCCCGCCCCCTCCGCCAGCGCGGCATAGGCCGGCTTCCGCACCGAGCCGTAGTACCAGCCGGGGTTGTAGACCGTCCCGGCCTTGGGCACCGGGTAGAGGGCGTCCCACGCGCCCGCCCGCGCGATCTGACCGCCCATGTAGAACTGCCCGAAGTCGTGCTTGGTCGGCTCGTTCCAGACCGCCGGCAGAATACTGGCGTAAAGGAACAGGAAGACGCCGGCCAGGCACGCCCCCTTCACGCCGGCGGGGCGCTGACGGGCGGCGGCAACCAACGCGGCGGGTCGACTCATGTTCGGGCGAGGAGCGTATCACGCGGCGACCCAGCGGGCGAGGGCAAAGCGGGCACGGTGTTTGTGCCGAACCGTGAGAAACCTGCGCCGCCGGTCTCCGCCGCTTGCGGCTTCGCAGAGAAATTCGGGCGGGACGCCCGTTCCACGAAGCAGTTCGCGCCCGCCGGCGAAGAAGGCGTTGGCGACGTCCCGCGGCGGGAATACACCCGCAGCCGCCGGGATGCGGAAGGATTGCCCTTGGGTTGCGATCCGCTCGGCCTGCCGGAGTTGAGAAGATTCCATGGGCGAACCAACTTGCTCATTTTTCACCACAAAATCGCCGGGTCACGCCTCCGCCCGGCCGATGAGGTCGTCCGTGGCGGCGCGGAGGAGCTTGATCAACTGGATGCCCGCCTTCTCGTACAGGAGGTCGAACTCGAAGTCGTGCTCCGCGGGGGTGAGGACCGTCCCGCGGGGGCCGACCCACGGGTACTCGCAGTTGGCGGGGACCGTGCCGCCCCGCGTGACGGCCGGGGCGAGCCGCTCGATCTTTTCCGCCAGCGCGGTGATCGCCCGAACCATCCACCCGTAGTCTCCCGTGGCGCCGCCGGACTGAAGGGCGAACTGCTGGCGGGCGATGACCGGCTGCGGGCCGGCGATATAGGCGTGGCTGGCCCGCAGCGCTTCGGGGTCGGTCCCCTGGCCGCAAAGGTGGGCCTTGCAGAGTTTTTCGCACGCCATCTGGAGGAAGTGGAGTTGCTGGCAGTCGGGCAGTTCCGGGTGTTCCAGTAGCCGGTCCCGCGCGTCGAGGTCGGCCCTCGCCTGCTTGGCGTAGGCGCTGCGGTACTGCGCCTGAAGGTCGGGTGCGTCGCTCAACGCCGCACCACCTTGTGGGATTTTTTGGTCTCCAACGGCTCGGCGATCGTCCAGCCGTCGGGGAGGGCCAGGGTGCCGGACACGATCTGCTCGAACTCGGCGGGCGTGACGTCGACGACGGCGCACGGGTAGGGCAGGCCCCTGGCGGGGCTGGAGCCGAAGTAAACCGGTCGGACGCCGGCGGCAAAGGTGGCGGGGTTCACCTCCAGCAGCTTGATCGGCTCGGCATCGTTTTCCTCCGCCGCGGCGTCGGCCCGCAGGCGAAAGATGCGCGTGATGCCCGGCGCGACCGCGCGGTGCGCCTTCGCCAGCCGCGCCGCCGCATCATCTTTGGTGGGGTGCATGACGGAAGAAGATACCCGACGACCGCGGGAAGACTCAACCGCCCGCCCTTGTTGGCCCATCGCGCCGGTCGGCGGTAGCATGGGCGGACCATGAGCGACTCCCTCGGCAGTCTTTGCATCGTCCTCCACGGGCACCTCCCCTACGTCCTGCACCACGGCAGCTACCCGCACGGCGAGGCGTGGCTCTACGAGGCGGCGGCCGAAACCTACCTGCCGATCCTCGACATGATCGGCGCGGTCGCCCTCAACGGGAAGCGGCCGGCGATCACGATGGGGCTCACGCCGGTGCTGCTCGAGCAGCTGGCGCACGAGCGATTCAAGGGCGGGTTCGTCGCCTACCTCAACGAGCGCGTCGGGCGGGCGGCGGGCGACCGGCAGGAGTTCGAGCGCGCCGGCGACGGGCACTCGGCCTACCTCGCCACCCGCTGGGAGCAGTGGTACGGCGGGCAGCTCGAGCACTTCGAGCACATCAACCGCGACATCCCCGGCGAGTTCGCCAAGCGCTTCGGCGAGGGCCACATCCAGATCCTCACCAGCAATGCCACGCACGCCTACATGCCGCTGCTGCTCAACGACGAGATGTGCCGGGCGCAGATGACCTGCGGCACCCTCACGAGCGAGCGGCACTTGGGGAAGAGGCCCAAGGGGATGTGGCTGCCCGAGTGCGCCTACCGGCCGCACGCGAACCCGTGGTACCCGGTGGTGCTGTACGACAACCCGCGCGACCGGCCGGGCATCGAGCGGTTCATCGCCGAGGCGGGGGTGAACCACTTTTTCGTCGACTCGCACATGGTCGAGCGCGGGCAGCCGCTGGGGTACGTCCACGGGCCGGCGGTGAATGACGGGAAGCTGGGCGGGTTCTTCCACGGCGTCAGCGGCGACCCGAGCGGGTGGGACCGCGGCCGCGGCTGGCGGTGGCCGCTGGAGCCGGTGGGCGTGGCGAGCTCGCCGGAGATGCCCCAAGTGGCGGCGTTCGCCCGGCACCCGCGCGTCAGCGAGCAGGTCTGGTCCGGCAGCATCGGCTACCCCGGCGCGGGGGAGTACCTGGAGTTCCACCGCAAGCTCGGCGAGCGCGGGCTGCGGTATCACAAGGTCACGAGCACGAAGACCGCGCTGTCGGACAAGCGGCCGTACTACCCGGACGACGTGCCGGGGAAGGTTCACGAGCACGCGATCCACTTCTGCGAGGTGGTGAAGGACGTGCTGCGGCAGTACCGCGACGCCACCGGCCGGCAGGGCGTGGTGGTGGCGCCGTTCGACGCGGAACTGTTCGGGCACTGGTGGTTCGAGGGCGTGACCTTCCTGCGCGACGTGATCCTGAACCTGGCGAACGACCCGGCGGTGGAGCTCCGCACCAGCGAGGAGGCGCTGGAGCGCCAGCCGCCGGACAAGGTGATGCGGCTGCCCGAGGGCTCGTGGGGCGAGGAGGGGGACCACCGCGTCTGGCTGAACGACCGGACGAAGTGGATCTGGGAAATGGAGTACCGCGCCGAGGGCGTCTTCCTGAAGCACCTGCACGGGCTGCCGTGGCGGCAGAAGCCGGAGGTGAAGGCGATGCTTGAGCGCGCCGGCCGGCAACTGCTGCTGCTGCAGGCGAGCGACTGGCCGTTCGTGATCCACAGCCAGGGGGCGGTGGACTACGGCACCCAGCGCTTCGCCGGCCACACGACGCGGTTCGACCGGCTGACCCGCATCGCCGAGGACCTGGCGGCGGGGCGGGAGATCGGGGAGTTGGAGCGGGCGCAGGTGAGCGAGGCGGACACGCACGATCCGATCTTCAAGGAGATCGATTTGGAGTGGTGGCTGCCGAAGTGACGTTTCGTGAAGTACAGTTCGGCAGGAGCGCGACCATGACCATCAAGTGCCACTACGACGGGAAGGTGTTCGTCCCCGACGAGCCGGTTGAACTGCCGGCCGGCGAGGCGGCGGAGGTTCGGGTCGGGCCGTCATTCAACGGTGCGCGGGGCGGCACGGTGGGCGACGTGACCGACTCCGGCGGGCTCGGCGGGTGGTCGCACCGGGCCGACATCAAAGACGGCCAAGACTTTGTAGATGCGCGACGGGCCGAGCGGCGGGCCGGCCGCTTGAGTGAGGCCGATTAGGCGGCGGCATGGTGCTTCTCGACAGCAACGTTGCGGTCGATTTGCTGCGCGGGCGTCCGCCGGCGCTGGCGTGGTGGGCATCCCTCGCTCCCGGCGAGCGGCCGGCCATTCCCGGATACGTCGAACTGGAACTGATCGACGGGTGCAGAAGCGCGGCCGAGGACGCCGCCGTTCGGCGCCTTCTAAAGTCATTTTCGGTTCACTGGCTGACGCCCGACGAGTGCGAGGCCGCCGTCGCCGCCTACCGCCGGGTCCGGCTCGCCAACGCCATCGATCCGATGGATATCTTGATCGGGCACACCGCCCTGAAACTCGGCGTGCCGCTCTACACCTTCAATCAGAAGCACTTCAAGGTCATCCCCGGCCTGACGACGATCCGGCCGTATGTTCGGTGATCGCAAGGTGCGGCGCGTATGATTTCGCAGGAGCGCCGCCATGACCATCAAGTGCCACTACGACGGGAAGGTCTTCATCCCCGACGAGCCGGTCGAGCTGCCGGCGGGGGAGGCGGCGGAAGTTCGGGTCGGGTCCGAGGAGGTCAACTTCACCGGCGGGCCGGGCGGCTCCTTCGCCGACCTGCTCAACGCCGACTTCATCGGCGGGTGGTCGGGGTACGACGACGATCTCGACTCGCTCGAATTGGCCGACGAGTTCCGGCGCCGGGCCGAGCGGTCTAGTTTCCACAAGCAGCGGGCGTTGATTGATCTGCACGAGTATTGGGACGACCAGCAGCGGGCGCGGCAAGCCGAGGGCGAGGGCGTCGAAGCGTGAAAGTGCTCGACACCGATATCCTGATCGACCTGATCCGCAAGCACCCGCCGGCCATCGCGTGGGCCCAGGCGCTCGGCGGCGAGGAGATCGTCGTGCCCGGTGTCGTCGTGATGGAACTGGTTCAGGGTTGCCGGTCCAAGCCGGACCTTCTGGCCCTCGACAAGTCGCTCTCGCCGTTCCGCATCGCATGGCCGTCGGAAGTTCGCTGCGCCGCCGCGCTTGCGACGCTCCGCCAGTTCGTCTTGAGCCACGGGATCGGAATGAGTGACGCCCTCATCGCTCACACGGCCCTGGCTCTTGGCACGCCGTTGCACACGTTCAACCGGAAGCACTTCAACGCGGTGCCCGGCCTGCAGACCGTCCAGCCCTACACCCGCTGAAGCCGTTGGTCCCTACCGGAAAAGGTGGAGGAAACGCTGACTCCGGCACAAGGCAGTTTCGAGGCGGCCGTCGAGGCCCTCTACGCCGCGTTCAAGCGTTACAAGCTGGCGCGGGTCGTTTACGGCTGCCCGCACTGCACGTCCGAGGCGGACCAGCACAGGATCCGCGCCCGACCGCTGCGGGAGCTCGGCGCGACCGACCTTCAGCGGTTCGCGTTTAAGGCGATGACCACCTGGGGTGATGCGGACGACCTGCGACACTTCCTCCCGCGGCTGCTGGAGCTCGTCGCCCGCTTCGGCTCGGTCGGCGACACCGACGGCGAGATCGTGCTGGGGAAGCTGAACTACGCCCACTGGGAGAACTGGCCGCCGAAGGAGCGGGCGGCGATCCGCGCCTTCCTGTGGGCGTGGTGGCAGTGGCACCTGAACGCGCCGACACCGGCGGACGGGCGGTGGAGCGAGCCGGACGCGCTGGCAATGATCGCGGTGGTGGAGGGCGACCTCACGCCCTACCTGTCGGCGTGGATGACTGAAGAAGCCGGCCCCAAAGCGTGGCGGCTGTTCGCCGAGTTCGTCAACGACCACGCCGCGCACTGGCTGGGGTTGATCGTGAAGCCGTGGAATGCGTTCTTGGAAGGGAGCGATCCGCAGGTCGCGCAGGTCGGCACCTGGCTGGCCGACCGCGCCACCCTCGCGGCGGCCGAGCGGGCGTTCTTCCGCTTCGCCGACGAGCCGTGGGCCGGGGAACTTTCCGATGCCGTTCGGCTGCTGGAGACCGTCGGCAACACGGCCGCCTGGTGAGAACCGCCGGCCGCGTGTTATGCTCGCCCGTGATGACCGTCGAAGACCTCAACACCCTCGCCTACCGCGACGCCTGGGCGCGGCAGGAAGCCGTTCACGCCGAGGTGCTCGCCGGCGGGCCGGAGCGGCTGCTGCTGGTCGAGCACCCGCCGACCGTCACGTTCGGGCGGCGGGTGGCGGACGCCGAGTCGCACCTGTGCGTGTCGCGGGCGGAGTTGCGGAAGAAGGGCGTGGATTTGGTCGAGAGCGACCGCGGGGGCGACATCACGTTTCACGGGCCGGGGCAAATCGTCGCCTACCCGATCGTCCGATTGGCCGACCACAAGCTCAGCGTCGGCGGCTACGTCCGGCGGCTTCAGGAGACGGTCGTCGCGGCCCTGTCGCGGCTGCACGTCAACGCGCGGATCGAACCCGGCTGCGTCGGCGTCTGGGTCGACCGCCACGGCGCGCCGGCCAAGCTCTGCGCGTTCGGCGTGCGGGTCAAGCGCGGCGTCACGCTGCACGGGCTGGCCCTCAACGTCGACGTCGACCTCAAGTGCTTTCAGATGATCGTGCCGTGCGGCATCGCCGACCGCGGCGTGACCAGCCTGCACCAACTGCTGGGCGCGAAGGCCCCGAGTTTCGCGGCGGTGAAGGCCGTGCTGGCCCGGCAGGTGGCGGCGGCGTTCGCGCCGGCGGAGGAGGAGGAGCCGGCTTCAGACTTCTGAAGTCGCGCCAAACCTGGCCCGCGGCGGAGCGTACCACCCTCGCGGCAGATGGGGTTGTACCAGCGCGAGGCAAGGATGTTCAATCGAAGCGGCAGGCGAGGGCGGGCTTCTTTCAGCATTCAACCGGCGGTGTTCGAGCCGATGGAGCGCCGCGTGATGCTCTCGGCCGTCGCCGGCATCCGGGCGGTGCCGGTGCGGATGCCGCTGGCGGCGATCGGGCGGACGGCGGTGCCGGTGGCGCGGCGGCCGGCTTTCGCGCCGCCCTACATCGGCACGGATGAGGCGCTCTCCGCCGGCGGGATCGGGCCGAAGTTCGTCACCGGCACGACTAAGTGGAACTCGCCGAACCTCACCTACAGCTACAGCAACTTGCTCGACGGCGGCCTGCCCGGCGGGCTGACGGCCGACCAACTCCGCTCGCTCACGCAGGAGGCGCTGATGACCTGGGCGGCCGTCAGCCCCGTCACCTTCACCGAGCGGCCCGACAGCGGCCCGCCGGCGTCGGACACCGGCTATGACGCCGGCTCCACGCCCCAAATCCGCGTCGGCCACCACCCGTTCGATGCCGCCAGCGGCGGGCTGAACGTGCTGGCCCACGGCTACTTCCCCGCCAACGGCAACCTCGGCGTCGGCCTCGGCGGCGATCTGCACTTCAACGATTCGCTCAAGTTCGTCGCCGGCAAGTCCGGCCCCGCCGGCTTCGGATTCCTCGAAACCGCCGTCCACGAGATCGGCCACAACCTCGGCCTCCAGCACGCCAACGGCGACGTCACCAACGGCACCTGCCCCCCCGCCAAGCCCGCCATCATGGACGCCTGCCTGATGAACCGCTACGACGGGCCGGGCACCGCCTTCCTCTTCCCCGACGACGTGGCGGGCGTCCAATCCCTCTACGGCGCGGGCCTCGGCTGGCTGAAGGACCTGGCGGGAAACCTCTACGTCGACGGCACGCAGGGGGACGATGCCTTCACCCTCTCGGCCACCGGGTCGAGCCTGACCGTCGCGTCGGCCGGCGTCGGCAGCTTCACGCGCGACGTCTCGGACGTGAGCAACGTCGTGCTCCTCGGCCGGGGCGGGAATGACCGCGTCGACGTGCTCGGCCTGCCCGCGGGCGTGGGCCTGACGGTCGACGCGGGGGCGGGGAATGACGCGATCACGGTCAAAGCGATCAGCCCCGCCGACTCGCCGGTGGTGATCGACGGCGGCACCGGCTTGGACGCGGTGGTCGCCAACGACCGCGTGCGGTTTGCCACGTCTCAAGATTTATCGAGCCTCACCATCGGCGGCGGCGGGCGCGTGGCGCTGGCGGCGGGGGGCGGCCGGGTGATCACCACGCGGGCGCTGTCGATCAACGCGGCGGCCGGCGGAACGCTCGATTTGGCGGACAATTCGCTGATCGTCGATTACGCGGGGCAAACCGTGCTGCCGGCGGTCGGGTCGCTGATCGCCTCGGCTTACAACGGCGGGGCGTGGACGGGCGCGGGGCTGACGAGCTCGACCGCCGCCGCGGTTCCGGGCCGGGCGCTGGGGTTCGGCGAGGCGTCTTCGATTCTCGGCCCGGCCGGCGGCACCTTCGCGGGCCGGGCCATTGACGGGTCGGCCGTGCTGGTCCGCTCGACGAACTTCGGCGACGCGAACCTCGACGGCCGGGTGAACCTGGCGGATTTCGGCCGCCTCCGCGCCGCCTTCGGCCGCACCGCCGCGAGGTGGGCCGACGGCGATTTCAACTACGACGGTGCCGTGCGGGGCGATGATTTCTCCGCGCTGCTGGCCCGCTTCGGCACGAACGTGCCGATCGTCGCGCCGGTGCCGCTGACGTGAGACACCGTGTCGCCTCGGTTGATGCGGCCGCCGGTGAGCACCTTTGCGTACAGCCGGGCTTGGCCGGGATGTAGCTTGTGGCTGATGCGCTTCGGCCCGACCTCCGGGCGGAAGGAGGCCTTGATCGTGCTGCACGGTGCGACGGGCTGAGTAATTTCCAGCACCACCGCGCCGCCGACGCGGAGTTGGTCGCCGACTTCGACGGCCGACCAGTCGAGGCCGCTTAAGGTGAGGTTTTCCCCGCATGACCCGGCGGCGGCGGGGTGGCCCTCGGCGTTGAGCGTGGCGATGACCTCGGCGGAGAAGAGGCAGACGGCACGCATCGGCCCGCCGTGCAATTCGGTGTTCCGCTGCCAGTCGCCGATGAGGCCGTTCGGGCCGACCTCGGCCGACTCGACGGCGACCTTCGGCACCCCGCCACGCGGCGGGGCGATGCTGATCTGCTCGACTCGGCCGGTTTGCTCGGTCATCATTCCTCCGCCAAAAGGACCCGCAGCGACCGGGCCGGGTTCTCCAGGAACCGCCGGGCCGTACGGTAGTGTTCAGTCTGCTCGTACTCCGTCGGCCGCACGCCGGCGGCGGTGAACTCGTAGATCAGCGCGTTCGGGTAGCCCATCAGAATCGGCGAGTGCGTGGCGATCACGAACTGGCAGCCGCCGAGGACCAACTCGTGCAGGTCGGCCAGCAGCGTGAGTTGCCGCATGGGCGAGAGGGCCGACTCCGGCTCGTCGAGCAGGTAGAGGCCGTCGGCGCCGAAGCGTTGCTGGAAGAGGGCGAGGAAGGATTCGCCGTGCGACTGCTCGTGCAGGGATTTGCCGCCGTAGGAGCCGGCGACGCCCAGGTCGTCGACATTCGTGGCGAGGTTGTAAAAACTCTCGGCCCGGAGGAAGAACCCGTCTTGCGGCCGCCGCCCCTTGAAGAGCATCAGGCGGTCGCCGAGGTCCGAGTGCGTCGGCCGGGTCGAGAAGTGGAAGTTTTTGCCGCCGCCCTCGGGGTTGAAGTCGAGCCGGACGGCGAGGGCCTCGAGCAGGGTGGACTTGCCGGTGCCGTTCTCGCCGACGAAAAACGTGACCTTCGGGTGGAGGTCCAGCCCACGATCCCGCAGCGCCCGAACGGCCGGCAGGCGGTAGGGGTAGGCGTCGAAGTCGAGCGAGCCGTCGTCGAAGAGGCCGACCGAGCGGAGGAACGGCGGGACGTTCGTGTCGTCGGGAAATCGCTCGACGGTGTCGGGCATGGCGGAGGGGGTTAGCGCCGCTTGATCGACGGGGGAAGCAGTCGTGCAGAGTGCCAGACGCAGATGATAAGAGTATCTTCCTCCGGCGTTATGCGGTAGAGCAGGCGGTGACTCAGCACGTGCCGCTCGCGGTGATGGTCCTCCTCGCCGAACTCCGGAACCCGCGGACCCATCCGCGGGAAGTCTGCCAGTTCGGCGGCGGCGGCATCAATCGTCTCCAAAACCAATGCTGCATTCTGCGGCGACTGCTTTTTGACGTAGGCCACGGCCTCCAGAAGTTCCTCCTCGGCGACGTCGAGCCAAGTTACTTGTCGAGCAATTGTTTGGCCCTCCGCATTACCTCCGCGTGTGGGATGAGCTTGCCCCGGCGCACCGCCTCTTCAATGCTGCCACACTCGTCAAGGATCGCATCGGCCCGTGAGAATCGCAGCCGGACCGTCTCCGCGACGTCCAAGTGGTACTTCACCTGCTCCATCGTACAATCGTCCGGCAGCATCTTCAGGACGTTGGCGACCAACTGCTTGGTCGTCGGGTAAGCCCTCGTCTCCGTCGGGGCGTCAATCGTGTCCGGCATGGGAACTCCTTCGGCTGGAACTCGCGTCACTCCGAATCATACCCGCTCACCGGCGGGCAGGTGTTGGATGAATCCGCTGGATCGGAGCACACGGTTGGTCCAGGAGTTTACGGCATCGCCACCCCAAGGTCGTGGCAGATCGAGCGGGCGAGATGGTCGCTGATCTCCCGGTGCCGCGGGACGGGGACGCTTCGGTTGGTCGCATGATTTTTGTAAAGCGTGTGGTTCCCGCCCTCCCGCACGAAGACGCACCCGTGCAACTCGAGGTGGCGGATCAGGTCACGCCGCTTCATCGGCCCCACCCGCGGCCGGCACCGGACTTCCCGCGCCGACGTCAACAGCCAACTCCTCGTACTCGGCCCGGTCCAGCAGCCCTTCCTGCGCCAGCCACTGCTCGGCATCCTCGCGCTGGGTTTCGACCATCATCTGGACCGCCTCCCGCAGGTTCTCGCGGGCCTCGGCGCGGGTCTTGCCCTGGGTGGCCGCGCCCGGCACCTCGGCGGCCTTGGCGAGCCACCAGTCGCCGTCCCTCACGAAGATCGCGGTGTAGCGGTTTTGCATGACAACTCCAAACTACTCCGAATTATACCCGCTCACCGGCGGGCAGGTGCAGAACAGGTTGCGGTCGCCGTGGACGTTGTCGATCCGGCCGACGGCGGGCCAAAACTTGTGCGGCTCCACCCACGGCAGCGGGTAGGCGGCGGTCTGGCGGCCGTAGGGGTGCGGCCACTCGTCGGCGACGGCGGCGGGGGCGGTCAGCGGGGCGTTCTTCAGCGGGTTGTCGTCGCGCGGCCAGTCGCCGGCGGCGACCTTTCCGATCTCGCCGCGGATGGCGATCATCGCGTCGCAGAAGCGGTCGAGCTCGGCCTTGTCCTCGCTCTCGGTCGGCTCGACCATCAGCGTGCCGGGGACGGGCCAACTCATGGTCGGGGCGTGGAAGCCGTAATCGATCAGGCGCTTGGCGATGTCCTCGACCTTCACGCCGGCCGAATTCTCGAAGCCGCGGCAGTCGAGGATGAACTCGTGGGCGACCCGGCCCGACTTGCCGGTGTAGAGGACGGGGTAGTGGTCGCGGAGGCGGGCGGCCATGTAGTTCGCGTTGAGGATGGCGACTTCGGTGGCGCGCTTTAAGCCGGGGCCGCCCATGAGTGCGATGTAGACCCAGGGAATCGTGAGGATCAGGGCACTGCCATAGTTGGAGGCCGAGACGGGGCCGACGGATTCATTACTCTGCGAAGCCGCAAGCGGCGAAGAGGGGAGGAACGGCGCGAGTTGCTTGGTGCAGGCGATCGGCCCCATGCCCGGCCCGCCGCCGCCGTGGGGGATGCAGAAGGTTTTGTGCAAATTGAGGTGGCAGACGTCGGGCCCGAAGTCGCCGGGGCGGCAGAGGCCGACTTGCGCGTTCAGGTTCGCGCCGTCCATGTAGACCAAGCCGCCGTTTTTGTGGACGATTTCGCACGCCTCCTTGATCGTGCGCTCGAACACGCCGTGCGTGCTGGGGTAGGTGATCATCAGGGCAGACAGCGATTCCTTATGCGCCTCGGCCTTGGCGGTGAGATCAGCCAAGTCCACGTCGCCGTTCGCCTCACATTTGACGACCACGACCTTCAGCCCCGCGATTACCGCGCTGGCGGGGTTGGTGCCGTGGGCGCTCTCGGGGATCAGGCAGACGTCGCGGGCGGTCTGGCCCTTCGCCTCGTGGTAGCCGCGGATCGCCAACAGCCCCGCGTACTCCCCCTGCGACCCCGCGTTCGGCTGCAGCGAGACGGCGGCGAAGCCGGTGATCTCGGCCAGCCACTTCTCCAAATCCTTAAACAGTTTCTGGTAGCCCTTCGTCTGCGCGTCCGGCGCGAACGGGTGGAGGTCCGCGAACTCCGGCCACGTCACCGGCAGCATCTCGCTGGTGCCGTTGAGCTTCATCGTGCAGCTCCCCAGCGCGATCATGCTGTGGACCAGCGACAAATCGCGCCGCTGCAACCCGGTGATGTAGCGGAGCATCTCGCTCTCGCTGTGGTGCTCGTTGAAAACCGGGTGCGTGAGGAACGCCGTCCGCCGCGCGAAGCCCGGCCCGACCGCCACGTCCGCGCCGGCGTCGGCCACCTTTTGCACGGTCAGCTCGTCGCCCATCAGGTCGAACAGGCTCAGCAGCGTGTTCACCTCGTCGCGCGTGGTCAGCTCGTCGAGGGCGATGCCGATTGAGCCGTCGGGGAACTCGCGGAGGTTGATCCGCTTGCGCGCCGCGGCCTTCAGGACGGTCTGCGGGTTGCCCTTGACCGTGACGCGGAGGGTGTCGAAGAACGGCGCGTCGCCGACGTCGTGGCCCATGGTTTTGAGGCCGGCGGCGAGGAGTTTGGCGTAGGCGTGGACGCGCTCGGCGATGCGCTTCAGGCCGTGCGGGCCGTGGTAGGCGGCGTAAAGGCCGGCCATCACCGCCAGCAGGACCTGGGCGGTGCAGATGTTGCTGGTCGCCTTTTCGCGGCGAATGTGCTGCTCGCGGGTCTGGACGCTGAGGCGGAAGGCGGGGTTGCCGTGGCGGTCCTTGCTGACGCCGACGAGTCGGCCGGGGAGCTTGCGGACGTGCGCCTCCTTGGTCGCCATGTACGCCGCGTGCGGGCCGCCGAAGCCCATCGGCACGCCGAACCGTTGGGTGCTGCCGACGGCGATGTCCGCCCCCCACTCGCCCGGCGGCTTGAGCAGCGTCAGCGCCAGCGGGTCGGCGGCGGCCACGACCAATGCGCCGGCGTTGTGGGCGCGGATGGCGACCTCGGCGTAGTTCAGCACCCGGCCGTCGCTGGTCGGATATTGCACCAGAACGCCGCAGAAGGTTTTGAGGTCGTGCCCCTTGTTCGCCGCGCCGGCGGTGATGGCGAAGTTGCGGTTCAGCACCTTCTGCTCGGGCTTGGCGAAGTCGGCGGTGTCGCCGACGACGCACTCGATGCCCATGCTTTTCGCCCGCGTCCGCACGACGGCGATCGTCTGCGGGTGGCAATCGGCCGAGACGAAGAAGCGGTCGCGCCCCTCGCCGGCAATGCCGCGGCACATGGCCATCGCCTCGGCCGCGGCGGTCGCCTCGTCGAGCATCGAGGCATTCGCCAGCGGCAGGCCGGTGAGGTCGGCCACCATCGTCTGGAAGTTTAATAACGCCTCCAGCCGGCCCTGCGCGATTTCCGCTTGGTACGGCGTGTACTGCGTGTACCACCCCGGATTCTCCAGCACGTTCCGCTGAATGACCGGCGGCACGATCGTGCCGTGGTAGCCCTGGCCGATCAGCGAGCGGTAGACCTTGTTCTTGCCGCCAATCGTCTTCAGTTCCGCCAAAAGTTCGTGCTCCGCCCGCGGCTCGCCGAGCTTCAGCGGCCGCTTCAGGCGGATGCTTTTCGGCACCGTCTGGTCGACCAACTCGTCGAGCGAGTCGACGCCGACGACCTGGAGCATCTCCCGAATCTCCCCCGCGTTCGGCCCGACGTGGCGGCGGACGAAGGTGTCCGACGGCGCCAACAGCACGTCCAGCGGGACGGCGGTCGGAACGGCGGCGGCGGCGGGAATCGGGGCGGTGAGGGTGTCGTGCATGGGTTAGTTCATAATACGGCAGGAGGGCGGGGCGGTTTCAATTCCGGGGAAATGCTCATGGCACAAGTAAGCCGCGAGCGCAGCGAGCGCTTTTCTCCCCGTGGGGCGAAAAGCGCTCGCTGCGCTCGCGACTTACTGGTGCTTGTTAAGGATTGCGCCTCAGTGGCCCGACGCCTCGTCGTACGCCGCCGCGTCGAGCAGGGCGTCGAGTTCCGACGAATCCGACATCCTCACCTTCACCATCCACCCGCCGTCGAACGGGTCGGTATTCACCAGGCCCGGCTCGTCGGCCAGGGCGTCGTTCACCGCGACCACTTCGCCGGCGACGCCGGTGTAGAGGTCGCTGGTCGCCTTGACGCTCTCGACCTCGCCGAAGGTCTCATTCGCGGCCAGCACCTTGCCGACCTTGGGGAGGTCGACGTAGGTGATGTCGGTCAGCTCGTCGGCGGCGGACTGGGTGATGCCCAGGGTCACGACGCCGCCATCGGGCTTGTGCCACTCGTGGGTCTTGAGGTACTTGCGGTCGGTGGGGGCGGGCATGTGGAACTCCTCTTGTGGCACGGGCGTCCCGCCCGCGTCTTGGATTTTTTCAGAGTGATAAAGGCGCAGACGCGGGCGGGACGCCCGTGCCACGACTTTACTTCGGCCGCCTGTAGAACGGCAGGGGCACGATCTTCGCGTCCACCGGCCCGCTCTTGAAGTCGACGGCCAGCGCGGCGGATTCGTCGCCGGCCACGCTCGATTCTACAAACGCCAGCGCGATGCTCTTGCCGACCGTCGGCCCGAACGTGCCGCTGGTCACTTCGCCGACCGGCTTCCCGCCGCTCAGCACCGTCGCCCCCTGCCGGGCGATCCGCTTGCCGTCGAGTTCCAGCCCCACCAGCCGCCGCTTCGGACCCTGCTCCTTGATCGTCCGCAGCGGGCCGGCGCCGACGAACTCCTTGTCGAGATCGACCGCCCACTGCAACCCGGCCGAGATCGGGTCGATCTGCTCCGACAATTCGTGGCCGTACAGCGGCAGCGCCGCCTCCAGCCGCAGCGTGTCGCGCGCGCCCAACCCCGCCGGCTTGATGCTCGCCTCTTCGCGCCCCAGGTTGCCGGCCAGCAGTTTCACCGCCATTGACGCGGCCTTGGCGGGCAGGATCATCTCCACCCCGTCCTCCCCCGTGTACCCGCCGCGAAAAACCGTGAAATGCACCAGCATCGCGTCGGCGGTGGCGAAGCCGAAGCGCTTGAGCGCCTTGATGTCCACCGGCAGCACCGCCGCCAATTTGTCCATCACGGCCGGCCCCTGCACGGCCAGCATCGCGGTCTTTTCCGTCTGATCGTCGATGGTCACGTCCGACCCCAGCGACTGCTTGACGCCCTTGAAATGCTCCAGCAGTTTGAGCCGGTTTGAGGCGTTGCAAACCATCGTCCAATCTTTAGAATCCCGGCCGACGATCACGTCGTCCATCGTGCCGCCGGCGTCGTTGCAGATCAGGCCGTACTTGCTCCGCCCGACGGGCAGGGCCGAGAGGTCGCGGGTGAAGACGTGGTCCAAAAACGCCGCCGCCCCGGCCCCGCCAAAGCGCAGCCGGCCCATGTGGCTGACGTCGAACAGGCTGCCGCTCCGCCGCGTCTGCTCGTGCTCGTCGGCGATGGTGCGGTAGACCACCGGCATCTCCCACCCGGCGAAGTCGACCATCCGCGCCCCGGCCTTGACGTGAAAGTCGTAGAACGGGGTCCGCTTGAGCTCTGGATTAGAATCGGCCATGCAGCGCGGCAGGCTAAGGCGCGGGCCGGCCCGCCGTCAAGCCGCGATGCCAGCCGCTCGAGTCCTAGCCGCGCGAACGAGCCGGTCCTGCTGCCGCCGCAGGAATAGCGGTACGATCATTTGTCGCACCGCCTGCCGGTTTTGCCACTAGCCACAACCGATCCGGCCGGCTAAAACACCCAGACTCCCAGCGGGAGCCGTCCGGCGCGGAGGCCGGCGGCCACCCCATTTGGCGTGGTTTGGCCGCCGATGAAACCCCTGCCCGACCAGCAATCCTTCGCCCGCGCGGTGCTCGACTCGCTGCCGGCGCAGATTGCGGTGATCGACCCGGCCGGCCGCATCACCGCCGTCAACGCCGCGTGGGAACGGTTCGCGGTGAAGAACGGCGGCAACCCAGCGGCGTTCGGGGTGGGCACCGACTACCTCGCAGCCTGCCGCCGCGCCGCTGACGTGAGCGAGCAGGCCGCGGCGGCCCACGCGGGCATCCGCTCGATCCTCGAGAATCATCTGCCGGAGTTCAGCCTCGAGTACCCCTGCCACTCCCCCGACGGCCGGCACTGGTACGTGATGACCGTCACGCCCTTGCGCGACGCCCGCGGCCCGACCGACCTTGACCCGCCGGCCGGTGCGGTCATCAGCCACCACGAGATCACCGCCCGCGTGCTGGCCGAGCGGCGGGCGGTCAAGCTCCACGGCAACCTCCGCCGCCGGGCCGCGTCGCTGCTAGGCATTGCCCGCAAGCTCAAGCGCTCCAACGAGGAGCTCGACCAATTCGCCTACGTCACCAGCCACGATTTGCGGGCCCCGCTGCGGGGCATCGAGACCGTCTCGCGGTGGATCGAGGAGGATCTGGGCCCCGCCGTGACGGCCGACGCCGCGGCGCAATTCCGGCTGCTGCGCGGGCGGGTGAGCCGGATGCAGTCGCTGATCGCCGCGCTGCTGGAGTACAGCCGCGTGGGGCGTGGCGATGCCGCGACGGTGGCGGTCGACAGCGGCGCGCTGGCGCGGGAGGTGATCGACCTGCTCGCGCCGCCGGCGACCTTCGCCGTCACGGTCGAGGGCCCGATGCCGGCGGTGCCGGCCGTGCCGGTGCAGCTCGAGCAGGTGCTGATGAACCTGGTGGGCAACGCGGTCAAGCACACGCTGGCGGACCGGCCGGCGGGCCCCGGCCGCGTCGCGGTCTGCTGCCGCGACGCCGGCGAGCGGTGGGAGTTCGCGGTGGCCGACGACGGGCCGGGCATCGCGCCGCGGTTCCACGAGCGGGTCTTCACGATCTTCCAGACGCTGCGGCCGCGCGACGAGGTGGAGGGCGCCGGCGTGGGCCTGGCGCTGGTGAAGAAGATCGTCGAGCGCCGCGGCGGGGCCGTGTGGATCGACAGCGCCGAGGGCCGGGGCGCGACGTTCCGTTTCACCTGGCCGAAGCTCAAACCCAACCCGAAGTGAGGATTCTTGTGGAAGACCGTGGCCTGAACATCCTGCTGGTCGAGGACGACGAGATCGACGTGATGAACATCCGCCGGGCGTTCAAGACCAACCGCGTGACCAACCCCCTCTACACCGCCGGCAACGGGGCCGAGGCGCTGGCGATCTTGCGGGGCGAGACGGGCGGCGCGTCCGGCGACCCGCCGATGCCCCGCGCCCGGCGGATCGTGCTGCTGGACCTGAACATGCCGCGGATGAACGGCATCGAGTTCCTGCGCGCTCTGCGGGACGACCCGGACCTGCGCGGCACCACCGTGATCGTGCTGACCACCAGCGACGAGGAGCGCGACAAGATCGACGCCTACCGCCTGAACGTCGCCGGCTACATCGTCAAGCCCGTGACGATGGCGGCGTTCGTGGAGGTGATGGCGACGCTGAACAAGTACTGGACGGTGAGCGAGCTGCCGTGAGGGGGGTTCATCTCCACAGCCGAGTTGAGACTCCTGGCTCGCGGCCGATCTTCGGGACGGCAAGGCGTGGGCGGTGCTTTGCGTGTCCGCCGCGCTGGGGCTCGCGCTGGAAGTCGTTCGACACCTCGCCGAGCGGCGGTGAGTGCGATAACGCGGGCGACCTGACAGCACTCACTTCTTCGCCGCCTCGCCGGTCAGAATCTCCTTCAGCGTGCCGCCGGCGTCGGCGATGGAGGTCTGCTCCAGGCTGCCGGGGCCGAGGTTTTCCAGCGTGCCCTTCAGGCGGAAGCTCGCGGCGCTCTGCTGCAGCGCGCCCAAAATCTGGTCGGCGTCGGCGAAGAACGGCAGCTTGATGTTGCCCAGCGGGCGTGCGGCGGCGATCACCACGCCGCTGAGCTCGCTCTTGGGCAGCGCCGACAGGTTCGACACCACCGGCGCGCCCTGAATCTGGATGCCCTCGACCAGCAGGTCCAGGCTCGTGACCCGCAGCGTGTCGGCCTCCAGTTGGAAGCGGACGGTGCCGTGGCCGGTGGCGTTGGGGTCGGCACCGTAGCCCTCGTCCTTGCCGGTCTTGGCCTTGCGGTCCTCCTCCTTTTTCGCCGCGGCGCCGACGAGTTTATTCAGCACGCCCACGCCCTTGAGGTCCGCGTCGCTGAGGTCCAGCCGGCCGCTGCCGCTGAGCTTCGCCAGGGCCTCCAGGCTGGCGAGCTTGCTCGGGTCGTCCAGGTTCGCCCGCAAGTTGATTTCGCCGCCGACGCGGGCGCGGACCTTCGCCAGTTTCGCGTCGTCCGGCCGGACCGACCGCGCCGCGGCACCGACCTGCAACTGCCGGAACGTCGCGCTCACCTGCCCGGAGAGGATGTCCGGCCCGCGCTCGTCGACCGACCGCGGCGCGAGCCGGCCGGGCTGGCTCGCCAGCCGCACGAAGGGCCGCACCTCGCCGCCGGCGACGCGGATGATGCTCTCGTCGGCGAACTCCGGCTGGTCGTCCGCCCCGCGCTTCACCCGCCCGTCGGGGCCGACCTCGATCCGCGGCGTGCCGGTGACGATCTTTTGCGGCTTGAAGAAGCTCGCCTCGTTCACGTCCGGCGTGGCGGGGTCGTCGCTCATCGGCTCGTAGAAGAAGATCAGTCGCGTCTGGCCGAGGTCGATCTCGCGCCACGCGCCGCCGGTGGGGTCGTCGAACAGCTCCATGCGGACCGGCCCGAGCGGGTTGCGGCCGGTGGCGGGGGCGACCGTCAGGTGGCCGCTGTGCGTGCCCGTCAGGCCGTCGGTGATGGGGAAGGCGGCTTTGGTGAGGTCCGCGAGGCGCTTGCCGTCGAGGCCCTCCCACGAGACGTTCAGCGTCACCTGGTCGGGCCGGTCGAGGTCGAACTTCCCGTTGCCGCTGATCTCCCCGCCGATCTTGCTCGTGACCGACAGCGTGTCGAGCACCGCCGCCCGGCCGGCGGCGGTGAGCTTGAGTTTCGCGTCGGCGAGGTCCATGACGTTGGCGACGTTCACCCGCGCCGTCACGTCGGCCGAGCCGTTGATCTCCGGGTTGCCGGTGAAATCGGCGTGCAAATCGTCCGCGTTGCCGTCGAGGACCACCGAGACGGGGTAGTCGTTGAGCTCCAGCGGGAACTGCTCGATGGCGGCCGTGAGTTTCACGTCCGCGAGGTCGGTCACGTCGGCCGCCGCGGCGGTGGCGCGGATCGTGCCGCTGCCGCTGGTGACGGTGAGGGGCTCGACCTTCAACCCGCCGTCCCGCAGCCGCAGCTCGACGTGGGCGGCGTCGGCGAGCTTCAGGAGCGGGATGCGGATGTCGGCGGCGTCGAACGTGCCGTCGACGCGGATTTTGTCCAGCGCGAGGTCGGTGCCCCGCAGCGTCAAGTTGCCGCCGGCGGTGCCGTCGAGCCGGTCGATGCGGAGGAGGTCGCCGATGGTCCGCAGGTTCAGGTTCTTCTTGATGTTCGCGTTGAGCACGAAGGCGTCGGTCGGGCGGTAGGGGTAGGTGCCCTCGAGCGTGATCTCTCCCCCGAACAGGTCGAAGGTCTCGCTCTGGAGGTGGACCTGCTTGCCGTCGGCGTCGCCGGTGATGCGGAGGGCGAACTTGTCGAGGTTGTACTTGTCGAGCAGCGTGAGGTTCTTGGCGGCCACGTCCACGCCGACCTCGAGCTTGAGCGGCGTCACCAGCCCGTCGACCGTGGCGACGGCTTTGAGGTCGCCGCGGATGAGCTTCGACAGCGAGTCATCGCCCCCCTTGTCCGGCGCGCGGACGAGGCTGGCGAGCAGGTGGATCGGCACCGGGTCGGCCGCGGCGTAGGCGGCGTTGCCGCTGGCGACCAGGCCGCCCGCGCTGGCGTAGAACTGCTCGATTCGCAGCAGCGGGCCGACATCTCCGCCGCGCGTCTTGAACGGCGCGACCCAGGCGTTCAGGCCCGCGTCGACCGCGACCCGCACGCCCTTGGCGCGCGGCACGCTGAAGGGGATGCCGCGGGCCTTGACCCACAGGTAGCCGCGGCCGCCGGGCAGGTCGGCGGTGCCGTCCGCCTTCTTCGCCGGCTCGTGCCAGCCGAAGTCATACTCGCCGCGGCCGAGGAGCTGCGCCGGGTCGTCCGACCGGAGCGAGTCGAGGGCGATGAGGCTTTGAGTGTCGTCGAACCGCGTCCGCAGCTTCGCGGTGATCTGCGGCAGGTTGTATGATTCCGCCGACGAGTCGGCCGCGGCGGTGGCGGCGGCAAACTGCTCCGCCGGCGCGAAGGCCGGCTGCGACGCGGGCCGCGTCGACGGCACCGCGGCGGCCGACACTGCGGCGGGAGTGCCGGCGGGCGGCGCGGCGGGGAAGGTGCTGGGGGCGACCGGCCGGGTCGTCACGCGGCCCGGCACGCGCGCCGACGGCGGCTTGCGGTCGCCGGCCCCCGTCGGGGTTTCCTCGAACAGCGCCTGCTGGACGACGGCGGTGAGGTCCATGTGGCCTGGGTCGCGGCCGTCGCCGGTGAGGGTCAGGCGGGTCGTGAGGGTGCCGGCCGGCACGGTGCTGACGCCGTTGAGCAGGGCGGCGACGTTGAACTGGTCGAACTGGTCGCGGAACGCCCGCGCGTCGGCGTGGCCGTTGAGGGAGTAGCCCGGCAGCGGCGCGAGGTTCTGGTAGTCCACCGCCGCCTCCCCCGCGAGGGCGGCGTAGACGAACTTGGCCGTCGGCACCGCCACCACGCCCCCCAGCACGTCCGCCCGCACCCCGCTCGCGGTCGCCTGCTCGGGCGTGACCGTCAGCGTGCCGGCGGTCACGGTGACGGCGCGCGGCACGAGCTGGCCGGCGTCGACGGCGAAGTCGCGGACGGTGAGGGTCGCGCCGTCCGCGTCGGCCGTCACGTCGACGGTGCCGCGGGCGGACTCCTTGTCGACCTGAAGCGACTCCAGCGTCAGCCGCCCGGTCACGCCGCCGCCCGCCACGCGGCCCTCCCACTTCCCCTTCAGCACGACGGGCTCGGGGAAGCTCGGCAGGAACGGCGCGAGGTACGGCTTGATCTGCTGCACGTCGAACGTCGCGGAGTGGACGAACGCCCCGCGCGGCACCACGTGCGCGTGGACGATCGCCCGGTCCGGCACGCCCGCGCCCACGTCGTAGCGCAGCGCGCCGTCGGGGGCACCATTGACCTCCAGCCCGTCGAGCGTGGTCTCGGTGCCGGTGTTGGCGACGACGTGGACGACGCCGCCGACGAGCTTGACCGCCGGCAGCGGCGGCAGCCCGCCGCCGCCGGTGGACGGCCCCTTGTGCTGCGCCGCCAGCACCGCGTCGAGGGCGCGCACGACGTTCCACTGCCCGTCGGCGTCCTGCCGCACCTCCACGCGCGGGTCGCGGACGCCGACGAGGGAGATGCCGGGGTCGCCGCTGATCAGGAACTTCGCCGCCAGCACGGGCAGAAAGGCGTGCTCGGCGTAGGCCGTCGGCACCGTCACGAACGGCTTGTCGGCCAGCGGCAGCGAGACGGAGATGTCGCGCACGACGATCTTGCCGAACCACGGGATGTCGAGCTTGCCGATCTTCACGTCCAGGCCGAGTTGGCTGCCGGCGATGCCCTCGGCGATGGTGCGGGGGTAGCTCGAGGTCAGCACCAGTTGCACCGCGATCAGCACCGCGGCGACCAGCACGAGCAGCGTGACGAGGGCGACGGCGAGGCGCGTCAGCCACGGGTGCCGCTTGCGGAAGGGGCGGCGCGCGGGCTTCGGCGGGTCGGCGACCACGGGTTCTGTCGGGGTTGTCTCGGTGGCGTCGGACATGGGGACTGCTACGAATCGATATTAAGCGAAAGGGCCGCTCGCGGGGTCGCACAGAAATCCGAAGTGCGTTTCTTTGCGAAGCCGCGAGCGGCGGGATTTCACTTCGCGTCCTGGGCCGGCGGGATGTCGCCGACGGTCCGGGGGCCGATGCCGAAGAACCAGTAATCGTTTCGGAACGTCTGGCCGACCGACGGGCCGCTGGCCTGCACGAGCTCGCCGGTGTCGGACCAGCGGGCGGTGAGTGAGACGCTGGTGAAGCCGCGCTGGCGGAGGTTCTTGTAGAAGGCGATTTCGGGGATGATGATCGGCACGCTGCCGGTCACGTTCGCCCCGCCGCCGATCTGCGGGATGCCGAACAGGTACTGCAACTTGTTGATGCCGTTGGCGGCGGCGCGGACCTCGACGACGATGTCCGCGTCCTTGCGGTCGTCCACCACGCGGGCGCCGCTGACCAGCAGCTTGTTGCGGATCTCGCCGAGCAGGAACGCCTGGTCGACGTTGGGCGGGTTGGGGCTGAGGCTGTAGGTGTCCGGCTGGCCGGCGATGCTCAAGGGGCTGCCGCTGAGGTAGGTGGGGTCGACGAAGAGTTTGTAGTCGCGCAGCGCCGCGACGGAGAGGCCGTCGACGGCGCGGATGCTGGCCTCGTTGAGCAGAAATTGCTCGTCGGCCGTGCGCGGGCTGTCGGTGACTCGGATTTCGGCGCAGCCGGTGCCGAGGGCGCACAGCAGCAAAAGCGGCGTCAGGGCGGTCAGAACGCGGGTCGGGGGGCGTCGGGTTGAATTGGCACCGCGGTTGCCCATAGGGCTCCGTGAGAGGCATCGGCGAGGCACCGGCCGCGGGGGGATCGACGAGAACGCCCGTCGCCCGCGGCCTGCGTGGAGCGCGTAACTTATCCGGTCCGCCGTGACGGGACAATGGCCGATGCCCGCCAAACACCGAAGGACCGCCATGGACGATCTCGACCTGCACCGCCGCCTGACCGCCATCGAGCGCCGCCTCGCGCGGCTGGAGGGCGTCGACGCCCCGGCGGAAGTGCGCGTCGAGCCCGTCGCGGCCGAACTGGTCGCCGACGACCTGCTGCCCGAACCCCCCGACTCGCCCCCCGACTCGCCCCCCGACTCGCCCCCCGACTCGCCCCCCGCGCCGCCCGCCCCGTGGAACGGGCGTCCCGCCCGGATTCCCGCCCCGCCGACCCCCGTCAAAATTATCGAACCCCTCGCCTACGCCCCCGTCCCGCCGCCCCCCGCGCCGGCGGTCGCCGGGGCGTTCGAGCAGACCGTCGGGCTCAAGTGGGCGGCGTGGGGCGGGGCGATCCTCTCGGTCATCGCCGTCGCCCTCGGCGTCAAGTATGCCTACGACCAGGGCTGGCTCGGCGGGCTGCCGGACTCGGCCAAATTGGCGCTGATGAGCCTCGGCGGCCTCGGCCTGATCGCCGCCGGCGAAGGGGTCTACCGCCGGGTCAACCGCCTCTCCGCCGTCGGCCTTTACGCGGCGGGGGTCGCCTCGCTGTTCGTCATCAGCTACGCCGGCTTCGGGTATTACGGCCTCTACGCCCGGCCCGCCGCGTTCGCGCTGATGGGCCTGAGCACCCTCGTCGGCGCGGCCGTCGCGGTCCGCGGGCGGCTGGCGTCGGTCGGCATCCTGAGCCTGATCGGCGGGAACGTCGCGCCGCTGCTGCTGGGGGGCGACGCGACCTCGCCGGTGCCGCTGCTGCTCTACCTGCTCGCGCTGCAACTCGTCGCGCTGTTCCTCGCGTGGTGGGGCGCGGGGCCGAAGTGGTGGGCGATCCGCGGCGTCTCGCTCGCCACCACCGCCCTCTGGGCCGCGACGCTGCTGCTCGGCGGGGGGGTCGAGGGGCAGGTGATTTTCGCCGCGTGCGGGTTCGCGCTGCTGTACCAGATCGAGCTCGTCCTCTCGACGCTGAAGTCGGGCGAAACGCCGTCGATCGACCGCTCGCCCGGCGTGATCTTCAGCCTGATCGTGACGGCGCTGCTCGCGGCGGCGATCGTCTACGCCTCACGCGGGCAGGCGAAGCTCGCGCAGGGGCTGTGGCTGAACCTGCTGGCCGGGGCCGTCGCGGCAACGGCGATCGGGCTGCGGGCGTGGCGGCGCGAGACGTTCGCGGCGCTCTCGGCGGGGTTCGCGGTGCAGGCGGCGGCGCTGGTGGTGGCGTCGGTGCCGGTGGCGCTCGGCGGCGGGGCGGTGGTGGTGGCGTGGGCGGTCCTCGCCGCGGCGTTCGCGGGGCTGGGGCGGCGAATCGATTCCGGCCCGGCGCGCACGGCGGCGGTCGGGACGTGGGGGCTGGCGGTCGCGTGGCTGGCGTGGTCGGCCGCAACGCCGGGCGATTCGGTGCTGCGGGCGTGGGCCACGGTGTTTTCGACCCCGGTGCCGGCTTATTTGTTCCTTGCCGGCGTGGTGATGCTTGCTGGGCACGCGGTTGCGTTGATGATTCGGCCCACTCCTGAAGGCGTGGGCGTGGGGGAGGCGGGGGAAAAGGAGGGGCCGACGTGGGTCGGTCGCTTCGGGGTCGACTGGATGTGCGGGGGGCGGTTCACGCAACTGTCGCACGTGATCAACGCCCTGTCCGCGATGACGTGGGGCGTGGCGGCGGTCAACGCGCTGCCGCCGGCGGGGGCGACGGTGGCGATCCTCTGCCACGCCTGGAGCCTCACCCTGCTCGACTACGCCTTCGCCCGCCGCGCGCTGGCGGTGATCGCCACCGCCACCGTGGTCGCCGCGGGGGTGAAGTGGGCGGTGCTCGACCTGCTCGAGCCGCGCTTCGCGCCGGACTACTCCGCCGGCGGCAAATTGCTGGTGAACGGGCGGATGGCGGGGGGGCTGCTGATCGCCGGGTCGATGGCGGGCATCGGCTGGCTGAAGCGCGGCGAGCTCGGCCGCGTCGGGCGGGGGGGCAACTCGTGGACGATCGGGCTGAGCTGGGCGGTGCTCGGGATCCTGACGTTCGGGCTGGCGTTCGAGGTCGACGCCGCGGTGTCGAAGATGGGCCCCTCGCCCTGGCCGGCGGGGCAGGTGCGGCACCTGTCGTGGACGGTGCTGATCGCCGCGGCGCTGGCGGCGGGGCTGGGGCTGGTGCGGTGGCTGGAGCGCGACCCCGCGGCGCGGGCGCGGCGGGCGGTGGTGCCGGCGTGGCTGGCGGTCGCGCTGGCGGCCAAGTACGTCCTCGTCGACACGCTCGGCTTCCGCCTGTTCAACGCCCCGGCGTCGGCGACCGTGGTGGCGAACGGGCAGACCCTCGCCGCCGCCGCCGTCGCGGGGCTGCTGATCCTCGCGGCGCGGATGGCCCGGCCGGCGGCGGGGGGGCGGTGGATTGCCAAGGCCGCCGACGCCGCGTGGGTCGGGCTGCTGCTGTGGGTCGGGACGCTGGAGATCGACCGCTGGGCGTCGGTTCACGTCGCGCCGGCGGGGGCGTCGGGGGCGTCGGGGGCGGCGGTGGCGCGGCAGGCGGGGTGGTCGGTCTGGTGGGGGGCGTTCGCGGCGGCGTCGGTGGTCGCCGGCTTCGCCCGGAAATCGGCGGGTTTGCGGTACTTCGGCCTGGGCCTGCTGGCCGTCACGCTGCTGAAGGTGGTGACGGTCGACCTGATGGTCGGCGGGGTCGGCACGGGCACGCGCATCCTCTCCTTCGCCGGCCTCGGGCTGCTGCTGCTGGGCACGAGCGTGCTGTACGGCAAGCTCAGCCCGAAACTGCTGGGGGAGGGGGCGGGGAATGACGAATGACCAAACCCGAATGACCAAGGAATGAATACGGCACGAATCCGAGAGAATCGGGGCGCGCTGGAGTTCCTTTCGATTGTGGGGCGCGCTCTCGAAGATTCGTAGAAGGCCTCGGGAAGTCGGCAGGCCCTTTCCGAATCTCGGAGGGGGCCAATCGAACTCGGGACGCCCCTTCCGAATCTCGGAACGCCCCAATTGAATTGGGGAAGACCCATCCGAATCTCGGAACGCGCCAATCGAACTCGGGAAGGCTCTTCCGAATCTCGGAAGGGGCCACTCGAACTCGGGAAAGGCTCTTCCGAATCTTCGGGCTCGCATTTATCCTGCCCACATGGACACCCCCGACCCGCCCGACCCCCCCGAACGCCTTCCCCTTCACGACGACGTGCCGGTCGAGCAGGCCGCCATTCAACTGTTCAGGCCCGACAAACCGAACGGCGCGGCGGTCGTCGTGCTGCCCGGCGGGGGGTACGGGATGCTGGCCGACCACGAGGGGGCGCCGGTCGCGCGGTGGCTGAACACGCTGGGCATCACCGCGGCCGTCTGCTACTACCGGAATGCCGGCACGAACGGCGGGAAGGATGCGGCGAAAAATCACTGGCCGACGCCGTGGGTCGACGCGACGCGGGCGGTGCGGCGGGTGCGGTCGGGCGTCGACAAACTCGGCGTCGACCACGGGCGGGTCGGCCTCCTGGGCTTTTCCGCCGGCGGGCATCTGGCGGCGACGGTGAGCACGAAGTATGACGCGGGCGACCCGAAGTCGATTGACCCAATCGAGCGCGTCGGCAGCCGGCCGGACTTGGCGGTGCTCTGTTACGCGGTCATCACGATGACCGACCTGAACGCCGAGACCGGCAGCCGGAAGAATCTGCTGGGCACCCCGCCGCCGGTGGACCTGGTCGAAAAACTGTCGGCCGAGAAGCACGTGACGGACCGGACGCCGGCCACCTTCCTGTTCCACACGGCGGACGATCCGGTCGTCCACGTCCAGAACGCGCTGCTGTACGCCGACGCGCTGGCGGACCACAAGGTGCCGTTCGAGCTGCACGTTTACGCCCACGGGAATCACGGGGTGGGGCTGGCGGCGGGCGATCCGGTGTTGCGGACGTGGACGGCGCGGTGTGCGGACTGGCTGAAGGGGCGGGGGTTCGCGTGAAAGTTTGCAGTAAGCCGCGAGCGCAGCGAGCGCTTTTCGTTCATCGTGGCGAAAAGCGCTCGCTGCGATCGCGGCTTACCGGCGTGTTTCACAAGTGCGGCCCCTTGCGGTTTTCGGCCTGATCGGGATAGTGCCCCCATGCGATTCCCCGCCACGCGCCGCGCGTCCCGACCGCTCTTGCTCGTGACCCTCCTCCTCGCCGCACTGGCCCCCGCCGTTCAAGCCCAGACCGACTCGGCCCTGCTGCTCAAAACGCTGCCGGACGATTTGCGGCTGGAGTTGAACTCGTCGGCCCTCTTCCCCGACCAGGGGTACGTGCGCTACCGCGACACCGACGCGCGGGTTCAATTCTTCGAGACCGACGGCCGGCTGCGCCCGCTGTTCCGCGACTTCCGCGCCAAGCCGCGGTTCGGCTACAACCTCACGCTGCTGAACGTCCAGACGGACGACCCGCGCCTGCCGAACGCGCTGCTGACCGACACCAGCGTGGGCTTCGGCATCGGCATCTTCCAGGGCGGCGAGGAGGACGGCCTCCTGAAGGACGTGATCGCCGGCCTGACCGTGGGCGTCGGCTACGCGGGCGTCGGGGCGTTCGACGACAATGATGCCTACTACTACCAGGCGACCCTCGTCGCCGGCCGGAAGTTCGATAACGGCGACCAGTTCGGGCTGGTGCTGGACTACGACGGCAACCGAACGATCCTGCCCGACGTGCCGCTGCCGGGCTTCCAATACCGGCGGACCACGAAGGACCCGTTCTTTGGGAAGAAACTCATCCTCGGCGGCGGGTTCCCGTTCAGCAGCCTCGAGTGGGCGCTGACCGACCGGCTGACGCTCACCGGCAAGGCGAACTTCCCATTCGACCTGACGGCGCGGGCGGACTACAAGATTCTGAAGGACACCGGTTTGTTCGTCGAGTACGCCAACCGCCGCGAGGCGTTCCACTGGGACCAGTTCCCCAAGGGCTCCGACCGGCTGTTCTTCACTGAGCGCCGGGCGGAGGTGGGCGTGCGGTACACCTTCAACGACAAGCTGGAGGAGGCGGGCGTCGATCCGGGCCTGACGTTCGTGGTCGCCGGCGGATGGGTTTTCGACCAGAAGTTCGAGCAGGGCTTCGACAGCCGCGAAACGGACACGCTGGCGAAGTTGAGCGACGAGCCGTATGTGCGGGTCGGGCTGGAACTGCGCTACTGAGCAACGCGGCCCCAATCGCTCGGGCGCGGCCCCATCTCGAAGTGCAATTCGCCGCCGGCGGTAAGGTCCGAATGGTGAATGAGTGGCACGTCAAGAGATTTGCCGTTGAGCGTGGCGGACTGGACGTAGAGGTTGGCCGGCGAGGCGTTGGCCGAGGTGATCGTGAAGGTTTTATCGCCCGGCAGGTGAAACGCGATCTGGGGGTACGCGGCGCCGTGCAGGTAGTAAATGTCCTGCCCGGCGACGGGGAAGAGGCCGGCACTGGCGAAAAGGTAAAGGCTGCTCATCGCGCCCGAGTCATCATCGCCCGGATAGCCCTCGGCCGTGTATTGCTGCCGCAGCACGGCGGCCCACCTCGAGGCGAGGTCGGGCCGGCCGGCGGCGCAGAACCACCACGTCAGCATGAAGCCCGGCTCATTGGTGTAGTCGGTGCGGTTCCGGTCGAACGCCTCCTCCAGCCGCGCGACGAAGCGTTCGCGGCCGCCCATCTTTTCCATCAGCGCCGGCAGCGCGTGGGGCACGTTGAACGAGTAGTTCCACGCCGTCCCCTGGTAGAAGTCGCGGCCGCTTTGAGAAGGCGAGTCGGAGAAGGTGCCGTCCCGGTGGCGCGAGCGGACGAAGCCGTGGAAGTCGCCGTCGACGGCGCTCGGGTCCCAGACGCTCGCCCAGTTGCCGCTGCGGGCCAGCCACCGCGCGGCGGCGTCGGATTTGCCCAGACCGGCGGCGAGTTCCGAGGCGCAAAAGTCGTTGTACGCGAACGCCAGCGTGGCCGACCCGCTGCGGCGGCGGCCCACATCCTCCTCAATGCTGGCGTAGCCGAGGCTTCGATAGTCCGGCGTGCGGCGGCGGGTGGCGTTGAACGCGACGATGCCGTAGGCGGCCGGCCAATCGACGCCGGGCACCTTTTTCACGAACGCGTCGGCGATCACGTTGTCCACCTCGTCGCCCCCCTGGAACATCTCCGCCTCGCCGCCGGCGAGCAGGGCGACCTCCACCCGGCCGTTGTGTTTCTGGCGGTTGATGAACGATTCGATGATGTCGCGCGACAGGTCCGGGCGGAGCAGGGCGATCAGCGGGTACTCGGTTTTCCACGTGTCCCAGAGCGTGTATTGCTCGTCGTAGAACTGCTCGTCGGCGGCCCACCCCGCGACGTCGCCGGTGCGGTCGCGCGGCTGGAGCATCGTGTGGTAAAGGGCGGTGTAGACCTTCGCCCGCTCCGCCGGCGCGACGCCCTCGAGCGTGATGAGGCCCAGCACCTTTTCCCACGCGGCGGCGGCGTCGGCCTTGACCTTCTCGAAGTCCCACGCGGGGATTTCCTCGTCGAGCCAGTGTTGGGCCTGGTCGATCGACTTGAAGCTGACGGCGATTTTCACCGTGACGGTGCGGGCGCGCAGCGTGTCGAACTTGAGGAAAGCGCCCATCGGGCCCGGCCCGGCGGCCTCGGTGGCGAGGGTTTTGCCCGGCGGAAGTGCTGTGCCTCCCCACGTTCCGCACGAGGTGAGGGCGCTATCAACCTCCATGACGTAGAACAGGTCGTAAGGCACGCCCGTCCAACTGCCGACGTAGGTGCCGCTGCCGCTGATGCGGCGGGCGACGGGGTCGACCTCGACGCGCCCCTTGCGAAGGGCGAAATGGTTCTGGTCCTTCGTGATCTTGCGGGCGACGTCGAGGGTAAGGGTCGATTCCACCGACGCCGGGAAGGTGAAGGTGTAGATCGCCGCGTGCCGGGCCGGCGCGACGGCGGCGGCGATGTCGTAGCGCGTCAGGCGGCAGGAGAAGGCGTCCACGCCCGCCCGCACCTGGTCGACCGGCGAGGCGTGGTGTTTCTCGTCGATTTGCAGCCCGATCTGCGGCGAGAGCAGGAGGTTCCCATACGACGGCACCCCGCCCGCGCCGGCGGCGTGGAGCTGCGAGAAGCCGACCACCGGCGAGCCGGGCACGAAGCCGCTGTTGCGGCCCTCCCGCGTGTCGGGGCTGGGGTGGATCGACCCGTTCGGCAGGCAGGGCCCCGGCGGGCAGGAGCCGTGCTCCGGCCCGACCCCGATCATCGGGTCCACCTCCGCCGCAAGCGGCCGGGTGGCCGGCCCTTGGGCGTGGGCCGCCGTCGATGCGAGGGCGATGCCGGCGAGCGCGAGGCAAAGGGGAAGTCTCATCCCGCCCTTCCTACCCGATCCACTGCCACATTGGCAACCGCCCCCCGGCCCCTGCCGCTATGACAGACGCCGTTCGCGCGGCGACGCATCCAAATAACCGTAACAGATTATTCGTTATAGATTTAGCGTCCGACCAAAGCCCGGCACGCCGTTTGTATACGTCCTTACCAGCCGCCTCCCGCAGGCGGCCCTTCACCAAAGATTAACCCAGCAGGAACCCCATGGCGACCAAAACCCTCCTCTTCGAAGCCGACGCCCGCAAGAAGCTCCTCACCGGCGTCGAGAAGCTCAGTCGCGCCGTCAAGAGCACCCTCGGCCCGCGCGGCCGCAACGCCGTCATCGACAAGGGGTGGGGGGCCCCGACGATCACCAAGGACGGCGTGACCGTGGCCGAGGAGGTCGAGCTGACCGACAAGTACGAGAACATCGGCGCCAAGCTCGTGAAGGAGGCCGCCAGCAAGACGTCCGACGTCGCCGGCGACGGGACCACCACCGCCACTGTGCTGGCCGAGGCGATCTTCAAGGAGGGCTACCGCTTCCTCACCGCCGGCGCCGACGCCAACGCCCTCGCCCGCGGCATCCGCAAGAGCGTGGACGCGGTCATCAAGAACCTGATGAAGCAGAGCCGGCCGGTGGATGCGTCCAACAAGACCGACATCCAGAACGTCGCCACCATCAGCGCGAACAACGACCCGGAGGTCGGCAAGATCATGGCCGACGCCTTCATGAAGGTCGGCAAGGATGGCGTCATCACCGTCGAGGAGGGCAAGAGTCTGGAGACGTATGTGGATGTGGTGGAGGGGATGCAGTTCGACCGCGGCTACCTGTCGGCGAACTTCATCACCAACCCGGACGCGATGACGGTGGAACTGAGCAAGCCGCTGATCCTGGTGTACGAGGAGAAGATCAGCAACGTCACCAAGCTGCTGCCGCTGCTGGAGAAGGCGCAGAAGGCGAAGAAGCCGCTGCTGATCATCGCCGAGGACGTCGACAGCGAGGCGCTGGCGACGCTGGTGGTGAACAAATTGCGCGGCATCCTGAACGTCGCGGCGGTGAAGGCGCCGGGCTACGGCGACCGCCGCAAGGCGATGCTGCAGGACATCGCCATCCTCACCGGCGGCCGGGCGATCATGAAGGATCTGGGCGTCGAGCTGGATAAGGTGGAGCTGTCCGACCTCGGCACCGCCAAGCTGATCCGCATCGACAACGACAACACGACGGTGATCGAGGGCGCGGGCGAGACGGAGGAAATCCAGGGCCGGATCGCGGAGATTCGCCGGGAGATCGAGTCGACCACGAGTGATTACGACCGCGAGAAGCTGCAGGAGCGGCTGGCGAAGCTCGCCGGCGGCGTGGCGCAGCTCAACGTCGGCGCCGCGACCGAGACCGAGATGAAGGAGACCAAGGCCCGCATCGAGGACGCCCTGCAGGCGACCCGCGCCGCGATCGAGGAGGGCGTGGTCCCCGGCGGCGGCACCGCGCTGATCAAGGCGCTCCAGGCGCTGGACGGCAAGCTGAAGGTGACGGCCGAGGAGGCCGCGGGCGTGAAGATCGTGCGGCAGGCGCTGACGGCCCCTCTGCGACAGATCGCCGAGAACGCCGGCACCCCCGGCAGCGTGGTGGTCCGCCGCGTGATGGAGGCCGCCGAGGGCACCGGCTACAACGCCCTGACCGGCGAGTACGTCGACATGATGAAGGCCGGTATTTTGACCCCGACAAAGGTCGAGCGGACGGCCCTACAGAACGCTGCCGAGGTGGCAATCCTGCTGCTGACGACGGACTGCATCATCGTGGAGAAGGCCAAGGGCGGCGGCGAGGGGGAGATGGGCGAGGGGATGGAGGACGAGATGGGGGGTATGGATTTCTAACTTCCTCCAGCCACGATAGACTTCTTACTCTTTTGGATTTCGGATAACTCACCGCCCGTACGAAAGAGGTAACTGTGAGTCGATACAGCACCTTCGTTCTCTCATTCAACTCAGAGGAGTTTGACGAAACGGATGATGACGACCCTGAACTGCTAGACTGCGAGCCGGTGAGGAAGATTGATGCATGGCTGAAGCGGAAACATTACAGCCCGCTGATGAGTCTAAACAATGGCATGTTAGCATCTAATGTCGTTCTGTTCGCCGGGACCTTCAATAAAATTAATGTTGATTTGTTCATGAAGTACGTGCTGAGCCGGAAGTGGAAATATCGGAGCGACCTCCGTCTCTTGTACTGGGGTGAGGAGGATGATGTGTTTACATATTTCGAGCCCAGTGGCCAGAGCGAGGATGGATCCTAGAGAGCAGGGGTGCGAAGTGGACGGTTTGCTGTTCAGTGCATGTTGAAACTATGTAACCATTCGACCCCAAAATGTCTCCCGATGATCAGAACACTCGAAGCGACCATCTACGGCGAGGGGGCGTGTTCATCTGGCCGAGCCGGTGACGCTCGCCGAGCCACGGCGGGCAAGAAGCCAGGAATCTGGCAATCGGCTTCTCCGACAAGGGCCGGCTTCTGAGTGTGGTCATCACCTATCGAGGCGTGAACATCCGCATTATTAGCGCGGGAAAGGCGAGCCGACAGGAGGCCCGAGCGTATGCCGAAGCGAAAAGCCGAAAAGTTCAAGCCCGTAACGTCGACCCCTGAAGAGGCGGCCTACGAAATGCCGGACGAGTTCGACTTCAACCGCCTGCGGCACGTCGGGACCGGAATCGAGGCGATTCAAACGGCTTATGCCGACAAGACAGCCGCATCTCGGACGGTCGAATTGGCCCCCGATATCGCCGAGGCATTTCCGACGGCGGCGGCGGTAGATGAGGCGTTGCGGGCCGTGATGCACGCGGCCAAACGGCTGGGTCAGGCCGGCGAGAGGGCTACGGCTTAACCGTGGAAGAAGTGGGTGATGAATCATGACATTCGACGTCGCAGTAGACCGAGAAGCCGATGGCCGCTGGATTGGTGAGGTGCCGGAGTTGCCGGGCGTGCTGGCATACGGCAGCACGCGGGAGGAGGCGATTGCTCGGGCAGAGGCACTGGCGTTGCGGGTCATTGCCGAGCGGATGGAGAACGGAGAGCCGGTGCCCGTGATGGACAACGTGTTCTCGGTGGTGACGGCGTGAGCCAGTGGCCGGCGACGAAGGCGAGGCGTGTTCTGGCGGCACTGAAACGGATTGGGTGGACCATTGCCCGCCAGAGCGGATCGCACCGCACGCTTCAGCGGGTCGGTTGGGCGGACGTGACTTTCGCATTCCACGACAACGACGAGATCGGGCCGGCCATGTTGGCGAAGATTGCCAAGAACACAGGGTTGAGCGTGAACGACCTCTAAAAGCATCGGACAAAATGAGTTTTTTGAGAAGCATAACCCTGGCCGCTGCGTTATTTGCCGCAGTAACTCTAGTTGGCTGCAGCAAGCCCGCCGCAACGCCCGCGCCCGCCGCGCCGCCTGCCACCGAGTCGGCCGCGCGGACGGACGTCTACACCACCCGCGGCGAGGTGCTGGCGGTGGAGGCGGACGGGTCGGCCAAGGTCCGCCACGAGGCGATGCCGACCTTCAAGGACGCCGAGGGCAACGTGATCGGCATGAAGCCGATGGCGATGACCTTCCGCCCGTCGCCGGGGGCGTCGTTCGCGGATTACAAGCCCGGCGACAAGATCGAGATGAAAATGACCGTCAAAATGCCCGATTATGACACCACCGTCGCCCCGGTGAAGAAGCTGCCGGCCGACACGGCACTGGACTATTCAAGGCCCGCCCCGGCCACCATGCCGGCGATGCCGGGCATGTAATCTTTCCTAACGACTGACCACGGACAACGGACCAAGGACCATTGCAATGAAACTGAAGCCACTCGCCGACCGCGTGATCGTCAAGCAGAATGAGGCCGAGGAGAAAACCGCCAGCGGCATCCTCCTGCCCGACGCCGCCAAGACCAAGCCGACCCAGGGCAGGGTCGTCTCTGTCGGCCCCGGCAAGCTCGACGACAAGGGCAAGCCGATGGCGATGGCCGTCCGCGCCGGCGAGACCGTCTACTACGGCAAGTACAGCGGCACCGACGTCGAGCTCGACGGCGAGAAGTTCGTCATCCTCCGCGAGGCGGACATCCTGGGCGTGGTGGAGTAACCTTGAATTGATCTTCTCAGAGGCCGCTATGGGAACCTTCAACGTCGACGTGACCTTCTTCAATGTCACCGACCGCAGCCGATCAACCCTCGTGCATGGCATGATGGTGGACACGGGGGCGGACGCCACCTGGGTGCCCAAAAAAGTTCTTGAGGATCTCGGCGTTCGGCCGGAGAAGAAGACCCGGACCTACACAATGGCGAACGGCCAGACGATCACTCGCCCGGTCGGCTTTGCAATAATCGAACTGTCGCCGGCTTTCTACACGACCGTTGATGAGGTGATTTTCGCCGAAGACGACGATCAACTTCTCCTGGGCGCGAGGGCGTTGGAAGGGCTCGGCGTCCGCGTCGATCCCGAGGGCAAGCAGCTCGTCGCCTCCGGCCCCCAAATGGCGGCCGGGAACCGGAGGGCTTCCGTCCAAGCGACCTCTACTTCAACTACCCCCAATCCACCTTCTACGGACTAATCAAATGGCATCAAAGCAAATGAAATTCGACACCGACGCCCGCACCTCCATCGGCGTCGGCCTCGGCAAACTCTCCCGCGCCGTCAAGGCCACCCTCGGCCCCAAGGGCCGCAACGTGATCCTCCAGAAGAGCTACGGCGGCCCCCGCATCACCAAGGACGGCGTCAGCGTCGCCAAGGAGATCGAGCTCGCCAACCCCTTCGAGAACATGGGCGCCAAGCTCATCAACACCGTCGCCAGCAAGACCGGCGACGTCGCGGGCGACGGCACCACCACCGCCACCGTCCTGGCCGAGGCGATCTACGTCGAGGGCTTGAAATACGTCACGGCCGGCGCGGCGAACCCGGTGCAGATCCAACGCGGCATCCTCAAGGCCGCCGACGCCGCCGCCGAGGCCATCACCAACATGGGCCGCAAGGTCAAGGGCCGCGACGACTACAAGAAGGTCGCCACCATTTCCGCGAACGGCGACGAACATATTGGTGAGTTGCTTGCCGAGGCGATGGAGAAGGTCGGCAAGGAGGGCGTCATCACCGTCGACGAGGGCAAGAGCACCGAATCGACCCTCGACTACACCGAGGGGATGCAGTTCGACAAGGGCTACCTCTCGCCCTACTTCATGACCAACCCCACCTCGCTCGAGGCCGTGCTGGAGGACTGCTACATCCTCCTGCACGAGAAGAAGGTCAGCAACCTCGCCGACCTGCTGCCGCTGCTGAACAAGGTCGTGACCGCCGGCAAGCCCCTGCTGCTGATCGCCGAGGACGTCGACGCCGAGGCGCTGGCGGCCTTGGTCATCAACAAGCTCCGCGGCATCCTGAACGTCTGCGCGATCAAGGCCCCCGGCTTCGGCGACCGCCGCAAGGCGATGCTCGGCGACCTCGCCGCCGTCACGGCCGGGCAGTTCATCTCCGAGGACCTCGGCCTGAAGCTCGAGAACGTCTCGCTCGACCAGCTCGGCCGGGCCAAGCGCGTCGTCGTCACCAAGGACAGCACCACGATCATCGAGGGTGCCGGCAAGCGCAAGGAGATCGACGCCCGCGCCGACGCCATCCGCAAGCAGATCGACACCACCACCAGCGACTACGACAAGGAGAAGCTCCAGGAGCGCCTCGCCAAGCTCACCGGCGGCGTGGCAGTCATCAACGCCGGCGCCACCACCGAGACGGAGATGAAGGAGCGCAAGGACCTGATCGACGATGCGCTGCACGCCACCCGCGCCGCCGCCGAGGCGGGCATCGTGCCGGGCGGCGGCGTCGCGTTCCTCCGCGCGATCGAGGCCGTCGAGGCCGCCAAGGCCAAGGCGAAGAAGACCGACGAGCGCATCGGCTACGACATCATCGCCAAGGCCCTGCGCGCGCCCGCCGCCCAAATTGCCGAAAACGCCGGCGAGGACGGCGACGTGGTCGTCGCGCAAATTCTCGACAACGCCAAGAACCCCGCCTACGGCTACAACGCCGCCACCGGGCAGTACGGCGACATGATGAAGATGGGCGTGATCGACCCCGCCAAGGTGAATAAAACTGCGTTGCTGAACGCCGCCAGCGTCAGCGGGCTGGCCCTCACCACCGACGTGCTCGTGACCGAGTTGAAGGAGCCGGCCGGCAACGGCGAGAAGGCCGAGGCGGTGTCGGGCGCGGTGTCGTAACGCCAACGGACCGGATCACTCAATCGACAACGCCGCCGCCCGCCGGATTGTTCAACACTCCGGCGGGCGGCGTCGGTTTGCGCGGGCGTTAATCCTCCAGCGGCTCGACCGGGAGCGTGGCCATCGGCTCGACCGGCCGCACCGGCTGGGCACGGCGGGGCGGGCGGGCCTGCTCGGCACTCAGGCGGGCGAGGCGGTCCTCCAGCGACTTCTCCCGCGCCGCGGCCCGCGACTCGGCGCGGCGGGTTTCGAGCTGCTTCATCGCGTCGTCCCGACCGCCCTCGAACCGCTGGAACAGCCACGGGAAACGCTCGTGGTGCAGCCGGTAGAGCAGGCCCAGATGCCAGCAGAACAGGTGGCTCAGGTAAACGCCCGCCGCCAGCATCGGCAAGCCCAGCAGGTAGCCGACGGCATCCCCCAGTCGGCCGCCCGGCTGCCACCCGAACGGCAGGTCGGCGCTGGTCGCGCCGTAGTACAGCCCCGCCGCCAGCGTCGGAGCCGCCACCGCCAGCAGAATGAGCGAGATGAGATAATCCCAGCCGCACGCCCGGATCGTGCCGATCAGCCGCGGCGGCGAGGCGTTGGCGACCGCCGACCCCGCCGTGGTGGCCGTCAGCAGCATCGCCGGAAACGCCGCAGCCCCCACCGCCAGCAGCACCGCGCCGACGCCCAGCCACACCGGCGTCGGCACCGCCGACGTCTGCCCCCACCGCGCCAGCCGCAGGACGTACAGCAGCGCGAACAGGCCGGGGCAGACGCAGGTGAAGACCGCGAACAGAACGTGAACCGCCGGCGACCAGATGTCGGCCCCGAAGTTCAGGTCGCGCAGCGGCGCGGGCAGTTCGTCCTTGCCGCCGGGGCCGGTCTCCTCCACCACGTTGCCGAAGTGGGCCACCACCGCCAGCGAGAGGCAGGCGAAGAAGATGAAGCCCGCCACGAACAGTTGCACCGGGATGTACCGCAGCGCGAAGAGTTGGATGCAGAGGAAGGCGAAGACGAAGAACATCACCGTCACGTTGCCCGGGTTGAACAGCTCCATCGGCAACCGGCGGGGCGGGACGGAGGTGCCGGGCGTCTCGCGGTTGGCGTAGGTGAGCCGGCGCTTGCCCCCCGGCACCGACGGGTCGGGCCGGACGGCTTGGGCCGGCACCGGCCGCTCGGCGGCGAGGCCTAGCGGGCGGACGAGCTCGCCGGTCAGCGGGTCGTACTTCGGCCGGCGGCTGCGGACGGTTTCGGCCTCGACCGGCACGTCGGCGGTGGTGCCGGCGCGGAGGAACTCGTCGATCGACGGCCGCAGGTCGCGCGAGCGGCCGTGGGCGTCGCGGCCGCCATTTTTCAGCGCGTGGATGGTTTGGCGCGAGCGGTCGGTGTCGCGGCGGCCGTCGGCGGCGGGGCGGTCGTCGGCCACTTTATAGCCGCCGTCGCGGTCGATCTGGGCGAGGTCGTCCAGGCCCGGCACGTCGTTCAATTTGCCGCAGACGGGGCACTGGATCGCGCCGCCGGCCTCGGAGGCGGGCACGTCGAGGGGCTGGCCGCAGCGGCAGGGGAAGCGGATCATCGGCGGGTCTCCCGGTTCGCCGCCGCGAATTGCACGGCGGGACTGTCACATTCTATCGGTTCCGCCGCCCCGGCGTCGCGGGCGAACTTCGCACCCGCCGCTTTCGCGCCGGTTGCGTTAGACTTCCCGGCGATGCCCCAGACCCCGCCCCGACGGTTCGCCCTCGCCCTGCTGCTGCTGACCCTCGCCCTGCCGGCCGCGGCGCGGGGGCAGGACGATGCCAAGGCGCTGCAGGCGAAGTACGACGATGCCGTGGCGCAACTCAAGGCCGCCCAGGATCGGAAGAATGAGCTGTCGGTCGAGAACGACGCGCTGAAGGCGCGGCTGGCCGACCTGGAGGGCCGGCTGAAGCAGATCGACGACGAGTCCGCCGAGCGGACCTTCGGCCTCCGCGCGTCGAACGCCGCGTGGCGGGCGTTTCTGGAGACGCGGCCGGAGCTTCGGCCGGCGTGGGACCGCTTTCTGACGGTCGGCCCGCTGCTCCCGGACGCGGCCTTGGCGACCGCCGTGCTCGACCCGAAGTGGCCGCTGCGGGCCATCGCGGCCGAGGTGCTGAACCGGCCCGCCACCGAGCCGGCGACGAAGCCGACGAGCGAACCCGCAACCAAGCCCGCCCCCGCCACCCAACCGGCCACCACGCCGGCCACTTCGCCGGCCACCACGCCCGCGACCTCACCCGCCACCTCACCCGCCGAATAGGCCCGGCACGTAGACCTTCAGGTAGGCGTAGACCAGCGACAGCGCCGCGACGATCACGCTCGCCCACAGGGTGATCTTCAGGATGCGGATGCGGTTGGCGATCTCCTTGTCGCGCCACTCGGCGAGGCGGCGGTCGATCTCGTCGAGCTTGCGGTCAATGCGGGCCTCAATCTCGTCGAGCTTCTGGTTCAGGTAGAAATCGGCGGTCTGCTTGGCGCGGTTGGCGAGGCCGCCGAACAGGCCGCTCTCCTCGATCTGCTGCTTCAGCGACGCCCGGCGCGGCGGCGGGGGGTGGGGCGGCTGGGGTTCACTTGCGGGGGCATTGGCGGACGTTCGGCGGTCGGCGGCGCGGCGGTCGGCGGCGGGGGGCAGGAACTGGTAGTCGCCCTCGTCCTCGGTCCCCCCGCCGACCAGGCCGTGAACGATCGCCCCGATCGCCGCCCGCCGCTTGCGGCCGAACTTCTCGCCCAAACTCTCGCGCGCCTTGAGCCGCTTGACGACCACCGGCGTCTCCTCGGTCCCGTCCACCCGCGCGCCGCGGAGTTGGGCCAGCACGATCAGCCCGCGCCGCGAGAGGCCGCTGAAGCGCATCGACTTGATGCGCGCGATCTCCAGCGCGAGCTGCTCCTTCGAGGCATTCGCCGCCACCGGCCGGCGGCCCCAGCGGATCGCGTCGAGCATCGCGTCGCGGTCCATCTGCGCGATGAGCTGCCGGCGGGCGTGGAGGGCGGCGACTAGGTGCTGGCGCGTCGGGTGGCGGGTGGGATCGAGGCCGTACTCCTCGGCCAGGGCGGCGAGTTCGTCCTTCGGCAAATCGCCCAACTGAACGGCGGGCGTGGTGGCGGGCGCGACGAGGGGCGTCTGGCGCGGCGGCGTGACGCGGAGGAGTTTCGCGCGGTCGGCCGGGTTCACTGGGTCGGCGGGCGTGGGCATCGGGGGGTCATTATTGGCCGGCTTCACAGCGCCCGCGCCTCGATCAGCCAGTGCAGCCGCCACATCAGCAGGAACGCGATGCACAGCAGGCCGCAGACCAGCACGTCGCCCCAGAACGTGGCGAAGCGCAACCGCAGCGCCTGGACGATGACGTAGCGGCGGACGAGGTCGATGTAGCGGTCGCCGCCGGTGAGCCAGACGTACCACTCCCAGCCGATCTGCAGCGAGATGACCGTGGCGTAGATCATCACGACGGTGCCGAGGGCGTAGCGGAACAGGTCGAAGGGGTCCATGGCGGCTCGGGCCGGATCATAACAAAGAAGGCCCGGCCTTGGGGGCCGGGCCTTCCGCAAAAGCCGTCGAAACGGCGTCGGCTGCTGGACTGCCGTGGCAGCCGCGTTCATCGCGGGAATCGCACCCGCGAAAGCTGCACTACAGCAGCCCGTCCTTACACATAATCTCGGTCACTGATCACCTCCTTTGGGGGGAGAACGCTCGGGGGGAGTGGTTAGAAAGCCACGAGCGCCTCGGCCTTGCCCGGCCGTCGCGGGCCTCGCTTCGGGCCTTGGGAATAAGGCCCTACTGCCCGCCGCCAGACTTTTCCTCCCGGAAACGCCTTTCCGAGACCAATCGCCGGGTCCGCACCTGCGAACCCGCCGTGCCCCGGCCCGGCGCTGCAGCACCGAATCGGGACGCCGGATCATACGCGGGCGGGCGAAGTTCGGGCGCGGGAAAATAATTCGTGGCACGGGCGTCCCGCCCGCGTCTGCGCACGGAGAACGTCGGACCAGATTCCGCACCATTTCTTCCACCAAGTCGCGGACGCGGGCGGGACGCCCGTGCCACGGTACAATGCGGTCATGGACCCTACGCCCCCAGACGCCCGCGCCGTGCTGGACGACGCCTTTCTGCGGATGCGCGAGCGCTGCCTGAGCCTCGCGGCCGACCTCGACCGCATCGGGCGCGCCGCCGGCGGGCAGTCGGTTCTGGAGTCCGACCCCCGGCTGCTCCAACTCCGCCAAGCCCTCGGCTCGCTCGAAGAACCCGGCCGGGCCGAGCGCGTGCAGATGATCTTCAGCGACCGGAGCCCCCGCCCCTAATTCCCCATGAAGTTCATCGACCCCCACATCCACTGCGTCAGCCGCACGACGGACGATTACCGCTACATGGCCCGCGCCGGCGTCGTGGCCGTCAGCGAGCCGGCGTTCTGGGCGGGCTACGACCGCTCGTCGGCCTCCAGCTTCGCCGATTACTTCCGCCACATCACCGAGGTCGAGCCGCAGCGCGCCGCCAGGTACGGCATCGATCACTACTGCTGGCTCTGCATCAACGCGAAGGAGGCGGAGGACCTGACGCTCTCGCGCGAGGTTATCGCCCTCATCCCGCCGCTGCTGGGCCACCCGAAGGTGCTGGGCGTCGGCGAAATCGGGCTGAACAAGAACACCGCCAACGAGATCAAAATCTTCGAGGAGCAGGTCGACTTGGCCGCGACACATAATCAGTTGATTCTGATCCACACGCCGCACCTGGCGGACAAGCACAAGGGCACGTCGATCATCGTGGACGTGCTGAAAAATGACCCGCGCATCCGGCCCGAGCGCGTGCTGATCGACCACTGCGAGGAGCACACGCTGCGGCTGGCGCGCGACAACGGCTTCTGGGCCGGCATGACGATCTACCCCGTCACCAAGGTCACGCCGCAGCGCGGGGCCGACCTGCTGGAGCAGTACGGCCACGAGCGGCTGTGCGTGAACAGCGCGGCCGACTGGGGCGAGAGTTCGCCGTCGATGCTGACCGACACCTATTTGGAGTACCGCCGCCGCGGCCACGGGGAGGCGGCGTGCCGGGAGATTTTCTACAACAACCCGTGCCGGTTCTTCGGGCAGAGCGGGAAGTTTCCGTTCGAGGTGGAAGAAGATTAAACCCTCCTTAATAGCCGGAGGCGGAAGCCCCGGTTTTTGCTGGTGAGTGCTCGAACGGAAACCGGGGCGTCCGCCTCCGGCTATTAAGGAACCCCCTCTCTCCCATGACCCGCCTTTGCGTGCCCATCTTCGTCGAGTCCGCCGAGCAGGCGGCGCGCGACATCGCGCTCGCGGCCGAGTCCGGGGCGGATTGGGTGGAGTTGCGGGTCGATACCTTCCTCGACGTCGCGGCGATCGTGAAGGATTCGCTCCTGCCCTGCCTGGTCACCTGCCGGCCCGTGGGCGAGGGCGGCCTGAGCGAGATGACCGACGCCGCCCGCGTGGCCGTCCTGGAGTCGGCCGCGGCGGCGGGGGCGGCATACCTCGACCTCGAACTGAGCACGCTCCCCGCGGCCGGGCCGATCATCGACCTGCCGCGCGACAGCCGGCCGGGCCTGGTCGTCAGCGCGCACGACTTCCAAGGTCGGCCCGACCGCCTCTACAACCTGCTGGCTGAGATGAACGCCGCCGACGCGGAGGTGACGAAAATTGTCTGGGCCGCCCGCAGCGTGCGCGACAACCTGGAGGCATTCGAGCTGCTGGTGAACAAGACTAAGCCAACCATCGCGCTTTGCATGGGCGAGGCGGGGTTGATCAGCCGCGTGCTGGCGAAAAAGTTCGGCGCGTTTCTGACCTTCGCCCCGCTCCGCGACGCCGCCGCCACCGCGCCGGGGCAGGTGAGCATCGGCGACCTCAAGCGGCTCTACCGCTGGGACGCGATTACGTCCGCCACGAAGGTGTACGGCGTGGTCGCCAGCCCGGTCGCCCACTCGATGTCGCCGGCCGTCCACAACGCGGCCTTCGCGGCGGCGGGGCACGACGGCGTCTACCTGCCGCTGCTGGTGCAGCCGGGATACGAGCCGTTCAAGGCGTTCATGGAGACGTTTCTGGCGTTCGGGCCGCTCGATTTGGCCGGCCTGTCGATCACGCTTCCGCACAAGGAAAATGCGCTGCGCTACCTGATCGAAAAGGGGGCTGAGGTCGAGCCGCTTGCGGCGCGGATTGGGGCGGTCAACACGGTCCACGTCCGGCCCGACGGCTCGCTGGCGGGCAGCAACACCGACTTCGCCGCCATCCTCGCCTGCGTCCGGCTGGGGCTGAAATCGGACGACTTGACGGGCCGGCGGGTGGCGGTGATCGGCGCGGGCGGGACCGGCCGGACGGCCGTCGCCGCGCTGGCCGACGCGGGGGCGGCGGTGTCGATCTTCAACCGCACCCGCGCGCGGGCCGACGCCCTGGCGGAAGAGTTCGACGGCAAGTCCGGCCCGGTGGCGGCGGTCGAGTTCGAGGCGCTGGCCAACGGCGAGTTTGAGGTTTATATCAACACCACGTCGGTCGGCATGAGCCCGAACGTGGACCAAACCCCCTTCGACGCCACGGCCCTGCCGCCGGGCGCGGTGGTGTTTGACACGGTTTACAACCCGATGCGCACCAAACTGTTGCAACAGGCCGACGCGGCGGGGGCGCGGACGGTGGGCGGCGTCGAGATGTTCGTTCGTCAGGCCGCGGCGCAGTTTTCGACTTGGACCGGCCTGCCGCCGCCGCTGGACGTGATGCGGGCGGCGGTCGAATCACGGCTGGGTGGTTGAGGCGGTGGGAAGCGTCGAAGCGGTCGGAAGGCGGGGCAGTTCGACCTTCTTTTCGGCCGAAAACTCCCGGCGCGTCAGCTCGTCGGTGAAGGTCGCCTTCACCAGCAGTTTGCGGTGCTCCGGCACGGTCTGCCACGGGCAGGGCAGGACGTAATCGTAGATCAGCCCGCCGCCGACCCAACGCGTTTTGGCTTGGTCAGTATCGAAATACCACGATCCGATGCGGGCCGGCTTCGCGTCAAGGTCGAAGGCCTCCACGGTGAACGAGCCGGCCGCCTTGAGCTGCTCGCCGCTGGCGTCGGTCGGGACGACGTAAACCTTCAGCCCGTCCTGCCCCGGCTTTTGCGGGTCGAGGTCGGCCCCGCCGGTCAGCCGGCCGAACTGCACGCCGTGGGCGGTGAAGAGTTTTTCAAGCCGATCCGTGTCGAGGTTCGGGACGGAGGGGTTCTGCCGCTGCATCGCCTTGATAGTGGCGAGGTCGGCGGCGCGCTGCCGCTTGGTGACGTCGAGCTCGTTGCGAAGCGAACTGTTCTCCTTGCGGAGATGGATGTTCGCCGCGCTGGGGCTGCCGCAGCCGACAAATGCGGGTGCCGCGGCAATCAGCAGGAACGGGAGCAGTCGTTTCACGGTGAGCTTGGGCATGAAGTCGATTTCTACTTGTCGTGAAGCGCACCGTTTAGCCGCCTCCGCTTGCGGGGCGCGTCGGGAGACTTTACATCGTCCGGCGCGCCCCGCAAGCGGGGCGGCTAAACGCGTGGTTTGAGTGGCGAAATCTACTCCTTGTCCGCCGCCCGCTCCTCGGCGGGGCCGGACATCGCCGGGGCGCGGTCGAGGATGTTGTCCGCCACGCCGTACTCCATCGCCTCCTCGGCGAAGAGCCACTTGTTGCGGTCGAAGTCCTTGTGGATCACCTCGGCATCCTTGCCGGTGAACTCGCTCATCAGCTTGTAGAGCCGGTCGCGCAGCCGCAGCATGTGCTTGGCCTCGATGGCGAGGTCGGTGGCGGGCCCCTGCATCACGCCGCCGATCAGCGGCTGGTGGAGCATCACCTGGCTGTTCTGCAGCACGTTGCGCTTCCCCTTGGTGCCGGCGGCGAGGAGGCACGCGCCCATGCTGGCGGCCATGCCGATGCAGGTCGTGCTGACGTCGCAGCCGAGAAACCGCATGGTGTCCATGATCCCCATCCCCGCCGACACGCTGCCGCCGGGGCTGTTGATGTAGAACTGGATGTCGCGCTTCGGGTCATCATTATAAAGGAACAACATCTGCGCGATGATGATGTTGGCCGAATCATCCGTGACCGGCCCGCCGAGCAGGATGATGCGGTCCTTCAGCAGCCGCGAGTAGATGTCGTACGCGCGTTCGCCGCGGCCGGTCTTCTCGATGACGATGGGGACGAGTTGATTAGTGGTCATTGGTCATTGGTCCTTTGTCCTTTGTCATGCAGTGCGGTTGCCCTTCTTTAAAGAGGACAAAGGACCAATGACAAAGGACCAATATCACTTCTCGTGATCTTCCTTGCTCTTGCTGCCGTCGACCGCCTCGGCGGCCTTGGCCTCGTCGCTGTCGGCGTTCAAGACCTCGTCGCACAGGCCGTACTCGACGGCCGCCCTGGCGTCGAAGAACTTGTCGCGCTCGCTGTCCTCCTGCACGCGCTCGACGGTCTGGCCCGTGTGCTTGGCGAGGATGTCGATCAGGGTCTGCTTGGTCTTGAGAATCTCCTCGGCCTGGATTTCGATGTCCGCCGCTTGCCCGTAGACGCCGCCGAAGGGCTGGTGGATCATCACCTTGGCGTTGGGCAGGATGAACCGCTTGCCCTTGGTGCCGGCGGCGAAGACGATGGCCCCGCCGCTCTCGGCGCGGCCGATGCAGTAGGTCGCCACGTCGCAGGTCAGGAACCGCATGATGTCGTACATCGCCAGCGTGTCGTCCACCACGCCGCCGGGGCTGTTGATGTAAAGGTTGATGTCCTGGTCGCGCTTCACGCTCTGCAGGTAGAGCATCTGCATGATGACGCGGCTGGCGCTGACGTGGTTGATCTCGCCGACGAGGAAGACCACGCGGTTTTCGAGGAGCATCTCCTCAAGGGTCATCTCGCGGTAGCGGTTCATGCCGCCGCCGGGGGGGCCGGGCATGGAGACGGGCATCGCCGTCGGCACGTCGCCGGGCGTGAGCATGGGCGCGCGCGGCAGGTTCGAGAGGTACGGGGCGGCGGTGGCGAGCATCCGCGGATCGTGGGTTGGGTCGATCATAAGCAGTCTTTCGTTACGGGCCGACGATAGGGCCGGGGGGTGGGGGAATCAACGATCTGACGTGGAACGGGCGTCCCGCCCGCGTTCGTGATTTGAGGCATTTGCAATGCAGAAATCCGGGCGGGACGCCCGTTCCACTTTCCCTCACCGGAACCGGCACACGACGTCGAAGACTCTTCCGCCCAACCGCGCCGCGACGGCCTCGTCCTTCAGCATCGCCAGGTTCGCCGCATCGCAGGAAAAGGCGGCGTTCAGGTTGCTCTCCACGCCCCGGCCCATGCCCTCGAGGATCACCAAATCAGCCTCTTCCGAGGCTTCGTTCAACTCGTCCGACACGGAAGCAAGGTCGATCAGCGGCTCCCCCGTGCCCGTCGAGACGATCTCAACTGGCAACCCCGCCAGCGACGGCTCGGCCGCCAAAACCCGCGGCCACCACGCCCGCACGTCCGCCGCCGTCATGTCGTTCAGGCTCGGCCGCTCGTTGGCGGCGATCACGACCTTCGTCCCGCGCCGCGCCAGCCACCGGCAGAGCGGGACCGCGCCGAGCAGGAAATCACTCCCGGCGTTGTCTATGAAAAAGACCGCCTTGCGGTACGGCTCGCCCAGCCACGCCGCCGCGAGGGCGTCGTAGTCGTCCACCCGCCACGGCCGGCCGGGCAGCAGGCGGCGGGTCTGGAAAAAGTCCGGGCTCTCGCTGCGGAACTTCGCCGCCGTCGCCTTGGCGCCCATGTCGAAGATGTTGCCGGCGAACACGCCCTCGACCGCGGCGCGCAGCGCGTCGGCCTCACCCATCACGTCCAACTCCCGGCACACCGTCGGCAGCAGCGGCAGCATCCGCCGGTTCTCGCGGTCCTTGAGGTCGACGAAGGCGTCATCAAACCCGTGGTGGCGCAGGAAGCCGTCGCGCCACTCGTCGAGCGTCAAAATCGTGACCCGCCCGTGCCCCACGGGATCGCGGCGGACGCCGGCGAAGAAGGGTAGATACTCCGCACGGCACGCCGCGGCGCGGGCTAAGGCATCGGCCTCCGATTCCCCCCGCGCCACCGCCGCCTCGACGCCCAAACCGAGAATCACGTCGATGTGGGTGCTGAAGAAGTCGACCCAGTAATCCAGCCCCGCGCGGTCGGCCACCAGATCCCACGAGCAGGCGACGTAGGAGGCGGGGTCGGCGAGCTTGACGAAGGGGGAGGACATACGAAATCCGAATGACCAAACCAGAATGACCAAGGAATGACCAATTTCCAAATCCCAATTGGTCATTGAAACTTGGAAATTCCTTGGTCATTCTGGTTTGGTCATTCGGATTTCCCCCCGTAACGCTCGACCAGCCGGTCCGCCATCCACCGGCAGACCGACGCCAAATCCGCCACCGGCGCCCGCGTGAACGGCAGCGTGTGCAGGTAGTCCGGCGGGCCGAACTCCGGCGTGACCGTGAACGCCGCCTGCCCGCGCTTCGCCGCCGCCGACCACATGCCGTCCCACCACTCGAAATGGGCCGCCAGGTGCGGGGCGAACTCCGGGGCGCTCGGGTCGGGCACCTGCGGGCCGTGCTCGTAGCCGACGCGGGCGTGGACGTGCCGGCACCGCTCGGTCATCAGCGCAAGGCACCGCCCGCCGTCCCACGCGGGCCAGTCCAGCCGCTGGGCGACGTTCACGAAGTGCGAGAAATCGCAGCACAGCAGAAGGGCCGGGAACTTTTCCAGCAGGTCCCGCGTCCGCCACGGGTTGAACAGCGCCATGCCGCGGTGCGTCTCGTGGTTCACCTCCACTGGCGAGTCGGCCCCCATCGCCAGCACCTCGGCGAAGTAGCGGGCGGCCTCGGCGTCGGTGAAGGCGTCCTTGCCCCCCTGCACGATCAGCTTCGACACGCCCCGGTGCTCCGCCCGCTTCAGCTCCGACCCGAACGCCGCGACGTGCTCCGCCACCGTCGACCCGGACGTGAAGCCCTGGGCCAGATAATCCAGCCCGTGGGCGTCGAGCAACTCGCGGAACGTCGGCGTGGCGTCGGCGAGGTCCAGCGGGCACTCGATCCCGCCGTACCCCTCGGCGGCGAACGCGGCGACGGCGGCCTCGACCGGCATCGCCACGCCCCACAGGTGTCGGGTCAACTTCAGCTCCATCGCCGAAAGGTTTACGCGACGGCCGCCCGCGGTGCAACGGCCGGGGCGTTCGTCTATACTTTCCCTCGAACCGAAAAGGGCTTTACGGAAGGGGCCGACTCGTGGGCAAGGAAGCGAAGCGCACGCCGCTGGCGGAAAACCTGGAGGCGGTACAATCCCGCATCGCCGACGCCCTCGCCAGAGCCAAGCGGCCCGCGGGCGACGTGCTGCTGGTGGCCGTCACCAAAACCGCGCCGCCCGAGGCCGTCCGCGAATTGATGGCCCTGGGCGTCGGCGACTTCGGCGAGAACCGCGTCCAGCAGCTCGCCCAGCGCGCCGCCCAACTCGCCGAGTTCCACGCCCGCAAAATCGCGTCGAAAGATGCGAAGGACTCGGGCCTGCCGGCGCACCTGCGCTGGCACATGATCGGCCGGCTGCAGCGCAACAAGGTCAAGCAACTGCTGCCGTCGGTCACGCTCATCCACGGCGTCGACTCGCTGCGACTGGCGGAGGAGATCGACGCGCAGGCGAAAAAACTCGACCGGCAAATCCCGATCATGCTGCAGGTGAACGCGAGTCAGGAGCCGCAGAAGGGGGGCGTCGCGGTGGGGGCGGCCACGCACCTGGGCGACCAGATCGCCACGATGCCGAACGTCAAGCTGATCGGCCTGATGAGCATGGCCGCCGTCGACGCCGACGAGGCCCAGCAGCGGCACACCTTCGCCCGCACCCGCGAGATTTTCGAGGAGATGCAGTTCAACAAAACCGGCGGCGAGGCCTTCAAGCACCTCTCGATGGGCATGAGCCACGACTTCGAGGCCGCCATCGCCGAGGGCAGCACGATGGTCCGCGTCGGCTCCGCCCTCTTCGGCGGCCCCGCCGGCGAGGAGTCGGAGATGGAGGAGGCTTAGGGCAAGCTCAAGGCAGCTCCGCGATCGCGTTCGCCGGCGGCGTTATGCCGCCCTTGGGCATCAGCACCATGTGCCCCCAGGTGTTCGGCCGGTTCTGCGTCAGCACCTGCTTCGGGGCCGACCAGTAGTAACTCACCGCCGACTGAAAATTGGCCGCCGCGAAGTTGAACGCCATCTCGCTCCGCCCGCTCGCGTCGAACCCGTGCAAAGCGGCGGCGGGGATGAACATCTCCACCACGTACCGGTCCGGCAGGATCCGCGTCGCGCTGCGGATCAGCCGCTGCGGCGCGACGCTCGCCGCCAGCGCATCGCCCTTGCGGTGCCACTGCCCGACCACGCCGCTCGCCCCGTCCTTGCCGGGAAACTCGACCGGCACGAAGTAAAACTGGGCGCAGTCCGGCGTGTACCACGTCTGCTGGTCCTTCACCGGCTGGGTCGAGACCCAGAGTTCCACATTGTCGCGCGTCCACCACCACCCGTTGGCCGGCGCGCCGGCGATGTCGTTGTCGAACACCTCGAAGGCCAGGTACAGGCCCGACTCGTTCCAGCCGAGTTTCACCTGCGGCATCGGCAGGGCGTTGCGGTCCAGGCCGATCGTCTCGCTGTGTTTCAGCCCGTGCAGCTCGGTGTCGGCGGGCCAGTCGGAAAGTTCGCCGTTGATCGCCGGCACCTCGCCGGGGGTCAGGTACGGCACCCGCACGGTCGGCCGGCGGTCGTAACTGGCGCGCCAGACGTTCGCCCCGTCGTCCGCCGCGCTCGCCGCGTGCAGCGGGTTCAACTGCGGCGAGGTCTCTTGAACGGCTTTGACCAACTGCTCGTAGGGCCGGTCGTCCACGTCCACGATGCCGAAGTTCGCGTCCTCGCCGTCGCTCGCCCGACCGGTCGGCGGCTCGTCGGACCACTGGAACCAGTCGGCGCCGATCACATACGGCACCCGCGCCAGCCGCGTGGTGCCCAGCCGGTAGCCGTCGGCCCGCGCCCGCTGGTCCATCACCTGCGCGGGGAAGCCGAAGGTGTTCCGGTCGCCGCTTCGACCGTCAAGCGCGTGAAAACTGTATTCCGTGATGATCACCGGCCGGCCGCTCACCTCGGCCATCATCGTGAACATCTTGCGGTCGAGCTTGGCGTCGGATACGTAGTAATTCAGGCTCACCGCGTCGGTATATTTCCGGGCCGCGCGGACCACCTCCACCGGCGCGTAGCCCTTGAACCGCACCCCCAGAATCAGGTGGTTCGGGTCGTACTTTTTCACCAGTTCGGTCGTGGTGCGGAAGTAGTCGGTCGCTAAATGCTCGAGCCACGCGGTGAACAGCCGCTGGTACGCCTCGGGCCGGGTGTAATCGAGCGCGGGCCGGTTCAGCAGGTCGGCGAAGGAGGCCTCATTGGTGTGCCAATCCTTATTGAACGCGGCGATGTCCGGCCAGGTCTGCTCGATGACCTTCACGACCTCGCGCTTGTTCGGGTCGGTCGCGGGCAGGCCGTTGAAGTAGGCGCCGGGGCCGTTGCCCTCGTCGTCCCAGTTCAGTTCGTTATCGGTGTAGTAGCCGACGAGGTGCTTGTTCTCGCGCAGCGGCACGCACTGGGCTCTGATCGCCTCCTCGACGATTTTCGCCCACTCCGGGTGGTAGAGCCGCTTGGCCGGGCCGTGGCACCAGGCCCAGACGTTCAGGTCGCGGGTCATCGGCACGTCATAGTGGTGGAACGTGCGGTTGCTCCACGCCCCCAGCCCCTTGAAGCCGGCCTCCTTGACGCGGCGCAGCGTGGCGGTGGCCCAGGCGTGCAGGTTCCCCTCCGACCGCGCCTCCGGCCCGCCGTCGACCCCGCCCGCCCAGTCGCGGCTGACGTAATCCGGCCCCTCCGCCCGCCGGCCCTTCTGGAACGGCTGCACGGTCGTCACGGTGTTCAAAAACTCCCGCCGCCCGTCCGGCGCGACGAACCACCACACGCCGTCGGCCTCCCTCCCGATCCGCCAGTACCCCGCAGTGCCGAGCATCTCGACGAGCGGCTTTAACGGAGCAGTCGCGGGCCGGCTGGCCGGCAATGCAACAGGCCGGGTCGCGGCCGACCCGGTGAACGGCGCGGTCGCCTCGGCCGTGTCCGCCGGCTGCGGCACGACGGCGAAGAGCATCGAGCTCAGACACGTCAACGACACGAACATGAACGTCACGGCGGTACGACTCATCGTTTCCTCCGGCAACCGCTACGGCTCGTGGGGGAGCCTTAACGGACCACTAATAGTACGTTCGGGCCGGGCCGAAGGTCGGCCCCCACGGGCGTTATCGGACCCCGCCGCCCAGCCCGTCCAGCTATTCCAACTTCACGCGGCACACCCGCCGCCCCTCAAGCATCGGCCCGCGCGGCGGCTAGCCCGCGTCGGCGGGAAGTATCGGACGTGGCGGGAAGTCTGCTACTAGGGAAGGCAAGCACCTCGCGCATTGCGGAGGCACTGATGGATGAGGTGGTTCGGAGTCGGGATGAGGATGATTTGCGGGGTGAGAACCCCGAATGACACGGTTCCATTCCTTTGCGTTTCCACGCCTCTGCGTTTTCGTCACGGGTCGGCCGGACGGCTTAACAAGAACTTATCATCCGCTTAGGCCGGCCGATATTCAGCCTAAACAATCGGCCGGCATCCTCTGCCCATCGCAAGCGGGAGGACCGACACCCCCGCCCCCTCACGGGCCACACGGCCCGCCTCGTCCACATCGGCCGCCCGCCCCGTCAGGGGCTCTCCGGCGGCTTCGGGAGTCTTCCAGATTCGCTAATTTTAACGGGCCACACGGCCCGCTCGGGAGCTCCGCGCCATGACCATCCTGATTCCGCGCCATCGCCGCGCCACTGAAGCCGCCGCCGGGTTCACCCTCGTCGAGTTGCTGGTGGTGATCGGCATCATCGCCCTGCTGATCAGCATCCTGCTCCCCGCGCTCAACAGCGCGCGGCAGAGCAGCTTTCAGATCAAGTGCGCCGCCAACCTGCACGCCGTCGGGCAGGGGCTGGCGATCTACGCCGCCGACAACGAGCAGACCTTCCCCGCAAGTTACACCTATGTCGGACAAACCTTCGCCGGCGGCGTGCAGGCGCCGACCGCGGCGGTCGACGGCTACCAGCACTGGTCCTACCTCATCTACGGGGAGGGCCGCGCGCCCGAGGGCGCGTTCCGCTGCCCGTCGATCGACGACGGCGGGCTTCCCCCAACCAACCACGCGGGAACCTTCTCGCTCCCGAACGACGTGCCCGGCATCGTCGACCAGCAGGTTTCCCGCTGCGCCTACACGCTGAACGAGGCGATCTGCCCGCGCAACAAGTTCACCGTGGGCTTCCAGGGCACGATTAACCCCGAGCACTACGTCCGCGCGGGGTCGGTCAAGAACTCCTCCGGCACCATCCTCGCCACCGAGTTCAGCAGCGACACGACGCTGGCGGTGGGCACCGGGGAGGTGAGCGGCAACTTGGTCATCAAGAGCCACCGGCCGGTCCACGGCTTCGTGGGCCTCGGCGGGGGGTTTGACGTCCACAAGCTCGGGTCGGTATTCGGCGGCGGGCCGATCCTGCGGCGGCCGCTGCTCAGCGACCTGCTGCCCGACCCGGAGCAGGAGGCCGCCGCCGCCGGCAGCGGCGACGCGATGATGCGCCTGAACTGGGTCGGCCGAAACCACGGCCGCAAATCCTTCGACTCCCACGGCTACGACAAGCGCAAAACCAACTTCCTCTACGTCGACGGCCACGTCGAGGCCAAAACCGTCATGGAAACCCTCGGCGTCGAGCCCTACGGCGGCCAGTTCGAGTGGGGCGAGCAGTTCTTCAGCCTCACCAACGGCGGCAACAGCATCGTGACCAACAACTAAAGCCCGTCACCCTTAGACAACGAGCGGCCCCGCCGCCCGCCGGGCGTTTCCGGCGGGCGGGGCGGGGCCGGGAGAAAGTGCCCCACACCATTGTCCCGCAAGGGATTCGGAGGTTCACCGTGAGAGATGTGACTTGTAATGTTCCGTTCCGCATGAAGGCCCTCGCCGCCGCCGTCGCCGCGACGCCGCTGGCGCTACTCGCCGCGCCGGCGTCGGCCGGCACCAGCGTCATCCCGCCCACCAACGCCGCCGCGCTGCGGCCGGTGGGGCAGGCGGTGCCGACGATCACCCTCAGCGGCTCGACGGCGCTGCGGAACTTCACCATCGCCCCCGGCAGCACGTTCCTGACGCCCGGCACCAGCCTGACGCTCGGGCCGGTCGGCCAGGAGATCACCTACTCCGCCGCCGCCGGCGTGACCACGAACTACCAGCTCGCCAGCAGCAATTTCGCCCTGCCGGACACCGTCAGCGGCCCGAGCCAGAACCACTCCGCCGAGCGCGTCGAGTGGCACGAGCAGGGGTCGGTCGAGGGCATCCTCGAGCTCGCCGACAGCCAGATCAACGACGGCATCCTCGCCAACAGCACCTACCAGCCGACGCTGGGGAACGCGGTTTACGTCAACCGCAGCCGCTTCGGCGGGGTCAACAACGGCGGCAGCATCCCGCAGCCGGGCAGCCCGGTCACGCAGAACGGATTCACCCTCGCGTTCCAGGGGGACGGCCCGCGCGACCCCCAGGCACTGGGGCGGGTGCAGATGGCGATCAGCGACGTCAACGCCGCCCAGGCCTTCAGCCGCCCCGGCACCGCGGCCTTCAATCGAGCCCCCGGCCAGGCGGGCTACGGGCAGGGCAACCCCGCGCTGCCGGCCGGACCGCTCGGCACCGCCGGGGCGCGGCAGTCGTTCAATGACGATTCGGTCCTGAACTTCACCCCCGGCACCATCGACCCCGGCACCGGCGCGGCCTACGCGGCGGGCAACCCCGGCGCGACCGGCGGCATCAACAACCTGAACAACACCGCCGTCGCGCAGACCGCCACGGCCTTCGTCGCCAACCCCGGCACCGGGCTGGAGCACGTCAACCGCACCGACGCGCAGTTCCTCCAGGCCGCCGGCCGGCTCGCCAACGGGGCGGACTTCAACGTCGTCACCCGCGACACCGGCAGCGGCACCCGCAACGTCGCGGCGAACAACGTCGGCCTCGACCCGACCTTCGCGGTCGGCGAGAACGACTCGGGCAACGGCAACGTCGCCAACCCCATCCCCCAGACCAAGGTCGGGCCGGACATCCAGTTCAGCAACAAGACCAGCGGCGGCGGGCAGCTCCGGCCGACCGTGCAGAACAGCCGCATGGCGATCGGCCACCTCGGCCTCAGCGACCTCATCGGCTCGGACTCCAACGCCTCCCCCGCCCCGCTGCGCGCCCTCGGCTACCGCGACGATGCCAACGACGTCTCCGACGGCTCGAACGGGGCCAACTTCCGCAATTACAACATCGCCAACGGACAGGTCGCGGTGAGAACCGGCGACCGCCCGACCGGCGAGTTCGTCGCCCCCTCGGCCGCCACCATCACCGAGGGCTCCTACGTCATCTACCAGAACGAGACCTACGTCACGGTCAAGGACCCCAACAATTACAACGGCAACGTCATCAAGGGGGATAACAGCGGCAACGACGTGCGCGACTATCGCGATAACATCGTCAACGCCGCCCTCAGCGTGCCGTTCCCCACGCCCACCAGCGTCGCCAACCCGGCCGACACGCTGCTGAACAACCGCTTCCTCGTCAACTCGCTGATGGGCGTGAAGAAGGACCGCGACGGGATCGACCAGTCGGTGGTAAACCCCGGCTTCAACGCCGCCGCCCGCGACCAGTTCCTCTCCAGCGCGCAGGCGAATAACTTCAACCCCGCCGACCCGGCGTCGGTAACCACCGGCAGCAGCTCGCGCTACGCCGCCGCCAACGCCCCGGAGCCGATCCCGATCACCTCCAACAACTACCTCTTCGGCGACTTCCGCCAGACCGACGGCGGCAAGGGCACCCGCGACTTCTCCGACCTCGCCGTCGCCCAGCGTGCCCAGGCGGCCCTCGGGGCGAACGGCAGCCTGTTCACCGGCGGCAACTCGGCGCCCGTCGCCGGCGCGCCCGCCGAGCTCGGCTTCACGCCGACCAAGGGCGACCTGATCGTCCTGGGCGACTTCGACTCCAACGGCACCTTCGACGGCCAGGACCTCTACCGCATGGCCCGCGGCACCGCCCTCGCCGACAGCTCGACGAGCACCACCCTCTCGGGCAACTTCGCCGACGCGGTCCGCACCGGCGTGCTCCGCAAGAACGCCGCCCTCGACCAGCTCAACGCCGCCTCCACCCCCCTGCAGCGGATGCAGGCGTCGGCGAACGTGATGGCCGACCCGACCGGCACCAACGCCTTCAACAAGCTCGACGTCAACCGCGACGGCGTGGTCAACCTCGCCGACGCCAAGGTCGTGGACAAGTTTGTTGGCACCGATTACCGCAGCCTGACCGACCAGCTCTCCGCCACCGTGGACGCCGCCGGCAGCACCGGCGCCGGGCCTCAGCGGGCGATCAGCCTCGTGGACGTCGAACTGACGGACAACGGAGCGATCACCCACGTCGCCCCCTCCGGCGGCACCAGCGACTTCAAGGTCCTCAGCCAGTCGCTGATCGCCAGCGGCCGACTGAGCCGCGGCGACGTGAACCTCAGCGGCGGCCGGGCGACCAACGCCGACCTCATCACCACCGTCAACTCCTTCGGGAAAAACCCCGGCGCCAACAAGTGGACCACCGGCGACGTGGCGAACTACGACGGGGCCGTCACCAACTCCGACCTCATCACCGTCGTCAACGACTTCACCCCGCCCGCCGGCCAAGCCCCCGGCGCGGCGTCCGCCCGCTTCGACCGCGCCGTCCCGGTCGCCGGCGACGGCACCCCCGACGTGCTCTACGACCCGGCCACCGGCGACCTGACGCTGGTCCCCGACGCCAAGCTCATCGGCTACGACTTCCTCACCGACCCCGCCGTCACCGGCGGCTTCCGCCACCCCGGCACCGCCGAGGTCCCGTTCCAGACCCCGTTCATCACCCGCACGGCCGGCGAGATCGGCTGGCAGGACATCAGCGGCGGCAGCTTCACCGACCCGTTCACCATCACCGGCATCCTACCCCTGGGCCTCGACCAGGCGGGGCTGATGGCCTTTTTCGGCGACTCGGCGATCTACTCCGCCGGCTTCGGTGATGGCGGGCAGTTCAACCTCGCCGTCGTCAACGCCGTGCCGGAGCCGACCGGCCTGTCCCTGCTCGCCTTCGCCGGCCTTGCCACCCTTCGCCGCCGCCGCGCCCGGCTCGCCTGAAGCCCCCCAAACCTGCCTTTCCTATAACCCAACCGCACCACAAGGAGATTTGCCATGTTCCGCCCGACCCGTTCCCTCCCCGCCGCCGGCCTCGCAACTGTTCTGCTCGCCGCGCTCGCGCCGTTCGCCCACGCCGGGCCCGTCGTGCCCGGCGACGGCATCCCCGACGCCGTTTACGACCCGGCCACCGGCGACCTCACGCTCGTGCCCGACGCCAAGCTCATCGGCTACGACTTCCTCACCGACCCCGCGACCACCGGCGGCTTCATCAACCCGCAGTCCGCCAAGGTGCCGTTCCAGACGCCCTTCATTACCCGCACCAGCAATGAGGTCGGCTGGCAGGACATCAGCGGCGGCAGCTTCACCGAGGCGTTCGACGTCGGGCCGATCCTGCCGACCGGCCTGAGCGAGGCCGGCCTGACCGCCTTCTTCGGCGACGCCGCCATCTACTCCGCGGGCTTTGGCGACGGCGGGAACTTCAACCTCGCCCTCGCCGCCCCGGTCCCCGAGCCGGCCGGCCTCGGCCTGCTGGGCCTCGGCGGCCTGGCCCTGCTCCGCCGCCGTCGCGCCTGAACTGCTCGCGCAGCGGCATTCCGATCCCTCCCGGACCGGCCGGTTCTCGTCGCCCTCCCGACGGCGAGACCGGTCCGGTCCTTTTTTCCCAGAACTGTTCAACGCGCCGCGGGGGGAGTCCAGCGGAAAACCGAGCCCTCTTCCACCCAGGCCCGTCGCAAACGCCGATGCCAACGGCCGATCACCAAGATCTAGCCGAAGTTCCAACCTCGGATGCGGCGTGGGCCGGTCTGCCGACTAACAATATCTTCAACCCCCCTTACCCCTACCGTGATAGGATGGGGCATGTCGAAGCGAAGTCATGGCTTCCGCATTATCCTGCGGGTCGCGGCGGCGGCCTCGGTCGCCATGGCCGGGTCGGCTTTCGCCCAAGGGGGCCGTCCTGCCGACTCCATTGAAGCCGACGCTGCGGTCGGCGCGACGGGGTTCGCGGTCCCGACCGTACTTGCATCCCCGGTAAACTTCGGCGCGCGGGCCTTTCCGCTGGAAGCCGTGCGCCTCACCGGCGGGCCGCTGCGCGAGGCGCAGGAGGTCGACCGCGCCTACCTGCTGAAGCTCGACCCCGACGCGATGCTGCACTACCTTCGCGTGAATGCCGGCCTGATGCCCAAGGCCGACCACTACGGCGGCTGGGACTCCAACGGCAGCGGCATCTACGGCCACTACCTCAGCGCGATCTGCGCCATGTCCGCCGCCACCGGCGACCCGGAACTGCTCCGCCGCGTCCGCTACATGGTCGACGAGATCGACCAGTGCCAGCGGGGCTTCGGCGACGGCGGGCTGTACGGCTTCCGCGGCGACATCAACTGGTTCCGCCGGCTGAGGGCGGGCGACCCGATCTACCCGCCGATCGTCAACGCCTGGTACGTCACCCACAAGGCGATGGCGGGGCTGCGCGACGCCTACTTCCTGACCCACGACGCACGGGCGAAAAAGGTTTTCCTCAACCTCTGCGACTGGGCGATCGAGGTGTCGTCGCACGTGACCGACGCGCAGTGGCAGCACGTGCTGGCGAGCGAGCACGGCGCGCCGCAGGAGGAGTTGGCCGACGCCTACGCGATCACCGGCGACCGCAAATATCTCGAAGCGGCCGAGCACTTCACGCACCGGGCGATCTTCGACCCGCTGCTGCGCGGCGACGCCGGGTCGCTCGACGGCAAGCACGCCAACACGCAGCTGCAGAAGTTCGTCGGCTACGAGCGCGTCTACGAGGTCGGCGGCGGCCGCGACTTCCTCGCGGCGTCGGCGAACTTCTGGCGCTCCGTCGCCGGCGAGCGGTCGTGGTCCACCGGCGCCAACAGCCAGTGGGAGCGGTTCTTTCCGACCGACCACTGGCGCGCCGAACTCGACGAGCGGTGCGGCCCGGAGACGTGCAACACCTACAACACCCTCAAGCTCACCAAGCAGCTTTACGAACTTCAGCCCGATGCGGCGAAAATCGACTTTTACGAGCGCGCGGTGTTCAACAGCATCCTGCCGTCGCAGGATTTGGAGCGCGGCGGCTTCGTCTACTACACCTCCATGCGGCCGGGCCACTACCGCACGTTCAGCACGGATTTCGACGATTTCTGGTGCTGCGTCGGCACCGGCATGGAAAATCACGGCAAGTACGGCGAGCTGATCTACGCGCACGGCGCGGACCGCGACCTTTACGTCAACCTCTTCGTCCCCTCGACGCTGGCGTGGAAGGAGAAGGGGCTGAAGTTGACGCAGGAGACGAAGTTTCCCGACGCGGGCAGCAGCACCCTCACGCTGTCGCTGGCGCGGCCGACGGCGCTGGCGCTCAAGGTGCGCTACCCCGGTTGGGTTGGGGCCGGGGCGATGCGGATCACCGTAAACGGTCGGCCCGTGCCGCTCGGCGGTGCCAAGCCGGGCGAGTACGTCACGGTCGACCGCGCGTGGCGCGACGGCGACACCGTCCGGCTGACGGTGCCGATGCGGCTGTCGACCGACATGCTGCCGGGCACGGCTGATTTCGCCTCGGTGCGGTACGGCCCGATCGTGCTGAGCGCGCCGATGGGCGCGGGGCCGCTGACGCCGGCGGACTTCAAGCCGGGCACCAACCTCGCCCGCAAGGTGATGCCCGAGAGCGACGCCCCGACGATGGTCGGCACGCGCGCCGACGTGCTGGCGGACATCAAGCCCGTCGCCGGCAAGCCGCTGACGTTCACGACCGGCAAACTGACCCGCCCCGGCCCCGCGACGCTCGTGCCGCACTGGCGCGTCGGCGAGCAGCGGTACGCGATCTACTTCCGCCTCACCACCGCGGCGGAGTATGAGCGGATCGACCAGCAGCGCCGGCGCGACGAGGCCGCGGCGAAGGCGCTGGAGGACCGCACGGTGGATCAGGTGCAGATCGGCGCGCAGCAGAGCGAGGCCGACCACGGTCTTGAACTGCGCGACAGCGGCACCGGTGCCGCGCCGCCGGGGATGGATTTCTGGCGCGACGCCAAGGGCTTTTTCAGCTACGACCTGAAGGTCGATCCGGGCGGCAAGCAGGCCGTGCGGTGCGTCTACTGGGGCGGCGACGGCGGGCGGATCTTCGACGTGCTGGTGGACGGCCAACCCATCGCCACCGAGCACCTCACGGCCGCGAAGCCGGGCAAATATTTTGCGGCGGAGTATGCGATTCCCGCCGCGATCCTGAACGGCAAACGACAGGTCCGCGTGCGGTTCGAGCCGAAGCCGGCCAGCACCGCCGGCGGCGTTTTCGACGTCCGCATCGTGCGGCCGCCGGCGTGAATGAACGTGCCCTGACGTGCCGCGGCGACCCCGCGGCGGCGACCGGGCGGCGGCCCTGAATCACTTGCTAAAGATTGAGGGGCACGAAACATACCGAACCGAGGCCGCCGCTGCCGATAATGCCGGATGTGGAGCCGCACAAGCCGACGCCCAAACTCTCCCGCACCGGCCCCGCCGTCACGCTGCCGGCGCTGTGCGTCGGGCTGGCGATCCTCGCCGCGTGCGTGCTGCTGCCGGCGGGGGCGGAGAATCACCGGCTGGCCGACGAGCGGGCGGCGCTGGCGGCGGACCTCGCGGCGGTGCGGCGGCAGTCGGCGGCGAACGACGCCTTTTTGGGCCGCGTCGGCCGCGACCCGGAGCTCGACGGACGCCTCGCCGCCCGGCGGAGCCGCGCCCGCTCGCCCGACGCCGAGGCCGTGCCCGACCGGCCGGGCGACGCGGCCGCGTTCGACGCCTCCCCCTTCGCCCTCACCGCCGTCCCGCCGCCGCCCACCACGGTCGGTCCCTCTCAAGAAGGGTGGGCGACCCGCTGGGCCGTCCACCCCGCCGCCCGCGGCTGGGTCATCGGCGGCGGCTTGTTCCTCGTCGCCTTCTCGCTCATCATGGGCACCGGCCCGACGCGCCCCACCGACGCCGAACCCGACGATTGAGTTGATGACCAAGCCGACCGCATGACCCGCGCCCTCGCCCTGGAAATTTCCGGCCCGTCCGGCTCGGTCGCGCTCGCCGTCGATGGCCGCGTGATCGCCCAAATCACGTTCGAGCACGGCCTGCGGCGCGCCGCGAACCTCGTCCCGGCCGTCGACCGACTGTGCAGCGACTCCGGCTGGGCGCCGGCCGACCTCGCCCACGTTTACGTCTCGGTCGGCCCCGGCTCGTTCACCGGCCTGCGGGTCGGGGTGACGCTCGCCAAAACGCTCGCCCTCGCCGTCGGCTGCCGAATCGTGGCGGTGCCGAGTTTGCGGGCGTTGGCCGAAAACGCCGCGCCCGACGCCGGCCGCGTCTTGGCAACGGTGGGGGCGGGGCGCGGCAACGTCTTCGCCGCGCTGTACGAGCGTCGGGGCGGCGGGTGGGTCGAGCGAACGCCCGTCCGCCAACTCCCGCTCGCCGACGCCGTGGCCGACGCCGGCGCCCCGGTCGCGGTCGTCAGCGGCGACGCGACCCCGCCGACCGCCGCGGCGGTCGCAACCGTCGGCTGGGCGATGGCCGCCGCCGGCACCTTCGCCGACCCCGACACGCTGGTGCCGCTGTACGTCCGCCGCCCCGACCCGGAGGAAAAGCGGCTGGCCGCGGGGGGGTGAGGATCGCAAGACCAAGCCTTACCGCGCACCGGCAGCGGCCCCTGTGCCGGCACCGGCACCCGTGGGCGGAATCAGCGGCTTTAGCGGCTTCATACTTGCCGGCGTCGGCGGGTTCTTGCCCGCCTTCAAATCGGCGATGATCTGCGCGAGATTTGTGGCGAACGCCACGTGCCCGTCGCCATACAGCACGTTGCCGCCGTTGGTGTGGTTCGACACCGGCTCGGTCACGAGCACGGTGGTCGGGCCGGCGGAGGGATCGAGTCCCTTGCCGAAGTAGAGGTAACTCCCCGCGGTGCCCGAGTCGATCGCCGCCACGACCTGCTGCGACGTGCCGGTCGGGGCTTTGTCAGTCGTGCTGGGGCAGAGGAAGACCCTGGCGGTGATGTCCTGCGTCTCGAGCAGCGGCCCGAAACTGTCGGGGTAGACGTTCTGATTCTCATTCGCGTACAGCAGCATCGCCTGGCCGATCTGCCGCATGTTGCTGGCGCACTTGATGCGGTTGGCCGTCTCGTAGGCCTTGTTGAGGCCTGGCAGCAGGATGGCGATGAGCAGCAGCGGCACGACGAGCACGTTCAAGCTGCCGATGACGACGCCGGCGATGCTCAGCCCTTTGCCGCCCACCCCCGGCTCCCGCGCCTTGACCAAGCCGACGATGCCGAACGCGATGCCGAGCAGCGCGCCGATCACCGGCACCACGCAGGCGGTCAGGCTCAACACGAGGCTGGCGATGGCGAAGCCGTTCGCGCGGGGCGGGCCTTGCGGCGTTGCGTATTCCATCGTCGGCGGCTGGCTCATCGGGCGTTCCTTTGGGTGAAGTAACTCGGGCTCACCTATTTACCCGCCCGCCTCGCCCATGTCACGCGGCGTGCGTGCCGCACTATCATTCACGCATGACCCCCATCGGCCGACCCGTCCGGTTCGAGCGAACGGCCGGCGGGGTCTTCCTCGCCCCGACGGCCGTGGTGGTCGGCGACGTGCTGGCGGGGGAGGACGCCTCGCTCTGGTTCGGGGCCGTCGTGCGCGGCGACGTGGCGCGCGTCACCATCGGCCGCGAGACCAACGTGCAGGACAACTGCGTGATCCACTGCGACAGCGGCGTGCCGAACGAGATCGGCGCCCGCGTCACCATCGGCCACGGGGCAATAGTCCACGGCACGCTCGTCGGCGACGGCTGCCTGATCGGCATGGGGGCGGTCCTGCTGGGGGGCGTGCGGCTGGGAAGCGGGTGCCTGATCGCGGCCGGGGCGGTGGTGCCGCCGGGGCTGGAGGTGCCGGCCGGCATGGTGGTGATGGGCGTGCCGGGCCGAATCGTCCGCCCGGTCCGGCCGGCTGAGCGCGCTTACGCCGAGTGGCTGCCGGGGCACTACGCGGCCCTCGCCCGGCGGTATGCCGAGGGCTGAACAAAAAATTCCGTCGAACTGACCCAATTTCCGCTTGCTAAGTTTTCGACAACCCGATATCGTCTCGCCTCCTGGAACTCCGGCCCGCCACCTTCGGTCGGGCCACATGTGGGAGGATGCAATGAACAGCGACTTATTGGACGCTTCGGACGCCGTCGGTTCCGTCGACCCGCTCACCGGGGAGGTGAAGTGGTTCGACGTCAAAAAGGGCTTCGGCTTCATCGTCGCCCCCGACGGGCGCGACGTGTTCGTCCACTTCAGCAGCATCCTCGGCGACGGCTTCCGCTCGCTGAAGGACGGCGAGGTCGTGCAGTACGAAATGACCCACGGCGACAAGGGCCTGCACGCGAAAAACGTCCGCCGCGACGTGCGCACCCTGCCTGCCGGGCGCGCCGCGCCGGACGCGGCGGGCCACGACTCCATGCAGCACGCCGCCCAACGCACCCGCTCGCCCGACGCCGCAGGGCAAGCGGCCGAGTGAGCATCGCCGGGGCCGCCGGGTAGACTCCCCCCGCATGACGCTTGCCATGACCGGCTTCGACTGGGGCGTGTTCGCCGGCCTGCTGGTCGGCCTGCTCGCCGCCGGGGCCGCGGGCGCGGCGATCGCCTACCGCCGCATCGCCACCCTCCAGCGCCGCGCGCTGCGGGCGGAGCGGCTCGCGGAGCTCGGCACCCTCACCGGCGGCTTGGCCCACGAGATCCGCAACCCCCTCTCCACCGTGCAGTTAAACCTCCAACTGCTGCGCGAAGACCTCGACGCCGCCGGGCCGATCACCCCCCGCACCCTCCGGCGGGTCGACACCGTCTTCAATGAAACCGGCCGCCTCCGCCTGATCCTCGACGACTTCCTCCGCTACGCCGGCCGCCTGGAACTCGACCGCCGCCCGACCGACCTCGCCGCGCTGCTCGAAGAACTCGTCGACTTCTTCGCCCCCCAAGCCCACGCCCGCAAGGTCCGCCTGACCCTCGACCGCCCCCCAACCCCCGTCACGGCGTCAATCGACGCCAAACTCGTCAAGCAGGCGGTGCTGAACCTGCTGCTCAACGCCGTCGAAGCCACCCCCGCCGGCGGGTCGGTCACGCTCACCCCCCGCCGCGCCGGTCGGTTCGCGGAAATCGACGTCGTCGACACCGGCCCCGGCATCCCGCCCGACCAGCAAGGTAAGATCTTCGACGCCTACTTCACCCGCCGCAAGGGCGGCACCGGCCTGGGCCTGGCGATGAGCAAGCGCATCGCCGAGGAGCACGCCGGCACCCTCACCGTTAGCGGTGGACCGGGCGAGGGGGCGCGGTTTTCGCTGAGACTTCCGATGTAATTCTCCCGACCCGTTCGCCGCGAGCGAAGCGAGCGCTTTTCCGCTCCGGAACCGAAAAGCGCTCGCTGCGCTCGCGGCTTACGTTGCATTCGGACACGCCCCTATGCTCACGATTGCCATGCCCGACGCCGACCTCCCCCCCTCCGCCATCCTCGTCGTCGACGACGAGCCCGACCACGCCGAGGTCATGTGCGAGGCGCTGCAGCGCCAAGGCCACACCTGCGACGTCACGAACTCGCTCGCCGAGGCGTCGGCCAAGCTCAACCGCAGGCGCTACGACGTCGTCGTCACCGACCTCCGCATGGAGGGCGAGCGCGACGGCATCGAGGTGCTGAAGCTCGCCAAAGCCCTCCACCCGCCGCCGCCGGTGGTGCTCGTTTCGGCGCACAACGACGTCCCCACCAGCAAGGCCGCCCTCGCGGAGGGGGCTTACGATTATATCGTTAAACCCTTGGACCTGGACGAGTTCCGCGCCGTCGTGAACCGCGCCGCCGGCGTCGCGGCGCTGCGGCGGCAGAACGCCGAGCTCGAGGAGCGCGCCCTCGCCGACGGCACCTTCGGGGGCATCGTCGGCCGGTCGCGCGCCATGCAGCAGGTGATCCGCACCGCCCGCCAGGTCGCCCCCAGCGACCTCCCCGTGCTCATCCTCGGCGAGAGCGGCACCGGCAAGGAGCTCGTCGCCCGCGCCATCCACGCCGCCTCCACCCGCCGACGCCAGCGACTCGTCGCCCTCAACTGCGCGGGGCTCTCCGAATCTATTCTCGAAGACGAGCTTTTCGGTCACGTCCGCGGCGCGTACACCGGGGCCCAGACCTCCCGCGAGGGCCGCTTCGAGCACGCCCACGGCGGCACGCTGTTCATGGACGAGATCGGCGACATGCCCGCCGCCATGCAGGCCAAACTGCTGCGCGTGCTGGAGAACGGCGAGGTCGTGCGCCTCGGCAGCAACGAGCCGATCAAGGTCGACGTCCGCCTCATCAGCGCCACCAACCGCGACATCGAGCAGATGGTCGCCGACCGCAACTTCCGCGAGGACTTATACTTCCGCATCAAGGGCGTGACGATCACCGTGCCGCCGCTGCGCGACCGCCGCGAGGACATCCCGCCGCTGGTCGCCCACTTTCTGAAAATCGCCGCCGACCGCTACGCCAAGCCCGTGCCCGCGGTTTCGCCTGACGCCCGCGGCCGCCTGATGGGCTTCGGGTGGCCCGGCAACGTCCGCCAACTGAAGAGCACGGTCGAGAACCTCGTCGTCCTCTGCGACGGCCCGGAGATCACCGCAGACGACCTGCCCGTGGAGATCAATCCCGCCGCCGGCGGCCCCCCGAAAACCGGCGGCATGGACAACCTCGTCGGCATCAGCATCGAGGCTGCGGAGAAGGAACTCATCCGCAACACGCTAAAATTAGTCGGCGGCAACCGCGAGCAGGCGGCAACCATTTTAGGGATCGGCGAGCGGACGCTTTATCGGAAGATCAAGGAGTATGATTTGTCCTAACCCGTGCCTCGCCTCCCCCTCACGCCGCCAGTTTCATCGACGCCTCGGCCGGCAGCGGGGCGTTCGCCGGAAGGTTCACGGTCGCCGGGGCGGCGCTGGGGCCCGGTTCGCCGCGGGCGTTGTACCAGTGGGCGGAGACCCACACCGTGTCGGCGTCGGTGCGGCGGGCGAAGTCGAGCGTGAACCGCGTGGCGGTCATCAGCCCCTCGAAGTGCCACGCGGCCGGGTCGTTCGGGGGGCTCGGGGGGGTCGGGGCGGCGGGGCCGACGAACGAGTAAATGCCCGCCCCTCGCGCCCCCGCCGGTCGGCCACGCCCTGACCCAGGCGCGACGAGTCGGCACGTCACCGACCGCCCGCGCGTCCCCTCCACCACCACGATCGGCGCGTCCGCCGGCGCCTGCACGCGCGCCGGCCGTCTGCGGAGGGCGATCCCCAGCTCGCCCCGCTGGGCGTCGGTGGTGGCGGGGTTGCTGTTGATCGTCGACACCAGGTGCCGCGCCCCGTCGAGCAAAAATTGGCGCGCCGCCCGCTTCGCCGCCGACGCCACGGGCGTGCGGGTCGCGGGGTCGGCCCACCGGGCGAGGGCGGCGTCGAACCCCCCGAGCAGGTCGGCGAACGCCCCCGCCTGCGCCGCGGAGATGCCGAACGCCGGCGGCGCGTCGGTCAGGTGCCGCGACATCGCCGCCGCCCACGCCAGAAAATCGCCGTCGGACATTCGGTAGAAGGGTTCGGCCATGGCGTCGCTCCGTGAACCCGCCCCTCCCCGCGCGCCGGCCGACCGGCCTGCCCCGCCGCGGCGAAGGGGCGTCCACTGTTCATCGCCCCGCGCCGCCGCCGACTTGAGCCGACCCGGCGAATCGGCCCATTTAAAGCGGTTTTATGCAGTTTCAGGCGGCGCGGCGTTCGGGTGCCACGGGTTGACGTACTCGTCAACCCGTGTCTTCCGTCGATCCACGCCGCTCGGCACGGGTTGGGCGTACCCGACCCGTGGCACCCGCCTGCACCTTGCAACGCGGCCTTGTCAACTCCCAAAAGCCTCATGCGAGCTCGCAAAGGGCTCTTGCGAAGGCGCAACAGTCTTTTGCGCGCTCGCAGGAGTGTTTTGCGCACTCGCAAAAGCGTTTTGCGCGCTTGCAAGAGTGGGTTGCGCGCTAGCAAGATTGCTTTGCGCGCTCGCAAACGTGATTTGCAGATCGCAAAAGTGCTTTGCGAACTCGCAAAGGCCGTTTGAGAAGTCTCAAGGCCCGCCCGACATCTTCAACGCCGCCCGGCGAGTTTCGGCGGCCGCGCCCGGCTCTTATGGGTGCCACGGGTTGATGAGTACGTCACCCCGTGCCTTCCGTCGTTGAACGCCGCCCGGCACGGGTTGGGAGTACCCAACCCGTGGCACCCAGAGGGAGGCCGCGCTACCGCAGTACACGGAGCTTGCCGGCCGGCCAGTAGAGCAGGTCGGCGACGCCCACGAGGTCGGGGCGCGGGATCGGGCCGCGCACCCGGCAGTCGGCGGCGACGGCGAGGTGGTCGCCGACGAGGAAATAGTCGTCCGGGCCGAGTTTGATCTCCTGCCCCTCACGGTATCGCCGCAGGCCGGGCGGGATGCCGACGGGGGCGTCGGTGAGGCGGCCGGAGAGGACGGGCGGGGCGTCGATTTTCGCGCCGTTGATGTAGAGGCTGCCGCCGGCGAACCGCAGGCGCTCGCCGGGGAGGCCGATCAGGCGGTGGGCGTAGACGACGGCGCGGTCGACCTCCGGGTGGTAGGCGACGATGTCGAACCGGCGGGGCGTCAGCAGGCGGTTGACGACGAAGCGGTCCCCGGGCACCAGCGTCGGGGCCATGCTGGCGGTCGAGAGGACGAAGGCTTCCATCACATAGGGCTTGACGAGCAGGAACGTGATCATCAGGAAGGTGAGCGCGACGGCGATGAATGCGGCGAGGGGCGCGAGCGGGCGCAGGCGCTTCAAAACGAACAGGCGGCGGAAGATGAGGAAAAGGGCGGTGATGTAGATCAATCCGATCGCTGGCCCCAGCACAATGCCGGCGATGCCATCGTGCAATCCCCGCGGCAGCACGGCGCCCAAACCCTCGAAGGCGATGCTCACCAGCAGCGTGGCACCGATCGCCATCAATCCGACGCCGAGCCGCCCGCGCCCCGACCCCACCGCCCGCGCCGCGGCGGCGGTGGCCCAGGCGGCCGCCAGCAGTTGCAGGAGCGTTCCGACGAGCACGATGCAAAGGCTGAGCAAGGCACCTCCGGTTGCCGGACGTGTCAAGGATTGTCCCCCGTTGCGCGACGCGACCCCGCCCCCGACGGCCGGGGTGGCCGTAGGGGGTCGGGGTCGTGCCCGCCGAAAGGGACGGGTCGTTGGTCGCAGGCGGCGGGATTCGCCGAGCTCAGGCGGGGCGACGTCGGCGGATCAGGCCGAGGCCGGCGAGGCCCAGGAGGCCCAGCGAGGCGGGCTCGGGCACGGCCTGGCCGCTGATGCCGAAGACGCCGGTGAGGGTGGCGGCGCTGCCGGTCACCGGGAAGGCGAAGGTGACGGAGGTGACGGTCTGCCCGCCGAGGGGGATGACCGTCTCGACGAGGTCCGGGTCGCCGAAGGGGGTCTCGGTTCCGGGGTTCACAACGCTGGGGTCGACTGTGACGCGACCGATGCCCTCGAGGGCGCGGCCGTAGGGGTTGCCCAGCGGCGTGGTGTCCGTGCCGGAGCCGAACCAGTCGGGGGCGGCGTAGTCGGTGACGAGCGACCCGCCGCCGGCGAAGTTGATCGTGACGGCGCCGGCGGTGGAGGTGCTGGCGTTGGTCGAGATGGCGAGGACCGAGAGCGAGGTCAGGGCGGTCGGGGTGGCGAGGGTGAGGGTGCCGGTGGGGACGGTGGTGGTCAGGCCCAAGGCATTGTCGGTCGTGTAGCCGGCGAGCTGGAACTGGGTGGGGGTGGCACCGGAGGCGTAGGCGGAGGTGAAGGCGCCGCCGTTCGGCAGGCCGGTGAAGCCGCCGTTGAGCCCGAGCTCCGGGTAGGCGTAATTGTTTGGCACGTCGAGGCGGTCGGCGAAGGTGGAGAAGTTGGAGCTGCCGGTGGCCGAGGATTCGACGACAAAGTCGGAGTTGAAGCCGGACGAGACCGTCAGCGGCATCCCCGCGGCGCGTGCGACGGAGGCGAGGGCCGGGGCAAAAGCGGCGGCGGCGGCCGCGGTGACGGCCAGTGAGAGGGCGGCGTTGCGGTGCATGGGTCTCCCTTGAGTGGTGCAGCGGGGCGGGCGCGGTTGACGGGGTCGGTTCTTGCCTGCGGTGCTGCGAGGTGGTTAATAGGCAGGTTGATACCGGGTCGCAGCGGGCGTGTCAATGATAGAGTGAATATTTTTCTGTCCGGGCGGCAAGAAGCGGCGCGTCTCATGCGGCGTCGCCGGGGAGTTTGGCGGGGTGGTTGAGGTCGTCCTCGACGTAGAGCATTTTGACGATCACCGTGACGGCCATCGCCAGTGGCAGGGCGAAGATCAAACCGATCGGGCCGACCAGCACGCCGAGGATGAGTTGCGACGCGACCCCCAGCGCCGGCGGCAGCAGCACCGCCCTCCGCTGCACCAGAGGGACGAGGATGTACCCCTCCAGCAGGTGGGCGCAACCCCACAAAATCAGCACCGCCAGCAGGGTGCCGGGGCCGATGGAGGCGGCGAGCAGGGCGGGGGGGATGAACGCGACGAGCGCGCCGAAGGTCGGGATGAACGTCAGCAGCGCCGCGAGGATTCCGAAGAGCATCGCCAGCGGCACGCCGATGATCGACAAACCGACCGCCATGAGGGTGCCGAGGACGGTCATGATGAGGAGCTGGCCGAACAGCCATCGGCGCATGGAGAGGGCCAGGGCGTCGAGCACCTCGCCCATGCGGTCTTGGCGGGGGGTGGGGAAGAGGCAGAGCAGGCCCGAGCGGTAGACGCGCGGCTCGTAGGCGACGTAGAGGCCGATGAACAGGACGGTGACGACGTCGATGACGGTGTCGACGCCGGTGGAGACCACGCCGGTGACGCGGGTGAAGGTGCCCCCGCCGGTGCCGACGTGCATGAACTCGCCGGCCTCGGAGACCACATATCGGCCGAGGGTGTAGTGGGAGAGTTGGGCCTTGATGTTGGCGAAGGCGGCGGGCAGGTCGTCCATCAGCCGCGAGACCTGGTGCGAGACCGGCCCGCTCGCCAGCCACCCGCCGGTGCCGACGACGATCACCAGCAGCACCGCAACGATCACCACCGCGACCTTCCGCGGCAGCGGCGGGAGGAACGCGATTCGCCCCTCGACTCGGGAGTAGAGCCACAGCAGCCCGTCGACCAGAATCTGCAGCACGGCGGCGAAGAGCAGCCCGCCGAAGATCAGGATCAGCACCGCCGCGACGTTGAACAGCAGCAGCAGGGCGAGGACCGCCGCCAGCAGAACGCCGCCGACGAGGTGTCGCCAGCTCCAACGGGTCGCATCAGTCCTGAGGTTCGGCGGGGTCTGCGGCATCGTCGGGTCGACCGGGTGCCGTAGCGTACCTCACGAAGTCAGCACGTCCAACAACTGTTGAAGGTCGTGCCGCTGCGGGTCGGCCGGGTGGTGGCGGAGGTAACTCCCGAGCCACGCCCCGGCCGGTTGCGGCAGCCCGAGGCGGGCGAGCACCAGGGCCAAATCGCGCTGCAACTGCGTCTCGCCGGGCCAGAGGACCATCTGCATCTCGATCACCGCCGCGAGGTCGCCGTATTGGTCGGCGGCGTTAAACGTGTGCAGCAGGTTTTGCAGCATCCGCGTCAGCCAGTGCAGGTTCGAGACGGGACGCAGCCAGTCCGGGTCGAGCGGTTCGCGGATGCCGGTGGAGCGGGCGACGAGGGCTTCGCAGTCGTCCCGGTCGAGGACCCGGCCGCCGTGGAAGGGGTCGACGATCATTCTGTCGGACCCGGTCGTCACGCCCACGACAAAGTGGCCCGGCAGGCCAATCCCGTCCACGCGCAGCCCGAGGCGTTCGCCGACAAGCCTGTAGACGAGGCTGAGCAGGATCGGGAGCCCCCGCCGGTTCGTCAGCACGGCCGGCAAGTAACTGTCGGCCGGGTCGTCGTAGGTTTCGGCGTTGCCGCGGAAGCCGCACTCGTCGAAGAGGTAGGCGTGCAGGTGCGACAGAATCGCCTGGGGCGACCGGCCGGTGACGCGCGACCGCACGGCGTCGGCCATCGCCTGAAGCTCCGCATCGACCGCCGCCACTTCCGTTCCGCCGGTGCCGTGGACGGCGATCGCCACGGCGACCGCGAGCAGGGCATCGGGCGAGGCGATGGACTTGGCGTGCTGTCGCAGCAAGCGGTAGGCGTGGGGCGAGCAGCAGACGGGCAGTGGCGGCTTAACGACTGATGGTGCGGCTGTGGCGGGTCGGGTGGCGGGCGTGTGCATGGGCCTCCGGGGGTCGATAGCAGGAGTATCGAACCGCCGGAGCGTTCCACTGCAAAAAGCGAGCCACCTGCGCGACAGATCGTCGCAGGATTGGGCGATTTACGCCCGGCCGAGGGCCGGCATGGCCGCGCCGGGCTGCCAGAAACGGTACATTTCGCGGGCGAGTTTGATGCGCTCGACGCGGCGGAGGCCGCCGACGGTGTCGGGCCACTTGCCGCCGCCCCAGCCCATCACGCGCTCGACGCCCGCCTCATCAACGCCGACATCGTCAGCGATCTTTCGGACCGCCTGGATGAGGGGCTGGTCCGGCGTCAGCTTCTGCCGCGATTCGAGGGCGCGGCCGAGGGATTCGAGGTCGACCAGCACGAGGTGCCGATACTTCTGTCGCTTCATTACGATCCTTGATGGCCCGCCGGTGTGGGGGAAAGGCCGCCCACCCGCGGCGGACGGCCGGGGGGCGGGGAAACAAGCCGGTCAACCCTTGACAGATCGGGCCGGTGAAAAAGTGGATGCAATCAGAGTGCCAATAAAAGCGGTTGTGGCGAATCGCCGGCCGCTAAACTTCCCGCCGTCACGCCGCCCGGTTCGTTGCCGTACTGCGGCAGATCGGCGGGCGGTTGACTAACGGGCGGAGGAGGATAAAGTGCCTGCGTCCGACCTGCAAGGCCGGCCGCAGTTTCGGCAGTAGCTCAATGGTAGAGCATCCGGCTGTTAACCGGAATGTTGAAGGTTCGAGCCCTTCCTGCCGAGTTCCCCACCCCCTCCGCTCGCCGCACTATAGCCGTGGCGGGCGGGGCGAATCAACAATCCTTGCGCGAATTGTAAACCGGGTGGCTTGCGCTGCTTATCGGCCGGTTAGCCGTGCGACAACATTCTTTCTAAAAGTGCCCGCGAAGTAGCCGGGAGCGGAAGCCCCGGCCTTTGCTCGGTGAGTTCCCGAACGAAGACCGGGGCTTCCGCTCCCGGCTACTTTGGAAACCTAACTTACGCCGACGGCTCGTCCGCAGGCGTCTCGGCCCCCGACACCGCGTCGGCGGCTTGGTGGGCAAGGCCGTTCGCCCTCTCCGCCAGGTCCTTGCCCCGCTCAATCGCGGCGTGGGTGAAGTGGTTCGCCCGCTCCGCGATCGCGTGGCGGCGGGTGGGATTTCTGGCAGTGTCGAGCAGGTAGGCAAGGCCCGCGCCGAGGCCGATCAGCGCCAACCCGCTGGCGAGGTGCGACGCGACGTCGTGGCTGTCGGGCTCGGACCAGTCTTCCCGCAGCGAATCGTAGCGGTGGCGGGCCTTCCCCTTCGCGCGGTTGGCGGCGGAGAGGCCGCTGCGGCGGTACTGGGCGGCCTTTTGGGAAGCGGCCTTTCGGGCGGCCACGGCCCGGTCGACTGCCGTTTCGGCGGTCGAGCCCAGCAGCGAGCCGAACAGCCCGCCGAACGACGCCGCCTTCGCGGTGCCGCGCTTCGCCTGTTTGGTCACCTTCTTGGCGGCACCGCGCGACTTGGATTTGGCCGATTCGTAGCGATCGGCCAATGAGTCGCCGACGTCCTCGAGCCATTCCTCGCCGGCATCCCAGGCGCGGTGGCCGAGTTTCGAGGCCCGGCGGGCGGCGTAGGAGGCGTAGTCCCCGACGTCGGACGCTGCGTGGCCGGCCTTGCGGTAGGCCCGGCGGCCGAGGCCCGAGACGGCGGCCTCGGAGGAGTGGACGGCCCCGCGGGCGCGCTTGCCGAGGCGGCCCCGCCGGCGGTCGCCGCTGGTCGGGTCGAGTAGGAACGCCGCCAACGTGCCGATGCCGAGGCCGGTGATGAGGGAGAGGGTGTCTTCGACGGGGCGCTTCATGGCCGATCCTTTCAACAAACTTCATTCGACGGACGCGGCCGGTGCCGCGCCCGACGGCATGCTGCAAATCGCGCACCAGCCGCCAATTAAGCCGCGTAGGGCAATAGGTGGTAGAGCATGAAGTAGACGATCACGCCCGTGACCGAGACGTAGAGCCAGATCCAGAAGGCGGGGATGCTCCAGCGGGTGTGCAGCGTGAACTTCCGCTGGTACGCCCGCAGCAGCGCCATGCCGATCAGCGGCAGCATCCCGACGGCCAGCAGGACGTGGGGGATGAGGATGACGAGGTAAAGCTTGAAGAGCCAGTTGTCGCGCGCTAGGCCGGTGGTCTTCTCTCCGAAGAGGTAGTAGCTGGAGACGTAGAACGTCAGGAACAGGGCGGACGTGCAGACGGCGGCGAGCATGAAGGTGGCGTGGGCGCGCCACCGCTTGCGGCGGATGTTGACGTAGGCCGCCACCAGCAGCACGCCGCTGAGGGCGTTGAGGCTAGCGTTGACCGCGCCGAGGAAGGCCTTGCCGGTCGCGGGGTCGATGGAGGTGAGGGCGGCGAGGGTCACGGCTTGGCCCCGTTTACGTCACCGTAGGCGCGGCGGGCGAGTTCCTTCGCGTCGGCCGGCAGGGCGGCCATCGCCTTGGGCTCGCGGGCGTTGTAAATGCCGCGTACCTTCCCATTTTGGTCGACCAGCAGGATGTTCGGCGAGTGGTCCGACGGGTTGGTGACGGCCAATTTGTAGCCGTGGGCCGTGCCGTAGCAGGCGTCGACCGTGCCGGTCAGCAGCGTCCACCGATTGTTCGCCGCGCCGACGGTCTCGGCATACGGCTTGAGCGTCGCGGGCGTGTCGTGGACGGGGTCGACCGAGACGGAGACGATTTTGACGCGGGGGTCGGGGATCACCTTCAGCAGGTGCTGCATTTGGCCGGTAATCATCGGGCAGACGCCCTGACACTCGGTAAAGAAGAGGCTGAAGGCGTAGACGTGGCCCTTCAAGTCGTTGCTGGTGAAGGGCTTGCCGTTCTGGTCGGTCAGGGCGAAGGCCGGGGCGTCGAACAGGACGGGCAGGCGCTCGGCGGCGGGGGGGTCGTAAGTGAAGCCGGCGGGGGCGGCGTTGGCGGAGTGCTCGCGGGTCCGCCACGCGGTCAGGCCGAGGAAGGCGATCATCGCCAGCGCGGCCATCGACCAGAGGGCGGTGGTTAAGCGTTTTTGGGTGGTGCTCACGGCGAATCTTACCCCCTCACGCCCCGACCCGTTCGGGCCGGGATGCGACAAACCACGCCAGGGCGTACATGGCGGCGGCGAAGACCAGCGTGACGCCGACGGCGGTCGCCAGGCCCGGCAGCGCGCCGAAGCCGCCGTCGCCCCAGTGCATCGCGCGGCGCAGGGCGGCCAACCCGTAGGTGAGGGGGTTCAGGAGCATCGCCCACTTCAGCCCGCCGAAGGTGTCGGCGCGGATCGGAAACAACGCGCCGGAGAGGAACCACAGCGGCATCAGCAGCAGGTTCATCACGACGTGGAAGCCCTGCGTGCTGGTCATCCGCCACGCGATGATCACGCCGGCGGCCGTGAGGGCGAAGGAGAGCAGGACCAGCACCCCCGCCAGCACCGCGACCGACGCGAGGGTGAAGTGGACCCCCACGAACGGCCCGAGCAGCAGGAACAGCCCCGCCTGCCCGGCCGCCAGCACCGTGCCCCCCAGCACCTTCCCCAGCACGATCTGCCCGCGGCTGACCGGCGCGACCAGGACGCCCTGCAGAAAGCCCTCGCGGCGGTCCTCAATGATGCTGATGGTGGAGAAGATCGCGGTGAAGAGCACGATCATCAGCACGGTGCCGGGGAAGAAGTATTCCGTGTAGCCGCTTTCGGTGCCGGGCGCCTTGAAGCTGCTGCCCATCCCGCCGCCGATGAGCAGCCAGAAGACCAGCGGCGTGAGGAGCGCGCCGATCACGCGATTGCGCTGGCGGAGGAAGCGGACGAGCTCGCGCTGGGCGAGGGAGAGGGCGGGGAGCATGGCAGTTATTCCCTGTCAGGATCAACGGCGTCGGCCGGCTGAACGAACTGCACCGCCGGCTTGGTGGTGGCGTCCGCCACGGCGGGGCGGGTGGAGGGTGTGGCCTTCTCCGCGCCGAGGTCGGTGTTCACGTCGACCGACACGGGGTAGTGGTCGCTGGAGACGCGGGCCATGCCGGCGGTGTAGACCGAGACGTTGGTGACCTCCGGCATCATCTGCTTCGAGACCACCGCCTGGTCGATGAAGCTGCGGTAATCCTCCTGAAAGTAGCCGCCGTAACTGAGGGCGCCGGACTCGATCAGCGGCTTGGTGGCGAGGACGAAGCCGTCCGCCGGCGGGCCGGCGAGGTGGGCCGTCGCATCGCCGCCGCCCTGGAGCTCGTAGCCCTGGATGCCGAGCTCGTCGTTCGTGTCGCCCATCAAAATCACGTTCTTGGTCGGCCCCTCGTCGCGGAGCTGCACCATGATCTGGTGCGTCCGCGACGCCTCGCGGTTGCGCCACTCGGCCATTTTGGCGTCGTTCCCCCCCTTGCTCTTCTGGTGCGTGGTGCCGACCCAGAACCGGTGGCCCCCCGGCGTTTCGACCAGCACGAACACCGGCCCGCGGGCGAAGAGTTGGTCGCCGTACTTGTTGCCGACGGGGTCTTTTTCCTTATAAAACTGGTCGCGCCGCTGGAGGATCTTGAAGCCCGGCTTCATCAGCAGATCGAGGTTTTGGTCGCGCGTGGTGTTGGTCTTGAAGCTGATGTGCGTCGGGTAAGCATCATTCAGCCACCTCTTGGCGAAGTAATCCAGATCCTCCTGCCCGCACCCCTCCTGAATGACCATGATGTCGGGGTCCACCGCCTGGATGACCTGGGCGGTTTGCCAGTTGTCCTCGTCATTCGCCTTGCGCTCGTCGGCCATCACCTGGTCGAGCGGCGTGTCCTTCTTCGCCTTCAGGTCCTTCTGGTAGCGGTGGGCGAGGAAGTGGGTGCTCCAGTTCTCGATGTTGTAGGTGGTGAACCGGACCGACTCGGCCCGCGCCGAAGGTGCGAGTGCCCCAACGGTGCCGAGGGCAAGGGCGGCGGCGAGCGAGAGGGCGGCGGGGAGTCTGTTCATGGGGGCTTTCAGTTGGGCGGATGCTAGGCGGGCCGTTGCGGGCGCGGCGGGGTTTGGACGGTCGGCGGCCGTTGGCTTACGCTTCGGCACCGCCATGCCCGACGCAGCCCCCCCACCGCCCGCCGACCAGGCACCCCTTTCTCACCCGCCGGACGCCGCGTTGTCGCACCTCGACGCCGCAACCCTCTCGCCGGCGATGCGGCAGTACGTCGAGTTCAAGCGCCAGCACCCCGAGTACGTACTGTTTTTCCGCATGGGGGACTTTTACGAGATGTTCTGGGACGACGCCCGCCTCGCCAGCCGCGTGCTGGGCATCTCGCTGACCAGCCGCAGCAAGGGCGGGCTGGACGCCGCCGACGCGGTGCCGATGGCCGGCGTGCCGTTCCACAGCGTCGAGGGCTACCTCCGCAAGATGATCGCCGCCGGCCACCGCGTCGCCATGTGCGAGCAGACCGAGGACGCCAGCCAGGCCAAGGGCGTCGTGCGGCGCGACGTCACGCGGCTGATGACCCCCGGCACCCTCACCGACGACCCCCTGCTGGACGGCCGGGCCGACAACTACCTCGCCGCCCTCGCCTTCGCCACCACGAAAACCGACGGCTACCGGGCGGGCCTGGCGTGGGTCGAGCTCTCCACCGGCGAGTGCCGGGCGATGAGCGGCACCGAGGCCGAGGCCGTCGAGGAGATCGCCCGCCTCGCCCCCGCCGAACTGCTGATCCCCGAGATGCCCAGCGGCCAGCCGCACCCGATTGCCGCCTCGCCGGGCGTGAAAGGCGTGGCCGCCATCACGCCCCGCGCCGGCTGGCAATTCACCCCCCGCCACGGCCTCGAAGAACTCCGGCGGCAGTGGCACGCCAAAACCGCCGCCGGCTTCGGCTTCGCCGACGACGACCCCGCCGTCGCCGCCGTCGGGGCGCTGCTGACCTACCTGCACGAAACCCAAAAGGCGCAGCTCGACCACCTCCGCCCGCCGGCCCGCCACCTCGTCGAGGACCACCTCTCGATCGACCCCGCCAGCTACCGCAGCCTGGAGATCGACCGCACCGTCCGCACCGGCGGCACCGAGGGGTCGCTGCTGAGCGCCGTCGACCGCACCGCCACCGCGATGGGCGGCCGGATGCTGCGGCAGTGGCTCCGCTTCCCGCGCCGCCGGCTGGACGTGATCCTCGAACGCCAGCGCGCCGTCGCCGCCCTCGTCGCCCGGCCGGCGGAACTTCGGGCGCTGGCCGGCAGCCTCGGCGACGTCTGCGACGTCGAGCGGATCGTCGCGCGCCTGACCGTCGGCCGGGCCAGCCCGCGAGACCTGGCTTCTTTGGGAAAATGCCTCGCCGCAATGCCCGCCCTCATCGGCCGCCTCAAGCAGTTGACCGACGGCGAGTGCGTGGCGGCGGAGTTGCTGGAGTCCGAACCCTTCTGCGCCGAGCAGACCGACTACTTGGCCGCCGCCGTCCTGCCCGACCCCGCCGCCCACCTGCGCGAGGGGGGCGTGATCGCCGACAAGTTCCACGCCGAGCTCGACCGCCTCAAGGGCATCGCCGCCAACAGCCAGCAGAGTTTGGCGGAGTATCAGGCGAAATTGGCGGGCGAGACCGGCATCGACCGCCTGAAGGTCGGCTACAACAAAGTCTTCGGCTACTACATCGAGGTCACGCACGTTCACCGCGACAAGGTGCCGGCCGACTGGACGCGGAAGCAGACGGTGAAGGACGCCGAGCGGTACATCACGCCGCAACTCAAGGAGTTCGAGGCCGACGTGCTGGGGGCGCGGGACCGGTCGATCGCGCTTGAGCAGGAACTGTTCGAGCAGGTCCGCCAGACGCTGCTGCCGCACGTCGGGGCCTTTCAGGAATTGGCCCTCGCCCTCGGCCGGCTGGACGTGCTGTCGGCCCTCGCCGCGCTCGCGCTCGAGCGCCGCTACTGCCGGCCGGAGGTGGTCGAGGAGCGCGTGCTGGACATCGTCGACGGCCGGCACCCGGTGCTGGAGCAAAGCCTCGGCGGCGAGTTCGTCGCCAACGACGTCAAGTTCCGGCCGGACGACACGTTGCAACTCATCACCGGCCCGAACATGGCGGGCAAGAGCACCTTCATCCGCCAGACCGCGCTGATCGTGCTGCTGGCGCAGATCGGCAGTTTCGTGCCGGCCAAGTCGGCCACCGTCGGGCTGGTCGACCGCCTCTTCACCCGCATCGGCGCGAGCGACGAGATTCACGGCGGCCAATCGACGTTCATGGTCGAGATGACCGAAACGGCCCACTTGCTGAACAACGCCACCGACCGGAGTTTGGTGGTGCTCGACGAGATCGGCCGGGGCACCAGCACGCTGGACGGGTTGTCGCTGGCGTGGGCCATCGCCGAGCACGTCGCGCTGTCGGTGAAGTGCCGGACGCTCTTCGCCACGCACTACCACGAGCTGACGGACCTGGCGGCGCAGTTCCGCGGCGTGCGGAACCTGAACGTGAGCGTGCGGGAGTGGGAGGAGGAGGTGATCTTCCTGCACCGCATCGTGGAGGGGGGCACCGACCGCAGCTACGGCATCCACGTCGCCCGCCTCGCCGGCGTGCCGGGGCCGGTGATCGCCCGCGCCCGCCAGTTGCTGGGCGAGTTGGCGGTGCAGCACGTCGGCATCCGGTCGGCGAAACCGCAGGCGGCGCGGCGGGACGCGAACCAGTTCGCCCTCTTTGCCGAGCCGACGTCGGAAGTGGAGGCGGCGCTGGCGGCGCTGGATCTGGAGGAAACCACCCCCGCCCAGGCGGTCGACTGGCTGCGGCGGTGGAAGGCGTCTTTGCAGTAGCCCGCGACGGCCCATAAACCATGTCGGCCAGCGTTCACACCCGGAGTTCCCCCCGTTGAGCCGCGAGCGAAGTGGGCGCTTTTCGCCACGCATCCCAAAGCGCTCGCTTCGCTCGCGGCTCAACGGGGAATCGGTAAAAGCGGCTGTTCTGCCCGATGCTCCGCGCGCTTCAGTCCAGCGGGTTGATTGCTAGGCCCGTGGCGAGTTTCGGGGCGAAGTAGGTGCTTTTGGGCGGCATGACCTCGCCGTGGCGGCCGAGGGCTTCGAGGGCGGCCAGCGGGGTCGGGCGGAGCAGCAGGGCGAGGTGGTACTCGGTCCCGTCGACCAGCATCGGCACGGCGGCGGGGTCGGCGGTATAACCGACGTTTAGCGGCCCGCCTGAGGCGAGGGGCAGGATTATGTCAATTAAGTAGTGGCTCACGATGGCGGTGTCGAGGCGTCGCCAGTCGGTCGATTGGGTGGGGGTGAGGTCGTCTAACACGGTCTCTTTGCGAAGCCGCAAGCGGCAGGTGCGGTGGGTCGCGCCGACGTAGAGGCCGACAATGCCGGGCTGATCGAGCAGCGTGGGGTCGTCCGGCGGCAGGTCGGTCTCCTCCACGTCGTAGACGCCGGCGACGGCGGCGCGGAAGTCGTTCAGCGAGAAGGGCTTGAGGCCGCCGATCAGGCGGTGGTAGCCGAGGATGCTCAGGCCGGGATCCTGCATCGCCACGAGGGCGAAGAGGCAGAAGTTGGCGGGGTGGTCCGGCGGGAGGGGGCCGCCGTGTTCGGCTTCGGCATCCTTCTGATATTGCAGGGCGGTGGTGTAGCGGTGGTGGCCGTCGGCGATGTAGATTTTGCGGTCCCTCATCCGATCCGCGACGGCGGCGTGGAGGGAGGGGTCGGCGGCGGTCCAGAGGTGATGGCGGACGCCGTCGAGCGTGGCGTCGGCGTCCGGCGGGGCGGCGTCGGCGTAGAGCAGGTCGGTGGTCGCGCCGCCGGGGTCGCTGAAGAGGCCGAAGATCGGCGAGAGTTGCGCCTTCGTCGCGTGCATGAGTTTCAGCCGGTCCTCGATCGGCCCGGCGTGGGTTTTCTCGTGCGGGATCACGTCCTGTCCGAACGGCGAGAGCCGCACGCGGGCGAGGAAGCCGCGGCGGTAGTGCGAGCGGCCGTTGAGGTCGTAGCGTTGGGCGTAGGGGTAGAGGGCGGGCGCGGGGTCGCGGGCGAGGGTGCCGTCGGCGAGCCACTTTTGCATCGTGGCGGCGGCCGTTTCGTAGGCGGCGTCGGGGCCGAGTTCTTTGGGCGGCGTGTGCGGCAGGTCGATGGCGACGATGTTGCGGGGGTTCTTTTCGAGCAGCGCCCGCTTCTGCGACCCGTCCAGCACGTCATAGGGCGGGGCGATCAGGCCCGAGAGGTCCGCCCGGTCGGCGTAACGGACAGCGGCGAAAGGTCTTACGTCGGCCAAAATGCCTCCTTAATAGCCGGAGGCGGAAGCCCCGGTCCTTTACACGTCGATCAACCGTCGAAGCACCGGGGCTTCCGCCTCCGGCTATTACGCGGCCCCTACCGATCCGGCGTTCGACCCGGTACAATAGCGGCAGACGATGAAAATACTCCTCGCCAATCCCAGAGGGTTCTGCGCCGGCGTCAACATGGCGATCGAGTGCGTGAACCAGATGCTCGCCAGCCACGGGCCGCCGGTCTACGTTTACCACGAGATCGTCCACAACCGCCACGTCGTGGAGGACTTCCAGCGGCGGGGGGTGATCTTCGTGGACGACATCGAGGAGGTGCCACTGGGCCGGCTGGTGGTCTTCAGCGCCCACGGCATCAGCCCCGCGGTGAAGGCGGCGGCGGCGGGGCGGGAATTGGTGCAGGTCGACGCGACCTGCCCGCTGGTCACGAAGGTTCACCACGAGGTGCAGCGGTACGCGCGCGACGGCTACCAGATCATCTTCATCGGCCACCACAACCACCAGGAGGCGATCGGCACGGTGGGGGAGGCGCCGGACCGGATTCGCGTGGTGGAGTCGGCCGAGGAGGTTCAGACGCTGGAGTACCCGCCGGGCGCGAAGCTGGCGTTCGTGACGCAGACGACGCTGAGCGTGAGCGACGCGGGGCGGGTGATCGACGCGCTGAAGCGCAAGTTCCCGACGATCCGCCAGCCGGCGCGGGAGGACATTTGCTACGCCACGACGAACCGGCAGGCGGCGGTGAGCGAGCTGTCGCCGGAGGTGGATCTGGTGCTGGTGGTCGGCAGCAAGAACAGTTCCAACAGCCAGCGGCTGGTGGACCGGGCGATGGAGTACGGCAAGCCGGGCTACCTGATCGACGATGAAAGCGAGGTGGACCCGGCGTGGTTCGAGGGCGTGGAGACCGTGCTGGTGACGGCCGGCGCGTCGGCCCCGGAGCATTTGGTCGACGGACTGCTCGACCGCATCCTGCGCGAGTACGGCGGCGAGATCGAGACGCGCACGCTGGTGGAGGAGGACATCAAGTTTTCGCTCCCCAAAAGCGCCCGGCAGTTGGCGGTGCTGGCGTAATTCCGTGGCACGGGCGTCCCGCCCGCGTCTTCATCTGGTAATGTGCCGAAGTGATTGAAGAGAAGAAATTCGGGCGGGACACCCGTTCCACGTTTAGACCCCAGGAAGGACTCGGCTTATGAAGGGCGTTATCCTCGCCGGCGGCACCGGCAGCCGGCTGTTCCCGCTGACCAAGGTCACGAACAAGCACCTGCTGCCGGTGTACGACAAGCCGATGATCTACTACCCGCTCGAGTGCATGGCGAAGGCCGGCATCGAGGAGGTCATGCTCGTCACCGGCGGCAACAACGCCGGCGACTTCATCCGCCTGCTCGGCAACGGCCACGAGTTCGGCCTCAAGCACCTGACCTACACCTACCAAGACGGCGCCGGCGGCATCGCCCAAGCCCTGGGGCTGTGCGAGCACTACTGCGACGGCGAGCCGATCATGCTGATCCTCGGCGATAACGTGCTGGAGTATTCCATCGCCGGGGCGGCGGAGAACTTCCGCAAGCAGCTCAAGGCCACCGGCGGCCGCGGGGCGAAAATCCTGCTGGCGGAGGTCGAGAACCCCAAGGCCTACGGCGTGGCGGAAATCGATGCGGCCGGCAAGGTCGTCGGCATCGAGGAGAAGCCGAAGAGCCCCAAGAGCAACAAGGCCGTCATCGGCATCTACTTCTACGACGGCCACGTCTTCGACACCGTGAAGACGCTCAAGCCCTCGGCGCGCGGCGAGTTGGAGATCACCGACGTGAACAACGCCTACATCAAGGACGGCCTGATGACCGCCGACGAGGTCCGCGGCTGGTGGGGCGATTGCGGGGAAAACCTGCAATTTTATCACAAGGCGAGCGCGAAGCTGGCGGAAATTGGCGCGAATAAGGATTAGGGGTGTCATTTGTCATTGGTCCTTTGTCCCTTGCGCATGGACCGAGAATCGTCTTTGCAAATGACAAATGACAAATGACAACGGACATCTGACAGAACCATGAACGCCTTCAAGCAACTCGATCGCGTCCTGCGGGGCGAGGGGACGCGGGCGGACGAGCTGCGCGACGGCCGACTTCACGTCTCGGCCCGCGCGATGCTGTTGGCGGTGCTGCTGCTCGGGGCGTTCTACGGCGCGTGCATGGGGTGCTACAACCTCGTCGCCGGACAGGGCGGGGCGTGGCTGCAGATTCCCAGCAGCGCGGCGAAGGTGCCGGCGCTGTTCCTGCTGACGCTGTCCGTCACGTTCCCGTCGCTGTACGTCTTCAACGCGCTGGTCGGCAGCCGGCTGAAGCTGGCGGACATGCTGCGGCTGATCCTCGCGGCCATTGGCGTGATGCTGGCGGTGCTGGCGGGCTTCGGCACGATTGTGGCGTTCTTCAACTTCACCACCGAAAGTTACGCCTTCATCCTGCTGCTGAACGTGGTGGTCTTCGCCGTCGCCGGCGTGCTGGGGTTGAGCTTTCTGCTGCAAACCCTGCGGCGGCTGACCGAGCCGGCGGCGCGAGAAACGGTTGTCGAACCGGTGCCGGCCGAACCTGTTGGAACCGATGCGCCGGAGGGGGTTTCCGCCTGGGCCGCGAAACTGCCGACGCGGTCGCCCGGCGCGCTGACGCGGGTGCAGCCGGGGCCGACGGCGGGGGGCGTGAAGGCGATCTTCCGCATCTGGGTTTTCGTCTTCGCCCTCGTCGGCGCGCAGATGAGCTGGGTGCTGCGGCCGTTCATCGGAAGCTATGGAACCGGCGGCTTCGTCTGGTTCCGCCCGCGCGGCGGCAACTTTTTCGAGGCGGTCGTCCACACGATCAACACGCTGCTGGGCGGGTCGTAAGCTCGAGCATCGGGTAGCTGCGAACCAACGGTTCGCAGTCCGCGCTTCGATCCGCTCCCTGCGAACCGTTGGTTCGCAGCTACCCGTGAGACGGTTTGATGACCCTCTTGGTCCGCACAAGATTTCCACGCTACATTGAAGCGTTGGCGAACCGCCTGCTGCGGTCGCCGGTCCCGACGGTCGGCCCCCTCGGCGCGCTCGCGGCGGCGATCGGGTTCGGGCTGTTCTACGGGCTGGCGATGGGCACCTACTCCGGGTTGTGGGCGAACCGGCCGCTGCAACTGCTCTACTCGGCCGTCAAGGTGCCGCTGCTGCTGACCGTGACGTTCGGCGTCGCGCTGCCGAGCTTTTTCGTGCTGAACACCCTCGCCGGCGTGCGTGACGATTTTGCCGACGTGCTGCGCGCCCTGCTGGGGGCGCAGGCGGGCCTGACCCTCGTGCTGGCGTCGCTCGCGCCGCTGACGCTGTTCTGGTACGCCGGCAGCGAGAATTACCAGGCGGCGATCCTGTTCAACGCCGGCTGCTTCGCCGCGGCGAGCGGGGCCGGGCAGGTGCTGCTGGTGCGGTTTTACCGGCCGCTGGAGCGGCGGAACCCGGTCCACCGGCCGCTGCGGCGGGCGTGGCTGGGGATGTACGGGTTCGTCGGCATCCAGATGGGGTGGGTGCTGCGGCCGTTCATCGGGCAGCCGGGCAGCGCGCAGCAGTTCTTCCGCCAGGGGGCGTGGGGCAACGCCTACGTCGAGCTGTTTCACATCGCCGCCCGCGCCGTGGGGTTGTAAATCCCGCCGCGTGTCGGCAGAATCGGCAGCGGTGATCACCGGCCTGAACCACGTGCAAGTGATGGTGCCCCCCGGCGGCCTCGACGCCGCCCGGAGGTTTTATGTCGACGTGCTGGGCCTCCGCGAATTCGCCCGGCCGACCGGGCCGCAGTGGCAGATGCAGGGCGTCTGGCTCGTCGCCGGCACCCAGATGCTGCACCTGGGCGTTGAGGACGTCGGCATCGACCGCCACCGCAGCGGGGCGCACGTGGCGTATCAGGTCGACGACCTGCCCGACATGCAACGGCGGCTGGAGCGGGCGGGGTTCGACCTCGACCTCCTCCCGCCGCGAATGCCCGGCCACGACCGTTTCCAGACCCGCGACCCGTTCGGCAACCAGGTCGAGTTCATTCAGCCGATAGAGTCTTAAGATGCCCCAACGCACCCTCCTCGTCACCGGCGCCGCCGGCTTCATCGGCAGCAACTTCGTCCGCCGCCTGCTCACCCTGGGCGAGTCGGCGAAGCTCGTCGCGTTCGACAAGCTCACCTACGCCGGCAACCTCGCCAATTTGCAGGATTTGCTGGATGGGCACCCGGATCAACTGTCGTTCGTCAGGGGCGACATCTGCGACGCGGAGGTGGTGAAAAAGACGCTCGACGAAAACCAGATCACCGAGATCGTCCACTTCGCCGCCGAGAGCCACGTCGACCGCTCGATCCTCGGCAGCGGGCCGTTCGTGATGGCGAACGTCATCGGCACCCAAGTCCTGCTCGACGCGGCGAAGGCGAAGGGCGTTGACAAGTTTCTATACGTCAGCACCGACGAGGTCTACGGCACGCTGCCGGAGGACCGGCCGGAGATCAAGTTCACGGAAGAAACGCCGCTTCAGCCGAACAGCCCCTACAGCGCCAGCAAGGCCGGCGGCGACTGCCTGGTGCGGTCCTACTTCGAGACGTTCGGCATGAACGTCCTCACGACGCGCTGCAGCAACAATTACGGCCCGTACCACTTCCCCGAAAAGCTCATTCCGCTGTTCGTCACGAACCTGATGGAGGGCAAGAAGGTGCCGCTGTACGGCGACGGCATGAACGTCCGCGACTGGCTCTACGTCGAGGACCACTGCGACGCGATCTGGGCCGTGCTGAACGGGGGCCGGGCCGGCGAGGTTTACAACGTCGGCGGGAACAACGAGATCACCAACCGCACGATCACCGAGACGATCCTGCGGCTGATGGACAAGCCGTGGGGTGAATATGTGACTTACGTCAAGGACCGCCCCGGCCACGACCGGCGGTACGCGATCGATGCTTCGAAAATAAAGCGAGAGCTGGGGTGGGAGCCGAAGCACCGCTTTGATGAAGCAATCCAGACGACGATTCAATGGTATAAGGATCACGAGGACTGGTGGCGGAACATCAAGAGCGGCGAGTACCTGAAGTATTACGAGCAGCAGTACGCCGGGCGGTGAGGGGCCGACATGAGAACCACCGATCTTCTGATAGTAGTCGTTGCATTCGGAGGTTTTGGTGTCGTTGTGTTCACGTTGGGGCTGCTGTTCCGTCGCCGGGAACTCCAGTTGCTCAAAGCGTGGGCGGCCAGAAGGTCTCTCAGCATTGCGCACGTGGAGCGATACAGACTTTCGATCCTAACTAGCGATTGGACTACGACCTACTATCTTACCTTGAGAGATGGCAATGCCCTCGAAAAACACGCTTACTTTCGCGTCAGGCACTGGCCTATTAGTTTAATTGCAGATGAGGTCGAGGTGGAATGGGATTAGCTGCTCGCGGGGCGTTGGCCCCGTGGCGTGGGCGTCCCGCCCACGAGTTGCTTGGGCGTCCCGCCCAAGTTGGTAACTCGAAGTGCTTTGCGGAAGTCAAAAAAGACACGGGCGAGACGCCCGAGCGACTCGTGGGCGGGACGCCCACGCCACGAATGAATATCTACTCCTCCATTCTCATCACCGGCGGCGGCGGGATGCTGTCGCACGCGCTCAAGCGGCAACTGGCCCGGCGGGGGCTGGAGCCGGTGATGGTCGCGCGGGCCGACTTGGACGTGACTGGTCACAAAGCCGTCGAAGATATAGTTGAGCACTACCGGCCGACACTTGTTCTTAACTGCGCGGCCTATACAAAAGTCGACGACTGCGAAAAGAACGATTCGCTTGCCAACGCCGTCAACGGCACCGGCCCTGCGAACCTCGCTGCGGCGTGCGCTTATTATGGGGCCAAACTCGTCCACTTCTCCACCGATTTCGTCTTCGACGGCGGCGGCACGGAGCCGTACCCCACCGACGCGCCGACCGGGCCGATCTCCGCCTACGGCCGCTCGAAACTTCTCGGCGAGCGGGCCGTCGCGGCGCAGCATAACCTCGATTCCCTGATCCTCCGCACCGCCTGGCTCTACGGCCCCGGCGGGAACTGCTTCCCCAAGACGATGGTCACGCTCGCCCGCGCCGGCAAGCCGCTGAAGGTGGTGGCCGATCAGACCGGAAGCCCCACGTTCACGCTCGACCTCGCCGACGCCACCCTCGGCCTGATCGACGCGGGGGCGACCGGAATCCACCACGTCACCAACGCCGGCCGGACGACGTGGTTCGACTTCACCGCCGCGATTCTCGACGAGTTCGGTGCGAGCACCGATTTGACGAAAACGACCTCCGCCGCCTGGGCGCAGCAGCGTCCCGAGGCGGCCCCGCGGCCGGCGTTCAGCGTGCTGGACCTGTCCAAAACCGAGGCCGCCCTCGGCCGCCCGATGCGGCCGTGGCGCGAGGCGCTGGTCGATTACCGCACCCTCACCGCCGGGTCGCCCTAGACTCCGGCCATGGACCTGCAACTCACCGGCAAGCGCGCGATCATCACCGGCTCCTCCGCCGGCATCGGCTTCGCCATCGCCAAGCGGCTCGCCGGCGAGGGGGCGACCGTCGTCGTCAACAGCCGCAGCCAGGAGCGGGCCGACGCGGCGGCGAAGAAGATCGGCGGCGGGGCGGTCGGCGTCGCGGCCGACCTCTCAACGGCCGATGGCTGCGAAGCCTTTATCGGGCGGGCCGGCGAGTGCCACATTCTGGTGAACAACGTCGGCATCTTCGAGCCGATCCCGTTCCCGGAGATCGCCGACGAAAAGTGGCTCGAAATCTTCAACGCCAACGTGATGAGCGGCGTGCGATTGGGCCGGCACTACCTGCCGAAAATGCTCGCCGCCGACTGGGGCCGGGTCGTGTTCATCAGCAGCGAGTCGGGGGTGCAGATTCCCGAGGAGATGGTCCACTACGGCGTGACCAAGGCCGCCCAGATCGCCGTCGCCCGCGGCATGGCCGAGACGACCAAGGGCACCGGCGTGACCGTCAACAGCGTCCTGCCCGGCCCGACCAGCAGCGAGGGCGTCAGCGAGTTCGTCGAGAAGATGATGGACGGCAAGACCGTTGAGGAGGTGGAGGAGGAGTTCTTCACCACCGCCCGCCCGAGTTCGCTGCTGCAGCGGTTCGCTAAGCCGGACGAGGTGGCGAACCTTGTCGCCTACGTCTGCAGCCCACTCTCGTCGGCCACCAACGGCGCGGCGTTGCGCGTAGACGGCGGCGTGGTGAAGTCGGCCTTCTGACCGCCCGGCCGCTTGCGGCTTCGCAAAGAGCTCTTTATCCGACCCGCGCCGCCAGCATCGCCGCGCCGCGCGCCGAGTGAAAATCATCCTCGCCGCACGCCAGCGTCCAGCCGGGCCGCGCGACGCTCGTCAGATCGCACTCGATTAATCCCCGCAACGTCGGCAGCACGCGGGCCAGCCGGATGCCGATCCCGCCGATGAGCGCGACGTGCTGCGGCCGGTAGATCGCGTGACAGATGCGGATCGCCCGCGCCAGTGCCCGGACCGGCACCCCGTCGCCCGGCATATTTTCGAGCCCGCCGTCGCCATAGCGGGCGGCCAGGGCGGGGGCACCCAGATACCCCTCCAAACTTCCCGCGCCGCCGTCGGGGCCGATCACCGGCTCGCCCGGCAGCGAGACGTCCACCTGCCCGATGTGCCCCGGCGTGGTGCCCTCGACCAGCAGCGGCCGGCCGTCGTCCAGCACGGCCATCCCGACGCCGGTGCCGATCGCCAGCACCAGCAGCCGCCCGGCGAGGCCGCGCGCCGCGGCGAGGTCGATGCCGCCCGCCACCGCGTCGTTCAGCACCTCCAGCCGCGCCGGCGGGCGACCGAAACAGCGCGACACGAGGTCGACCAGCGTGAGGTCCATCAGGGCCGGCAGGTTGACCGAGAGTTCCACCCGCGTCCGCCCCGCGTCGAGCAGGCCCGGCACGCAGAGGCCGACGGCGTCGAAGGCCACGTCCGGCCCCTCCGCCAAGGCGGCCCGAATGGCGGCCGTCAACGCCCCGGCGGTCGGGCGGTTGTAGGTCGGCGTCCGGCCGGTCCAGACGACGGCCCCGCCGCGCATCACCGCGAGTTTGACGGCCGTGCCGCCGACGTCGAGGCCGAGGGTGGTGGGGCCGTCACTTGCCATGAGAGACCTTCCGAATCCGCACCGGCCCCTTCGCGCTCGTCGGGTCGACCACCCGGTTCTGCTGCGTGAACTCGACCTCGCCCCGGTCCGCCAATCGCCGCCCCGCGCGGCGGACCGGCTCCATCAGCGGCCGCCAGTCCTCCCCCGGCGTCGCCGCGGCGCGGGCGACCTCCGACGGGCAGATCGACCCCGCCGGCCGGCCGCCGAGCATCTCCACGATCCGCCGCTCCAGGTCCAAGTCCGCCGCCGACACCTTCCCCCGCCGGCAGGCGTCGCTGCAGTATTTCACCTCGTCCCACGACCGCGCCCACTTCTTGCGCCACGAAAACCGCCGGCCGCAGGCGGCGCAGACCTTATCGGGACGGTCGGTCATTCGACACAATAGACGTTAAGCCGATGCTCTTGCCAAGCCGTGCTTCAGGCGATAATGTTCATGTAGCCATGAGCGAAGACAGTGCCACCATCCTGTCCGCCGCCCTCCGCCTGTCTGACCAGGAGCGGGCAAGCGTTGCCGCCGCGTTGATGGACAGCCTTGACCAAAGCGGGAGCGGCGACTTTTCGGACGAGTGGGATGATGAAATTCAGCGGCGGATCGCTGAAATAGATTCCGGCCAAGTTTCACTCATTCCGTGGTCCCAAGCCCGCACCACGATCATGGAAGCGCCCCATGGATCTTCCCGGGATTGAGTTTCACCCCGCTGCCGTGGCCGAGGGTCAGGCCGCTCGTTGGTGGTACGCGGCCCGAAGTCCCCAAGCCGCCGCCGCATTTACTGTTGAACTCGATCGCGCCGTCGAAGTCGTTGCGAGCGCGCCGATGCGTTGGCCGATCCGCCGGTACGGCACGAGAAACTATCGGTTTGACCGCTTTCCGTATTCAATCATCTACCGATTTGTGGAAGCCCCGCCGACAGTTCAGATTCTCGCCATCGCGCACGGCAAACGTCGGCCATATTACTGGAAGGGGCGACTGTAGGCCCGGACCGATCCATTTGACTAATCCAGCCACTGCTTCTTCTTCAACTTCTCCGGCAAATACTGCTCGGTAATGAACGAGAAATCCTTGCTGCTCAGCGCCTCCAACTCCATCTTCACCCCGCTCTTGAGCATTTGCTGGATCTCGAGCTGCCACGGCTTCTTTTTCTCGAACCAGGGGTAGGCGGCAATCTCGCGCGCCCGCGCCGCGTCCTTGTCGGTCAGGCTGATGCAGACGGTCTTGCTGATGTCGAACCGCTGCACGTCGAAGCTGCTCATGCCGATGAAGCGGGCCTTGGGGATCGCCATGCGCTGGCTCTCGAAGGCGAGGTTGATGCTTCCCTGCTTCACCACGCTGTAGATGTAGTAGCCCCACGGGTCGTTATCGGTCAGAACGTAGACGGGGAGCTTCAATTCATTGTGCATCCGGTAGACCAGCCGGCGGACGCCGCGGGGGGGTTGGCCGCCGCCGTGGATGATCAGGCAGTTGTCCTTTTCCCAAAACCGGTCCTGATTGAAGCGGTTCCAGACGGCCCCCTTCTCGATGAGGAGGATGTAGTCGGCCGTGCATTTCTTGAACTGGATGATGTCGTCCTCGACGATCGACGGCACGCTCCAGCCGCCGGAGCCGACGCGGGTGAGGTCGATGGTGTCGCCGTTGTCGACCAGCGTCAGCCGGCCGGCCATGCTGCCGCGGTTCTCGGCGAACAGGCCCAATTCCTCGCGGAGGGCACTGATGGCGACCTCCAGATCCTCGATGATTGGGTCGCTCTCGCTCTGGTCGTCGAAGGTGTTTTCCTTCGTGCCGGCGATGGTGTGCTTGGTGTGGTAGTACATGTCGCGGATCGAGGTGCTCTTGCCCTGGTCCGCCAGCTCCTTGCAACCGCCGGCGACGAGCATGGTTTGCATGAACTTTTTGGCCTGCGAGAGGTTGAAAAAGTTCCGCCGCTGCGTGGCGTCGCCCATCGTGATGATCTTCTTGGATTCATCAAAGGCCGCGTTCGCCAGCGAGCGGGTGGGGATGTCGAAGCCGGGGTCCTCCTCGCTCTTCGCGTAGGCGACGACGTTCTTCGCCATGCCCTCGAGCTTCTTGGCGGTGTCGGGGCCGCGCTTTTTGGACGGCTTTTTTGGGGCGGCGGCGGGGGTCGGGGTGGATTTCTTCGCCATGGTTGCTCCGGTTGGGTGCGGACGATGTTAGGGCAAGGCGGGTCCGAAAGATAGATCGGCGGATGGCGGCCCGGCGGGTCAACTTACCGCGGCGGCCGTGTGAAGGACACCGCCGGCGCGTCCCGCACCTCCAGTTTCGCCCCGGCGGCGGTGGTCGCGCGCTTGCCGTCGATCCATAGCCCGTCGGCCACTACGCCCTCGGCCGTGTGTGCGGCGTCGAACCCGCCGACCCGCGACGTTGGGAACCGCCCGCCGGTGACGCGGATGTCCTTGAACACCACGTCCCGGATGTGCCCGCGCGCCTTCGCAAGTTCCGCCACCTCCCCCGGCAGCGGCTTGATCCACTGGAAGGCGTCGTCCGCCGTGCCCGGCCGCGCCTGCCGGTCGGGCGGAATCGGCTCGTGCTGCGGCGTCCCCTCGGTGCGGGTGCTCCACCTCGCCGGAGCGTCGGCGCTGTAGATGGACAGGCCGACGAACAGGTCGATCAACTCGCCCGCGTCCTCGACGCGGATGTTCTCATAGCGCACGCCGCTGACCGTCGCGCCGTCGCCGACGTGGATGCCGAACGCCGCGCCGCCCTCGACGCGCAAAATGTCGCAATCGACGAATCGCAGATCGCTCGCCTCCAGTGCCCGCAGCTCGAAGCCGATCTCGGTGGCGTTGCCGTACCAGCCGTTCCACAGCGTCGCGCGGCGGACTTCCACGTCGCGCAGCGGGGTGGCGAGGGCCTTGAGGGCAATGCAATCATCGGCGCTGCGGAAAAAGCAGTCGGTGACGCGGACGTGCCGGCTGCCGTCGACGTCCAACCCGTCGCAGTTGGGCCGCCAGCCGATGACCCGCACGCCGGTAAGGGTCGCGTTTTCGCAGCCCCGCAGGTGGATGTTCCAGCCGATGCTGTCGACGAAAATCGGGCCGCTGATCGTGACGTTCCGGCACTCCAGCAGCGCGACGAACGTCTGCTTCCGCTCGCGCGTCGATCCGTCGAGGATGCCGTGGCCCAGGATGCGGACGTTCTCCGCCCCCTCGGCCACGACCGTGCCGCGAACCACCGCGCCGCCGGGGATGAAAAGCGTCTCGCCGCTGCCGAGGCGGATCTCGCCGGCGTCGTGAACCTTGCCCGGCTCGAAGTACCGCACCTTCGGCCCCGCCGGGCGCGACTGCGGCTCGACGCGGTTGACGAACAGGAACAGCGGCCGCCTGCGGTCGCCGTCGAACTCGACGCCCAAATTGGCCGGCGCCTCGGCTGTGAAGACCGCCCGCCCGCCGCCGACCGTCGGCACAATGCCCTTGCTCAGCGGCCGCACGACCGCGGCGTGAACCCGGGCCGTCGGCGTGACCGTCACGCACACCGGTCCGTCGGCGGCGAACGTGGCGTAGGCGCAAACCTCTGTGTCGTAGACGAATACCTCACGCCCGCCGACGCTCACCCGGTAGTCCGGCGCGGCTTTGATGCCGGCGGGGGCGGGGTCGATGACAACCTTCGGCGGGTCGGCTCGGGCCAAGGTCGGCGCAAGCACCGCGAGCAGCGCGACGAGCCAGGTCGGTAGGCGTTTGACTCGCATAAACTTTTCCTGCCGCCGCGTGGGCCGGTGGCACTGCTTTTGACATAATTATGGGGAGGCACTTACTATGGCTAAATCCGAAGACATCGAACCCGTGATTTCCCACCCCCCGACCACCACCGACGGCTACGGCGGCGGCGCGGGCGGGGCCGATCCGGGCGGCATCACCGGCGGGCCCATCGCCGACACCGAACACCGCGGCAGCCTGGCGAGCAGTTGGATGGGGATCGCGGCGGCCATCGCGGTCGCGGCATTAGTCCTCGGGCTCTTAATCGCGTTCCTGCGATGACTTGGCCGGCATCGGGCTAATTCTTCTTCGCCTGCTCCTGCTTCATCTCCCGACGCTGGCGGTCGAACAGTTCGGACTTTTTCGAGGCGTACAGCTTCTTCAGGTCGTCCGGCACCTCATTCTCGAAGATCAGCAGTTCCATCCCGTCCGCCATCCTCAAAATCCCGACCGCCTGCGACTTGGCGGTCTGGCCGTCGGGAGCCGGGGGCGTCTCCATCTTGTTCCAGAGGAACACGCCGCGATCGTCGAGGCTCCAGCTCAGCCCGCTCACGCCGGCTAGGTTTTGCAGGGCCTGGTCGACCGTCGCGTTCTCCATCAGGATCTTGACGTTGCGAAACGCGGCCGGAATGGCCTGCACCGCGCCGGGGTAGATGCGGAACGGCACGCCGGACTTGGTGGACAGATCGCTGAGGACTTGCGCGACGTCCACATTGTCGTACTTCAGGTTGACCGGCCGCGTCAGGCGGTCGCGGTACTGGTCGGCCCGCGACATCACGACAACGGTTTTGCCGCGCGGCAGCCAGGTGAGGCGGGTCTGGCGGTCCAGCGCCTCCAGCGCCTCGGCGGCCGTGGCGTTGCGGGGTATGAACAGCGCGGCGGAATCCGACGCGCCGACCGCCCCGCCCTCGGGCGTGCGGCACTCGACGTCCACCCGCGGCGGCTCGCGCCCCTCCGCCTTCGCCTCGGCGTCGGCACCGGCGAGCGTCGCGTCCAGCGCGTCGACCAGTTTCTTCACCGTCGTCCGGCCCGTCCCCCCCTTCAGCGGCCGGCGGGAGAGCAAATCGAGCGTTGCCAGTTCGTCCAGCGTGCTCGTCCGACCGAGGCGGGCCAGCGCGGGCATCGGCAGCAGTTCGACGCGGTCGGGCTCGAGGTGAACGGTCAAACCCAGCCGCTGGGCGATGGTCCCCAAGGCGTCGCCGACGGTCTGGTTCTTGAACTCCACCTTCGGCAGCGTGGTCTGCATCCCCCACGGCAGCAGCTCGTAGGTGCCCGGCGAGACGACCACCGGCAGGTTCGCCAGCGCGCTGATGCGGGCCAGCACGTCCGGCACGGCGGCGTCGGACATGGTGAGGTCGAGCCGCTCGTCGGCGGCCTGCGTGACGTTGGTGGTCGAGCGGGTGGTCGGCTGCGTGGCGACCGGATCGACCGGGATTGGGGCCGCCGATGTTTTAGTGGAACTGGCGGGGCGGGTGGTTTGGGCTGCGGCGGCGGGCAGGTGGTTGCCGGGCAGGCCCGCGAGCAGGCCGAGAGCCGTCAACGAGGCCGAGGCAATGCGGCGAAACGGCGGGGCGGGGCGGGGGGAGTCGGGCATGAAGCAAACCTGATGGAGAAACGATCAGCCGTGGTCTAACAAAATCGGGTGCAGAAACCTCGGGTGCCAACGGACGGCCCGGCACCGCTTTTCCATCGGACGCCGACGGCCCGGCAGTCCAACATCGGCCGACGCCCGCACCCTCCACCCATCCGCACGCTCCGAACCGTTCACACTAATATGGCCCGCCGCGCGGGGCGGGTATCGGGGCGGCGGCAATGATGATGCGACTCTGGCGCGGCACCACATCCACCGCCACGGCCACCATTGAACGGTCCACGGCCGACGGGAGGGGGAATTGGAACGCCTTGCGGTTCGCCCCGGCGGGGGGACCGACTTCGACCCGCGCCACCGCCGGCCCGGCCTGCGCGTTTGACGTCGGTGGCGCGACCACCGCCACAAATGCCGCCGCTTCGTCCCCGCCGGACGCGCCGGACGCGCCGGACGCGCCGGACGCGCCGAACTTCGTCCGATCCGATACCACGACCGGCACCGGCGGCGCGACCGGGGCGAACGCCACCGTCGGCCGGGCCGGGCCGGCCGACGTCACGAACAGCGTCAGCCCCACCGCCCCCGCGACCGCCGCCGCGGCGGCACCCGTGATCCACGGGCCGATCCGCCAACTGGAAGCGGCGGACCCCGGCCCGATCCGACCGGCCACCGCACCCTGCCCATCCATTTCCCACGCCTCGATCCGCCGGGCGATCCGGTCGGCCGACGCCTCCAGGTCCGCCGCCGACACGCCGGCGGGCAGGGCCAAGTTCGACCCGAGCGACTTCACCAGTTCGTCCACCCGCCGATACCGCTCCGCCTCCCGTCGCGCCGCCGGATTCTCAGAGAGAATCCGATTCACCGCCGCCGCCTCGTCGGAAGGCAAGGGCCCGTCCAGCCGGCGGCTCAAGGCGTATTCGAGATTCGTCTGGTTCATTCGGAGCCTTTGCTAAGTTCCCACGCCCTTCGATGCCGATCCATCCGCTACAGCGACCCGCCCAACTCTTCTTTGATCCGCTTGCGCCCTTGGTAGACATTCCACTTCACGGCCTCCACCGACATCCCGGTGCTCTCGGCCACCTGCCGCTGCGTCAGGCCCTGCACGGTGAACAGCAGCAGCGCCTCGCGCTGCTTGGCCGGCAGGGCGGCGAGGGCATTCCGCAGCCGCTCGGCCGTCTCGCCCGCCTCGCTCGCCCCGACCGGGTCCGGGGCGTCGCGGGGGTTGATCGGGGCCGTCTTGTCGACCGCGACCGACCCGGCCGCCACCTCGTCCAACCCCTTGGTCCGCCGGACCTTGCGGCCGCGCCGCAGGTTCAGCGACAGGTTGCCGACGATCCGCATCAGCCACCCGCCGAACGCCTCGGGGCGGTCCAGATCGTCCAAACTCGTGTAGGCGCGGAAGAACGCCTCCTGCGCCACGTCCATTGCGTCCTGGGCATCGCCCACCAGCTTGTAACTGACGGCCACGGCCTGCCGGTGGTAGCGGCGGGTCAGGTCGTCGAACGCCCGCCGGTCGCCCGAGATCGCGCGGGCGGCCAACTCGCCGTCGGACGGGCCGTGCGTTTCAGGCGACTGGTCCGGTCCGGCCACATCGTCCGCGCGGTCAACCGAATGCCCGTCGGCGGGGTCGCCCGCCAGACGAAGGTCGGTCGGACTGTCGAGCGTGCTCACCTTCATATGACTAGACACCTCAAACGGGCGGAGGTTAGTGCGGAACTACAACTTTTCGTCGCCGACTTCCTGTCGCAGTCCGACGATCTGGCGGGTTCGCGTTGATGTCTGCCGCAGTTCCCGACAGAACGCTGCCGCCTCGTCGGCGACCGCCCGCGGCCCGCCCGTGGCACCGGCCATCCGCTTCACCAACGCGCTGCCGACGATCGCCCCGTCCGCCACGCCGGCCAACTGCCGCAAGTGCTCGGCCCGGCTCACGCCGAAGCCCACGCAGACCGGCACGTCGGTCCGATTCTTCAGGTCCGCCACGTTTCGGGCCAGATCGTCCGGCAGGCTGTCGCGCGCCCCGGTGATGCCGCTGACCGCAAGATAGTAAACGAACCCACTGCAAAGGGCCACGACCGTTTCGCGCCGGGCCGGCGGGGTGGTGGGGGAGACCAGCAGCACGGTGTCGAGCCCGCCGTCGCGGACGGTGCCGACGACCCGCTGCGCCTCGGGCGGCGGCAGGTCCGGCAGGATCAGCCCGTCGAAGCCGGCGGCCTTGAGGTCCCTTACGAACCGGTCGGCACCGTAGCGGTACATTAGACTGTAGCTGACCATCGACACCAGCGGCACCCGCCGGCCTTCGGGCGTGACGATTTTATCGCGGCAATCCTTCACCGCGTCGAGCACCTCGCGGATTTTCAACCCCTTCTGCAGCGCCTCGTGGAAGGCGGCTTGGATCGTCGGCCCGTCGGCGACGGGGTCGGAGAAGGGAAACCCGACCTCGATCACATCCGCCCCGGCCGCCGCGACGGCCCGGAGGGTGAGTGCGGTCGTATCGAGGTCTGGGTAGCCGGCGGGAATGAAGGGGAGGAGGGCGAGGGCCTTGGTGTCCCGCGCCACAATTAAGGCGGAAGCAACTGAAGTAGTGGAGGGTTCGACTTTGACCATGCCATCAATCATTGGCGCACCGCCGGCACGTCACAACCCCAAGGCCACCCGGAGCGCGGCGTCGATGTCCGACATGTCGGCGAAGTGGCCGAGCTTTCGGGCAATTTCCTGATCCCGCACGGTCGACAGATTGTCTGCCATCACGAGTGAGTCGTGCAGCAACCCGGCTTGTTGGCCGGCGGGGGAGTTGACGCGGACTATCACGCGAGAGGGCGGGCCTACGCGCGTGAGAGTGGTGGTGATCATCGCCACGACCGTTTGCGGGAGGCCGGACTTCAGCCCGTCAGCCATTACCACAAGGGCCGGCCGCCGCTTAGCCGTGCGCAAGTTGGAGTTCGGGAACTTGACCGGAACCACATCACCGCGACGGTAGGGCATCGTAATCGTCCATTTCCGGGGCCGACCAGTCCTCGGCGAAGGTCGAGAGGCGGTGTCGCAGCTCGGCCGCCTGCTCCGGGCCGATCCCCTCGGCCGCCAGATCAAGCTCGTTCGACGGCTCAAGGAATGTGATGATCACACTGCCCTCATAACCGCCCGGCGGGTTCTCGGAAAGTTCGACTTTGCCGTCGTGGTAAGTGCCCCCGATTGCGTTCAACATGATCATTCTCCACTGGTAGATTAACTTTCTCCGATGGCGGTTGTCAATGCTCGCGTGCCGCCCCGCACCTGCGGGTGGTGGACGTAAAATCCGCTAATGACGGACGATCCGAAAGCGAGAGACTCGGGCGAACCGCCGCCGGCGCAGCCGCCGGTCATCAACTACCGCCGCGTGGACCCGAAGCGGCCCCGCCCGCCCGCCAGCCCACCGTCGCGTGGCCGCTTCGTGCGCGCCTTTGCCCTGCTGCTGATACTCGCCGCCATCGCGTACCTGGCGTACTGGGGCACCGGACACCCGATGCGACCGCTGATCTATTATTGGCGACTGGTGACGGACGGAATCAATCGTCTCCACGGACCTAGCTGAACCGATGGCATCAACGCGAAGTGAATGCCCGAGTGTCCATGACTTAAGCCGTGGGCGTTAATGCGAAACGAGTAGCCTCACCCTCGCGCTCCTCGAGCAACCTCGCCACCTCCTCGCAATCCTTGTCCCCGCGCCCCGACAGGTTCACCACAATAATTTGATCCTTCCCCATCGTCGGCGCGAGGTCAGCAACGTGCGCAAAGGCGTGGGCGGTCTCCAGGGCGGGCAGGATGCCCTCCAACTCCGCCAATTGCTGAAACGCCTTCAGCGCCGCGGCGTCGTCGACCACGACGTACTCAACCCGGCCGGTGTCCTTCCAATAAGAGTGCTCGGGGCCGACGCCGGGGTAGTCCAGGCCCGCTGAGCAACTGTGGACGTCCGCCGTCTGGCCGTCCTCGTCCTGCAAGACGTAACTGAGCGACCCGTGCAGCACGCCCGGCGAGCCGTAGGCGAGCGGGGCGGCGTGCTGGCCCACCCCCTTGCCGCGGCCGCCGGCCTCGACGCCGATCAGGCGCACCGACGCCCTCGACTCGTCCGCCGCGAACGGGTAGAAGATGCCCGCCGCGTTGCTGCCGCCGCCGACGCACGCGACCACCGCGTCCGGCAGCCGGCCCTCGATTTCCAGCGTCTGCCCAATGGTTTCGTCGCCGATCACGCGCTGGAAGTCGCGCACGATCGTCGGGAACGGGTGCGGCCCGACCACGCTGCCCAGGATGTAGTGCGTGCCGGCCACGCTGCCCATCCAGTCGCGCATCGCCTCGTTCGTCGCGTCCTTCAGCGTCCGGCTGCCGCTGTTGACCTCGATCACCGTCGCCCCCATCAGCCGCATGCGGAAGACGTTCAGCGACTGCCGGCGGACGTCCTCGGCGCCCATGTAGACGTCGCAGCTCAGCCCCAGCAGCGCCGCGGCGGTGGCGGTGGCGACGCCGTGCTGTCCGGCGCCGGTCTCGGCGATCACCCGCTTTTTGCCCATCCGAATCGCCAGCAGCGCCTGGCCGAGGGTGTTGTTAATTTTGTGCGCGCCGGTGTGGTTCAGGTCCTCGCGCTTGAGATAGATTTTCGCGCCGCCGAGCGTTTCGGTGAGCCGCTTGGCGAAGGTGAGGCGCGACGGCCGGCCGACGAAGTCGCGGAGCAAATCGTCCAACTGCTTGTGAAACGCCGGGTCGCCTTGGGCCTCCTGATACGCCGCGTCGAGTTGCTCGAGCGCGCCGACGAGCGTCTCGGGCACGAACGTGCCGCCGTAGGGGCCGAAGTGGCCGGGGAGCAGTTCGGTTTCGGGCGGGGCGGAGCGGATCATCGTGTCCAATCGTAGGGCGGAGGGAGGTCCACGAATCTTCACGAATGAAACACAAATGAAGAGGGCGTGTTAAAGCATCTCAGCTCCGCCGCACGCCCTCTTCATTTGTGCCGATTTGTGAAGATTCGTGGATTTCCTCTTCTTCCTCCTCCTCGCGGTCCAGCCGCATCCGGCGCGAGGCGTGATACGCCAGGATGCTGCCGAAGACGCCGGCGGAGGCGTAGGCGAGCGGCAGGGGGCGGGCGAGCGGGGCGAGGAAGCCGCCCGCCTCGCCGATTTTCAGCAAATCGGCCGGGCTGAAAAAGGCGGTGAGATACCCGGCCGCGCCGACCGCCAGCGGCACCGTCCACCACCACGCGCTCGGCCGCGACGGCACGAACTGGTGGCCGCACAGCACCGCCAGAAACGCGCTGACGCCGACGGCCGCCAAGCACTGCGTCGGGTCGTCGGTGCGGCACAGGATCGTCATCAGCACCCCCATCACCGCCGCCGCGACGGCCAAACCGAGGAACTTCTGGTCCAGCGGCTCCTCCACCTCCTCGGCGTCGGCGGCGCGCTCGGCGAGGCGCTCCTCGGGCGTGCGGTCGGGGGGGTAAAGCCTTGCCCCGACCCGCCGGGTCGCCCACGTCAGGCCGACCCACGCCACTCCGAGCAGGGCGAACAGCAGGGCGAGCTCGACGGCGAGGGCGAGGTAGATGCCGGTGCCGGTCGCGTAGAGCAGGACGTAGCGGATCGGCCCGCCGCGGTGGGCGAGGGCGACCATTCCCGCGGCGGCGGCGGCGAGGCCGAGGTCGAACTTCCACCGCCCCGCGACCAGCGTGCCGACCGCGACGGCGACGAGCAGGGCGAGCGCGACGCCGACCCAGTCGAGCGCCGCCCCCGGCCTCCACAACATGCTGCCGCCGCGGCCGGGGTCGGCGGGGATGCCGAACCAGTCGCCGGCGAGGGCGAAGCAGCCGAAGGCGAGTAACATCGCCGCCAGCAGCAGCACGCGCCGGCGGTAGTAGGTGAAAATAATGGACAATCGCGCTCCCAAATCCCAAACTTCGTGCTAACATGCCGGGTGACGTAGGGAAGCCCCTTCGGGACCACTTGCACCGCGACCGGACGCATTTTTAGCACGGAAGGCCCGAGCATCCAAACCCTCTTTCCCACCCTCGCCCCCGACGAGTCCGCCGTCCCGACGGCCGCGCCGCAAATCGGCCCGTTCGCCGGCGTCGCGCTCGAGCAGGGGATCGACCGCGTGCTGACCTACACCGTGCCGCGCGGCCTGGTCACCACCCTCCGCGCCGGCCAGCGGGTGCGGGTGCCGCTGGGGCGGAAGAACCGCGCCGTCTTCGGCTGGGTCGTGTTCCTGCAAGACACGGCCGACGGCCTGACCCTCAAGCCCGGCCTTCGCCTCAAGCCCGTCAAGGACGTCGCCGACGAGCGCGTGCTGGTCGACGGCAAGCTGATGGATTTGGCCCGCTGGATCAGCCGCTACTACGTCGCGCCCCTCGGCACCGTGCTCGAGAGCGTGATCCCGTCCGCCGTCAAGAAGCGGACGGGGTTGGGCTACAGCCAGATGGTCCGCCTGTCGATGGGCCGCGACGCGGTGCAGGAGGTGCTGGAGCGGACCAAAGCCCCCAAGCGCCGCGCCATCCTCGCCCGCCTGCTGCAACTGAACGACGGCGAGGCCGTCGAATTGCACCGCCTGGCCGGCGAGGCGGGCGTCACCGCGCCGACCGTCCGCAAGCTCGCCAAGCTCGAGCTCATCACGATCAAGAGTGAGCCGGACCTCAAGCACTTCGGCGACGCCGCCCCGTCCGTCGAGGCCGCCGCCCCGACCGTCGAGCCCAACGCCGACCAATCCGCCGCGCTGGCCGAGCTTGCCCCACGACTCGCCGGCGGGTTCAGCGTCAACCTCCTCCACGGCGTCACCGGCAGCGGCAAGACCGAGGTCTACCTCCGCGCCATCAAATCCGTCGTCGACGCCGGCAAGCAGGCGATCGTGCTGGTGCCGGAGATCGCCCTGACCCCGCAGACGGTCAAGCGCTTCACCGCCCGGTTCCCGAAGGTCGCCGTGCTGCACAGCGGCCTGACCGCCACCGCCCGCCACCGCTACTGGCAGCAGATCGCCCGCGGCCAGGCGTCGGTCGTCGTCGGCGCCCGCTCCGCCATCTTCGCCCCGGTGCCGAACCTCGGCATCCTGGTGATCGACGAGGAACACGAAAGTTCCTACAAGCAGGACACCGCCCCGCGCTACCACGCCCGCGACGTCGCCATCAAGCGAGGGCAATTAGAGAACGTGCCGGTGCTGCTGGGCAGCGCAACGCCGTCCCTGGAAATGTGGCAGCGGGTCGAAGCGGCCAAACCGTGGAACGGGCGTCCCGCCCGGATTCCGGCGCAGCCGGAGCCTTCATCTCCTCCGCAGCAGAATCCGGGCGGGACGCCCGTTCCACTCAATCCGGGCGGGACGCCCGTTCCACTCAATCCGGGCGGGACGCCCGTTCCACTCAATTCGGGCGGGACGCCCGTTCCACTCAAGACCCAGCCGCCCGTCTACCACCTCCTCACGCTGCCGAACCGCGTCCGCGGCCTGAAGATGCCCCACGTCGAGCTCGTCGACATGAAGCAGATCAACCGCCTGCGCCGCGGCATCCACCTCCTCTCGCCGCGCCTCGAACTGCTGCTGAAAAACACCCTCGACGCCGGCCACCAGGCGATCCTCCTGCTCAACCGCCGAGGCTACGCGAACTTCATCTACTGCCCCAGTTGCCAGGACGTCGTCGGCTGCAAGTACTGCGACGCCACGATGACCTACCACCGCTCCGCCGGCGCGAACGCGCGCGGCGGCACCCACGCCGAGGGCGTCCACACCGGCCAACTCCACTGCCACTACTGCCTCGCGGTCAACCCGCTGCCGACCGAGTGCCCGTCGTGCGGCCACAAGCTCTCGCTCTTCGGCCTCGGCACCCAGCGCGTCGAGGAGGAGCTCGCCCGCAAGTTCCCCGACACCACCTTCGCCCGCGTCGACAGCGACACCATGCGCAGCGGCCGCGACTACGAAACCCTCCTCGGCCGCTTCGCCCGCGGCGAGGTTCAAGTGATGCTCGGCACCCAGATGATCGCCAAGGGCTTGGACTACCCCAACGTCACCCTCGTCGGCGTCATCAACGGCGATACCGCGTTATCCCTGCCCGACTTCCGCGCCGCCGAGCGCACCTTCCAGCTCATCACCCAGGTCGCCGGCCGGGCGGGGCGGGGCGACGCGCCGGGGCGGGTGATCGTCCAAACCTTCCTGCCCGACGACCCCGCGATCCAGGCCGCCCTCCGGCAGGATTACGTCGGCTTCGCCGCGCGTGAGCTCGCCGAGCGGCAACAGGTCGGCCTCCCCCCCTTCGGCCGGATGGTGCGCATTATCCTGCGCGACCAGGAGCCCGAGGCGCTCGACGAGAAAGGCAACGCCCTCGCCGCCGAGTTCGCCCCCGCCCTCGCCGCCGAGTCCCGCCGCGGCACCGGCGTGGAACTGAAGGGCCCGATGCCCTGCGCCATTAGCCGCATCGCCGGCTATTACCGCAACCAGCTCGTCCTGCAAGCCCCCAAACCCGCCGCCCTGCAGCGCGTGCTGGCGACCGTCCGCGAGGGCGGCCACCTGGCGGCCAGCGACCGCGTCGCGGTGGACGTCGACCCGGTCTCGCTGCTGTGAAGGCGGGGGAGGTCCACGAATGAACACGAAGCGCTCACGAATGAAGAGGGGGGTTATGCCCAAGCCTTCATTCGTGCCTGATTCGTGTTTATTCGTGGACCTCCCCCGCGTTCCGGTCGCTACGGGAAGTTTCCGCGTAGCGCCCGGACCCTTTCCCGTAGCGCCCGGATTCTTTCCCGTAGCGACATGGAACCTCCGACTAGCGCCATGGAACTTCCGTGTAGCTCCACAGTTTTCTCGTGGCGCTTCGCGACCGCGTCCGGTAATGCCGCGGGGGCCGCGGCAGGCGGGGGGCGGCGGAATTATCGGGCGTGGCGACGTCCGGCCCGGCGGACGCGGCGGGGCGCGAGGGCGGGGGAGGTCGACGAATGGACACGAAGAAGACACGAATGGAGAGAAGGGCCGAGCCAACCTCTTTATTCGTGTCTTCTTCGTGTCCATTCGTGGACCCGCTTTGCTTTCCCAACAGCCCCTGCTATCCTGCACCTCCCCGCAGGCGGCTGCCAAGCCCGTCACCGCAACGTGACGTAGGGAAGTCGGTGAAACTCCGACGCGGACGCGCCGCTGTGAAGGACTCGGGTCGACGCCGACCGGCGATGACCCACGACCCGGCCACGATGCCACTGCCCTCGCGGGCGGGAAGGCGGCCGGGGCGGTCCTGAGCCAGAAGACCGGCCTGCGGGGCCGGTGGTCGCCCCGACGTGGGGCGGCCCCACGCACGTCGTCCCCGCGACCCGGGACGGCCGGCGCAACCTCCGCGCGACCGCCGCCGGCCCTCCGCCGCTCGCGGCTTCGCAACGAAGCGCCGGGCCGATTCCCCACTCGCGGGCCGACCGGTCTTCACGCCGCCCCGCGACCCGGGCGGCAGAGCGAGTTGTCCATGCCCCGACCGACCCCGACCTGCGCCGCCTTAGCGGCTATCCTCGTCAGTTCCACCGCCCTCGCCGGCCCCTATTCCCCGCGCTCCGGCTCGCCCGGCTCGACCGCGATCCCCGCCGACAGCCCGCGATTCGCCGGCTACGCCACCGGCGTCGCGTCGATCGCCCGCGGGCCGCAAAACCTCGCCGACCCCGCCGGCCCCCTCGCCACCTTCGGCGGCCCGGCCGACGCCCTGGGCGCGCCCGACCGCTCCGGCGTCGTCAGCCTCGGCGACGGCGGGGCGATCACCCTCACCTTCGACCGCCCCATCACCGACGGCCCCGGCCCCGACCTCGCCGTCTTCGAGAACGGCTTCCCCCTCGCCGGCGCCGCCAGCGACTTCCTCGAGCTCGCCTTCGTCGAGGTCAGCACCGACGGCCAAACCTTCGCCCGCTTCCCCGCCGTCTCGCTCACCCCGACCGACGCGCAAGTCGGCACCTTCGGCACCCTCGACGCCAGCGACCTGAACAACCTCGCCGGCAAGGATTTAAGCGGCTTCGGCACCCCGTTCGACCTGGCCGACCTGCCCGCCGTCGCCGGCGTTGACCCGCTCCGCATCACGCAGGTGCGCCTGGTGGACGTGGTGGGGTCCATCGACCCGCTGTACGCGACGTTCGATTCGCTCGGGAACGCGATCAACGACCCCTTCCCCACCCCCTTCGCCAGCGGCGGGTTCGACCTCGACGCGGTGGGCGTGCTGAACGCCGCGAGCGTGCCGGAGCCGGCGTGCATCGGCCTGATCGGCTTCGCCGCAATGGGTTTGCGCCGGCGCCCGTGGCACGGGCGTCCCGCCCGGATTCGCCGCTGAGGGGCTCGCCGCAGTCCATTGCCACGCAAGTCAATCCGGGCGGGACGCCCGTGCCACGAAAAGCGTCCGCCCCTGCCACCACCGTCTTCACCCAGATCATCCCATGAAAAAGATCGCTCGCTTTGCCATTGCCGCCCCGTTGCTCCTTGCCGCCGTCGCGTCGGCCCGGACCACGGTCAACTTCGACGACGCCAACCTGCCGCCGGATTCCTTCCGCAATGATGCCGGCCCGTCCGGCCAGTTCGTCAGCGGCGGCGTCGGCTTCAGTAACAGCTTCACCGACGCCGGCACCTTCACCTACTACAGCGGCTTCGCCCTCTCCACCGTGGCCGACACGACCACCCCCGGCTTCGGCAACCAATACGCCAGCTTCCCCGGCGGCGGCGCGGGCGGGCAGTCCGGGGCGGGCGTCGCGGGCGACCCGTACGCCACGGCCTTTTCCGACGACTCGACGATCACCCTCCCCGCCGGTCAGACCGCCGCGTCGGTGCGGCTGACGAATACCACCTACGCCGCGCTGTCGATCCTCAACGGCGACCCCTTCGCCAAAAAGTTCGGCGGCCCGACCGGCGATGACCCCGACTTTTTCAGCGTGACCCTCACCGGCACCGACGGCGGCGGGGCGGAGACCGGGACCGTCACCGTCTTCCTCGCGGACTACCGGTTCGCCGACAATTCCCTTGATTATGTGTTGGACACCTGGACGCCGGTGGACCTCGCGCCGCTCGGGGCCGCCCGCACCATCGGCCTCTCGTTCGCGTCGAGCGACGTCGGGCAGTTCGGCATCAACACGCCGACGTATGTCGCGCTGGACGACTTAAGCCTCGTGCCCGAGCCCGCGTCGCTTGCGCTGCTCGCCGTGGGCGGTCTCCTGCTGCGGCGGAGGCGCTGACCTTAATAGCCGGAGGCGGAAGCCCCGGTCTTCGTCCCAAAGACTCGCCCGTTTTGGGAAAGTCCCACCGCGAAGACCGGGGCTTCCGCCTCCGGCTATTAAAGAAACGCAAGCAATGAAACGCCGCGCCTTCACCCTCGTCGAACTGCTCGTCGTCATCGGCATCATTGCGGTGCTGATGGCGATCCTGCTGCCCGCGCTCGCCGGCGCGCGCGAGGCGGCGAAGGCGACCGTCTGCGCCAGCAACCTCCGCCAACTCGTCACGGCGTCGCTAAATTACGCGACGGAAAATGACGGCTACTGGCCGCCGGCGCACTTCGACTTTATCCTCCAAAACCGCCACCGCTGGCACGGCACCCGGCCGACCGACACGGCCCCGTTCGAGCCGGTCGGCGGGTCGCTGGACCGCTACCTGACGGCCGGCGAAAGTCGCGGCGTGCGGCGGTGCCCGAGCTTCGAGCCGACCGGCCTCGGCTTCGAGGCGTCCGCCGGCGGCTACGGCTACAACGCCGCCTACCTCGGCTCGTCCGACGCCGACCCCCCGTACTCGCCCGCCCAACTCGCCGGCCTCACCGTCGCGCAGCAGGACGAGCTCGTGGGCAACGTGCCGGCGAAGGTGTCGCAGGTGGCCCACCCGACGGAGAAGATCGCCTTCACCGACGCGGCGATCGCCACGGGCGAGGGGATCATCGAGTACTCCTTCGCAGAGCCGCCGCGGTCGGCCGACGGGGCTGGCGGCTATCCGTCGAGCCCGTCGATCCACTTCCGCCACGGCGGCGCCGTGCCGCGCGCGAACGTCGCGTGGGCCGACGGGCACGCCTCGTCCGAGGCGTTCGAGTGGACGACGCCGACGAACGTCTACGGCCAGCCCAATGCGCCGGCGCGGCTCGGCTGGTTCGGGCCGCACGACAATTCGCTCTTCCGGCGGGAGTGAGCCCACCGTGGCACGGGCGTCCCGCCCGGATTTCTTCTTTTCTAGGGCAAGAGAAGAAATACGGGCGGGACGCCCGTGCCACGTTAAAACGGCAGCGGCTTGCCGAGCAGCTCGAAGCGGAGCATCGTCAGGGCCATCTTGGCCGAGCGGTCGCGGACCATCTCGCGGTCGCCGTGGAAGTGGAAGGTCCGCGCCGTGACGGCCGTGTCGAGCAGTTCGCCGGGCTGCGGGCGGGCGAGGGCGAGGCAGACGGTGCCGACGGGCTTGGTGGCCGTGCCGCCGCCGGGGCCGGCGATGCCGCTGACGGCCAGGGCGTAGGTCGACTTCGCCAGCTTCCGCGCCGACCGCGCCATCGACGTCACGACCTCCTCGCTCACCGCGCCGAAGACCGCCAGCATCTCGCGGTTCACGCCCAATCGCTCGTACTTGGCCGCGTTCGAGTAGGTGACGAAGCCGGCGTGAAAGTACGCGCTGCTGCCGGGCACCTCGGTCAGCATCGCGGCGAGCAGCCCGCCGGTGCAGCTTTCGGCCGTGGCGACGGTGGTTTTGCCGCCGGCCTCCAGCAGCAGGGCGGCCACCACGTCGGGCAGGGTCTGGTCGTCGGTGCCGAAGATGAGGTCGCCGACCCGCTCGCGGCACGCGGCCTCGGTTCGGTCGAGCAGTTCGACGCCCTCGGCTTTCGACGGCGCCCGGCAGTTGAGGCGCAGCGAGACGATCCCGCCGCTGACGGTGGTGCCGACCGAGGGGTTTCGGCCGCGCGCCATCAGGTCGCCCAGCATCGCCGCCACGTCGCTCTCGCCCTTGCCGAAGGTGTGGACGGTGCGGCCGAGGATCGCCGCCCCGCCGGCGCGCTCGCGGGCGAAGGGGAGCACGAGGTCGGTCGCCATCCGCTTCATCTCCTTCGGCACGCCGGGCAGCACGAAGAGGCGGCAGCCGCCGACGCCCGCCCCCACGCCAGCCGCGGTGCCCACAGGGTTCCAGAGCAGTTCCGCGCCGGCGGGGATCAGCGCCTGCTTGCGGTTGCCGACTTTCATCTCGCGGTTGAGCTTGGAAAACAGGCCGGCGATGTGGTCGATCCAGCGCGGGTCCTCGACGAGTTCGGCGCCGAGCACGTCGGCCATCGCCTCGCGGGTGAGGTCGTCCGCCGTCGGGCCGATGCCGCCGGAGACGACGAGCAAATCGCACCGGCCGGCGTGGTAGCGGATCGCCTCGGCGATGGCGGCTCGGTCGTCGGCGACCGTGGCGTGGCCGGAGAGGTCGCACCCCTCGGCGGCGAGTGCGCGGCTGAGCCACGCGGAGTTGGTGTCGACGGTCTGCCCGAGGGCGAGCTCGTCGCCGACGCTGAGGATGAAAGCCTTCATGGGCGGATCGTAGGGGCGGGGGTCGAATCAGGTTCGGTCGAGCGTGCGCGTCAGGCGCTCGATGACGTTGTCGAGCCAGCGGCGGCGGGTTGGGCTGAGTTCGCGGCCGCCGTAGCGGATTTTGTAGAACACGCCCGTCAGGCCGCCGACGGCGCGGTAGACCTCCGGCGGGAGGTGGTCGACGCTGCGGCTGAACTCCAGCGGCGTGAGGTGCCGGGGCCGTGCGACGCCGTGGCGCTCCAGCAGTTGCAGCAGGTCGTCGTAAAAGCCGAGTTGGCGGGCGAGCCGCTTCTGGTCGGCCTCGGGCAGGTGGTCGAGGCCGATCCGCCTCGCCCGGCGGCGCAGGCGCAGGCGCTCGACCGCGAACCACAGGACCGCGACGCAGAGGGCGACGATCGCCAGGCCGACGAGGCCGACCAGCACCGCCGAGCCGACGGCGTAGTAGCCGCCGCGCTCCATCCACGCGGAGAGTTGGGCCTGCCACCCCTTCACCTGGCCGGCCGAGCCGTTGGCGGTGTCGCCCATCGCGGCCTCGAGTTGATTGACGAGATTGCCCCGCGATTCGGTGTCGTAGGCGACCACGTTCTCGCCCCACTTGAACTCGAGGAAGTTGAGGAAGTGCTTGAACTTCTCCCACCTGGTGCGGTCGGCGACGCTCTCGGCGTCGCGGCCGCTGGTGGGGTCGAAGGTGTGCCAGCCGTCGGGGCCGAGGACCTCGACCCAGGCGTGGGCGTGGCTCTGGCGGACCTGGTAGAAGCCGCCGAAGTCGTTGTATTCGTCGCACTTGAAGCCGACGACGACGCGGGCGGCGAGGCCGAGTTTCTGGCACATCAGGGCCATCGAGCCGGCGAAGTACTCGCAGTGGCCGCGCTTGAAGTCGTAGAGGAAGGCCTCGAGCGGGTCGCGGCCGAAGGTCAGGCCGGCGTCGGTCAAGTCGAGGGTGTAGGTGAAGTCGCGCTGCAAATGGTCGGCGATGTTCTGGGCGACGGTGAGGTCCAGCGGCGTCGGGCCGACTGTGGTGCGGCCGAGGTTCAGGCGCCGCTGCCCGAGGCTCTCGCCGCCCGCCCCCGCGCCGCTGACCTCCGGCCGCAGCGCGTAGGCCAGAACCTTGTCCGCCGGCCGTGTCGTGGCGACCGCGGCAACGGCGGCGGCGGCGGGGCGGGCCTTGAGCTGCTCCGCCGTCGCGGGGATCGTGCCGTCGCTCTCGACGACGTACTTCACCGGCCGGCGCAGCGCGTCGTCCGACCGCAGCGTCGCGTCGGTCGGGTCGTAGTGGAACCGCAATTCCTTGTCGCTCGGCCCCAACACCAGCGGCCCCGGCAGCGCGAAGAGGGTGGTCGTGCCGGTCGGCAGCAGGGTGATCGTCTGGCGGAACCGCTCGGGGCCCGGCGTCCGCCGCGCCCGCCAGCCGCGGTCGCTGGCGGCGACGAGCAGTTTCGTCTGGCGGCGCGGGGCCTGGGTCCACTGCCAGCGGGTGGGGCTGTCGGGGTTCTGGTCGTAGGCGTCGAGCGTCACGCCGCGCAGCAGCAGCACGCCCTGGTCACCGGGCGGGCCGAACTCGGTTTCGCCGGCGCGGCGGGCGCGGACCTCGACCTTCGCCACCTCCGCGGGGTTCTGCGTGATGCGCGCGATCGACTGGAAGCTGACGCGGTCCTGGAAGCCCGTCAGCGTCTGGCTCGCCCGGAACGGCAGCGGGGCGAGCATCCCGGCCCCCGCGCCGCGCGGGAAGAAGAGGAAGACTACCACCGCCATCGTCACGGCGAAGGTCGAGACGAGCAGCGTGAGCCGCCGCATCGACGAGCCGAGGCGGCGCTGGTCCTGGCGCAGCGTGGCGGGGTTGGGGCGGACGCGGATCGCGCCGGCGTCGGGGTCCTCCTCGCCGGGGGTCAGCAGGCCCATCACCCGCTTGGCGGCGTCGGTCTCGACCTTCAGGTGGAACAGCAGGCAGCAGTAGAGCGAGAGGAACAGGTAGCCGATGAACAGCAGCCCGAACCAGAGCGTGCCGGTGCTGATCGCCGCCGCCACCATTTGCAGCAGCGAGAGGACGATGAGTTGCGCCACGTCGCGGTTGGCGCGCTGCTCGTAGAGCTTCACGAGCTGCATGAACAGGAGGAACTTGCCGAACAGCAGGATCGGCGGCCCCTCGCTGGAGCGCACCGCGAAGACCACGACCACCGCGCCGCCGAGCGTCAGCCCGTTCGCCAGCCACCGGGGGATCGGCCGGAACCGCCCGGTGCGGACCATCCACAGGTGCAGCAGCACCGCCCCGACGCCGACGACGAACGTCCCCGCCGACTGCGCCGCCATCGCAAACCCCACGATGCCGACCAGCAGCAGGGCGTAGAAGACGGGCTTGAACTGGCGGATGTCGTACATTCTTGAGTGGGTGGTGGGTGGTAGATGGTAGGTAGAGAAGAGGGTTGCTCGCCCGCCGCTTGCGGCTTCGCAAAGAAACCGACTCGCCGACTCACCCCCCTTGCCCGGCGACCGGCGCGACGGTCGCAAAGTTCAGGTCCGGGTCGAACTTGAAGTGCGACCTCGCCCCGGCGTCGCGCGTGCTCAGCACCACCTCCGCGCCCCGCCCTTCCAATCCGCCCGACCCCGCGGCGGAGGCGGTGCAGACGACGGCCGTCGCGTCGGAACCCAGGTGCGCCGCGGCGGCGGCGCGGAGGGTGGGCAAGTCGTGCTCGCGGTTCGCCGGCAGCCGGGCGAGGAGGGTCATCACGTCGCGCCCGTGCCGCTTGCCGCGCGTGGGGGGCAGGTATTCCCAGCCGCCCGTCGTCCACGCGACCACGCCGACGGGCAGGCTGCCGCTCAGGCAGGCCTGGGCGAGGCTGGCGGCCATGGCGATCGCGCGCTCGACCTCCGCCGCGCCGTCGGCCGGGCCGCCGGCCGGTCCGCCCGGCGCGAGGAAGGTGTCGACCAGCACGATCACCTTCGGCGGGGCGATTTGGGTGAACTCCTTCGCCACCAGCGTGCCGCCGCCGGCGTGCAAACCGCGGGCGGCGCTGCGGCGCCAGTAGATGCGGCGGGGCGAGTCGCCGGACCGGTACTCGCGCACGCCGTAGAACTCGTCGCCCCCCCCCGGCCGCGGCCGCGTCTCGGCGCCGCGGCTGCGACTCGGGCGGAACCGGCGGATCAGCCGGCGGTCCACATCGCCCGTCGGCGGGTAGACCAGGATCGAGTCCTCCGCCCGGCGGATCACCGCCCGCTTGATGAACCCGAACGGGAAACTGGTGACGAGCTGGTACCGGCCCATCGCGTGCAAACCGCGGCGCTTGGGCGTGACTTTCGTCTGCACGACCGCCGACGACCGCGCCGCCGCGTGCAGGAGGTAGGCGTGCGGCTGCTTGGTGAAGGCCTCGTTGCCGTCGAGCTCCGCGACCGTGACGCTCAGGCTGGGCCAGAACCGCTTGCCGTTGGAGACGACGTAATCGACCCGCGCCGCCCGGCCGACGGCGGCGTGCTCGGGCAGGACCCGCCGCACTTCGAGGCGGCGCAGCACCATGCGGCTGATGATGCCGCTGACGAGCAGGGTGCCGATCATCAGCCCGAAGACGCCGAAGAGGAGGTTGTTCTGGAGGTTGATGGCGGCGAGGCCCATGAACATCATCATCGAGCAGTAGACGAGGCCGGTGAGGGAAAAGTCGAGCGACGGCCGCCGCCGGACGGCGGTGGCGTCGGGGTCGAGGGTGGGCTTGGTGCGGGCCATCTTTCGTGGCACGGGCGTCCCGCCCGCGTCATTGAAACAGAAGAAAAGGCGCAGACGCGGGCGGGACGCCCGTGCCACGAGTTACTTCGGTGCCGCCACCGCGTCCAGCACGTCCTTCAGGATGCGGCCGGTGCCGTCGCTGTCGCCGTTGTGCAAGTAACTCTTGCTGATCACGCGGTGGGCGCAGCAGGGCACGAACAGGGCCTTGACGTCGTCGGGAATCACGTAGTCCCGCCCGTTCAGCACCGCCAGCGCCTGGCTCGCCTGCGTGAGGGCCAGCGCGCCGCGGGGGCTGACGCCGAGGTGCAACTGCTCGTGCTCGCGGGTGGCGGCCACGAGGTCGAGGATGTACTCCACGATCGCCCCCTCCAGCCGCGTCTGCGGCACGCGGTCCTGCAACTCCACCACGTCGGCGGCGGTCAGGGCGGGCGTCAACTCGGCCAGCGCGCCGCGGCCGGGCTGGGTCGTGAGAATCTTCGCCTCCGCCGCCCGCGACGGGTAGCCCACCGCGATCCGCAGCACGAAGCGGTCGAGCTGGTTTTCCGGCAGGTAGTAGGTGCCCTCGAACTCGAACGGGTTCTGGGTCGCCACCACCATGAACGGCCGCTCGAGGGCGTAGGTCTGGTTCTCGATGGAAACGGTCTCCTCGCTCATCGCCTCCAGCAGGGCCGATTGGGTGCGGGGCGTGGTGCGGTTGATCTCGTCGGCGAGCACGATGTTGGCGAAGATCGGGCCGGGCTTGAAGTCGAAGTCGTTGGTGCGGGTGTTGTAGACGCTGACGCCGAGCACGTCGCCGGGCAGCAGGTCGGGGGTGAGTTGGATGCGGCTGAAGGTGCAGTCGACGCTTTTGGCGAGGGCGCGGGCGAGGACGGTTTTGCCGACGCCCGGCACGTCCTCGATCAGCACGTGGCCGCGGGCGAGCAGGCCGACGAGCAGCAGGTCGACCGCCGCGGGGTCGCCGAGGAACACGGTGCGGATGTTGTCCCGCAGCCGCGCGATGGCGTCAAAAGGGTCGAGGCGCGGCGTCTGATTCGGCACGCGGCGGACCGGCGGGGCGTCGGTGTTGGCGTCGGCGTGCATCCGGTCTTGCCTTCCTGGTCAAGCGTTGCGGCGAAGCCACCATCCTACGCGAAGCAACGGACGCTTTCACAGCCGGAGGCGGAAGCCCCGGTCTTCGCGGCGGAAAGTTTCAGAAATCGGTCAAGTCTCCGCCGAGAAGACCGGGGCTTCCGCCTCCGGCTATTAACAACGCCCCCGGCCGTTTTGGCAGCCGATCCCACCCCTGCCGCAGGTTTGGCAGAACCCGTCGCACGGACCGACCCACACCGCCGGACGTAACCCACTGCCCTACAGCACGTTACGGCCCGCCAATTCCCCCGCCCGCCCGCCGCCGCTGGCACGCGGATTGTTCCCCTGCACCCCGGACCCCCGCCGAGCCGACGGGAGAGCATGACCCAGAGCCAAACGCACATCCCCGCGACCCTGCACCGCCTGACGGTCCTCCTCGCCGACGACGGCGGGGCGGGCCACCGGCGGCGCGACGAGGTGGCCGAGTGGCACGGCATCGTCGCCGACCTGCTCCGCCCCCAGGGCGTCCGCACCGTCAGCGCCCGCAGCGGCACCGAGGCGCTGGAGCGCATGGAGGCCTCCGAGCAATCCGGCGGCGACCGCATCCACGTCGCGGTCCTCTCCGAGCAAATGCCCCGCCTCGGCGCCCTCCAAGTGCTGCGGCTGGCGAGGGACCTCCCCCACGCCCCGCCGGCGATCCTGCTGACCCCCAAGCTCAACCCCCGCCTGCTGCACGACGCGATCGGCATGAGCGTCTTCTCCGTCCTCACCGAGCCGGTCGACCTGAACATTCTCCTCGACACGCTCGCGCGGGTGCTCAAACGATATCACGAAGGGCGATGGCCCGAGTAGCAACAGTCATTGGTCCCTCGTCCTTTGTCATTTGTGGAGGAGGCGGCCGGTAATCAACACAACTGACAAATGACCACTGACCAAGGACAAACTCTAATGGCAAAACTCCGACCCCTCGGCGGCAACATCCTCGTCAAGCGCGTGGAGGCCGAGTCCAAGACCAAGAGCGGCATCGTCCTGCCGGACTCCGCCAAGGAAAAGCCCAAGCGCGCCAAGGTCGTCGCCGTCGGCAGCGGCAAGCGGCTGGACACCGGCGAGACCGCCCCCTTCACCGTCAAGGTCGGCGACGAGGTGCTCTTCACCTCCTACGCCGGCACCGAGGTCAAGCTCGACGGCGAGGAACTGATGATCATGGGCGAGGAAGACGTGCTCGCGATCGTGGAATAGTCATTTGTCATTGGTCCTTCGTCCTTTGTTATGAGGGCGGGGGACCATCTCTTAACAAATGACAAAGGACAACTGACTAAGGACAATTAGAAATGCCAGCCAAAACTATCAAATTCGACCAGGACGCCCGCCAAGCCATTCACCGTGGGGTGGCGAAGCTCGCCCGCGCGGTCAAGGTTACGCTCGGGCCGTCGGGCCGCAACGTCGTGCTCGAGAAGTCCTACGGCTCCCCCACCGTCACCAAGGACGGCGTGACGGTCGCCAAGGAGATCGAGCTCGACGACCCCTTCGAGAACATGGGCGCGCAGATGGTCAAGGAGGTCGCCGACAAGACCTCCAAAATCGCCGGCGACGGCACCACCACCGCCACCGTCTACGCCGAGGCCATCTTCTCCGAGGGCCTCCGCAACGTCGCCAGCGGCGCGAACCCCACCCAGATCCAGCGCGGCATTCAATCGGCCGTGAGCGCCATCGTCGGCGAATTGCATTCGATGAGCAAAACCGTCGAGGACTCCTCGCAGATCGCCCAGGTCGGCGCCTCCAGCGCCAACCAGGACACCCAGATCGGCCAGATGATCGCCGACGCCATGGACAAGGTCGGCAAGGACGGCGTCATCACCGTCGAGGAGGGCAAGAGCCTCGACACCACCGTCGAGCTCGTCGAGGGCATGCAGTTCGACAAGGGCTACCTCTCGCCGCACTTCGTCACCACCCCCGGCACCGGCGAGGCCGTGCTCGACGACGCCTACATCCTGATCCACGAGAAGAAGATCAGCACCGCGCGCGACCTCGTGCCGATCCTCAGCAAGGTCGCCGAGCTCGGCAAGCCCCTGCTGATCGTCGCGGAAGATATTGAGGGCGAGGCGCTCGCCACCCTCGTGGTCAACAAGCTCCGCGGCACGCTGAACGCCGTCGCCGTCAAGGCGCCGGGCTTCGGCGACCGCCGCAAGGCGATGCTCGAGGACATGGCGACCGTCACCGGCGCCACCGCCGTCGTCGAGGAGCTCGGCCTGAAGCTCGAGACCCTCGAGGTCGAATCCCTCGGCCGGGCCAAGAAAATCCGCGTCGACAAGGACACCACCACCCTCATCGAGGGCGCGGGCGAGGAGTCCAAGATCAAGGGCCGCATCGGGCAGATCAAGACCGAGATCGACAATACGACCAGCGACTACGATAAGGAGAAGCTCCAGGAGCGCCTCGCCAAGCTCGCCGGCGGCGTCGCCCAGATCAACGTCGGCGCCGCCACCGAGGTCGCCATGAAGGAGAAGAAGGCCCGCGTCGAGGACGCCCTGCACGCCTGCCGCGCGGCCGTCGAGGAGGGCATCCTGCCCGGCGGCGGCACCGCGGTCATCCGCGCCGCGGCCAAGACTCTGGACGCCGCCAAGTCGGCCGCGTCGAACGACGACCAGCGCCTGGGCATCGAGATCGTCCGCCGGGCGGTCGAGGCGCCGGTCAAGCAGATCGCCCAGAACGCCGGCGTCGACGGCGGGGTGGTCGCCCAGAAGGTCAAGGAAAAGCTGGACGACCCCACCTTCGGCTACAACGCCCTGACCCACGAGTACGGCGACCTCATGGCGATGGGCGTGATCGTGCCGACCAAGGTCGAGCGGACCGCGCTGGAAAACGCCGCCAGCATCGCCGGCCTGCTGCTGACGACCGAGGCCGTCGTCAGCGAGATCAAGGAGGACAAGCCCGACATGCCCGGCGGCGGCATGGGCGGGGGCATGGGCGGCATGGGCGGCGGCATGGGTGGAATGGGCGGCATGGGAGGCATGGGCGGGTTCTGACCTCCCCTCGCCCACAGCCCCGGTAGCTGCGACTCAACGAGTCGCAGTCCGCCGCTTTCCAATCGAAAGGCCGGCCGACGCCCCGCGTCGGCCGGCCTTTCGCATTGCCGCCCGCCGCCGGCAGGTGTTGCTTTCAGGCAGGCCCCAGCAGCACCGCGAGCAGGCCCAGCAACAGGCTCAGCCCGAGCCCCCACAGCACCGCCACCGCCACGCCCGCCACGCCGGCCGACATCCGCCCCCGGCCGGTGCGCGCCCGGCGGCGGAGCTCGGCGAAGAACGGCCAGCCGAGGCCGAAGATCAGCAGCAGGGCCGTCGCGCCGCCGTTCCAGGCGATCAGCCGGCGCGAGACGACGTCGAGGCGGTTCCAGAGCCGCGCGAAGTCGGTGTCGCCGGGGTGGGAGCTGTTGAGCGCGGGGAAAATGCCCGGCGACGTGGCGATCCACGCCCCGACGGAGATGACCCCGAGGTAGGTGCCGACGATGGCGTGGAAGGCGACCGACGCGCCCCGCCGCAGGGTCAGGCCCGCCAGGACCACCGGCGGGACGAACCAGCAGAGCGCGAAGCCGATCAGCCCGCGGTCGATTTGCACGAGGCGGGCCATCGCCAGCGCCAGTGCGGAGAGGGCGAACGCGCGGTCGATCCACTCGATCCCGCGCCGGAGCGACCCCCACCGCCAGGGCCGCGGCCGGTCCGGTGCGGACATCGGGATAGGGGGAGGCGTCGCCATGAGGCCCCATCTTCCGCACCCGCGCGGCCGAAGCAACCGGCGGCGGCTCGCGGCTAAAATCGGGACCGGTCCGCCCTCACCAGGATTTTGGCACCTTCGCAAAGTCCGCCCGCAGGGAGGGGCGTGTCGAGGATGCCTCTATCGGCCCTCGCGCTCGCCGGCGCGTTGATCGGAAACCACTGCGGGGTGGCGGCGGTCGACCCGACGGGCATCGGGACATCGCGGCACCGGGCCTTCTTGGGTTCCGCTTCGCCCGACGCAGCGGGTGCGGGCGTAGCCGGTCCGCCGACTCGACGGCCGAGGCGTGAGTCGAGCCCCACCCGTTTCCGACCGTGTCGCTAGGGCGCGGGCCGGGGCCGGTCGCAGGGGGGGGTCTTCCGCGCCTTCCGCGCCCGAGTGCGGTGCCGGGTCAGGCACCTGCGTGGGCACCGGTGGCAGGTAGAGAGGTTGTTCGGGCGATGAAGCGCAATCGCGGCACGGCCTTGACGGCCTGCCCCCGGCGCCAGGTCGACCGCGAGTGCCACCTGCGGGCGATCACGATGAACCCGATGATCCTGACGCGGCATCAGAAGGTTCTGGATGCAGCAGGGCATTTTGCCTTGGGGCTTAGGAAGCAAAGGGTGCTACAGCGGGTGCTAACCTGCTGATGCACCATGACTAACCGCTACTACCGCCGTTCCAAGATCGGCGAGGCCCGCTTCCGACGCCTGCTGAGGCTCTTCGCCCTCGACCCGACGGCCACCGACGCGGCCGAGCTGACGGGCCTGTCGGTGCGGTCGGTCAACGACATCTACCTCCGGGTCCGCGAGCGCCTCGCCGAGGCCGCAGAACGCCTCAGCCCCTTCGCCCGCGGCGACGTCGAGGTCGACGAGAGCTACTTCGGCCCCCGGCGCGTCCGCGGCAGGCCGGGCCGCGGGGCGGGCGGCAAGACGATCGTCTTCGGGGTCTTCAAGCGCGGCGGGCGGGTCTACACCGAGGTCGTGCCGGACTGCAGCAAACGCACGCTGCAGCGGGTCATCCGGGGCCAGGTCGGCCTCGACGCGGCGATCCACTCCGACGGCTGGGGCGGGTACGACGGCCCGGTGGAGGTCGGCTACGCCAGGCACCTGCGGGCGAGCCACGCGGCCGGCGGCTTCGCCCGCGGCCGCAGCCACGTGAATGGCATCGAGTCGTTCTGGGGCTACGCCAAGGGGCGGCTGGCGAAGTTCGGCGGGGTGCCGGGCCACACGTTCCACCTCCACCTGAAGGAGTGCGAGTTCCGCTTCAACCACCGGCGCGGTAGCGTCTACCGCGAGTTGCTGAAGCTGCTCCGCTCGCACCCGCTGTAGCAGCCTTTGCTTCCTAAGCCCCTTGCCTTTTGACCCCTGGCGGCCGTTTGGCATTAAAGGTAGGGTCCATCAACGTTACATTCGCATGCACGCGAACCTTACGGGTGGGGTCACGGAGAGGGGTGAAAGTGACCCGCAGCGGTCAGTGGCGGGCAATCGGCGCGGGCGGCTGCCCGCCTGCAACCCCCCGCGACGGCGGGCACGGTGAAGCCCGATCACCTTGGGCATTCGTCCCGCGTCGAGGGCCGCGACGGGCCGTGCGTCGTCGCGTTTCGGATCGGGCGTTCGGCACGGCCGACCCCGGCGCGGGCTCAGGACCGCGGGAACGTGCGCCGCGTGGGGCCGGCCCCCCCTGATGCGCGGGCCGGCACGGGGCCGGCACGCTCGCACTTCGGCGACGCGACGACGGCGCGAGACGCCCGCAGCAAGCCGTGCTGCCTGATTACGGCCGCACTGACGGAATGCGGAGTGCGGCCCGCGGCCCCTTGAAAAAATCGGCAGCCTGCGGGCTTGAACGTAGCCGCAGTGCTTGCACTGCGGAGGGGGTCGCGGCCGCCTACCGGGCGGCGGGGATGGAGATGGCTTCAACGTAGCCGCAGTGCTTGCACTGCGGAGGGCCTCGCCCCCGGCAGGGTCTGCGACTTGGCACGCCGTGCTTCAACGTAGCCGCAGTGCTTGCACTGCGGAGGGTAGACGCCGATGCTGCCGACCACGCACCCGGCGTTGGCTTCAACGTAGCCGCAGTGCTTGCACTGCGGAGGGGGCCGCCGAGCGTGGGGCGGCGGTGACGCTCTACGCGCTTCAACGTAGCCGCAGTGCTTGCACTGCGGAGGGGGAGTGGCGAGCGGGCGGAGGAGGCCGGGGCCGGAATCGCTTCAACGTAGCCGCAGTGCTTGCACTGCGGAGGGGGGCGACGAAGGCCTTGAAGTGCGCTTCGCCGAGCTGGCTTCAACGTAGCCGCAGTGCTTGCACTGCGGAGGGGGGGCACGCAGAGCAGGAGACCCCCGTGAACAACAAGCTTCAACGTAGCCGCAGTGCTTGCACTGCGGAGGGGCAGCCGGCCGTCGCCGTCCTCGCCGACCGCCAGCATGCTTCAACGTAGCCGCAGTGCTTGCACTGCGGAGGGGCAGTCGGGCTTGCCACATCACTTGCTCCCTTCGTTTGCTTCAACGTAGCCGCAGTGCTTGCACTGCGGAGGGGGCCGATCGTCGGGAGGATCTGCGCGACCGTGGCGATGCTTCAACGTAGCCGCAGTGCTTGCACTGCGGAGGGGCGCACCTTCGGCCGGCGGCTGAGCAACGCCGTCGCACTTCAACGTAGCCGCAGTGCTTGCACTGCGGAGGGGGCCGGTGGGGCCGACGACGGCGAACTCGCCGGCGTCACTTCAACGTAGCCGCAGTGCTTGCACTGCGGAGGGGGTGACAAGGGGACTCGCCTGCCCTCCGCCCATCATACTTCAACGTAGCCGCAGTGCTTGCACTGCGGAGGGGTGGCGTGCTGCCCAACGTTGACCTCGGCACCAGCATACTTCAACGTAGCCGCAGTGCTTGCACTGCGGAGGGGAGCCCGAGGCGCGGATCTTCCAGGCGGCCATCCAGTACACTTCAACGTAGCCGCAGTGCTTGCACTGCGGAGGGGGTGTCGTCCATGTTGCGGCCCGAGGCCTTTGACTTACTTCAACGTAGCCGCAGTGCTTGCACTGCGGAGGGGTTCGGTGGTCCAGCCCGTAGATCCCGCGAGAGCGTACTTCAACGTAGCCGCAGTGCTTGCACTGCGGAGGGGCCGGGAAGGCCCACGCCTCGGAAAACCGCAGAGAGGGACTTCAACGTAGCCGCAGTGCTTGCACTGCGGAGGGGGCCTGGGTGCCCGAGGCATATCGCGTGGCGCGGCCGACTTCAACGTAGCCGCAGTGCTTGCACTGCGGAGGGGGGTGTTCAAGTGGCTGGGGTCGCAGTCGTACCGACCGCTTCAACGTAGCCGCAGTGCTTGCACTGCGGAGGGGCTTGTCGGCGGCGCGGTCGGCGGGCGGCGCGGACCCGCTTCAACGTAGCCGCAGTGCTTGCACTGCGGAGGGGGGCGTGCTCCTGCTGCTGCGCGAGCCATTCGGGATCGCTTCAACGTAGCCGCAGTGCTTGCACTGCGGAGGGGTCGAGCATAGTCCCCGAGACCATCGGCGAGAAGAAGCTTCAACGTAGCCGCAGTGCTTGCACTGCGGAGGGGACCGGCGGCGGCTTGGCCTGCCGCCAGACCGTGCGGCTTCAACGTAGCCGCAGTGCTTGCACTGCGGAGGGGGCCAGATCGGTCAGGGGCTTCGGGTCAGGGTCGGGGCTTCAACGTAGCCGCAGTGCTTGCACTGCGGAGGGGTGCGACTCGGCCATCCGCTCGCTCTCGCCGGTGAAGCTTCAACGTAGCCGCAGTGCTTGCACTGCGGAGGGGGCTTTTAAGCAGGCGGTCGTGACCGCCATCGGCAAGCTTCAACGTAGCCGCAGTGCTTGCACTGCGGAGGGCTCGACCGGGCCGGTGGCGTCGCCGGCGTCGGCGATGCTTCAACGTAGCCGCAGTGCTTGCACTGCGGAGGGCCAGCAATCGCGGGTCGGAGGTCGTTTTCACGCCGAATTTCAACGTAGCCGCAGTGCTTGCACTGCGGAGGGGTTTGGTCTTTTGGCCCGCTCGCGGCAGTACTTGGTATTTCAACGTAGCCGCAGTGCTTGCACTGCGGAGGGAGTAGGGGGTCAAAGGGCACCGCCGTCGCTTGCGTTATTTCAACGTAGCCGCAGTGCTTGCACTGCGGAGGGATGACGCCGGGGGCCATGCGGGCCGAATACCTCGACATTTCAACGTAGCCGCAGTGCTTGCACTGCGGAGGGTGGAGCGGCGCGCCGACGACCCGGAGTCGGATGTTGTATTTCAACGTAGCCGCAGTGCTTGCACTGCGGAGGGCTCCCGCCCCTCTCCGGCTCGATCACCCTCGGGCTGATTTCAACGTAGCCGCAGTGCTTGCACTGCGGAGGGACACCGGATCGTCGTCGCGGCAGGCGTGTCGCAGCAGATTTCAACGTAGCCGCAGTGCTTGCACTGCGGAGGGGGGGGCCGGGCTTCTGACGGCCCGCAACTGCCACGGCCTATTTCAACGTAGCCGCAGTGCTTGCACTGCGGAGGGGGACGTGCGGTTGGTGGAAGGTGGTGCGGCATGAGTGAAATTTCAACGTAGCCGCAGTGCTTGCACTGCGGAGGGGCGGAGGCCCCCCGTTTCACCCGCGCTGCAGCAAGAGATTTCAACGTAGCCGCAGTGCTTGCACTGCGGAGGGGCCCTTGTCCGTTCACAGTCGCCAACGCGGTGGGGCTCATTTCAACGTAGCCGCAGTGCTTGCACTGCGGAGGGGGATGCGCGACCTGCGGGCGGCGCTCGACGCGGCGTCATTTCAACGTAGCCGCAGTGCTTGCACTGCGGAGGGGCGGCGGGTGATCGGGGGGAGAACGGACCCCGCGAAATTTCAACGTAGCCGCAGTGCTTGCACTGCGGAGGGGTGGACCACGGTTTGGGGCTGCCGGTTGGACAATCTCATTTCAACGTAGCCGCAGTGCTTGCACTGCGGAGGGGCAGACGGAGATCGACATGAGCAACGCCACCACCGAATTTCAACGTAGCCGCAGTGCTTGCACTGCGGAGGGGACCGGCGCCGCTGCTGCCGGAGGCGCGGCTGGACGCATTTCAACGTAGCCGCAGTGCTTGCACTGCGGAGGGGACCGGCGGCGGCTTGGCCTGCCGCCAGACCGTGCGATTTCAACGTAGCCGCAGTGCTTGCACTGCGGAGGGGCTTGCTAACGGTTATTATCCCGGCGACCAGCTTAGTATTTCAACGTAGCCGCAGTGCTTGCACTGCGGAGGGGCCCTTCGCCGTCGCCCCGGTCCGCGTCGTCATCCGTATTTCAACGTAGCCGCAGTGCTTGCACTGCGGAGGGGCTCACGTCGGGGCCGGTCCAGATTGCGGAGAACGTATTTCAACGTAGCCGCAGTGCTTGCACTGCGGAGGGGACAATGACACGCAAAACTCCGGTTGCCATAATCCCCTATTTCAACGTAGCCGCAGTGCTTGCACTGCGGAGGGGAGGATGGCGTGGATGCGGAACTCAAGGGACTGGCGGATTTCAACGTAGCCGCAGTGCTTGCACTGCGGAGGGGCATTCTGCTCCTTCCGCAAACTCGCGGACCAATTCATTTCAACGTAGCCGCAGTGCTTGCACTGCGGAGGGGCCGAATTGAGCCGAGGAGAACAAAGCCGCGCAAGGTATTTCAACGTAGCCGCAGTGCTTGCACTGCGGAGGGGACGATCCTAGCGATGTTTGTGCTCGCCGGGTGTCAATTTTAACGTAGCCGCAGTGCTTGCACTGCGGAGGGGGTCGTTGGCGCGAAGTTACCGGCACGAACATCCGTATTTCAACGTAGCCGCAGTGCTTGCACTGCGGAGGGGCGTTGCGGGTTGGCCGGTCACGTCGGGGCCGGTCCAATTTCAACGTAGCCGCAGTGCTTGCACTGCGGAGGGGACGTCAACGCCTTCCCGACCGGCGGGCGGAGCGATATTTCAACGTAGCCGCAGTGCTTGCACTGCGGAGGGGTCGCCGGAGGCGCGGGCGAAACCCTTGAACAGGTGATTTCAACGTAGCCGCAGTGCTTGCACTGCGGAGGGGTTCGCGGATGAATTGGACGCCGTGCCGGACGGCAATATTTCAACGTAGCCGCAGTGCTTGCACTGCGGAGGGGGGCCAAGTTCAACGACTTCGCCGGCGCGGCCGAAGCATTTCAACGTAGCCGCAGTGCTTGCACTGCGGAGGGGGCGCCGCGTCGTCGGGCACGTCCACGGCGGCGCGGTAATTTCAACGTAGCCGCAGTGCTTGCACTGCGGAGGGGCAGGCCACTGCCACACTCTACGACACGCATTGGCTCATTTCAACGTAGCCGCAGTGCTTGCACTGCGGAGGGGCACCGTAGATTCGTAGTGCAGCAGCCCGTTGGCGTAATTTCAACGTAGCCGCAGTGCTTGCACTGCGGAGGGGGACTTGGCGGCGCGGCGGGTGCCGATGCGTGGCTTATTTCAACGTAGCCGCAGTGCTTGCACTGCGGAGGGATGACCGCCGAAGAGTTTGCCAAGCATGCCAAGGAAATTTCAACGTAGCCGCAGTGCTTGCACTGCGGAGGGTGCATCCAGTTCCCGGCCGCCACGCCGACCGACCCATTTCAACGTAGCCGCAGTGCTTGCACTGCGGAGGGCAGGACATCAACGTGCTCAAGGCCGCGCCGAACCTATTTCAACGTAGCCGCAGTGCTTGCACTGCGGAGGGTTCCAGGCGGCCATCCAGTGCGACGCGCAGCGGGCGATTTCAACGTAGCCGCAGTGCTTGCACTGCGGAGGGGGCGCTGCCGACTTCCTCCGCCGGGGCGATGAGACGATTTCAACGTAGCCGCAGTGCTTGCACTGCGGAGGGCGCGTTCGTTCGCACGCGCGTGGCCGAGGACATCTAATTTCAACGTAGCCGCAGTGCTTGCACTGCGGAGGGGTGGACGACGCATACTTTTAACGCCTGGCGCGGCTGATTTCAACGTAGCCGCAGTGCTTGCACTGCGGAGGGGGGCCGACCTCGGCCTGCCGGCGGCGCTCGTGCTGCAGATTTCAACGTAGCCGCAGTGCTTGCACTGCGGAGGGGAGTCGAGCATGGCGCGGAAGACGCGGGCCTCCTCATTTCAACGTAGCCGCAGTGCTTGCACTGCGGAGGGCTGCCACGCCAAGCTCCACCCCTACGTCGCCTGCCCCATTTCAACGTAGCCGCAGTGCTTGCACTGCGGAGGGAATCGACTCGGGCGAATTGGGTAGTGCGTTCATAGCATTTCAACGTAGCCGCAGTGCTTGCACTGCGGAGGGGGTCGACTTCTCCGTGGCGGCCCCGATCAACGGCGTATTTCAACGTAGCCGCAGTGCTTGCACTGCGGAGGGGTGCTGATGTCGACCGGCCGGACGAACTCGACGTCATTTCAACGTAGCCGCAGTGCTTGCACTGCGGAGGGGGGGCCGGGCATCAGCGGCATCGTGTTCCGCGACGGATTTCAACGTAGCCGCAGTGCTTGCACTGCGGAGGGTCGACCCTTTCCGGCGGGTTGCCGGGGCAGATTGGAATTTCAACGTAGCCGCAGTGCTTGCACTGCGGAGGGCACCCCGACCGCCGCGACCCAAGCCCCCGCCGACCTATTTCAACGTAGCCGCAGTGCTTGCACTGCGGAGGGCGACCTCGTGGGCGTGCAGATTCAGCCGCCGCAGCACGATTTCAACGTAGCCGCAGTGCTTGCACTGCGGAGGGTTGGCGATCGGCAGCGAGGTCAGCCGGTAGGCCATATTTCAACGTAGCCGCAGTGCTTGCACTGCGGAGGGGGGCGAGGTCGCACCGGAACTTCTGGCCGTTGCTCAGATTTCAACGTAGCCGCAGTGCTTGCACTGCGGAGGGCTGTCGTAGGCCGCCTGATCGTCTGCCCGCCACAGGATTTCAACGTAGCCGCAGTGCTTGCACTGCGGAGGGCATCTCCCGCCCGTTCACACTGTCCGAGTGGAGGCGGATTTCAACGTAGCCGCAGTGCTTGCACTGCGGAGGGGGCCCCGGCGCGATCGCCGTCGGCCCCCTCGACAGATTTCAACGTAGCCGCAGTGCTTGCACTGCGGAGGGGCCGGGGTCGAGGCCCGCCCGCGATGCGGCCTCGGCATTTCAACGTAGCCGCAGTGCTTGCACTGCGGAGGGCCGCTCGCTGGCCCCCGGCAGCGTCGACCTGATCCTATTTCAACGTAGCCGCAGTGCTTGCACTGCGGAGGGCGCCCTGCACCGCTATTGCAACGGCGAGTCCGACCTATTTCAACGTAGCCGCAGTGCTTGCACTGCGGAGGGCACGCACGTCCCCACCGTACTCCCGCACGTGCCACTCATTTCAACGTAGCCGCAGTGCTTGCACTGCGGAGGGAGCCCGATCTCCGCGATGCTGGCGGCCAGCATCGTATTTCAACGTAGCCGCAGTGCTTGCACTGCGGAGGGCGGCCAGGGCCACCGCCACGCGGCGGCGGGCGATCTCATTTCAACGTAGCCGCAGTGCTTGCACTGCGGAGGGTCCGGCGTCCGGCCGGCTCGGCGGTGCCCGGTGGGATTTCAACGTAGCCGCAGTGCTTGCACTGCGGAGGGGCCGCCGCCCCGACCAACTGACGCGCCGCCATTCGTATTTCAACGTAGCCGCAGTGCTTGCACTGCGGAGGGGGCGGCGGGCTTCGTCGGCCCCGCGCCGGCGGAGGCATTTCAACGTAGCCGCAGTGCTTGCACTGCGGAGGGTTGACCGCCGACAACGGGTTCCTCAAGGCGAGTCTGATTTCAACGTAGCCGCAGTGCTTGCACTGCGGAGGGCCGGCAACCGCATGGTCGTCAACGCCGATGCCGAATTTCAACGTAGCCGCAGTGCTTGCACTGCGGAGGGCGGGCCTCGCGCCGGTAATCGCCGCAGTGTCGCACGCATTTCAACGTAGCCGCAGTGCTTGCACTGCGGAGGGGCTCACCACGTCCACTGATCGCAGAAGTGAGAAGTTATTTCAACGTAGCCGCAGTGCTTGCACTGCGGAGGGTCGCCGTCGGCGATGCGGCCGATGCTGCGGGACAACTTATTTCAACGTAGCCGCAGTGCTTGCACTGCGGAGGGGCCACGTCCTGCCCGGTTCGTGGGGCGACGAACTGATTTCAACGTAGCCGCAGTGCTTGCACTGCGGAGGGCAGCGGTGCCGAGCACGACGGCGGTGGAAATGACTTCATTTCAACGTAGCCGCAGTGCTTGCACTGCGGAGGGTTCATCATCACCGGCGGCACCGCCCGACCGAGCCGATTTCAACGTAGCCGCAGTGCTTGCACTGCGGAGGGGTCAAAGGTGTCGGGGCCGATGAACCCTTGGTCGAACAGATTTCAACGTAGCCGCAGTGCTTGCACTGCGGAGGGGGCGCGGTGAAGCGGGTGAGGCGACTGCTCGGCCACATTTCAACGTAGCCGCAGTGCTTGCACTGCGGAGGGCCTGCTGAAGCGGCCCGACGGCTACCACCCGACCGTATTTCAACGTAGCCGCAGTGCTTGCACTGCGGAGGGGACGCGGGCGGACTCAATCTGTTCCCGCATTTTCTCATTTCAACGTAGCCGCAGTGCTTGCACTGCGGAGGGGCTCGAAATCGACGAGAACCTGGTCCGCGACGAGCTATTTCAACGTAGCCGCAGTGCTTGCACTGCGGAGGGCCCGCACCGGCGAAGCCGACCGTGGCAATCAACCTATTTCAACGTAGCCGCAGTGCTTGCACTGCGGAGGGGCGTCGTGGAAACCTACAACGCCGAGGTGGCCCTGCTATTTCAACGTAGCCGCAGTGCTTGCACTGCGGAGGGGTCGGCCAGCGTCGGCATCTTGTCGTCGCGCGACTCATTTCAACGTAGCCGCAGTGCTTGCACTGCGGAGGGCAGTCGTAACTCATGCCCGACGCGCCGACGTGGGGCATTTCAACGTAGCCGCAGTGCTTGCACTGCGGAGGGCCTTAGCCAACGCTCCGTGGCGGCGGCGAACGGGATATTTCAACGTAGCCGCAGTGCTTGCACTGCGGAGGGCCCAGCGGGCACCGCCGAGCCGGCCGGACGCCGGAATTTCAACGTAGCCGCAGTGCTTGCACTGCGGAGGGGGGCGGTGGGCCCAGCGGAGCATCTTGCGGGTCAGGCTATTTCAACGTAGCCGCAGTGCTTGCACTGCGGAGGGTGGCCGGAGGGGAGCTGCGCGGGGGTCATCGCCGGATTTCAACGTAGCCGCAGTGCTTGCACTGCGGAGGGGAGTCGGCCGCGCCGGACCAACCCCAACCCCAAACCATTTCAACGTAGCCGCAGTGCTTGCACTGCGGAGGGTGGGCGATGGCCCCGGCGGAGGTGGTGGGCGTGCTATTTCAACGTAGCCGCAGTGCTTGCACTGCGGAGGGGAACCACACCCACCCCGGCCGTCACATCCTGCTCTGATTTCAACGTAGCCGCAGTGCTTGCACTGCGGAGGGTCGGTTGGCCATCGGTGCCCCTCTCCAGTAAACTTATTTCAACGTAGCCGCAGTGCTTGCACTGCGGAGGGCGTCCTCCTTGCCGGCGGCGGCCTTGCCCTTGGCCATTTCAACGTAGCCGCAGTGCTTGCACTGCGGAGGGCGGCTGTTGGTCGGCGTGGTGAGCTGGTGGGCCTCATTTCAACGTAGCCGCAGTGCTTGCACTGCGGAGGGCAGGTGTTCGGCCGCCGCCGCGTCAAACTCGGCCCCATTTCAACGTAGCCGCAGTGCTTGCACTGCGGAGGGGACGATGATGCCCGCATGGCGAAGCCAAAACGGATATTTCAACGTAGCCGCAGTGCTTGCACTGCGGAGGGGCGAAGATGTCCGTCACGCCGCGGTCGGTGCAGCAGATTTCAACGTAGCCGCAGTGCTTGCACTGCGGAGGGCTTGCCCACCATCTCGTCCAGCAGGTCGTTTACTTATTTCAACGTAGCCGCAGTGCTTGCACTGCGGAGGGGCGCAGGTGAGCGTCGGCACCTCGACCTCGCGGGAGATTTCAACGTAGCCGCAGTGCTTGCACTGCGGAGGGCGGAACCCGAGCTTCGCCTGGTCGTAGGCCCCGCGCATTTCAACGTAGCCGCAGTGCTTGCACTGCGGAGGGGGTTCAATGACGCCGGAGTCGTAGGTCAGGTGGTGATTTCAACGTAGCCGCAGTGCTTGCACTGCGGAGGGCTGATCAACGGCTATGCCTTTCGGACGCTCTAAAATCATTTCAACGTAGCCGCAGTGCTTGCACTGCGGAGGGTCAACCGGCGGCGATAAGGGGCCTCGACCGCCCCTAATTTCAACGTAGCCGCAGTGCTTGCACTGCGGAGGGTAGGGAGTCGCTTGATCTCAAAGAAGAGGACAGGCCAATTTCAACGTAGCCGCAGTGCTTGCACTGCGGAGGGGACCGAGTAGACGGCGGTAAAGGTCAGCTCGACCTTATTTCAACGTAGCCGCAGTGCTTGCACTGCGGAGGGCGTTACGCCTTCGCCCTCGTGGCGTTGGTGTGTCTATTTCAACGTAGCCGCAGTGCTTGCACTGCGGAGGGGGTCCAACTCCGGCTCCACCGGCCGCACTGCACTTATTTCAACGTAGCCGCAGTGCTTGCACTGCGGAGGGACACCCTCCCGTAAGCGACGCGCCGGGATCGCTTTGCAGCCCGTGAGGCGAGCGGGGCGGCGGGGGGAACGCCGGGGCGGCGGGGGTGGGGAGGGGGGCGGCATCTAAACCCTTTCCGGCACGTCACTTCGAGCGGCCGCCGGGGGGCGGCCACCACGCCGACGCTCGCGGGAGACGGCCGGACGCGGATGCCGGCTGTCGGCGGCGGAAAATTCGCGTCCGCCGCGGACGGAGGATCATAGGCCGGCCGCGCGTCACACCACCCGCACCCGCGCCGCCGCTGCGAACGGCTTGCCGATCGCCTCGATCCCCTCCGCCAGCGGGTTGAACGCCCCGCCCCCCTCCGCCCGGCCGAGGTCGACCACCAGCACCTGGTCGTGCTCGTGGTTCACGATCGCCGACGCCGCGCCCCGCAAGCCGGCCAGCTCCGCCGCCGTCAGCTCGGCGAAGAAAACGCTGAACTGCGCGTGGTCCCCCAGCCCCTTCAGCAGGTCGAACAGCGCCGTCCGCCGCTTGTCGTCGGCCACGTCGTAGGTGATCAAATAGCGCCGCCGCACGACCCCTCCCGCGTCAAAAACTCACCGCGTCACGACGCTCTCATACCGCGGCACGTCGCCGCGCAGCCACCGCGCCAGCAGCCGGGCCTGCACGCGGATGACCGACCGCCACGAGCACCGGTAGCCGAACGCCGGGTGCGTCACGAGCTGGTCGAGCCGCGCCTCATACGCGCGGATCAGCCCGCGCCGCCCGCCGGCCCGCAGCACGCACGCGCCGGCATTCGTCTCAAAGTCGCGCGCCGTCGCCATGCCGGTGTTCACCGCCGTCAGCACCGCGCTGTCGGCGACGATCGGGCGGAGCGGCTCCATCAAATCCAGCGCCAGCGCGGGCCGGCCGTGCCGCGGCTGGTGGTAAAAGCCCCAGAACGGGTCCAGCCCCTCGGCCAGCAGCGCGACGGTGCATTCCTTCGCCAGCATCGCGTAGCAGAACGAGAGCATCGCGTTGACAGGATCCCTCGGCGGCCGGCGGTTGCGGGTCGTGAAGTCCCAACTTGCGTCGAAGTCGCGCGGGCGGAGCATCTGGCCGAAGTGGCGGAAGTACGCCGCCGCCCCGGTCCCCTCGTGGCCCAGCAGCGATTGCAAATCCGCCGCCTTCGGGACGGCCTTCAGCACGTCGTCCATGTCCCGCAGCGCCCGGTCGACCTCGCGCGACGGCGGGGTGTTCCGCCGCAGCATCGTCCGCTGGTTCGCCACCTTGTCCAGCACGATCTGCTTGGCGAAATCGAGGCACCGCGACGGTTCGGCGGCGGCGGCGAACTGGGCGGCACGGTCGTAGGCGTTGCGCAGCGTGATGCCCCGCGTCACCCCGTAAAACCAGTGGCCGCTGCTGAGGTACACCACCGGCACGTCCGCCTCGCACAGCAGTTGCACCGTCTGGGCGCTGATGCCGACGTTGCCGCAGAGGACCAGTTGGCTCACGTCCTTCAGCCGCGCCTCGGCCAGCAGTTCGCCCTGCTTTTTCACGGTCAGCACGCCCTTGGTCTTGCCGACGAACGCGCCCTGCTCCTGAACGTAAAAGGGCACGGCGGTGTCGCGCGGCGGGTAGAGCCGGCGGACGCCCGTCGGCTCCTCCCGCCCCTCCGACTCGTTTTTCACGTCCCGCAGGGCGAGGGTTTCGTCTGGCATGCAGATGCCGCTGAGCGAGCAGCCGTTGCACTTGGGCGAGTCCTCCAGCGGCTCGGGAATGACCGTCAGCGACACCGCCCGGCGCGACCGGGCGATCAGCTCGCGCGCCAGCGCCTCCAACTCGTCGGTGAAAGGCACGTCCACGCGCGTCCGGCTGCCGGCGTAGTAGACGATGCCGCGGGTGCAGGCGTAGCCGTGCTCGCGCAGCAGCAGGCCCTGGCACATGAGCTGCACGCGGGTGGTTTCGTACGATCGTTCGGGCGTGTCGGGCACCCGGCGACGCTTGGTCTCGACGGGCACCGCCTCGCCGTCGGCCGTGGCGACCAGATCGAGCTTGCCGGTCAGCCCCAGCGCCTCCGACCCCAGCGGCACGCTGCGGGAAAAGGCCGGCGGCTCGTCGCCGTCGTCCCGCGCCTTCTTCGGCTTCGGCGGGTCGGCCCCAAGGTCGGCCGCCGCATCGGGCAGCAGGTGATCGACGGCATCGACTCGCCGGTGGACGTGGGTGCCGTCGACGGTGAACTCGTTGTCCGCCCAGCGGCCCTCGACGTACATGAGGTGGAAGCGGCGGGGGCAGTAGGCCATCTGCGATACCGAGTCGATGGTGAGCGCATCGTCGCCGGTGGAAGAGACGGCCGTTGCGGTGCGGACGGCGTAGGCGGGGTCGGGCATGGGAACCTCCGAAGGGGGTTCTCCGCCGGGGATCACTCCGCGACGCGGGCGAAAGTTCCCAGGCCGCGGAACCGGCCGGCACCCAGCGCGAGCGGGCCGTAGACGGGCCGGGTGAACTTGATGTGGACGTGCGTGCGCGGCAGGCCGTTCAGGTTCGACGGCACCGCGAACCGCGCCGCGTGCGGCAGGTTCGGGAACGGCGGCACGCCGCCTAGCGTCACCTGGTCGACGCCCTGCAAGTCCACGCCGGCGCCCTCCAGCATGGCGGCGACAATCCGGGCGGCCCTGCGGGTCAAGCCCGACGCCGCGCCGCCGAGCAGGTCGCCGCGCGACAGCTCCACGAGGTCGCCGAGATCGCGGCCCAGGCTGCCGTTCCTCCGGCTGCCGCGGGTGTGGTGGCCGATCATCACCACGGGCGTGACGGTCGCCCACGTCGCGCAGCGGTCGATGTAGCGATGCACGACCTTATCGCCCGGCGGGCAGGGCACCAGCACCGCCGCCTCATCGGACCCGCCCTCGGCCCGCAGCGCCCGGCCGACGAGCCGGCGGGCCAGCCGCCCCAGGCGGTCGCCGTCGCCGCCGGGCTTCTCGGCGATCAGCACGCGGCGGATCAGGCCGTCGGTATAGGTGTGGCCGATGCTCGGCAGCGGCAGGTAGCTCAGGCGGTCGTCCGACTCGGCGCCGCCGGGGAAGTGGCCGCAGACGTAGCCGCTGACGTCGGCGTCATCCCACTCGGCGTCGAGGGCGGCGGCGTGGGCGGCGTGGCGGAGCTGGCCGGCGACGTGGCACGCCGCCGCCGGCCACCGCCGGGCGGCGCCGCCTTCCTCGCCGATCAGCGCGAACGCCCGGCACGGCCGCGCCGCCGGCCCGCCACCGCGGCGGTAGGCGACCGCCGGGCCGACCACGTTCCGGTCCGTCGGCGTGTAGCTCCCGCCCTCGAAACTGCTCGCCTTGGCGTCGTGGGCGCGGTCGAGACTCTCGAGCGTCCCGACCGCCGGCACCCGCCGCATCTCGCCGGCGAACTCGCCGACCTCCCCCGCGACCGGCACCCACGGCTCGCCCGCCAATCCTTCGACGGCCTCGGCCGATTCGACCACGCCGCGCCCGGCCACCACGTCGATGCCCCACCCCAGCGCCCGCAGCCGACCAGCCAAGCGGGCGACCGCCTCGGCCGGGGTGCGATCCCCCTCGGCGAGGGGCCAGAGGTAGTGGACCTCCGCCCCGTCGGGCAGGTGCAGGGGGCGGAAGACCTTCAGCGCCCGCGACGGCTCGTGGTCGGTCGCGCGGTCGGCGCTGTTGTTCGGCACGAACACCTGCCGCGCCGCGCCAACCACCAGCGGCTCGGCGGCTACGATTTGCGGCGCGGCCCGATTCTCCAGCCACCGCAGCGCCGCCGTCTCGTCCGCAGTGCGCCGGGAGCCAGCGGCGGCGACCAGCGCCTGGACCAGCCGCAGCGGCGCGGGCGGCCACTCCGGCGCGCCGTCGCGGTCGCGCCCGTGGTAAGTGCCCGAGAGGAAGCGGGCGGTGATGCGGAGGGTGGTGTCGCGGCTCATGCCGATGCCTTTCGCCGGCCCTTGCCCTTGGCGCTGCGCTGCTTCTTGGCGTCCTTGCTCGAGGTGGAGAGGGCGGCGTTGGCGCCCTTGGCGTCGAACGCCACGGCGCGGTCCTCCCCGACGCCGAACGCCTTCGCCGCGGCCGTGGCGTAGGCCACCGCGTCCGCCGCCGTCAGCTCGAACGCCGTCTCGCTGCCGTCGGCGTTGACGACCTTCCGCTCCGCCGGCCCGCCGCCGACGAGCTGGCACCCCTGGCGGAGCGACAGCGACTTGCCGTCAAGGTGCGTGACGGCCACCAACGCGAGTCCGAGGACGTACCGCTGTAGCGCCCTGGCCGCCTCCGGGTCGCCGCCGGCGCGGATGTCGCGGACGGTGGCGAGGTTCAGCGTGGCCTCCCGCCGCACGCCCCCCTCGGCGATCACGCCGCCGTGGGTGAAGGTGGCCGGCACGTCGAGCATCCCCTCCTCGGAGTAGCGGTCCTTCTTCGCCTTCTCGTCGCCGGGGTCGGCCACGGCGCCGTCCTGGACGTAATCCTTCGGCGGGTTGTACTGCGCCGAGCGGCGGAGCTGGCGGACGTCGAAGGCGCGGATGGTCGAGGCGACCACGCGCGGCAGCTTCACCTGCGTGGCGCGGGAGTCCCAGCAGCCGAAGACGAACGACGTCGGCGCGAGCTTCGCCAGCGGCGTCGCGTCGCCGGCGCGATACGCGAGCAGCGCGGCCTCCACCTCATCCGCCAGCGCGCTGAACCGCACGGCGGCATCGCCGACGCGGTGGCCGGCGTCGAGCAGGTGGACCGAGTCGCCGTCGTCGAAGGTGATCGTGACCTGCGGCACGAGCTTGCCGCCTGCGACGGTTTTGAAGGCGGGCTCGACGCGGTTGGCCTGGCTGCCGACGCTGTCGACGAGGCAGACGTTGCGGTCGGGGCGCGCCTCGCCGCCGGTGAAGTCGATGTTGTACTTGCCGGACTCGCCGGCCTTGTCGCTGGCGTAGGTGGGCGGGAAGAGCACGCCGCCCTCGCCCTCGACGGGCCGCAGCGGCTGGCGGATCACGACGGCGGCGGGGCCGTCGGCGGCGAGCCAGGGGTCGAAGGCGGTGGGGTTGGTGGAATCGCTCACTCGTGCATCTCCTTGAAGGAACAGGGTTCGGCGCGGCCGAAGGACTTGTAGCGGAACGCGGGGTCGCGCGGCCGCAGGCGGAAGCGGTAGCGGTCGGCGGCCAGCGGCGGGACGCAGCCGGCCGCGACGGCGGCGGCCAGCGGCGCCGGCAGCGGGGCGGCCCACGTCGCGTAGCACTTCACCCGCCGCCGCGCCCCGGCCGGGCGGAACCGCTGCAGCCCGACGAACGCCATCAGGTCCACCGCCGGGTAGGCGAGGGTCGCGCGCCCGAACCACGCGCCGCCGTTGTCGATCACGTCGCCCCCCGAGCGGCAGTCGAAGCAAAATGTGGCGGCCTGCGACTCGGCGGTGAAATCGAGCGGCGACGCGCGCCAGTCGCCCCCCGCCAGCGCCGCGTGCAGCCCGGCGATCGACAGTGGGGCCGACATCCCGCCCGCCCACGTCTTGAAGTCCGCCGACGATTCGTCCAGCCACCAGTCGAGCGCCAGGACACCATTGACGAGCATCGGCGAGATCTTGTGAGCCTCGCCGCGGCCCCGCGCGCTCCCCTCGGGCAGCGGCCGGACCTCAATCCCGCCCGCGGCGACCTCGGCCAACACCTCGCCCGGGTCGACACTCATGGCGAACGCACCGTCGGCGAACCAGCCATTGACCGACTGAATCGGCCGCAGCGCCGTCGCCACTTCCAGCAACCCGCAGCAGGCGTAGAACTGGCCGGGATTCGTAACGTCCACCGGGATTGTGTGTGCGTCTTCACTCATGCTCATCCTCCCCCGCGTCGCCCGCGCTCACGCGGCGGTCGGCGGCGGTCAGCAGCGACTCCAGCCACGCCAGGCCCCACGGGCCGTGCTCGCGCTGCAGGCGGTAAAACCGCATCGCCACGTCGTGCGGCGTCGCGCCGGCGGGCGGCGCGTCCGCCCCCTGCGGGTCGAATTGGTTCTCGAAGTGCGGCCGGGCGTGGCCGTGGTGGGCGGCGAGGGCGTGGCGCGACAGCGGGTCCGTGACCTCGCCCAGCACGTCGCGGAGCGAGCCGTACTCGTGGCGGTAGCCGCCCAGCAGCCGCCAGTCGCGCCGGCGGGCGTCGGCCGACTTGGCGAGGTACCGGTCGCCCGGCGTCCGGCGAAAGTTGCCGATGTACGCCTGCCACAAATCCCGCCGCTTGCCGTCATCGTGGTGGACGGCGGCGGCCGTGATCGCCTCTCGGACGGACGGCTCCAGCGACAGGGCGCCGGCCGACCGCGCCGCCGCGGCGGCGACGGCGGCGTTGTGCTCGGCCACCGTCGGCGGCGCGCCGCCGGGCCGCCGCTCGACCGGCGGCCGCACGTCGGCCAGCACCAAATCCAGCCCGTACTCCGACTCCTCCGCCCGCCGCAGCGGCACGACGGTCCGGCGGTCGAACCCTACCTTGTCGATCAGCCGGAGCCACTCCGCCCGCGGCCGCCTCGTTTGCGCTTCGTCGCCGGGCAGCGGCCGGCACTCCCAGCCGTCGGCGAACTCGGTGAGGCGGAAGCGGCGGCGGGTCGGCTCGTCGGCGACGTCGAGGGGCCGGTCGGGGTCGGATTCGGCCTTCTCGTCGGCAGAGCCATTGGCGTCCAACCCGCCGAACGCCGGCGGCAGCAGCACGGTGGCGGAGGCGAGGTCGGCCGCATTCACTTGGCCGTCGAGCGTCAGCCGGTCCACCCCGTCGCGGCCGACCACGCGGAGCGCGACGTGGCCGACCGTTCCGGCCTTCGCCAAAATCGCGGCGCGCTCGTTCAGCAGCTTCGCCGCCTCGAGCGTCGGCAGTCGCAACTGCTCGGCCGTCCGCACGGGGAAGGCCCGCAGCACGTCGAGCGCGAGCGCCTCGACCTCGGCGGCCGAACGCCCCTCGGCGGCGAGGTCCGCCACCTCGTCCCGCCACGCCAGCGTCGTCTCGGGCGCGTCGTCCACGAAGCCGTGGATCAGCGTCGGCACGTCCGGCAGCAGCGGCCAGGCGGCGACGGTTTTGCCGCCGGCCCGACGGGTCCGCCGCACGCTCGTCAGCGACAGGGCGTCGACCATCTGCGCCGTCAGCGGCAGCGTCTCGGCCGGCGGGTCGCGGTGCGTTTCGTTCAAGCCCCACGCCTCGCGCGTGGCGCGGGGGCTGGCGTCGATCCGGCCCGCCTCGTCTGTCGGCAGCGCGCGGAGCAGCGCGAGCGTCGCCGCCCGCGCCTCGCGCCGCGCGGCCGCGCCGGGCGACTCGTTTTTCACCGCCGCTTCCGGGTAGGCGACCAGATCG